>UQCD01000007.1 GCA_900539455.1 uncultured Eubacteriales bacterium
AGAAAAGCTGAGGAAGAGGCTAGAAGAATAGCCGAAGAAGAAGCCAGAAGAAAAGCTGAGGAAGAGGCTAGAAGAATAGCCGAAGAAGAAGCCAGAAAAGCTGCCGAAGAAGAAGCCAGAAGAAAAGCTGAAGAAGAAGCTAGAAGAGCTGCTGAAGAAGAAGCCAGAAGAATAGCCGAAGAAGAAGCTAGAAGAGCTGCAGAAGAAGAGGCTAGAAGAAAGGCTGAAGAAGAAGCTAGAAGAGCTGCTGAAGAGGAAGCTAGAAGAGCTGCCGAGGAAGAGGCTAGAAGAAAGGCTGAAGAAGAAGCTAGAAGAGCTGCCGAGGAAGAGGCTAGAAGAAAAGCTGAAGAAGAAGCTAGAAGAGCTGCCGAGGAAGAGGCTAGAAGAAAGGCTGAAGAAGAAGCTAGAAGAGCTGCCGAGGAAGAGGCTAGAAGAAAAGCTGAAGAAGAGGCTAGAAGAATAGCCGAAGAAGAAGCCAGAAGAGCTGCCGAAGAGGAAGCCAGAAGAAAGGCTGAAGAAGAAGCTAGAAAAGCTACTGAAGAAGAGAACAGAAGAATAGCTGAGGAAGAAGCCAGACTTGCTGCTGAAGATGAGGAAGCAAGAAAGAGAGCCGAGGAGGAAGCTGGACTTGCTGCTAAGGTAGAAGCAAGGCTTGCTGCTATGTCAGGTAATAAGACAACCAAGGTTAAGGAAGAGAAAGATAATGATATAGAAAGCAGCAAAGAAAATCTTGCCGCTACAATGCCAGCCTATACTTCAGTAAGTGTACCTGACGAAAAGGTACAGGAAAAAGAAGTTGCAGAGCCTGTACATAATAATAGCAGTACTTCTGCTGAAACTACACTTGAGGATATGCTTAGGGCATTTGGAACATCAAAAGAGGAAACACCAGTAGCTGAAACTGTTGACATAAAACCAGTCAGCGTTCCAGAACCAGTAGTCGAGAAAGAAAAAGTAAATAATGTAGAGCCAACACCTGTTGAAAAGCCAACAGCAAATACTGGCGATACACTTGAAGAAAGATTAGCATCTCTTGGTAAGACACAGGATTCATCTCTTGCCGGAACACAAAGCACAGAAAAACCACTTACCTTAGAAGAACAGTTAAGAAACTTCAAATCTAACAAATCAAATAACGATGATATTGAATATGCTGGTGCGAGCGAGTATAGAACATTAGAGGATCAGATTCGTTTTTATGAACAGAATGTATCTTCAAATTCTATATTCGGAAAAAAAAAAAGAAGGTAAAATAGTCGATTTAAGTTTACTAACAGAGGATGAAAAGATTGCTTTACTAGAGCTATATAAGGTTGCATATGAAAAACTACAGCTTGAGGAAGCAAAAAAAGAAAATGAAGCAGCTGCTATTTTGAAAGCTGAGGCAGAAAATGAAAAAGTATCTGTTGAAGATGAGATAAATAAAATAGATAGTGAGAAATTATCAGCTGATGAAGAAACAAGTCAGGCAGATAGCGAGGAAGCTAAAGAGACTGTTACTACAGAGAATCAATCAGAGGAAAGTAAAACTGAAGATATTGAAATTACATATGAGGATGAACCTACCTATATGGATGATATAATGGGTAATGTTGTTTCATCCGGAGTTTCAAATTATGGAGCTGTTGCATACGATGAAAAGATTGTTGAAAACGGCGAAAAGAGTAACAGGTCGGATTCTTTTGAATATACTTCGTTTACACCATATAAGCCTAAATATGAGGATATTGAATTGACAAATGATTTCTTCAATATGAATACAAATATGGGAATGCAGGTCGAGGTTTCCAAATCAACAGGCTCTGAAAAATATAATTTAAAGACAAAAAATAGAAGGTCAAATACGAAAGTATCAAAAAATGGTGCATATACTATTGCTGATAGCTATAGTGCAACAAAAGAAAAGATAGAAATACCATATCTTAAAATAGCAACTATTTTGTTTAGTGTTTTAGCCTTGGGCTGTATTGTTACACAGTTCTTATATAATTACGAGCAAGTAAAGTTTATGAACTATTTATGTGATTTCTGTTTTGGAATTACAGTATTGTGTATATTTGTATCTACTATAACCACTTCAAATGTAGTTAATTCTTTTAAAGGTATAGGTTTATTCTTGTCATTTGGCATGCACTTTATATGTTTTGGTATTGTAGGGTATCAAGACGGCTTATTCAGAATATTAAATCAGGAAGGTAAGTACGATTTAATATATGGAGTAGTGTCTATTGGATATTTGTTATTCCTTTACATATTTATGTTAGCTGTTGCGGTACATTCTATGATTAGCAAAAAAGCATCAGCAAAGGCTATAAATATTATTGCAGTAATATTAGTAATAGTTACAGCAGTAATGCTTAGATGTTCTCAGTTGACAGGTAATATCACAGTTTTCTATAATGTTTTACCAGAGTATGTAGCAATTATATTGTTCGTTATTGCAACTGCTCTTTCATGTAACATTAAGAAAAATAATAGATAAAAATTACCAGATTAATAAACAATCTCCTCCATATACTATGATTGTAACTTAAAACGAGTTATAAATTGAATGTATTGGAGGAGATTTTTATGACAAATTCATCAAATAAGACAAATGTTCCAGAAGCAAAGAGTGCAATGAACAGATTTAAAATGGAAGTAGCATCTGAATTAGGAGTACCTTTAACAGACGGTTATAATGGCAACTTAACATCTGCTCAGAATGGTTCAGTAGGTGGATATATGGTTAAGAAAATGATTGAAGAACAGGAAAGACAGATGGCTGGTAAATAACAGCCAGAAAATTAAAACTGTCTATAAAAAAGAGATTAAAAAGAGAAGCTCTCGCCACTATCTGTGGCAGGAGCTTCTTGCTGTTGTAATAGTTAAGTAAACTATAAAATCTGTTAGTTACAAAAAATCACTTTTAAAAACTATTGATTGTAATTATTTAGAAGGTCATTAATGTAAGATAAAATTAAATCAGGAGTATCTAAAACCTCTTTGGTAAGTTCAAAATATGTGACTTTATCATCGTAATTAATTTTAAAGTAAGGTTTTATTATTTCGTGTATCTGAGGTAAAAAGCGACCGGTCTTTTTGCTGTAGCAGTTTGCAGCATTAGCCTTTGTCCTAAAGTTTTTATCTACATAAAAGGCTACACTTTTGTGTATAGAGCAATCCTCATTAGGCAGATAATAGTAGTCCTTATAGTTTGGATAAAAGAATTTCAAACCACCAGAATACACAGGTATGCTAATAGTCAGAATTTCCTTTTCCCAATTAATGAAATAATAAGAATTTCCAAAGGAAACAGGTATAGAAACTGAAAAGTCAGTTACACAATTTATTGTAACATTGGTAGGAATATTATTTTTGTCATTAGTAATAGTAATGGAATCCAAGCTGTACTTCATATTAAATATACTGGTATAATTAAGAATAGGAAGTATATTTGTTAAGCCTACAATATCATCAAAATTGTGAAGAACTAAGAAATCCTTGTAATCTGGTGTTTTGTTTTTTAGGTATTCATAAAATACAGAAATCAGCTCACCACCACTATATTTGTCCTCACGGTTTATATTTAGAAATTTTTCAATAGATTTCTGCTTTATATTTTCTAAATTAAAAATATGCTTGTAAGGCTGTATTCTTTTGTAAATATCTACAGAAATAAAGCTGTCAAAGGAATAACCTATATTATGTAATATACATTTCTTTTCAATGTAGGGAATATCAAAGCCGTTTCCATTGTAGCTGATTAAATATTTGTAATTGGAAATACAATTAAAAAATTCAGAAATCATAATTGGCTCGTCAGTAACCTCATTCATAAACCATTGCTTGGAAACAAAGGTATCTTTAGCAGGTTCAAAGTATATGCAGCCGATTAAATATAGGAGAGTATTTTTTGGAGTAAAGCCAGTAGTTTCAATGTCAAAAAATACACTGGCTCTAAGGTCTATGTCGCCATATATTGCAGGGTTTATTTCAAAGTTAAGTATATTTTCTATTATTTCCATAATGTTATCCGTTTCTTATTTTTATGACAAAGGTATTAGAAGTAGATAAATTACCTTTAGTTTTTCATATGTAATCATTATAACAAAATATAAAAAAAATGCCATATATAATAAGTTTAATAATAAAATACAAAATTTAGTTAAAAAGGTTTATGTGAATAAAATATATAGTAAATAATAAATAAAAATCTTGTTAAAATATGTAATATATATTATGATATAGAGGTTTGCAGTTTAATGGAAAGGAATGTATGTATAATGTCAGTATTGACTTTTAAAGGTGGTGTTCATCCTTTTTCTGGTAAGAATTTTACTAAGAATAAAGCTATAGATGAATATTTTCCAGAGGATGGCTTGTTTGTAATTCCTATGTCACAGCATATAGGAGCACCGGCAACACCAATAGTAAAGGTTGGGGACAGAGTATTAGTAAATCAGAAAATAGGTGAGGCCAGCAGCTTTATATCTGCTAATGTTCATTCATCTGTATCTGGTACTGTAAAAATGATTGATAAAAGAAAAATAG
Source organism: uncultured Eubacteriales bacterium (assembly GCA_900539455.1). Lineage (GTDB taxonomy): Bacteria > Bacillota > Clostridia > Lachnospirales > Lachnospiraceae > SVEL01. Next base: position 4,534 of record UQCD01000007.1, read on the forward strand.
CAAATGGAAATAAAGTTCAATGTGTTATTATAGAAAATGATGGGAAGTATGAAAAGGTCAGTGTTAAGGATAATGACAATTATATGGAATTGTCAAAGGAGAAAAAGTTAGCTTTAATAAAAGAGGCTGGAATAGTAGGTATGGGTGGAGCTGGTTTCCCAGCTCATGTTAAGCTTAGTCCTAAAAATCCAGAAAATATAGATTACATAATAGTAAATGGTGCTGAATGTGAGCCATACTTAACCTCTGATTATAGAAGAATGTTAGAAAGCCCCGAAATAATAGTTGAGGGACTTAGAATAGCACTTTCATTATTTGATAATGTTAAGGGGATAATTGCAGTTGAGGACAATAAACTTGATGCTGTTTCAAAATTGAAAAAGTGTATTAAAGCAGAGGATAATATAGAAGTAAAAACCTTGTTTACAAAATATCCTCAGGGTGGTGAACGCTCTCTTATTTATGCTACAACAAAAAGATGTGTAGATTCATCAAAGCTGCCTGCTGATGAGGGCTGTATTGTACATAATATTGATACAATTTATGCAATATACAATGCTGTTGCAAAAAATTTACCACTTACAACAAGAGTTGTAACTATAACAGGTGATGCTGTTAAGTATCCAGGCAATTATATTGTGCCTGTTGGAGCAAATATTAAAAGATTTATAGAGGATACAGGAGAATTTAAGGGTGAACCGGAAAAGATAATTTCTGGTGGACCTATGATGGGAATGGCTTTATATGATTTAGATATACCTGTAGTAAAGGGTACCTCGGCAATTCTTATGTTTAAGAAGGATGAGGTGGCTGCACTTGAGCCTGAAAACTGCATTAATTGTGGCAGATGTGTTGATGCCTGCCCTGCACGAATTGTGCCATCAAGACTGGCAAAGGCTGCACAGCACAACAATAAAGAAGAATTTTTAAATTTACATGGTCTTGAGTGTGTAGAGTGTGGAAGCTGCTCTTACATATGTCCAGCTAAAAGACAGCTTACCCAATCTATAAAGACTATGAAAAAGAATATTTTAGCTAAAAAATAATGTGTAATACATAAAGGAGAACAAAATGAGTGATTTATTAAATGTATCCTCTAATCCTCATGTTAGAGATAAAAACAGTACATCTTCAATAATGCTGGATGTAATAATTGCACTTCTTCCTACCACATTTTTTGGAATATTTAATTTTGGATATAGAGCATTTTTAGTAATACTTGTAACAATATTAACCTGTGTTTTATCAGAATTAATTTTTCAAAAGTGTATGAAATTGAAGGTGACTATAAAAGATTTATCAGCAGTAGTAACAGGCTTACTTTTAGCACTTAATCTTCCATACGATATTCCATACTGGATGGCAGTAGTAGGTGGTGTTTTTGCAATAATAATTGTTAAGCAGTTATTTGGTGGTATTGGACAAAACTTTATGAACCCGGCTCTTGCAGCAAGATGCTTTTTACTTTTGTCCTTTGGTACAAAAATGACAGTATTTACATATGACGCTGTAACAACAGCAACACCTTTAAAGGTAATTAGAGATACTGGCGATTTTGATTTATTTAAAATGTTTATGGGTACAACAGCCGGTACAATAGGTGAAACCTCTGCCATAGCTATCTTAATCGGTGCAGTATATTTACTTGCAAAAAGAATTATTGATATTAGAATACCATTGGCATATTTAGGTGTATTTTCTGTATTTATATTGATATTTGGTGGTAAAGGCTTTGATTTGCACTATCTGGCATTACAGCTATGCGGTGGTGGAATAATGCTTGGAGCATTTTTTATGGCTACAGATTATGTTACCTCCCCAATAACCAAAAATGGAAGGTGGGTATTTGGAGCTTTATTAGGCATACTTACTGGAATATTCAGAGTATTTGGACCAAACGCAGAAGGGGTATCCTTTGCTATTATCTTCTGTAACCTGTTAGTGCCACTTATTGAAAAGGTAACAATGCCAAAGCCATTTGGTTATGTAAAGAAAAAGAAGGAGGCAGAATAATGAATAAAACAATAAAAAATGCCTTGATTCTTATGGCTATAACACTTATATCGGGATTTTTATTAGGTGGTGTATATGAGCTTACAAAGGATGCCAGAGCAAAGCAGCAGGAAAAAAATCAAAATGAAGCCTATAAAACTGTATTTAGTCAGGCAAGCACCTTTGAAGTATATGATTACAACAAGGAGTTAATTGAAAAGGAGTTAGAAAAAAATAGTATAACTTCAAAAAATGTAATTATTGACGGTGTAGTAACTGCTAAAGGAAAAGATGACAAAGCTATAGGCTATGTTGTAAATGTTACTTCTAAGGAAGGCTTTGGTGGTGATATTACATTTTCCGTAGGAATAGATTTGTCAGGAAAAATAAATGGAGTTTCCATTTTGTCTATTAGCGAAACAGCAGGTCTTGGTATGAATGCAGCTAATGAAAGCTTTCTTTCCCAGTACAAGGTAGAAAGAGATGGACTTTTTGTTGTAAACAAGGCTGAAAATCAGGCTGGTACAAATATTGACGCTTTATCGGGAGCAACTATTACTTCAAAGGCTGTTACAAAGGGTGTCAATGCGGCTGTTATAGTAGCAACAGCAATTTTAGAAAATACACAGGAGGTGAACAAGTAGATGAATACTTTTAAAGCAATAAAAGAGCGTTTATTTAATGGTATTATAAAGGAAAATCCTACTTTTGTTATGATGCTGGGTATGTGTCCAACCCTTGCAGTTACAACCTCTTGTATAAACGGTATAGGTATGGGACTTACAACCTTAGTGGTACTTGCTATGTCAAATACAATTATTTCTTTACTTAGAAATATTATTCCAGATAAGGTAAGAGTACCAGCGTATATAGTTATTGTTGCAAGCTTTGTAACCATTATGCAGTTTATGTTAGAGGCTTATTTGCCTTCGCTTAATGATTCCTTAGGTATATATATTCCACTTATAGTTGTAAACTGTATTATTTTAGGCAGAGCTGAAGCCTACGCATCAAAAAACAAGGTTATTCCTTCACTATTTGACGGTATAGGTATGGGACTTGGCTTTACAATAGGTCTTGGAACACTTGGTGCTTTTAGAGAAATAATAGGCTATGGTACAATTTTAGGCTTTGATATTCTTACACCAATAAACCAGCTTATAGATAAAATATCTACCTCGGGAGGACTTGATATTGAACCAATTAGAATTATCGGTTTAGCTCCGGGAGCGTTTTTTGTTCTAGCCTTTTTAGTTGCGGCACAAAACAAAATAAAGGGCAGAAGCAAAAATAAAAATCAAGAAAATACCTGTGAAACAGCCGGCTGTAACGGAAACTGTTCTATGTGTAATGGAGGTTCAATAAATGAGTGATTTACTTAAAATTGCAGTAGCTGCTGCCTTGGTTAATAATGTTGTACTTAGCCAGTTTTTAGGCTTATGTCCATTTATTGGAGTATCTAAGAAAACTAAAACTGCATCAGGTATGGGAATGGCAGTTATATTTGTTATCACCATATCCAGTGCTCTTACCTCTTTAGTTTATAACTTTATATTAGTTCCACTGGATTTGGACTATTTAAAAACCATTGTATTTATTTTGCTTATTGCTGCCTTAGTCCAGTTTGTAGAGATGGCATTAAAGAAGTTTTCTCCAGCCTTATACAAGGCGCTGGGTGTGTATTTGCCGCTTATTACAACAAATTGTGCAGTATTAGGTATTGCAATTACAAATGTTCAAAAGGATTATGATTTTATTACAAGTATTGTAAATGGATTATTTACAGCTATTGGCTTTACAATTTCCATCGTAATTTTAGCGGGAATAAGAGAAAAAATTGAATACAATGATATACCAAAATCATTTAAAGGAACACCTATAGTATTATTAACAGCAGGACTTATGGCAATAGCTTTTAGTGGTTTTGCAGGTCTTTTATAGGAGGATAACATGGACATTATAGGAATAATTACAGCGTGTATTCTTGTAGGTGTGGTTGGCTTATTAATAGGAATATTATTAGGTGTAGCCGACAAGTTTCTGGCTGTTAAAGAGGACGAAAGAGTAATAAAAATCAGAGAAGCATTACCAGGTAATAACTGTGGTGGCTGTGGCTTTCCTGGCTGTGACGGACTTGCAAGTGCCATTGCTAAGGGAGAGGCCAGTGTGGCGGGCTGTCCTGTTGGTGGCACAAAAGTTGCAGAAGAAATCGGCAAAATAATGGGAACAAGTGCTACGGTTGTAAGAAAGGTAGCATATATAAAATGTAGTGGTGATTGCAAGAAAACAAGTGAGAAATTTAAGTATACAGGCAATATGACCTGTAAGGATGCAGCCTTAGTTCCGGGAAATGGACCAAAAAGCTGTGAATATGGCTGCTTGGGATATGGCTCTTGTATATCGGTCTGTGATAATGATGCTATCAGCATTGTAAATGGTATAGCTGTTGTTGACAGAGAAAAGTGCTTAGGCTGTGGAAAGTGTGCTAAGGAGTGTCCAAAGGGACTTATTGAAATGGTTCCTTATGAGAGCTATTATTTAGTTGCCTGCAATTCCAATGAAAAGGGCGTTAATGTTAAAAAGTCATGTAGTGCTGGTTGTATAGGCTGTACTCTTTGTACAAGGGATTGCCCAACAGATGCAATTACAGTTTCAAACTTCCTTGCTCATATTGATGTTGAAAAATGCTGTGGCTGTGGCTTATGTGCAGATAAATGCCCACAAAAGGTTATACAGGAAGTATAATAAATTTAAGACAGTTAAAACTATATTTATAAACTAATTTTTCATAAGAGAAATAGTTTATAAGTAGGAGGCAGTATGGAAATAATTAATAAGGATTTTAAGGGAACTATTAATACAATAAATAAGGAGCTACGAGTAGACAAAAGCTTTGATTTAATATATAGAACCTTTAAGATTGATGATAAAAAGGCATCCTTGTATTTTATTGATGGATTTGCAAAGGACGATATATTTCAAAAGCTTATGCAGTATTTTATGGACATGAATAATGAGGACAATATAGATAATTATTATGACTTTCTAAAAACAAAACTCCCTTATATAGAAGTAGATGTGTGTGATGAGCTGGAAAAGCTTAAATTAAATGTATTATCAGGTGTTATAGCCTTAGTAATTGAGGACTATGAGAGAATAATATTAATCGATGAAAGAACATATCCTATGCGTTCAATCGAGGAGCCTACTAAGGATAAGGTGTTTCGAGGCTCTAAGGACGGCTTTGTAGAAACCTTAGTTTCTAATACTGCCTTAATCCGAAGAAGAATAAGAGATATAAATTTAACCTTTGAAATATATACTGTTGGCAGAATTTCCAAAACAGATGTTGTAGTGGCTTATATGAACAATAAGGTAGATAAAAAGCTATTATCAAATATAAAGGAAAAGCTTAATTCTATAAAGGTGGACTCTCTTTCAATGAATCAGGAAAGCCTTGCAGAGTGCTTATATAAGGGCAAGTGGTTTAATCCCTTCCCCAAATTTCAATATACAGAAAGACCAGATACCTCAGCTTCAGCTATAATGGAGGGGCATATTGTGATTTTAGTAGACAATTCCCCATCGGCAATGATTATTCCTGTAAGCTTTTTTGATATATTAGAAGAAGCTGATGATTATTACTTTCCACCTATAACTGGTACTTATTTTAGATTTACAAGAGTAATAGTAACCTTAGTTGCACTATTTTTAACCCCTGTGTATCTGTTGTTTGCATATGGCTATGTAGATACGCCAAAATGGCTGGAGTTTATTATAATTAAGGATACAATAAATGTGCCTATATTAGCACAGCTGCTTATTTTAGAGGTTGCTATTGACGGAATGAAGCTTGCAGCAGTAAATACTCCAGATATGTTAAATACACCTCTTAGTATAATAATCGGAGTGGTATTAGGAGATGCAGCAGTTAGCAGTGGCTGGTTTAATAATGAAATAATGCTTTATATGGCATTTGTGGCTTTTGCTAATTTCACTCACGGAAGCTTTGAGCTTGGCTATGCACTAAAGTTTTTAAGAATATTTTTACTGCTTACCACAAGTATATTTGGACTTTGGGGCTTTATCGGTGGAGTAATTATAATTTTATTATTAGTTGCCTTTAACAAAACCGTATCTAATGAAAGCTATATTTATCCTCTTATACCTTTTAACGGTAAAAAGCTTATTAATATATTTATCAGACGAAGCAAAAACCATATGAATAATTAATTATCAGCTATAGTTATAGTATTGTTATTCATTTTTAAACCGTCGCTAAGAATAATTTTAAAATCACTTGTAATAAAGACAGCATAAACATCATCAGTTTTATTGATTAATTCCATCCCCTTATCTTCTCCCAGCACAAAGGCTGAGGTGCTTAATATATCTGCAATAGTAGAGGAGGCAGATATAATAGTCACAGAATATAGATTGTTTTGTACAGGATACCCTGTAGATGGGTCTATAATATGATGATATATTGTACTGTTTTGCTTAAAATATCTTTCATAAATACCAGAGGTCACAACAGACATATTAGAGGTCTGTACGCTTGCAATATTTTCTCCTGTGGTAGTAAAGGGCTTTGTTATACCAATATTAAATAGTTCCTTGTCTGGCTTTTCACCTATTAATAAAATGTTTCCACCTAAATTAATAATGGCACTATTAACATTATTGGAAAGGAGAAAGTCCTTTATTTTGTCAGCAATATAGCCCTTTGCAATACCACCTAGATTAATGTCAGGAATAAGACTTTTACTGTTGTTAAAGGTAATGGTATTATTTGCTAAGGTATAATTGGCTTTGAAAAGCAGCTCAAGCTGCTGGTCAATAATATCATCTGCAGGAATATTACATTTTTTAAAATCCCACAAGCCTTCAATATTTCCTATTAAAACATTAAACGCACCATTGGTTAGAGTGTTATATTCATCAGCTATAGAAAGTATATTATATAAATCTGAGGAAATTTTAGTGGTTGAAGCAGAAGAAATGTTTAGCTTATAAAGCTCACTATCTGTATTGGTGTGGCTGAAAATTAATTCGTAGTCTTTACAAATATTAAAGCACTCAGCTATCAGGTTTTTATCATTTTCAACTAAAGCCTCATCCTTTTCATATATAGAAATAGATATAAAGGTATCAAAATAGTATCCGGAATTTGATACAATACTATAGCTGTTAGTAAGATTTTTTTCAGAATATAATATAAGCATTACTGATATAACTGTCATAGAAATAACAGGCAGGATTATTTTAAAAAAGTTATTTTTCATAAGAAGCTCCTTAAATTTGCAATGGGATAATTATAACAGATATTGTTTTAAATAAAAAGCAATATAATTGTTGTAAATAAAAGAATTGTGTGGTAATATAGAACAAAAGTTCGATACAGGTGTCATATGAAAAAAAGAGAGATTATTATACTTTTAATAATATGTATTCTAGCTATAGCCTCTATGCTTGGTATTAGAATATATCAAAGCAGACAGCCTGCCATATATGTACAGGTTTCAGTAGATGGTGCCACAGTATATAGCCTGCTTTTAACAGAGAATACAACAAAGCGTATAGAAACAGAAAATGGCTACAACGATTTGGTTATAAAGAACGGTTGCGCATATATAAAAGAGGCTGATTGCCCAGACCTTATTTGCGTACATCAGGGAAAAATCAGTACCCTGGGTGAAAGTATTATATGCCTGCCTCACAAGGTAGCTGTGCAGATAGTAAACACAAAAGAGGATTGAGCTGAAACACAAAATATATTAGATTAAATGAAAAAGATTAAACAAAAAGGATTAGTATGACAAAAAATATAAAGCAAATTACTATATTGTCCCTATTTGTTGCCTTTGCTGTTATTTTAGGCTATGTAGAGTATCTTATTCCCTTTGATTTTGGAATATATGGCTTTAAATTGGGTCTGTCAAATATAAGCACAGTTATTTTGTTATACATAGTAGGAGAAAAAAGGACTTTTATAGTTTTATTATTAAGAATATTTATTGTAAACATAATATTTGGGACAGGCTTTTCTATGATATTCAGCCTATTGGCAGGTATTGGAAGCTTTTTGGTTATGTTCTTATTAAAACAATTCCTTAAGAGTAATATGATATTTACCAGTGCCATTGGAGGCATATTACATAATTTTATCCAGATTTTAGTGGCATATTTTTTAGTAAGCACAGGGTATGTATTATATTTAATACCACCTCTTACTTTGCTAGGCATGTTTACAGGAATAGTTGTGGGCATTGTCAGCAAGGTTATATATAGTAAAATAAACAGATACATTATAAAATGTTATCAATAGCAAGGAGATTTTATGATAGGATTTATAAAAGGAACTATAGAAGATATAGAAGAGGACAGAGCTGTTGTAGATTGCAACGGAATAGGCTATAATATATTTATGCCGTCGTCTGTGTTATCTAATATAAGCATTGGAGCTACAGTAAAGATATATACATATTTAGCTGTAAGAGAGGATGCTATGAATTTATTCGGGTTTCTTGGAAAGCAGGATTTGGATATATTTAAAAAGCTTATTACTGTTAGTGGCATAGGACCAAAGGGCGGATTATCCATAATGTCTGTTATGACAGCGGATGAGGTAAGAATGGCAATTATTACAGGTGACCACAAGGCTATTTCAAAGGCTCCGGGAGTGGGGGCAAAAACAGCTATGAAGGTCATAGTAGAATTAAAGGATAAGGTTAACCTGGAAGATGTTTCCTTTGTTTCTGGTGCAGCTGCACCTGTTGAAAGCAATCTTCAAAAGGAAGCAGTTATGGCATTAGTTGCATTAGGCTATTCAGAACACGAAAGTGCTTTAGCTGTTAAGAAAGTTGATGGGGCATTATATGAAGATGTTGAAACACTTATAAAAGAAGCTCTTAGAAAGATGATATAAAAGTATGGAAAAAAGACTTATTAATACGGAAATCAAATCAGAGGATTTAGTTTACGAAAATAATTTAAGACCTGGCTTTCTTAATGAATATATTGGGCAATCAAAAATCAAGGACAATCTTAAGGTATATATAGAGGCTGCAAAACTTAGAAAAGAGCCATTGGACCATGTTTTATTTTATGGACCTCCTGGACTTGGAAAGACTACCCTGGCTGGTATAATTGCAAAGGAAATGGGAGTAAATATAAAAATTACCAGTGGCCCTGCTATTGAAAAGCCGGGTGATATGGCAGCTATATTAAACAATCTTCAAGAGGGCGATGTGCTTTTTATTGATGAAATACATCGGCTAAACAGACAGGTGGAGGAGGTGCTCTACCCTGCTATGGAGGATTTTGCCATAGATATTCTTATAGGAAAGGGACAGGCAGCAAGGTCTATAAGACTTGATTTACCTAAGTTTACACTTATTGGTGCAACTACCAGAGCGGGGCTTTTAACAGCTCCCCTTCGTGACAGATTTGGTGTAATAAACAAAATGGAATATTACACAGTTGAGGAGTTAAAGCAGATTATTATTCGTTCTGCCGCAGTATTTGAGATTTTTATTGATGATGAAGGTGCAACAGAGCTTGCCAGAAGAAGCAGAGGAACACCCAGACTTGCAAATAGATTATTAAAACGGGTACGAGATTTTGCACTTATTAAATACAATGGAAATATTTCCTTAGAGGTGACAAATTACGCATTGGATTTACTTGATGTAGATAAATTAGGCTTAGATTCTACAGACAGACATATTCTAGAAACTATTATAGAAAAATTCCAGGGTGGACCAGTTGGCCTTGATACTTTAGCTGCTGCCTTAGGTGAGGATTCAGGCACACTTGAGGATGTATATGAGCCATACCTGATTATGAATGGTTTAGTTACCAGAACTCCTAGAGGCAGAGTTGCCACACCATTTGCGTATAGGCATTTAGGTTTTATATACAATGAGCAGGCAAACAAATAATATTTTTATATTGTTTATTTGCTGTATCTCGTGTATAATTAAGCTAGTTTATTGGAGTGAAGTCAGTCATTCCGTTATTAAAATAGGAGAATGTTATGTCATCAAAAAATAATACAGAAGTTATAATCAATGGAAAAATATACACAATTAGTGGATATGAAAGTGAAGATTATCTTCAAAAGGTAGCATCATACATAAACAACAAAATCGCAGAGTTTGACAACATTGAAGCTTATAAAAAGCTTGGCAACGATATGCAGAGAACTCTTTTAGAGTTAAATATTGCTGATGACTATTTTAAGGCAAAAAAGCAGGCTGACGCTTTAGAGGCAGATGTATCTTCAAAGGACAAGCAGCTTTATGATGTTAAGCATGAGCTTATTGCAGCACAGATTAAGCTTGAAGCATTAGAAAAGGAAAAAGAGTCAATGCAAAGAAGACTTAATTCAAATCAGATTGATTTGGTAAAATTAGAAACTGAGCTGAATGATGCAAAAAACAAGAGAAAGAAAGCAGCAACTACAACAACTGCAGCAACAGGCAGTCAAAATTAGTTTTTGCTAATAATATAATTATAAAGTGAGCAATATGATAGATTGTAAATGTGGGAACAGTTTAAGATGTGAGCTGTTAGCACCGGCAGGCAGTTACGAAACAATGCTTGTAGCTTTTAATGCAGGTGCAGATGCTGTTTATGTAGGTGGTCAGAAATTTGGAGCCAGAGCTTTTGCAGGCAATTTTAATGAAGAAGAGCTTGTAAGGGCTATTAATTATGCCCATATGTTTGATAAAAAATTATATTTAACAGTAAATACTCTTATAAAAGAGGAGGAGTTTTCACAGTTATATGATTACATAAAGCCATATTATGAGGCTGGTTTAGATGCAGTTATAGTTCAGGATATTGGAGTGCTTAAATTTATTGCGGGTAATTTTACTGATCTGCCAATACATTGCAGTACACAAATGACCATAACCGGAGAAGAGTTTGGAAAAGTACTGGCTGAAAATAAAAGTGTTACAAGAATTGTTACACCCAGAGAATTAAATTTGGCTGAGATTAAAAAAATGTATACAGTAACAGGACTGGAAATAGAAAGTTTTGTCCACGGTGCTTTATGCTATTGCTATTCCGGACAATGTTTGCTTAGTTCTATAATTGGAGCCAGAAGTGGCAACAGAGGCAGATGTGCCCAGCCTTGCAGGCTTACCTTTTCAAATGCAGAGCAAAAGGTAGATAATAAGCACCTTCTTAGTCCAAAGGATTTATGTACACTTGAAATTTTACCAGAAATAATAGAGACTGGTGTTTATTCCTTGAAAATTGAAGGAAGAATGAAAAAGCCGGAATATGTTGCAAGTGTAGTAGCTATTTACAGGAAATATATAGACAGATATTTAAAAAATGGCAAAAAAAATTATAAGGTAATCCAAGAGGACATTGATACCTTAAAAGATATATATAATAGAGGCGGATTTACAGATGGTTTTTATAAGAGGCAAAATGGCAGTGAAATGATGACTATTAACAGACCAAATCATTGTGGTGTAAAGGTAGGAAATGTCTTAGATATAAACCAGAATATTATAAAAATCCAGACAGTAAGGGATATAAAAAAAGGTGACATTTTAGAAATTGACTCAGACACAGAATTTTTTGCACCATATGATATAAGAAAGGGAGAAATTTTTGATTATAAATTTAAACAAAAAATCAGATTTGGCAATGTAAAAGAGGTTATTAGAACTAGAAATGAAGCCCTTATTAATACATTATTAAATAACTATATGTATGATGAAAAGGGAAAAATAAGGCTGCTTAAGCGAAGAGTTAATATTGATATAATCATATTAAAAGACAAAAATATTGAAGCTGCAATGTGGGATAACATCTTTAGTGTTACAACTAATGGAAATGTTCCCCTAGAGGCGAAAAACAAACCGATTACTAAGGATTTTGTTGTAAAGCAGCTTGGCAAGCTGGGAGAAACCTGTTTTGCAGCTGACAGCATAAATGTTCAGTTAGATGAAGGTTTGTTTGTAACTGTTTCAGAGTTAAATGAAATCCGTAGAAGCCTTGTGGAGCTGCTTACAAAAGAAATAAAGGAAACATATAGAAGATATGTAGATAATAGGGTAAATAAAGACAACGGATTAAATATAGCTGATAGTTTAAATAAAGACAATAGCTTAAATACAAATACAGCATATAAAACCATAGAAAAATCATATAGTGATTTTTCTAATAATATAACGGTTCTGGTATCCGATATGAAACAGTTTGAAAAGGTTATTTCTATATACAGGGGCAACAGAATTTATTTAGAATATGCCCAGTTTAGTTTAGAGGAAATAGCCAGTGCTGTGAAAATGGGCAATGAAAAAAATGTAGAAATTTTTATTGCATTGCCATATATACTTAGAGCTAATGCTAAGGCAATGCTTGAAAAGGAAATAGACGCTTTAAGGGAAATTGAACCAAGTGGATATTTGTTTAGAAATTTAGAAAGCTTTTTCTATTTGAAAAATAAGGGTATAAATATAAAGAAGGTGATTTTTGACAGCAATATTTATGCCTTTAATAATGAAACTATAAAATATTATAAAAGTATTGGCGCAGATATAATAACTGCTTCCTATGAAACCAATGGAAATGAATTTAAGCTTTTAGACAAGTCATTTATGGAAATAAATGTATATGGATATTTTCCTGTTATGCTTACAGCAGGCTGTGTAAGAAAAACTATGAACAAATGTCTTAAAACCCTATTGTCAGCTGATGAAGCCTGTAAGCTTAAAAGTAAAGATACTACCATTGTCGACAGGAAATCAAGCAGCTTTACAGTAAGAACAGTTTGCAGATATTGTTATAATATTATATATAATAGTGTTCCTATAGGTCTTTTTCAAAATATAGATGAACTTGAAGCTTTAGGCTTTTGTGGCTACAGAATCAGCTTTACTACAGAGTCACCGGAAGAAATAGAAAATATATTATTAAACTATAAAAACCTGAAAAGTAATTATACAAAAGGACATTTTAAAAGAGGTGTTGAATAGTGGTTCGATTACTTATAATTATATCAAGATATGTATTGGTGCTTTTAAGTGCGTTGTTTTCCTTTATATCCTTTAAATGTATAAAGGATACAAATAAAAAACAGAATAGCTATATAATATTACAAAGATTATTAATGTATTTAATACATTTTATATTGTTTGCAATTATATATTTGTATAGCGAAAACATAAACATAATTATTTTCTATATTGCGCAGGTTGTATTTTTTGTTTTGCTAAATGTTATTACCAGGAAGCTTTACAGAAATTATCATAAGGCATTATTAAATCTAATGAGCTTTATGCTTATGATTGGCTTTGCTATTATTACAAGAATATCTTATAACAAGGGGATAAGACAGTTTATAATTTGCATTTTTGCAGCCCTTATTACATTAGTTATTCCTAAAATAATGGAGAAAAGTAAGAAGATTAGAAATTATTCATATCTATTTGGAATATTTGGAATTGGAGCTTTGGCACTGGTATATGTAATAGGAAATGTTACCTCAGGAGCAAAGCTGTCTATTGATTTAAAGGTTATTACTATACAGCCTTCGGAGTTTGTGAAAATTTCTTTCGTATTATTTTTGAGTGGAATTTTATACAGATATAAAGGCTTAAAGGGAGTTATTATTTCAGGAATATTTGCAGCAATACATGTACTTATTCTTGTTATATCAAAGGATTTAGGAACAGCACTTATTTTGTGTGTGGTTTATTTATTTATTGTCTATATGGCAACCGGAAAAACCAGATATTTGGTGGGAGGCTTAATTGTAGGCAGTGGTGCTTCTATGCTGTCGTATAAGCTGTTTTATCATGTTAAGGTCAGAGTAGAAGCGTGGATTGACCCTTGGCCTATTATTGACTCAAAGGGTTATCAGATTACGCAGTCATTATTTGCTATTGGTACGGGAGGCTTGTTTGGCTCAGGACTTTTTATGGGCTTGCCAGAAAGTATTCCTGTAGTTGAGCAGGACTTTATAATATCTGCAATATGTGAGGAATTAGGCAGCTTCTTTAGTATATGTATTATTTTAATGTCTATGTGTATTTTTATTATAAGCATAAGAATTGCACTTAATTGCAAGGACGAATTTTACAAGCTTACTACAGCAGCACTTGCCTGTACCTATGGTTTCCAGATTTTTTTAACTGTTGGAGGTGCAATAAAGCTAATTCCCTCCACAGGAGTAACTTATCCACTTTTAAGCTATGGAGGTAGTTCATTATTGTCTACAATAGCAATCTTTACAATTTTACAGGGGGTGTATATTAATGAAAAGAAATACAACTAATGATAATTTAATAAATACAACCTATATATTTATTGTGCTTTTTGGGCTGCTTATGGTATATTTACTGTTCTTTGTTGCTTTTGAAAGCAATGATATAATAGATAACAGCTACAATAAACGAATCGACAAATTGTCTACCTATGTTGAAAGAGGCAGTATTTATTCTAGTAATATGGATATATTAGCTGCAAATGATGAAGAGGGTAAAAGATATTATCCTTATGGCTCGCTGTTTTCCCATGTAGTAGGAAGCACAGCTATGGGTAATACCGGACTTGAAAACACATATAATTACAAGCTTTTAACCTCTAATGCAAATGCTGTTAAAAAGTTTGTAAATGAGTTATCCGGAGAAAAACATCCGGGAAATTCTATTGTAACCACCCTGGATTTGGAGATGACAAGGGCTTGTAAGGAGGCAATAGGAAATTATAATGGCTCAATTATTGTTATGAATCCCAAAACAGGAGATGTAATCTCTATGGTTTCAAATCCTGACTATGACCCCAATACTTTAAAGGAGCAATGGGACGAATTATCAAAAAGTGAAAATGGTGAGCTGTTAAATAGAGCAACCTGTGGTCAGTATACTCCAGGCTCTGTTTTTAAAATATTTACATTATATGATTATATTTCAGAAAATAAGAAAACCTACGAGAAATATAATTTTACCTGTAAAGGCACTTTAGATTTTGGTGATTATTCAATAAGCTGCAGTAATAAAATCTGGCATGGAAATGAGGATTTAATAACCTCCTTTGCCAATTCCTGTAACTGCTCCTTTGTTAATTTATCCCGGAATATTACTAATGAGTCTTTAGCTAAGGTATGTAAAAAGCTATTGTTTAATAGTGATTTACCTATTGAGATTGAATACAAAAAAAGTACATTTTCACTTACTGGTAGTGATACAGACTTTTTGAAAAATCAGACAGTAATAGGACAGGGCAAAACACTTGTTACACCTATGCACATGATTATGGTTATGAATGGCATTGCCAATGACGGTATATTAATGAAGCCAAGATTTGTAACATCCGTTATTGATTACAACGGAAAGACAATAGAAGAATATAATACAAATGAATATACAACACTATTTACAAAAGAAGAAAGTGCTTTAATTAAAGAATATCTTAGAAAAGTAGTTACTAACGGAACTGCTGCTTCGATGAACAGTTCTGATTATACCCTGTATGGAAAAACAGGAACAGCGCAGATTGATGATAATGGCAATGTTAATTCATGGTTTTTAGGCTTTGTAGAAAAAAATGATAAAACATATACAATATGCGTTGTTATAGAAAAGGTTAATGAAAACAATGCACCTGCTAAAGATATTGCAAAAAATGTTATTTTAAAGCTGCAATAAAATCTTGTAAATAGGAGGATTTGTATGACGAAGAAAGCTGTAAGCTGTGGTGGTGTGGTAATTCATCACGGAAAGATTCTTGTTCTATATAAAAATCTTTTAAATAAGTACGAAGGCTGGGTGCTGCCAAAGGGAACTGTTGAAGGTGATGAAGAATACACAGCAACGGCTCTTAGAGAAGTAAAGGAAGAAAGTGGTGTATCTGCCAAAATAATAAAGTATATAGGAGAAAGCACCTATAATTTTTGTGTTAAACAGGAGATTATTTTAAAAAAGGTACATTGGTATCTTATGGCTTCAGATAACTTCGCCTGCAGGCCTCAAAAAGAGGAATATTTTGAAGATGTGGGATATTATAAGTATTGTGAGGCATATCATTTACTTAAATTTCAAAACGAGAAGGATATTCTTGAAAAGGCATACGGAGAATATAAATATTTAGTAAAGCATCACCTATGGGATAACAAAAAGTATTATTAGAAAGAGAATACTGTTAATGAGTCAAAACAATGTAAATTATCAAAAAGTATTAGATAAAACTATTGAGGATGTATGTAAGAAAAATATAGTACCCTCCTTATTAATCCATAGCTGTTGTGCTCCCTGCAGCAGCTACACCTTAGAATATTTATCAAAATATTTTAAGATTACTGTGCTATATTATAATCCTAATATATTTCCAAAGGAGGAGTATGAATACAGAATAAAGGAACAGGACAGATTAATTAAGTCAATGGATTTTGATAATCCTGTAGAGTTTATGGCAACGGATTACACACCAGAGGATTTTTATAGTCAGGTAAAGGGACTTGAAAATGAAAAAGAGGGTGGCAAAAGGTGTGAGGTCTGCTTTAGATTAAGATTGGAAAAGACTGCTAAAATTGCACAGGAAAGAGGCTTTGACTATTTTGTTACTACACTTTCTATAAGCCCTATGAAAAATTCAGCCCTGCTTAATGAAATAGGCAAGGAGTTAGAAGAACAATACAAGGTAAAATATCTTTTGTCTGATTTTAAAAAGAGAAATGGATATAAACGAAGTGTTGAGCTTTCAAAACTCTATGATTTGTATAGACAGGATTACTGTGGCTGTGTATATTCCAAAGTGGAAAGAGATAACCAAGTTAAAGAATTAGGTTGCAAATAATATATAAATATGATATATTATATCTTGTTCGCCGGCATGTCGGAATGGCAGACGATGCAGACTCAAAATCTGTTGCGGGTAACCGCGTGTGGGTTCAAGTCCCACTGCCGGCACTAACAAAATTTGTAAGAGTTATATTAGAAAATCAGCATTATGCTGGTTATTTTTTTTGCCTGAAAATATCCACTATTATATAAAAACTGACTAAAAAACTATAATACCTAGATTAACCTGAATTATTTATAAAAACTAGATTGATTTCAATTAACTGTAAGTCTTAAATTAATTTGAATTATGCTCTTGAAAATGGTATTATAATTCAAGAAAAATATTTAAAAATTAATAGAAACAAAAATGGTATATTAAAAACTTTCTATTGAAATATTTTAAGAAGGTATGATGCTTATGGAATGCAAAGAGTTTAATAAAAATATAGATAGTTTTATTAATGACAAAATGGATGAGGATTTATATGAGGATTTTATAAATCACTATAATACTTGTAAAAATTGTAATGAGGAATTAGAAATATACTATCTGGCACACAAAATTTTTAGTGATTCACCAGACTTAGATAATAAAAGCAATGAAAAATATAATTTAAGTGATAGTATGAATGAGTTTATTTCTAAAAAAGAAGAAATAATATATAAAAACTACAGATATAACTATTTCCATAATATGATGTTTTGGATTGGAAATGGTGTGTCTATTGCTGTGGCAATGTATTTTATATATTTATTATTTAAAGCTTAGTACGGAGGATATTATATGAGCAAGCTACTTTTAATAGATGGGCATAGTATTTTAAACAGAGCCTTTTATGGAGTTCCGGACCTTACTAACTCAGCAGGTCTGCATACAAATGCTGTGTATGGATTTTTAAATATGTTATTTAAGGTTATGGAGGAGGAAAAGCCAGATTACCTTTTAATTGCCTTTGATTTAAAGGAAAAGACCTTTAGACACAAAATGTTTGAAGCGTATAAGGGTACAAGAAAGCCTATGCCAGTGGAGCTGCACCAGCAGGTGCCAGTTATCAAGCAGGTGCTTGCTGCTATGAATATCACAATAGTAACAAAGGCTGGTTATGAGGCAGATGATATTCTTGGAACCTTAGCATTTCAGGCTGAGAAGGCAGGCTTAGAGGTAACTATTATGTCTGGTGACAGAGATTTATTGCAGCTTGCTACTAAGAAAATTAAAATCAGTATTCCAAAGACAAAAAAAGGAGTAACTGAAATAGAAAATTATTATTGGGATAATGTAATTGACCTTTATAGTGTTAATCCAAGAGAATTTATTGATGTTAAGGCTTTAATGGGAGATGCCTCAGATAATATTCCAGGTGTAACAGGTATTGGAGAGAAAACTGCAAGTAAAATCATTGCACAGTATCATTCAATAGAAAATGCCTATGAGCATATAGAGGAAATTACTCCAAACAAGGCAAAGCTTTCCTTACAGGCTGAGTATGACATTGCAAGGCTTTCAAAAACTCTGGCAACTATAGATACACAGGTGCCTTTAGATATAAGCTATAAGGATGGAGAAATACAGGATATATATAATGACGCTTCCTATGAAGAAATTTCAAAGCTGGAATTCAAGTCTATTCTTGCAAAATTCAATAAAAATGGAGTGGTTGCAAATGAAACTGTAGACCTTGACAGCTTAACAAAAGAAATTAAAGACCTTAATACCTTTAATAAAATGATAAAGGAAATAAAGGATAAGGAGCTTATAGGAATTGATTTAATAAATATTAAGCTTGAGGAAAATCAGCAGTTGACCTTTGATTTTATTAATGAGCCTGCAGAGAATACTATTTTGGGAAGTATCTTTGACGGAAAAACACTATATATTATTGATTCATGTAAAATTGACAAAAACAGCAGTAAGGAAGTAACTGCCCAGCTAAAAAATGTGTTGGAAACACAAAAACTGGCTGTATTTGGACTAAAAAATATCCTTAAAATAATTGATTTTAAGGATAACAACAATATTTTAGACTGTGAAATAGGCGGATATTTGCTTAATCCATTAAAGGACAAATATTTTTATGAGGATATTTGCAGGGATTATTTAAAATATACCTTAAAATCCAGAGAGGAATTAATAGGAAAGGCAGATTATTCTACAGTTTATAAAAATGATAGACATAATCTAATTATGTTAACTGGCTGCAATTCCTTTGTTGCGTACTATGGATATAAGGTGCTTCTTTCAGAATTAGAAAATAATGGTATGAAGGAGCTTTATTATAATATTGAGCTTCCCTTGATTTATTCCTTAAACAGAATGGAAAAGGAAGGAATCAGGCTTGATGCCACCTCCTTAAAGGAATATGGTTTAATGCTAAAGGAAAGCATTGAAAAGCTGGAAAAGGATATATATACCCAATGTAATGTTGAGTTTAATATAAATTCTCCAAAGCAATTAGGAGAGGTTTTGTTTGAAAAAATGGGACTTAAGGGTGGCAAGAAAACTAAAACTGGTTATTCTACCTCAGCGGATGTGTTAGAAAAGCTAAAAGAGGAAAATCCGGTAATAAAGGATATTTTAGAGTATCGGCAATTAACCAAGCTAAAGTCGACCTATGCTGATGGACTTATAAACTATGTTGAGGCTGATGGCAGAATACACGGAACCTTTAATCAGACTATTACTGCCACAGGCAGAATATCCAGCACAGAGCCAAATTTACAGAATATTCCAATCAGGATGCCTTTAGGCTCACTTATTAGAAAAGTATTTATTCCTAAAGAGAATTGTGTATTTGTAGATGCAGATTATTCCCAGATTGAATTAAGAATTTTGGCACATATGTCTGAGGATAAATCCCTTATTGAAGCCTATAATTCAGGAATGGATATTCACAGCATTACTGCCTCGAAGGTATTTAATGTTCCACTGGGGCAGGTTACCAAGCAGCAAAGAAGTAATGCAAAGGCTGTTAATTTTGGTATTGTCTATGGTATGAGTGCTTTCGGACTTAGTCAGGACCTAAGTATATCCAGAAAAGAGGCTACAGAGTATATTAATCAGTATTTTGAAACCTATCCAAAGGTAAAGGAATATTTAGATAATATTGTAGCTTTTGCGAAGGAGAAGGGCTATGTAAAAACTATATTTGGAAGAAAGCGTCCAATACCAGAGCTTAAATCAAGTAATTTTATGCAAAAGTCCTTTGGAGAAAGAATTGCTATGAACTCGCCTATTCAGGGAACTGCTGCCGATATTATGAAAATTGCAATGATTAATGTAGATAAAAGACTTCAACAGGAAAATATGAAGTCCAGAATAGTTCTTCAGGTACACGATGAATTATTAGTAGAGGCATATAAGGACGAGGTTGACAAGGTATCGGAAATATTATCACAGGAAATGAGTAATGCAGCTAATTTGTCTGTAAACTTAGATGTAGATGTTAATGTAGGAGATAACTGGTTAGAGGCTCACTAGGAGGCAAAAGAATGAGTATTGTTATTGGAATAACAGGTGGAGTGGGCTGTGGCAAATCAACAGTTTTAGATATTCTAAAGGAAAAGCATCAGGCTTCCGTTATTGAGGCTGACAAGGTGGGTCATATTGTAATGGAATATAAAAACAAAGCCTTTGAAGAAATAAAGGCTTTGTTTGGAGAGAACATTATAGATAATGGCGGCATCGTTCCAGCTGTTAACAGAAAAGCACTGGCAGAAATTGTATTTAAGGATGAAGAAAAACTCAAAGAATTAAATGGGATAATTCACCCGGCAGTTAAAAATTATATTAGAAGCTTTGTTGAAGAAGAAAAGGGTAAAGGAACAAAATATATTGTAGTTGAAGCTGCTTTATTAATAGAGGCAGGCTATAGAGATATTTGTGACTGCTATTGCTATGTTTATGCTAATGAAAACATTAGAAAAAAGCGACTTATGAGTAGTCGTGGATATACGGAAGAAAAAACAGATTCTATTATGAAAAATCAACTGTCGGAGGCTGTTTTTAAAAGTAAATGTGAATACACTATAGACAATAATGGTGACTATGACAGCCTTTGCATGGAAATAGAAAAGACCTTACAAAATATAGAAGAGGGTATGAAAAAATATTAGGATAATATAGAAAACGATACTAAAATATAATTTATATTTCATACATTTAATTGAAAAATGTCAAAATATATTATAGAATTGTACATATGTTAAAATTAGCTTGTGATTTAACCAAGGAGATAACTATGACAGAAAATATAAATTATCCAGAGCATATGGTTTTTGGCTTAGATATAGGTACAAGAAGTCTGGTAGGCTCTGTTGGATATATGGAAAAAAATAAATTTAATGTTGTTGCCCATTATGTGAAGGAGCATGACACAAGAGCTATGTTAGACGGGCAAATCCACGATATTATGAAGGTGGGTGAGTCCATTAAGACTGTTAAAAAAGAACTGGAGGCTCAAATAGGCAGACCTTTAACAGAAGTGTGCATAGCTGCTGCTGGCCGTGTGCTTAAAACAAATACGGTTGATGTAGAGGTTTTAAGAGCTGAAGATACAGCTATAGACAGTGAGGAAATATATTCTCTGGATTTACTGGGAATTGAAAAGGCTTACGCAAATATTAGAAATGAATATCCGGATATTGAATTTTACTGTGTAGGGTATACAGTTGTAAAATACTATATGAATGGTTATGTAATTAATAATTTAGAGGGTCACAAGGCAAAAAAAATTGGTGCAACTGTATTGGCAACCTTCCTTCCGAATGAGGTTGTTGAAGGACTATATTCGGCTGTCAATTTAGCAGATTTAAAGGTGGCTAATCTTACCTTAGAGCCTATTGCAGCTATTAATGTTGCAATTCCAGAGCAGTTCAGATTATTAAATATTGCTTTAGTAGATGTAGGAGCAGGTACAAGTGATATTTCAATAACTAAGGACGGGAGCATTATTGCCTATGGCATGATACCTCATGCTGGTGATGAAATTACAGAAAGCATATTAAAGCAATGCTTGGTAGACTTTAAAACAGCAGAAAAAATAAAGCTTAGCTCAGTAAAAAACAAAGGTGTATCCTTTAAGGATATTATGGGAATTTCACATAAGCTTATGCCAAATGACATTAGACAGATGTATACTGATACAGTAGATAATATGACTAAGGAAATAGCTGATAAAATTATTGAGCTAAATGGTGGAAAAACAGTATCCGCTGTGTTTGTAGTTGGTGGTGGTGGAAAGGCTTATGGCTTTACCAGCTCACTTGCAAAACACCTTTCTCTTCCTGATGAAAGAGTTGCTCTTAGAGGCGAGGAGGTTTTGGGTGATGTAAACTTTTTAATGAATGGAGTAAAGAAAGACCCGTTATTGGTTACACCTATTGGCATTTGTATAAATTTCTACAACCAGAAAAATAATTTTATTATGGTTACAATTAATGACCAACGGATAAAATTATATGATAATGACCGATTAACAGTAGTTGATGCAGCAATGCAGATTGGCTATCCAAATGAAATGCTATTCCCGAGAAGAGGAAAAGAGCTTACATATATTTTAAATGGTATTGTTAAAATGCAGCGGGGTCAGTTGGGAGAAGCGGCTGTAATTACAATTAATAAAAAGGAAGCAAATATTAATTCCAAGATTATTAAGAATGATATAATCGAAATTAAGGAGTCTACTGTAGGCGAGCCGGCAAGTCTGAAAATTGTACAGCTGCCAGAGTATAAAAGTCAGGTGGTGTTCAATGTAAATGATGTAGCAATAACCTGTCCGAAATTTGCCAGTGCAAATGGAGAACTGGTTACAGCCTCTTATGAGATTAAGGATAATGATAAAATTGAAATATTAGAATATTATAGCGTTTCACAGATAATGAAATTTATGGACATTGATACAAATAACAAAGAGGTGTATGTAAATGGACATAAATCCTTATTGGACGAGCCGGTATATTCAGGCTTTGTGCTAAATATTGTAGAAAAGTCTGAGACTGTAGAAAGCGAAGAAATAACTGGCGAAGCTAAAAGTACCGAAGACAGCCAGCCAGAAAATACAGAGTCTACTGATGTAGGCGAGGCTCGGGAAGAAGCTTTAAATGTTTCCGTTGTTGTAAATAATACACCGGTAGTTTTAAGTGGTAAGAGCAGCTATATATTTGTTGATATTTTGGACTTTTATCCTTTTGATACAAGTGTGGCAAAGGGAACAAATCTTGTTATGCGTATAAATGGTATAGACAGCTCCTTTACAGATAAGGTGGCTGACAATGATATAATAGATTTATATTGGGAAAATTAATGGGTATTTTTTTTAATGCCAAATCATAGAATAAGTGTGAAGCAATTCACACTTATTTGGGTTTATGGGTAATAAATTAAAATATATAGTTATTTTGCTCTATTTTGCAATTATATCGGTGCTTTTAATAAAATTTAATTATGGCATTAACGAAAGGGAAAACAGCAGACAGGAAGAAAATTATGTAAACAAAAATTATGTGAACGACAAAATGTTTGCAGATTTTGAGTATTTTCCTGTTGCCTTAGTAAATTCCTTAGATACATACTTTTTCTTTGAAAATTCCTATGGGGACAAAAGGGAGTATGGTGGTGACAGAGTTCATGAGGGAATTGATATTATAAGCTCAAGTAATATACGAGGGGAACTGCCTGTTGTAAGTGTATGTGACGGTGTAGTAGAAAATATTGGCTGGCTGGAGCTTGGAGGCTACAGAGTAGGTATTCGCTCTGAAAAGGGAGTATATTATTACTATGCACATTTGTACAGGTATGACGAGGGTATCAGAGAGGGAGAAAAGATATATGCTGGACAGATATTAGGCTATATGGGTGATACAGGCTACAGCAAGGTGGAGGGGACTACAGGAAATTTTATTGTTCATCTTCACTTTGGAATATATATTAATACTGACGGAATAGAAAGAACAATAAATCCTTACGAAATTCTAAAAAAGTATGAAAAAAATATTTTAGTGTATGATTTTTAGTGATTATATGATATACTTCTAACAGTGTGTTTGTATATTTGGAACGAAGTATGCGAGGTTAAAGGAAGGGTCTTAAAATGGATATTAAACTTTGGCGAGAGATTTTACAACCATATGAAATGGCTGTAGATGAACTGACTATGAAATTTAATAATATGATAAAGGAATATCATTTGCTTGAAGAGTATTCTCCTATAGAAATGGTTACTGGTCGTGTCAAGAGAATTTCAAGTATACTGGAGAAATGTCAGAAGAAGGGTGTTTCTCTTGATGATGTATGCGAAAAAATTGAGGATATTGCAGGACTTAGAATTATTTGTCAATTTGTAGAGGATATAGGAAAGGTAGTAGCACTTATCCATTCCCGTACAGATTTTACTGTACTTACAGAAAAAGACTACATAAAGAATATGAAGGCAAGTGGTTATCGTAGTTATCATATGATCGTACTGTATACTGTCCAAACACTTAATGGACCAAAGGATGTAAAGGTAGAAATACAGATTAGAACTCTGGCGATGAACTTTTGGGCAACTATTGAACATTCATTACAATATAAGTACAAGCAGAATATGCCTCCTCACATAAGAGAGCGACTAACAGCAGCATCAACTGCTATTATTAACTTAGACGCAGAAATGAGTCAGATTAGGGATGAAATACTTGATTCACAAAACAGCTTTAGGGTGAAGGCAAACATCATAACTGAAATTTTAAATTTGATGCAAAATCTTTATAAAAGTGCTAATAAGCGTGAAATTCTTAAAATACAGGAGGAATTTTATCGTATATACAGTATGGACGATATTGCATCCTTAAATAAATTTCTAAAAGAATTAGATATTATTGCGGAGGGATACAGAGCTCAAGGAATTGAGGACTCTTTTTATTAAAATGCCTATATTAAGATTAGATAAATTTTTAACAGCCGTTGGTGCTGGCAGCAGAAGCGAAGTAAAAAATTATATAAAAGCTGGCAAGGTTTCAGTAGACGGAAATATAGTAAAAAAAGCAGATACAAAGGTTGATACAGCTTTAAATGAAGTGTCACTTAACGGAAAAGCCTTAAAATATGTAGAATATGTATATTATATGCTTAACAAGCCACAGGGTGTTGTATCAGCTACTACTGACAATTTAAGTGTAACAGTAATCGACCTTATAAAGCATAATAAGCATTTGGATTTGTTTCCGGTAGGACGCTTAGACAAGGATACAGAGGGCTTATTACTTATTACCAATGACGGAGAGCTGGCTCACAATCTTTTAAGTCCTAAAAAGCATATTAATAAAAAATATTATGTTGAATTAGACGGAGTAGTAACAAAGGAAAAAGCAGAGCTTTTATCAGAAGGCATAAATTTAGAGGATGAATTTACAACGCTGCCTGCAACTGTAGAATTTACTGGTGATGACCGAAAGGTATTTATTACAATTCAGGAGGGTAAATTTCATCAGGTAAAAAGAATGTTTAAGGCTGTAGGCTTGAATGTTACATATTTAAAGCGAATTTCTATGGGCTCGTTAGAACTGGATAAGGAACTTCCTATTGGAAAATACCGCGAGCTTACAATAGATGAATTAAAAAATTTAAAAGGTAAATAAAAATGATATTAGACAATTTTGATGCAATAATTTTCGATTTAGACGGAACGCTTGTTGACTCTATGTGGCTATGGAAGGATATAGATATTGAATATCTTTCCAGATTTGGAATTGCTTATAATGAAAAGCTCCAATCAGAAATAGAGGGTAAAAGCTTTACGGAAACTGCCATATATTTTAAAGAAAATTTTGGTATTACAGACACTATAGAAAAAATAAAAAATGACTGGAATGAAATGGCATACTTAAAATACAAGGAGCAGGTGTCATTAAAGACAGGTGCTTTGGAATTTTTAAAGCTATTAAAGGAAAAGGAAAAAAAGCTAGGTATTGCTACCTCTAATTCTACGCAGCTGACTGAGGTTTGTTTAAACAGTCTGAATATAAACTCTTTATTTGATGTTGTAATAACAGGAAGTGATATAAAGACTGGAAAGCCAGCACCGGATATATATTTAGAAAATGCAAAAAGACTTAAGGTTTTACCTGAAAGATGCCTTGTGTTTGAGGATATTCCTGTAGGAATTATGGCTGGAAAAAATGCAGGTATGAAAACCTGTGCTGTAGCCGATGAATATTCCAAGGATTTAATAGATGAAAAATTAGAATTGTCAGACTATAGTATTATAGATTATAAGGATTTTATAAATAAATACATAAATTAGAAAAGGTATCAATTATGACTTACGATGGATATTTGCCAATATCAAGGGAAGATTTAAAGGAACGAAATATAGAACAACTAGATTTTGTGTTTGTAATAGGAGATGCCTATGTAGACCATCCGTCATTTGGACACGCTATTATCAGTCGTGTTCTTGAAAGTAACGGTTATACAGTAGGTATTATTTCACAGCCGGATTGGAAGGATAAAAACAGCATTACCACACTAGGTGAGCCAAAGCTGGGCTTTTTAGTTATGAGTGGCAATATGGACTCTATGGTAAATCATTATTCCGTTTCAAAGAAAAGGCGTAGTACAGATTCTTTCACACCAGGTGGCGTAATGGGAAAGCGGCCTGATTATGCTGCTACAGTTTATTGTAATCTTATAAGACAGACCTATAAGCATACACCTATTATTGTCGGTGGTATTGAAGCCTCCCTTAGACGATTGGCACATTATGATTATTGGTCAAATAAGGTAAAACGCTCTATTTTATTAGACTCAGGAGCAGATTTAGTAGTATATGGTATGGGTGAAAGAGCTATCGTAGAGGTTGCAGACGCTTTAAAATCAGGCATTGCAGTTAAAGACATCAGTTTTATAGACGGCTGTGTTTATAAAACTAAAAATCTGGAAAATGTTTTTGATTATGAACTACTTCCATCTTATGATGAAATTCTTGAAAGTAAAGAAACCTTTGCAAGGAGCTTCTATACGCAATATCTGAATACGGACTCTTTTACTGCTAAAAGATTAGTAGAGCCATATGCTAATGGGGTATATGTAGTGCAAAATATTCCTCAAAAGCCACTTACACAATCTGAAATGGATAGAATTTATTCATTTCCATACATGAGAAGCTATCATCCTTCCTACGAAAAATTAGGTGGTGTTCCGGCTATTGCAGAGGTAAAATTTTCTCTTGTGAGTAATAGAGGCTGCTTTGGAGGCTGCAGCTTTTGTGCGTTGACCTTCCATCAGGGGAGAATTATCCAGACAAGAAGTCACGAGTCGATAATTGAAGAAGCAAAAAAGATTATATGGGACAAGGATTTTAAAGGATATATACATGATGTAGGTGGTCCTACAGCTAATTTCAGACATACAGCCTGTGATAAACAGTTAAAGGCTGGTGTGTGCAAAAACAAGCAATGTCTTTTCCCTACAGGCTGTAAAAATCTTAAGGTAGACCATAAGGATTATCTTAAACTGCTTAGAAAATTAAGAGAGCTTCCAAATGTTAAAAAGGTATTTATAAGAAGTGGTATTCGCTTTGACTATTTAATTTATGATGAGGACGATACCTTTTTTAGAGAAATGGTAGAGCATCACATAAGTGGTCAGTTAAAGGTTGCCCCAGAACATGTATCTGATAATGTACTTAAAAAAATGGGAAAACCAGAAAACTCAGTATATGAAAGATTTATTAAAAAATACAAGAAAATTAATGCTGAGCTAGGCTTAAAGCAGTTTGTAGTTCCATATTTAATGTCCTCACACCCAGGCTCTACAATGAAGGACGCAGTTATATTAGCTGAATACCTAAGGGATTTAGGCTATATGCCGGAACAGGTACAGGATTTTTATCCAACACCTTCTACAATTTCAACCTGTATGTATTATACAGGACTTGACCCTAGAACTATGGAAAAGGTATATGTACCAACAAATCCACATGAAAAGGCAATGCAAAGAGCACTTATTCAATATAGAAATCCTAAAAACTATGATTTAGTTTATGAAGCATTAAAGGTGGCCGGCAGAGAGGATTTAATCGGCTTTGGTGATAAGTGTCTGATTAAGCCTAGAAAAATTGGAAAGAATGTTTATGAAAATCAGGGACAGAAAAACAATAACAATAATTCAAAGCCGCAAAAGAAGAAAACAATCAGAAATGTTCATAAAAAGAAAAGGAGTTAATCTATGAAAAAAATAGCATTAATTACAGGAGCTTCATCAGGGTTTGGCTCAATTATGGCAACAAAATTATCAAATGAATTCAAGTGTATTGATGAAATATATCTTATTGCAAGAAGAAAAGAAAGACTTGAAGAGCTGTCAAAGACCATTAGCAAGCCTTGTAAAATAATTCAAATGGATCTTACACAGACAGAAAATATAAATAAGCTCCACGATATAGTCAGAGAAGATAATGTTAGCATTAAAATACTTGCTAACTGTGCAGGCTTTGGAATTTACGGCGAATTTGAAGGCATGGACGAGAAAAAGTGTGCCGGAATGATTGACTTAAACTGCAAAGCACTTACTCTTATTACAAGGAAAATGCTGCCATATATGAGCTACAATAGCAGAATTATTAATATTGCCTCAGCAGCAGCTTTTGTTCCTCAAAAAAACTTTGCAGTATATGCTGCCAGCAAGTCTTATGTGCTTAGTTTTACAAGAGCATTAAATGAAGAATTAAAGGGAACAACAGTATCAGCGACAGCAGTATGCCCAGGACCAGCAAATACAGAGTTTTTTGATATCGCCTTAGAATCGTCAGAAACTATTCCTTTTTACAAGAAAATGTTTATGGCAGATGCCGAAAAGGTAGTAGACAAAGCTATATATGATGCAATTATAAAAAAAGAGGTTTCTGTGTATAGCTTACCTATGAAAATGCTTAGAGTAATTTCAAAGGTTGTTCCTACAGATATTATTTTTAAATTTATGTAGTAATATTACAAGGTTAATGTGAAAATAAAGAGTAGTTAATGTTACTGTAAGATTAAAGTATAAATAAAAAGTAACTAATATTAATATAAGGTTAAACTAAAAATACATAGTAATTAATATTAATATATGATAAAATTAGAAAAAACTAAAGGTGGAAACATTATTATGGAAAGATCAATTCGTGAACAGTTTAGTGATATGGCTGTTGTATTATCAATAAAAGAGCCGGGTACAAAGGGCTTTGCAGAACTATACAGGGAAATGCTTGAGTTTCTCTACAATTTAGACGGCTTGTACTTTATTTTATCTACAGATTATATGGACAAGACCAGAGGCATTTCAGTACCTTTAGCCTTAAAGCCAAACAAACAGCCTTCTATATACGCTTTTACAGATTTAGAATTAGCACAGAAATGGTGTGCTCATTATCATCATTTGCTTGAAGGCACAGAGCCTATTGCTTACTTAAAAAGAGAAGATGATGAGTATAGAAACGTATTCCAGATAGCCTTCCAGTTAGGCATTTTTAAATGTGTTATAAACGAAGGTGATAGAATGTTGGCATTAAATATTGCTGATATGATACAGATAAACAATCTTAATCAGAACAACATGATTCTTAATGTTAAGGCTATTGAAAGCTATCTTATTAAAGGAAAAATGCCAAGAATATTAACGAGATTTAAAAGTGCTTCACTTATTGGCTTTGAAATCTCACAGGAAAATAAAGAATATTTAGCTGATACAGCAAAAAATATAGAAAAGGATTTTTCGGATTTTGTAAGGGGCTTTGGAGCTAAGGCTGTTATGAATGTAAGAGTTGTAGAAAACGAAGGGCTAAAAATATTTGATATAGTATTTCCTGATGTTGAAACCAGAAGTAAGGTGTATCTGGAAAAAGGTCATTTAGCTATGGAAAAGGAATTTTTTGAAACTGTAGAAAGGTACGACAGCAAAAAATTATTTGATAGCCGCTACAGCTATTTGAATTTTATGGTTGAGGAACAGTAAAGCCTGATTGCAGTATATTCTAATTGCAGTAAGACTTAATTTAAAACAAAAATTAAAACTAAGGTTAAAACCTATAACAACTAAAGGATATGTTATTATGAATAAAATGAAAAGTATCCCAAAGGGAGAGTATTTATATATGGATAAAAGAAAAAAGAGGCTTATTGTTCTATCAGTTTTATCTGTATTGACGGTATTTGTTATTTTTATTACTGGAATAATTTTATATCACACCAATAAATCAATTTATGCAGTTATAGCCGCAGTTGCATCATTACCTGCGGCTAAATTAATTACCCTGCTGGCAGTTATTATTCCTTATAAGTCAGGTGATAAAGAAATATATGATACCTTAGAAAAATGCAGTGAAGAACAAAATGGTGTATTAAAATGTGACCTTGCAATTTCTTCAACAAGTAAGGTTTCTTTTATTCAATTCACTTATATTTTAGATGAAAAAATATATCTATATTCTGATTATAAAAAATTAGATATAAGCTTTAGTGAAAAACATATAAAGGATATACTGTCACAGAATTGTAATTTCTCATCAGTAAAAATTTATACTGACAAGGATAAATTTCTTTCTAAAATCAAAGTTCTTACACCTAATGAAAAGGTTTCAAATATGGATAAACGAATTGCAGATAAATTATTAGCTTATTCAATGTAACAGAGGAAATTATGAGAGAATTAGTTGTAACCAAAAACGAAGCTGGACAAAGATTTGACAAATATTTATTAAAATATCTAAACAAGGCAGGAGCTGGCTTTATATATAAAATGCTTAGAAAGAAAAACATTGTCTTAAATGATAAAAAGGCAAATGGAAATGAAATCCTTTCAGTAGAGGATAATGTTAAGCTATATTTGTCTGAGGACACCATAATTTCTTTTAGAGAGGATAAAAAAGCTAGTTTTGCAAATAAAAGTGTAAACGGCTTGGATAAAAGGCTGGATATTATTTACGAGGATGACAATGTTTTACTTATAAATAAGCCTTGTGGAATATTATCCCAGAAAGCACAAAAGGATGACATATCTATAAATGATATTGCTGTAGCATATCTGTTAAAAAACAATCCGGGCAAAGAGGATACTACCTTTATTCCCTCAATTTGCAATAGATTAGACCGAAATACAACAGGCATTATAGTTGTGGGAAAGTCCTTAATCGGACTTCAGACTATGTCAAAGCTTTTTAAGGACAGAACAATACACAAATATTATCTTGCCTTAGTAGACGGAGTAATAAAGGAAAATTCACTAATTTCGGGATTTTTAACAAAGGATAGTAAAACTAATAAGGTATCAATTTCAAAAACAGAAAAAAAAGAGTCAGATTATATAGAAACCTATTATGAGCCAATAAAATATTTTGATAATATGACCCTGCTTAAGGTATGCCTGATTACAGGAAAGACACACCAGATCAGAGCTCATTTATCAAGCATTGGACATCCTATCCTGGGTGATTACAAATATGGCAATAATAAGTTAAATGAAACCATTAAAAAGAAATGTAAGGTAAAGTCACAGCTATTACATTCTTATATATTAGAGTTTCCAGAATTAGATGGGGAGCTTTCCAATTTATCAAACAAAACCTTTAAAGCACCAATTCCAAAATATTGGCCAATATCAATGGAGGATTAAGTATGGGAACATGGAATTCCAGAGGACTAAGAGGCTCTACCCTAGAAGATATGATTAATCTTAGTATTGACAAATATAGAGAAAATGGATTGGCGCTTATTCAAAAAATACCAACCCCAATTAAACCAATAGAAATTAATAAAACTACAAGACATATTACCCTTGCTTACTTTGAGAAAAAGAGTACCGTTGACTATATTGGAGTAGTACAAGGCGTACCGGTCTGCTTTGATGCAAAAGAGTGTACAGTAGATACCTTTTCAATGACAAATGTACATGAGCATCAGATTAATTTTATGAAGGAATTTGAACAGCAGAATGGTGTAGCCTTTATTATTCTGTATTATAGTCATAGAGATGAGCTTTATTATATTCCTTTTGTAGACATATATGACTTTTATAAAAGAAGTCTTTCAGGGGAAAGAAAAAGCTTTAGATATGAGGAGGTAAATAAAAACTATAAAATATGCAGGAAAAATGGTGTGCCTGTACATTTTTTAGAGTGCTTAAACTTAGATTTGGCAACCAGATTATAATAAAGTTGACAGATTTTACATTTTAAAGTATACTATTGTGGTTTAATAACAAAGTATCACATTATCTAACTAAAGTATATGAAAACCAGATAGGAGATTATTATGGAAAAGAAACTTTTACATACACCAGAGGGTGTTAGAGATATTTATAATACTGAATGTGAAAATAAGCTGTATTTACAAGAGCAGATACATAAAACCTTAAAATTATACGGATATAATGACATACAGACACCTACCTTTGAGTTTTTCGATATTTTCAATAAAGAAAAAGGGTCGGCACCTTCAAAAAATTTGTATAAGTTTTTTGACAGAGAGGGTAATACACTTGTATTAAGACCAGATATGACACCATCTATAGCCAGAGCATATGCAAAGTATTATATGGAAGATAATATGCCAATTAGATTTTGTTATATGGGCAATACCTTTATAAACAACGCAGAGCATCAGGGAAAACTAAAGGAGACAACACATATTGGTGCAGAGCTTATTGGAGATAATAAGTCTGATGCTGATGCAGAAACTATTGCTTTAACAATAGACGCTTTACTAAAGGTTGGCCTTAAGGAATTTCAAATAGAAATAGGACACGCTGATTATTTTAAAGGCTTAATAGAGGCTAGTAAGGTCGATGAGGAAACAGCAGCATATTTAAGAGAACTTTTATCAAATAAAAACTACTTCGGTGTGGAAGAAATTGTATCCTCACTTAATATTGACAATAATATAAAAGAGGCTTTTATAAAACTTCCAGAGTTTGTTGGCTCTATTGAGGTAATAAAAAAGGCAAAGGAAACAGTATCAGTTAATAAACTGGTTGAGAATGCCTTAGACAGACTTGAAAAGGTATACAATATACTTAAGGTTTATGGCTATGAAAAATATATATCCTTTGATTTAGGTATAGTTAGTGATTATCAGTATTATACAGGCATTGTATTTAGTGGTTATACCTATGGTACTGGTGATGCAATAGTTAAAGGTGGACGATATGACGATCTGCTTAAGCAGTTTGGAAAAAATTCACCATCTATAGGCTTTTGTATTTATATTGACAATCTGCTTATTGCAATGGAAAGACAAAAACTTGAAATTGGAGGAGTTTCTTTAAAGCAGGTTGTTTTGTATGATAATATTTCATCAAAAGCAGCTATTGAGCTTGCTTTTAAATTAAGAAATGATAATATAAATACTGAGTTAATTAGAAAAAGTTCTAAGTTTACATTAGAGGATTATATAGAATTTGAACGCAAAAATTCAGTTTCAAGGATTTATCATATTGAAAATAATAATTCACAGATTATTGACCTATAATTAAAGGTTGTAATTTGCTTATAGAAATGATTTTAATTAACTATATAGAGGTAGAAAAATGAGATATTTAACATTTGCATTAGCTAAAGGCAGACTTGCAAAGCAGACCTTAGCAATATTTGAAAAATTTGGTATTACCTGTGAGGAAATGAAGGACAAGGATACAAGAAAGCTTATTTTTGTCAATGAAGAATTAAAACTGAAATTTTTCCTTGCAAAAGCAGGTGATGTTCCTACATATGTAGAGTATGGGGCTGCCGATATTGGAATTGTTGGCAAGGATACTATTTTAGAGGAAGGCAGGAATATATTAGAGGTAGTTGATTTAGGCATTGGGAAATGTCGTATGTGTGTCTGTGGACCACAGTCAGCAAAGGAGCTGCTTAAGCACCATGAAATGATTAGGGTAGCAAGTAAATATCCTAACATTGCAAAGGACTACTTTTACAACAAAAAGCATCAGACTGTTGAAATTATTAAGCTAAATGGCTCTGTAGAGTTAGCACCTATAGTTAATCTTTCAGAGGTTATAGTTGATATTGTTGAAACTGGTGCTACACTTAGAGAAAATGGCTTAGATGTTTTAGAAGAAATCTGTCCATTATCTGCCAGAATGGTTGTAAATCAGGTTAGCATGAAAATGGAAAACGAAAGAATTATGAAGCTTATCAGGGATTTAAAAAAGGTTTTATAGAATTAAAAAATGGAGGAAATATAATGCGCATATTAAAATTAGATGAAGCATCAAAGAAAAATATTTTAAATGACTTACTTAAAAGAAGCCCAAACAATTATGATGAGTATGCAGATACAGTTGCAGCTATTGTAAATAATGTCAGAGCAAATGGTGACAAGGCAGTATTTGATTATACATATAAGTTTGATAAAACTGTTCTTACAAAGGAAAATATACTTGTAACAAAGAAAGAAATTGAAGAAGCATATTCACAGGTTGAGCCATCCTTAGTTGAGGTTATAAAAAAAGCTGCTGAAAATATTCGTGTTTTCCACGAAAAACAAAGACAGTATAGCTGGTTTGACTCAAAGCC
The DNA here is from genome assembly GCA_900539455.1 of uncultured Eubacteriales bacterium. GTDB lineage: Bacteria > Bacillota > Clostridia > Lachnospirales > Lachnospiraceae > SVEL01. The sequence goes on from UQCD01000007.1 coordinate 38,867, forward strand.
TGACGGCACAATTCTTGGTCAGAAGGTAAGTGCTTTAGCCAGAGTTGGTGTATATGTTCCAGGAGGAAAAGCAGCATATCCATCATCAGTGCTTATGAATATTATTCCAGCAAAGGTAGCTGGAGTTGAGGAGATTATTATGGTAACTCCTCCTTCAAAGGAAGGAAAGGTAAATCCTGGCACACTTGTTGCAGCAGATATAGCTGGTATCGATAAAATATATAAGGTAGGCGGAGCACAGGCAGTTGCAGCCTTAGCCTTTGGAACTGAAACAATACCAAAGGTAGATAAAATTGTCGGCCCTGGAAATATATTTGTAGCACTTGCTAAAAAGCAGGTATTTGGTTTTGTAAGTATTGATTCTATTGCAGGGCCTTCGGAAATTTTAGTATTAGCAGACGAAACAGCTAATCCAAGATATGTTGCTGCCGACTTGTTATCTCAGGCAGAGCATGATGAGCTTGCATCAGCTATTTTAGTAACTACTGATATGGAGCTTGCAAGGAAGGTAAGCGAGGAAGTAGACGGCTTTGTTGAGAAGCTTTCAAGAAAAGAAATATTAGAAAAATCCCTTGAAAACTTTGGCTATATTTTAGTTGTAGATACTATGCAGGAAGCTATAGATGTAGCTAACGATATTGCCTCTGAGCATTTAGAAATAGTTACAAAAAATCCTTTTGATACAATGACCCGTATTAAAAATGCAGGAGCAATTTTCTTAGGTGAATACAGCAGTGAGCCTTTAGGTGACTATTTTGCCGGACCAAACCATGTTTTACCAACAAATGGTACAGCAAAATTCTTCTCACCACTTAGTGTTGATGATTTTATTAAAAAATCAAGTATTATTTCTTATTCAAGAGAAGCACTTTTTGATATACATAAGGATATTATTCAGTTTGCTGAGTCAGAAAGACTTACAGCTCACGCAAATTCAATAAAAGTAAGATTTGAAGATTAAATAGGAGATTTTTATGGCAGCTACAGTTAGAAAAGCAATGGTTACAAGACAGACAAGCGAAACACAAATAGAAATAACCATTAATTTAGACGGTACAGGTAAAGCTAATATAGATACAGGAATTGGTTTTTTTGATCATATGCTTAATAGCTTTGCAAGACATGGTCTTTTTGACTTAGAGATTAAGGCAAAGGGTGACTTGTATGTTGATTGTCATCATCTTATAGAGGATACCGGTATTGTATTAGGCGAGGCAGTAAAACAGGCTTTAAGTGATAAAAAGTCCATTAAAAGATATGGCAGTGCAATTTTACCTATGGATGAGGCTTTGGTATTATGTGCCATTGATTTATCAGGCAGACCTTATTATTCATCAGATTTACATTTTACAAATCAGTCTGTGGGATATTTTGATACTGCAATGGTTAAGGAGTTTTTCTATGCAATTTCCTATAGTGCAGGTATGAATTTGCATTTTAAGATGATTTCCGGAGAAAATGATCATCATATTATAGAAGGTGCTTTTAAAGCATTTGCAAAAGCATTAGATAGTGCTACAATTATAGATAACAGAATTGAAGATGTACTTTCTACAAAAGGTGCGTTATAGGAGGCTTTTATGGATTGCATTAACCTTATTTCCAAAATACAGCTTGAAAATGGAAAAGTTTTGGGTTCAAACTTAGGTGCTGTTGAATTATGCAGATATTATTCAAATTATGGTGCTGACGGAATTATTATTATTGAAAAATCAAATACTGATGCTGAGCATGAATTAAATATAGATACAGTAAAGGAAATTGTTTCAGCAGTAGATATACCTGTATATTTAGGTGGAAATGTAAAAAGACTTGAGGATGTAAAAAAATACTTATATGCAGGTGCTAAGTGTGCTATTCTTGATTTAGCAGTAGAGTCAAATACTTTATTAGTTAAGGAGGCTGCTGATAGATTTGGCAAAGAAAAAATTATGGTTGCAAATGGCAGCTTTAAGGATATAAAAAAGGCCATTGAAGAGGGTGCTACATATGTACTTGCAGCTATAGGAAACGATGTTGATTATGAAGCTAAAACCTTATATGAAGTGCCAAATGATTACATTATAAATAAAAATATAAATGCAGACAGTACCTTTGGGCTGGTATACTCCTTAAATGACAAAACAATAGATTATATGGCTGTAAAGCACCAGCTTGAGGATTTAGGCTACAAGGCTAACCTTACAAAGTGCAGCATAGATTTTAAGGAGCTTAAGACCAATGAAAATGGTCTTATTCCTGTAGTAGTTCAGGATTATCAGACAAATGATGTTTTAATGCTGGCATATATGAACGAGGAAGCCTTTAATGCAACTATAAGCACAGGCAGAATGACATATTTTAGCAGAAGCAGAAATGAGCTTTGGGAAAAGGGTCTTACCTCAGGACACTTCCAATACTTAAAATCACTTGAAATAGATTGTGATAATGATACATTATTAGCAAAGGTATATCAGGTAGGTGCTGCTTGCCATACAAATAATAGAAGCTGTTTTTACAGAAATATATATAAAAAGGATTACAAGGAAAATAATCCACATAAAGTTTTTGAAGATGTATATAATGTTATATTGGATAGAAAAGAGCATCCAAAGGAAGGCTCTTATACGAACTATCTGTTTGACAAGGGCATTGACAAAATACTTAAAAAGGTGGGAGAGGAATGTACAGAAATTGTTATTGCTGCTAAAAATCCAAACCCAGAAGAAATTAAATACGAAATATCTGACTTCTTATACCATGTAATGGTATTAATGGCAGAAAGAGGCGTTACCTGGGAAGATGTAACAACTGAACTGTCAAGAAGATAATAGCTATCAGAGGTGGATTTTGAAAGAAAAGCGTAGAAATAATCACCAGAAAAATATATTAAAGGGAATCCTAATAACCTTAGGATTTCTTTTGGTATTATTATTTATTTTGTTACTTTATAATCATGAAAGCATATCAACGCTTAATTCGTTGTTTTAATAGTATAGATTCAGAATGAAAGATTACAAATGTAAGGCGTCTCAAATATGTTTAGTGCTGATATTAATGATTTACCCTTTAATATTTTCAAAAACATATTCGGGCATTTTAGAAATTAAATATATATCTTTTACAATCATAGCTGTTACTATGATTTATTTTTATGTTATGGAAAAGTGTGTATTTGGCCTTTATAATAGCTGTGCCAAAGCAGGATTATCAATAGTTGATATAGCTATGCTGGGCTTTATAGGTGTTATGGCGGTTAGCACTATTTTCTCAGATTACAAAATAGAAGCCTTCACAGGAAGCTGTAGCAATAATATGGGATTATTATATTATTTGATTTTAGTAGGTGTATATTTTGTCGTAAGCAGAATGTTTATTAATAAAAATATAATTATTGCAGCCCTTTCCATAGGCTTTGCAGCAACAGTTATATTTGCAGCTATACAGTTTATGGGAGTGGATATATTTGGACTTATTTCCTCTATAAACTACGATTTAAGTATAAACTATTTAAGTACCTTAGGAAATACAAATATATATTCCTCATTTTTATGCTTAATTACTCCGGTTTTTATGGCTGGAGCAGTTTTAAGTGATGATTTTTCTAAAAGAGCTTTATTTTATTTTATGAGTTTTGTAGGATATATTGGACTTTTTACAGCTAATACTGACGGAGGATATGCAGGCTTTTTTACAGCCTTTGTACTGGTTTTATTTATTTCAGTTAATTCCAAGTATAGAATAACCCGATTTTTGTATTTATGCTTTATGTATTGCTTAAGCACAGTTGTATTTCTTGTAATACACAAGGCTAATTATGAAAATGCCCGTCCTTTGTCAGCTATTACTAAATTTATGGTATATGGACAGTTTACAAAAATACTTATTATATTGTTTGCTATATTAATATGCTTAGTAGTTAAAATGAAAAGCAAAATAGTTACAGGATATAGGATTCGAAAAACAATAAGAATAATAATTGCCGCATTTTTTTGTCTGTTGTTAGTATTGGCAATACTTGCAAATGTAAACAAGGTTTTTTCCTTAGGCTTTTTAGACAGCTATTTTAAATTCACAAAGGATTGGGGTACCGGCAGAGGTTATGTATGGAATTGGTGCTTTACCATTTTTAAGGATGGTAATATAATAGATAAGATATTTGGCTTTGGACCAGGTACTTGTGGCATAAAATTATTGTCAGCCTATGGCAACGAAATGAGATATTCATTAGGCTATTATTTTACTACAGCCCACAATGAATTTTTGGAAATACTGTTAAATACTGGATTTTTAGGATTAATATCATATGTTTCTGTTATGTTATCTACTATTATTAAAAATCTTAAGGATAAGGATTATTTTCATATAATTTTTACAGTTGGAATTATTTCCTACGGAGTACAAAGTATGTTTATTGTATTGCAGCCAGTTGTTGTACCATTAGTCTTTGTATTCTTCGGATTGGCAAATAATAATAAAATGTATGATAGTAAAAGGCTTTAATTTCTTTTAGAAAGGATGAAAATATGAGTATACAAATTGACAAAAAATTTGATGAATGTAAAAAGCTGATTGAGCAAGAGCATTTTAGCAATGCTATTCCCCTATTAAAAGAAGTAATAGAAGAAGCATCAGCTCTTTATGGTAATAGCAGTGAAAAATATCTCAGCTTTAATCATATTTTAGAAACTTATTATTACGCATATTTTCTTAAGGATGTCAGCAAAATAAATTATACTGATTACAATATTAATGCTATGTACAGATTACTAGGATTTGCTTTAATGAAGGTAAACAGGCTCGATGAGGCAGTTATGGCATATAATCATGGACTTGACTGGAATCCTGTAGATTTAGATACACTTTTACAGCTAGGCGAATTATATAAAATGACAAATAATATAAAATCACTTAGAAAGGTATCCTTTGAGGCATATAATTTTTGCTGTACCAGAGCTACTCTTGCGAGATTTTACAGAAATTTAGGCTATTACTATTTAGAAGAGTACAAGCCTGAAATTGCAAGAGCTTTATATATGTACAGCAATATATATTTCCAGACAGAAAATGCTGACAATGAGCTTAAATTTATAAATGAAGCTACAAAGGAGGAAAAAAAGGACATACCTTTAAAGGAGTTACAGACTGTCCTTAGTAATGAAAAAATTCCTCTAGGACCAAATAGTGATACTTTGGGAATTACCTACAGAGTTGGTCAAATTGAATTAGACAATAAAAATTATGAAAATGCAGCAGACTGCTTTGCTATGGTCTATGATTTAACTATGGACGAGGAAGTAAAAGGGCTTCTTGAAAAAGCTGCTGCAATGGTAAAAAATAAGTAAAAATAGGAGCTATTATGTACAAATTAGCGTTATCAGATGAAATTTTATTACAGGTAGAAAAGCCTGCAAGATATATTGGTCAGGAAGTTAATATGGTTAAAAAGGACTTAAGCAATGTAGATGTCCGTTTTGCAATGTGCTTTCCTGATGTATACGAAATTGGTATGTCCCATTTAGGTATCCAGATTCTTTATGATATGTTTAATAAAATGGAAGGGGTATATTGTGAAAGAGTATATTCTCCCTGGGTTGATTTAGACAAGCTTATGAGGGAAAACAATATCCCTTTATTTGCTTTGGAAAGTCAGGAGCCTATTAAAAGCTTTGACTTTCTTGGCATAACCATACAGTACGAAATGTGTTATACAAACATTCTTCAGATATTAGATTTAAGCCATATTCCAATTTTTGCAAAGGACAGAGGAGAGGACGACCCTATTGTAATAGGTGGAGGACCATGCTCTTACAACCCAGAGCCAATAGCAGATTATTTTGATGTATTTAACTTTGGCGAGGGCGAAGAGGTATACGAAAAAATTATTGCTGCATACCGTAAAAACAGGGAAAATGGTGGCGATAGATTATCTTTTTTAGAACAGGTGGCTACTATTGATGGCGTTTATGTGCCTGAATTTTATGATGTAATCTACAATGAAGATGGTACTATAAAGGATTTTATTCCTAACAATAAAAATGCAAAAGAAAAAATTACTAAGACTATAGTAATGGATTTAAGCCATACCTATTATCCAGAGAAGCCACTTGTGCCATATATTAGGGCAACACAGGACAGAGTTGTTTTGGAAATACAAAGAGGCTGTATTAGAGGTTGCCGTTTCTGTCAGGCTGGTATGATATATCGTCCTGTCCGTGAGCGTGATGTAAATTACTTAAAGGAAATGGCTGTTAAAATGATAAAAAATACAGGCCATGAAGAAATTTCCCTAAGCTCCCTTAGCTCATCAGATTATTCAAGACTTAAGGAGCTGTTAGAGTTTTTAATTGAAAATTTAAAGGAAAAGGGTATTAATATTTCTCTTCCTTCCTTAAGAGTTGACGCTTTCTCACTGGATGTAATGAGCAAGGTGCAGGATATTAAAAAGTCCTCTCTTACCTTTGCACCGGAGGCAGGTTCACAAAGACTTAGAAATGTTATAAACAAGGGTCTTACAGAGGAACAGATACTTAATGGCTGTGCCTTGGCCTTTAAGGGTGGCTGGAATAAGGTTAAGCTGTATTTTATGCTTGGCCTACCAACTGAAACTATTAGTGATATGCAAGGAATTGCAGAGCTTTCTGAAAAGGTTGCTGAGGAATATTACAAAATTCCAAAGGGTGAGCGGATTGGCAAGGTTTCTGTTACTGCCAGCTCCTCATTTTTTATTCCAAAGCCTTTTACACCTTTCCAATGGGCGCCTATGTGTACAAAGGAGCAGTTTTTATCAAAGGCTAAAATTGTTAATGACAGAATGAAGGAAATGCTTAATAAAAAAAGCATAAAATATAATTGGCACGAAGCAGATGTTTCTGTTCTTGAAGGCTTACTTGCCAGAGGTGACAGAAAAGTATCTAAGGTCATTTATAATGCCTATAAAAAAGGCTGTATTTATGATGCCTGGGGCGATTTCTTTGATAACGAAAAATGGATGGAGGCAATCAAGGAGGCTGACATTGATTTGGATTTTTATACAACAAGAGAAAGAAGCCTTGATGAAAAATTCCCTTGGGATTTTATTAACATTGGTGTTACAAAGGAATTTTTAAAACGAGAATGGAACAACGCCAGAAACGAGCAGGTTACACCAAATTGTAAAATAAAATGTCAGGGCTGTGGAGCTGCAACCTTTGGAGGAGGAATTTGTTTTGAAAATAAGAATTAAATTTGCAAAAAGAGGCGCAATGAAATTTATAAGCCACTTAGATGTTATGAGATATTTCCAAAAGGTCATTAAAAGAGCTGATGTGGATATAGCTTATTCAGAGGGCTTTAACCCTCACCAGATTATGTCCTTTGCTTCACCTCTGGGCTTAGGCTTAAATAGTGAGGCAGAATATGTAGATATTGAGGTACATACAACCTTATCTACAAAGGAGGCATTGGCTAAGCTTAATGAGGTAAGCGTTCCAGATATGCCTATTTTGTCCTACAAACTGTTAGAGGACAATGCTACAAAGGCAATGACCTTAGTTGCTGCATCAGATTATTTAGTTAAGTTTAGAGAAAACTATGAGCCAGCTATTAATATGAACGAGGCAATAAATAGGTTTTTAGCTAAGGACAGCATTGTTGTCACAAAGGAAACAAAGAAAAGCACAAAAGAAATGGATTTAAAGCCTCTTATATATGAATTTAAGCCTGCAGAGGATGGATATTTTTTAAAACTGGCTGCTGGCAGCGTGGACAATTTAAAGCCAGAGCTTGTAATAGAGGAGCTTTTAAAGGAAAATAACCTGGAGTTTAATCCGTTAGCATTGCTTATTAATAGATTGGAAATATATGGTGTTAAAGAGGACGAAAATAATAATAAAGAATTTATTCCATTAGAAAGTTTTGGTGAGGATATTGCATAAAAAGTTTGTTATTAGTCATATAGAAACTGAATATACAAAGCCTGCTACAATACTTATTGTATACGAAAATGATAAGGCTGTTGAAATGTCTATTATTTATGACGATGAGGAATGTGACATCAACAATATTTATGTTGCTCATGTTAATGATGTTGTAAAAAATATAGATGGTGCATTTTTAGAATACCAAAAGGGAAAAATAGGCTATTTGTCCTTAAAAGAGGCTGTTAATCCGGTTTTTATTAATAATAAAAATACTACAAAGGTATGCCAGGGGGACAATGTTTTAGTCCAGCTAATTAAAGAGCCTGTAAAAACCAAAAATGGTGTTTTAACTACAAATGTACAGTTTTCTGGAAAATATGTGGTTTTTGAAGCTGGTACAAATTGTGGTGTACGAATTTCAAAGAAAATATCAGATAAGGCTTTTGAAAAGCAGGTTATAGAAAAGCTACAGCCCTTGTGTGAGGATTGCAGCTTTATTGTAAGGACTGAAGCTTATACGGCAGATATTGAGGCTATTATTAATGAAGCAATATATTTTAAAGCAAAATATAATTCACTAAAGGAAATTGCACTGCACAGACCTGCCTACACACTTATCTATAAGGCATTGGATTCAAATATAAGTCTGATTTTAGACATTATAAATAATGGTGATGAAATAATAAGTGATAATAATGACCTGCTAGAGCAATATAAAAGTATTATTTCTACCTACAACTATGATGTGGATTATCGTTTATATGAGGACAAGCTGCTGCCTTTATATAAGCTATACAATTTTGAAGGAGTTTTAAAGGAAATTGCCTCAAAAAATATCTGGTTAAAGTCAGGTGCATATCTGGTTATTGAATATACAGAGGCAATGACAGTAATTGATGTAAATACTGGTAAATGTATTAAGGGCAGCAATAGCGACAAAACCTTTTACAATATTAATATTGAGGCTGGAAAAGAGATTTTAAGGCAAATAAGGCTTAGAAATATTTCTGGAATTATAATGTGTGACTTTATTAATATGGAAAATGAGGAGCATAACGGGGAGCTTATGAAAACTCTAAGAGAATTAGCAAAAAATGATAGATTAAAGGTCAATGTTGTGGATATGACAAGACTTAAAATTACAGAGATTACAAGGAAAAAAATACGGGAAAGAATTATATTAAAAAAGTTGACAGGCAAATAGTCTTATGCTATTATATCTAGGTATGCCGCACAATGAGGTTATAAGTTACTGCATTGCAGTCACCGAAATTGGCGAGTAATGTTCAATTCATATTGAATAAACAGGAGGTGTGCTTATGTACGCAATTATAGCAACAGGTGGAAAACAGTATAAGGTTGCAGAAGGTGACATCATCAGAGTTGAAAAGCTTGGTGTTGAAGCTGGAGAAAAAGTAACTTTTGATCAGGTTCTTCTTGTTAGTGGTGATGATGTTAAGGTTGGTGCTCCAACAGTTGACGGTGCTTCAGTAGAAGCTGATGTTATCGACAATGTAAAGGGTAAAAAGGTTATCGTTTACAAGTACAAGAGAAAAACTGGTTACCACAAGAAAAACGGTCATAGACAGCAGCTTACAGCTGTTAAGATTACAAAAATCAATGCTTAATAACTATGATTAATGTAACAATTTATAGGGATTCAGATAAGTCAATTCGTGGCTTTCATATATCTGGACACGCAGGCTATGCTGATGCAGGCAAGGATATTGTATGTGCAGGTGTTTCAACTTTAGTAGTTACCATTTCAAATGCTATTGAAAAGTTTACTACAGATAAGTTCGAGTGTTACGAGGACGAGGAGGCTGGTGATGTAAAGCTTAGCTTTACAGATACAGTTAGCAACGAATCTAATATTCTTATGAATACCTTAGTATTAGGTTTGACTGATATTAGTGATTCATATGGTAAAAAATATTTGAAGATATCTTACAAGGAGGTGTAAGTTATGTTAAAGATGAACCTTCAGTTATTCGCTCATAAAAAGGGTGTTGGTTCTACAAAGAACGGTAGAGATTCTGAGTCAAAAAGACTTGGTGCTAAAAGAGCAGATGGTCAGTTTGTTAAAGCTGGTAACATTCTTTACAGACAGCGTGGAACAAAGATCCATCCAGGTACAAATGTAGGTATCGGTGGTGATGATACATTATTTGCAACAGCAGATGGTATCGTTAAGTTTGAAAGAAAAGGCAGAGACAAAAAGCAGGTTTCTGTTTATCCAGTAGCTGAATAGTTAAGTTATTTAAAGGCTTCAATCATAACTGGTTGAAGCCTTTATTAATTATATATTCATATTAGTTCGGAGGTAATTATGTTTGCGGATAGTGCAAAAATATTTATAAAATCTGGTAAGGGTGGAGATGGACATGTAAGCTTTAGAAGGGAATTATTTGTGCCAGACGGTGGACCAGACGGTGGAGATGGCGGCGATGGTGGCGACATTATTTTTGAGGTTGATTTAGGCCTTAATACTCTTAATGACTTTAGGCATATTAGAAAATATGTAGCTGAGCCAGGTGAAGAGGGTGGCAAGAGAAATCAGCACGGAAAAAATGGTGCAGACCTTGTTGTAAAGGTTCCAGAGGGTACTATTATTAAAGATGCAGACTCTGGAAGAGTTATTGCTGATATGTCAGGAGATAACAAGCGTCAGGTTATTTTAAAGGGTGGCCGTGGTGGAAAAGGCAACCAGCACTATGCTACAGCAACTATGCAGGCTCCAAAATATGCAAAGCCTGGAAAACCCAGCAAGGAGCTTTATGTTATTCTTGAGCTTAAGGTTATTGCTGATGTTGGTTTAGTAGGCTTTCCTAATGTTGGAAAATCTACACTTTTATCCCGTGTTACAAATGCAACTCCAAAAATAGCTAATTATCATTTTACAACCTTAAATCCGAATTTAGGTGTGGTTGATTTAGATGATGCTAATGGCTTTGTTATTGCAGATATTCCGGGTCTTATTGAAGGTGCCAGCGAGGGTATTGGTTTAGGCCACGAATTTTTAAAGCATATCGAAAGAACAAAGGTTATTATCCATATGGTGGATGCTGCTTCAGTAGAAGGAAGAAATCCTGTAGAGGATATTCATACTATTAACAACGAATTAGCTTCTTATAATAAGGATTTATTAAATAAGCCTTGGGTAATTGCTGCTAATAAAATAGATGCTATATATGATGAAAGCGAAAGCTACTTAGATGCTATTAAAAAGGAATTTGAGCCAGAGGGCATAAAGGTATTTCCTATTTCAGCAGTAAGTGGCAAGGGCTTAAAAGAGTTATTATATTATGTACAAGGACTTTTAGATAATATGGATAATAGTCCAGTTATTTTTGAAGCTGAATATGATCCAAATGAATTTTATGATAATCCAGAGGACCCATATACTGTATTTAAAAATGATGATGGTGTTTACTGTATAGAAGGACCTCGTATTGAAAAAATGCTTGGATATACAAATCTTGAATCAGAAAAGGGCTTTGTATTCTTCCAAAACTTTATGAAAAACAATGGAATACTTGATGAGCTTGTAGCTCTTGGCATTGAAGACGGAGATACAGTTAGAATTTATGGTCATGAATTTGATTACTACAAATAGGAGAAATAATATGACAAGTAAAAATAGAGCCTACCTTATGGGATTAGCACATAATATTGATACTATTTTTCATATTGGAAAAAATAGTCTGACACCGGAAATTACTGAAGCTATTGATGATGCACTAACAAAGCGAGAATTAATTAAGCTTAATGTACTTAAAAACTGTATGGATGACCCAAAATCAATAGGCTATGTTCTTGCAGAGCGTACAAATAGTGAATTAGTACAGGTAATCGGCAGAAAGATTGTTTTATACAGACAAAACAAAAATAACCCTAAGATTGAGTTTCCAAGATAAATTGTGTTATGAGTAATATAGGAATATTAGGAGGGACCTTTGATCCAGTCCATATGGGACATATCGAATTAGCTATTAAGGCATATGAAGAATACGCTTTAGACAAAATATGGTTTATGGTATCAAAGAAGCCTCCTCATAAAAAAAATAGAGTAATTACTGACAATATTCATCGAATAAATATGGTTAAGCTGGCTATAGAGGATTATCCTTTTATGGAATTTTCTGATTTTGAAATGAAAAGAGAAGGGTATATCTATACTGCAGATACACTTACACTGCTGACGGAACAAAATCCAAAAGACAAATACTTTTTTATTGTCGGTGGTGATTCTATAAGAGATTTGAATACCTGGTATCATCCGGAAATTGTATTAAGCAAGTCAACTATTATTGCCGCCACCAGGGATGGGATAAATGACAGTATTTATGATAATATTGTAAAGGATTTATTAAAACAATATAGTGTAGCGAACCCTCATATAGAAAAGCTGGAAATTAATCCCATAGATGTTTCCTCTAGTGATATTAGGGCTAAATTTTACAGCAGCAGTAATGAAATTAAAAAATATTTAAACAAAAAAGTTATTAAGTATATTGAGGATAACAAATTATATCTTCCTGAGGTAAATTCATGAATGAACAGTTTACAAAAAAAGATTATATTGAGCTTAGACAACAATTAAAATCAGCGTTAACAAAGTTTAGATATGAGCATACTCTAGGGGTAGAGTTTACCTCAGCTAGTCTTGCAATGTGCCATAAGGCAGATATTAATAAAGCAAAAATTGCCGGTTTATTGCATGATTGTGCAAAATGTATTGATGATGATGAGAAACTAAAGGAATGTATTAAGTATCACATTGAAGTAACTGAGTATGAGAAGAAATCAAAGTCATTGTTACACGCAAAATTAGGTGCTTATTATGCTAAATCAAAGTATAATATTGATGATACTGATATTATTAATGCAATTAAATATCATACAACAGGAAGACCTAATATGTCTTTAATTGAAAAAATAGTGTTTGTTGCTGATTATATTGAACCATCGAGAAATCAAGCTCCAAACCTAGAATATATCAGATATATTTCATTTAAGGATTTGGATTTAGCTGTATATGAAATACTAAAGGACACATTAGGCTATTTAAAGGAAAATAACCAGTTAATAGATGATAGCTCTAATCAGACCTTTAATTTTTACAAACAGCTTTTAAAGAGTAATAATAGTGGCATATAACAAATATTAAAAACAAGGAGATGAAAAAATGGCAAATATTTCTATAGCTGAAATTGCATATAAGGCATTGGATGAAAAAAAAGGGATAGATATTAAAGTTATTGACATAAGCAAAATATCTACAATTTCAGATTATTTTATAATAGCAAGTGCTTCAAATGCAAACCAAGCACAGGCTTTAGCTGATAATGTTACAGAGGAGTTAGCTAAGGCTGGTTATGAATATCGTCAGATAGAAGGCTATAATTCTGCAAATTGGATATTGATTGATTATAATGATGCAATAATACACATTTTTGATACAGACAGCAGAGTATTTTACGACTTGGAAAGAATCTGGTCAGATGGGGAATTTATAGAGTTTTAGTTTATTTTAACCTCCAGCAGCAATCAAAAACCGATTGCTGCCGGAGATTTTCTTTTTTCAAGTATAAATCAACTTACATACATTAATTATCTACTATTTTGGTAATTATCTTATATTCTAAATTTGTTTTATGTTTATCCCATATTTCTATATAATGCAATGACTTTACCCAATATAGTAACATCCTCAACGATAATAGGATCCATATTGTCATTTTCGGGCTGTAAACGAATGTGGTCAGCTTCTTTATAAAAGGTCTTAACTGTAGCTGAATCCTCTATAAGAGCCACCACCATATCACCATTCTTAGCAGTGCTTGTTTGTTCTACAACAATCCAGTCACCACTTAATATACCGGCATTAATCATACTTTCACCTTTTACTCTCAACATAAATACAGGAGCATTTGGTAATAGTTCTACTGGAATAGGGAAGTAGTTTTCAATATTTTCTACAGCTAAAATAGGCGAGCCTGCTGCAACCTGCCCAATCATAGGAACATTGACCATTTCTCGTCTTGTAAGTCCAAAACTATCATCAATAATCTCAATAGTTCTAGGCTTTGTAGGATCTCGTCTAATGTAGCCATTTTTTTCTAAGGTTTCAAGATGTGCATGAACGGAAGATGTAGATTTTAATTTTACAGCATCACATATTTCACGAACTGAAGGGGGATAGCCCTTTGATAAAATCTCAGATTTTATATATTCTAATATTTCTTGCTGTTTTGCTGATATATTGTCTAAACTCATATATGACCTCCAATAATAAATATATTCTTATAATAATAAATGACAAAAAGCTTTCCTTTTTATATCTGCGTTTATTATAGCATAGAAAATAATTAAATGCAAACAGTTGTTCGATTTTTTATTGACAAACATTTGTTCGTGTAATATAATAGCAGCATAAAGAATATATGTTCGATTTAAAGGAGGACTTTTTATGAATAGCATTAAGCATACATACAAAAATAAACATACATATAAAAAACCAAAGTATTTGTATCCAAGGTTACAGTTTTTAATAATAATGTCTGTAATAGTAGTTATGTTATGCAGTGCCTTTGTATCTATAAAGGCAAAGGGCAGTGATACTACCAGTTGCAAATATTTCACTACAATACCAATAGAAGAGGGGGACAGCCTTTGGTCTATAGCTCATACCTATTGCACATCAGATTATAGTGATTACAAAGAATATATTAGTGAAGTAAAATCAATTAACAATATGGATGATGACAATGTAAAAAAGGGAAGCTATTTGGTTATTCCATATTACAAATAGAAATAGTATATAGTATATAAAAAACGGTCGCAAATGCGACCGTTTTATGTTCACAATAAAATACACTTTTTAATCTATTAAAATTAAATTTTCTTATTATTTGATATTATTATTTTTCACCTAAGCCACCTACAGAGCCTAACATAGAAGAAATATCTGTAGCATTGGCAGCTTCATCTGGAATAGTAATATCAGCTACATTATTGTAGTTGCTTCCACTAATAGAAAGCTTTAATTCATTAACAGCAAGACCGTCTTCTTCAAACTTATCAACTGACATATCAAATGACTTGAACTGGCCATCCTTATCGATTGATACTTTAACATTAATTTTAACCTTATCTGCAAGAGCATTAACCTGTTCTTCATAAGCTGACATATTAGCATTGTTACCAGCAACTGCTGCAACAGCATCAAATACCTTCTTGAAGTCGATTGTTCCGCTTAATGTATATGTATCGTCAGAAACCTTTACCTCTGTACCATTTAAGTATTCTAATACTTTCTTTAAATCAACAGAAGTATTGTCAGCAGCAGTATCTTTTGAAAGGTCAACGCCATAAGCTGCAGTTAATTGCTGAAGATCTAATTTGCACCACTGACCCATCATCTGCATATATAATACATAATTATCACCATCAGCAGCTAAGTAGCAAGTAAGTTCCTGCTGACCATTGTCACCTGCATCAATATTAATATCAAACTTTGCATTCTTGTTTGAATCAACAGAACCATTAACAGTAAGACTTGCTTTTACAGCTGTTCCATCTGCACTTGCATCAATAGAAGATGACATCTTAAAATCAGCAGACTTTATTTCTGAATCATTATTTTCAACTTTCTCGATAAACTCATCAGCAGTAAGTGCTTTGTCATTCTTCTTGTTATCATTGTTTGAAGAATCATTTGATCCACAACCAAAAAGAAGAGAAGTAGACATAACTGCAACTGCTAAAAGATACTTTATTTTTCTCATAAAAAATCCTCCATTTAAAAACATTTGTATCAAAGTGAACGACTAGATTATAATACAGTAAAATTAATAAAGCAAGTTTTATAAGAAAAATATGTTGTAAATATTAGATTTTTTGTTGTAAATGTTAATTATTTATATGTTTTAGTCTTTACGAAGCTTAACCTGATTTCTGGCACTACGGCGTCTTTCTTCATCAATGGCTGCATAGTGGCGCCTTGTAGTATTTACATCCTTGTGACCGAGTACATCCGCTACCAGATATATATCTCCAGATTCCTCATATAGTCTTGTACCATAAGTGCTTCGCAATTTATGAGGGGTAATATGCTTAACCGTAGAGGATAGCTGGGAATATTTTTTTACAAGTAATTCAACACTTCTAACGGAAATTCTTGAATTTTTTAAAGATAAAAACAGTGCATTTTCGCTGCCCTCTACAGGTTTCATGTTTTTTCTTATTTCCATATAGTCTTTTATTGCAGCTTCAACCTCATCACCGAAATATAAGATTACCTCTTTGCCCCCCTTTCTATGTATAAGTATCTGACATTCATCAAAGCTAATGTCATTTATATCAATTCCTACACATTCGGAAACACGCATACCAGTTCCAAGAAGAAGTGTAAGTATAGCAACATCTCTTGTTTTAGTCAGCTTATGTGACTCTAGCTGCTTTTTGGTCATATTAGTACCAGATTCAGCTGCATTTAAAAGAGAAACTATTTCATTAGGCTCTAATCTAATAATAGCTTTTTCGTGTAATTTTGGCATATTCACCATAACTGTCGGATTGGAGCTTATCATTTCTTTTTTAAAAAAATAAGCATATAAGGAACGGATAGAGGACATCTTTCTTTTAATACCATTTTCATTGTTAGTGTAAGTAACACCATCTTTTTCATAGCATTTAAGATAAATCATATATTCTTCAATATCCATAGGACTTTGTTCTTCTAATACCTTAAGTTCAAGATTTCTCATTCCGGTTTTATTATATACAGGATTACTTTCAACTAAATATTGGAAGAAAAGACGAATATCATAAGCATAGCCTAATCTTGTACGGGGAAGAGTAGTAGTTTCTAATGAAATAAAATAATTTCTACAAAACTTTGGTAATTCCTGTTGAATTTCATTAATCTTTATTCGTATATCCTTTTCAATTTCATCATTGTATTTTAATGGTCTTGACATAAAATTATCCTTTCATTCATAAACACCTTACAATTACCATATATTATAACAAATTTAAACTTTTTTTTAAACCTTAGATTAGGTTGATATTAATTAGATTACTTGTAAAAAAATGTTACATAATTGTAAACTTTCATTGACTATATATTTTCAAATTGATATACTATACTAAGAAATTAAAAAAGGAGGAAATGAAATGAACAAGACAAAATTAGGCATTTCTAATTGCATGGTTGCTGGAATAATTTTCTTATTAGCATTAATAACATCTTTTTATTCAACAGCAGTCATCTTTGCTTGGCCATTTGTTTTACTTGTGGCTTATGTCTTATTAAAGGAAGATGACCTTTGGCTAAAGGCTTCAGCTATTAAGGCTGTTTTAGTTGTACTTTTATTTATTTTAGTACCAATTTTATTTAGCTTTGTTAATAACATTCTTGAATTTATTAACTTCTTCTTAAAGATTGCTGAAGCAACACCTATTCAGGACGGTTGGGGAATTATGAACTTCTTCGAAATGTTATTTGACATTGTAGAAAAAGTATTCCTTTTACTTTTAGCTTTGTTTGCATTTAAAGGCAAAACAATCAAAATTCCTGTAGTAGATAATATGATTAGAAAGCATCTTTCATAATTTTATTATTAGCCTACATAAAGACCTCTGGTATATTAAATATATTGGAGGTCTTTTTTTGTTTTCTGGCAGCATACAGAAATAGTAGTAGACACGCAAACCCACCACTTCGCAAAACACAGGTTTTGCGAAGTGGTGGACTATACTTTTAATATACAACATTAACATACTACAATTAAATTAAGAAAGCTTAAATATAAATGCAAATATAATTAAGCTAACTAAGCTTTAATACCTATTTGTTCACCCATTTTAATAGCAGTTTCATATCCGTTATTAGTATTTTCAATAATGTCTTTATCAAAAATAACCTTATCTTTTTCTACAAGTAAACATATAGTTGAACCACCAAATTCAAATTTTCCCTTTGGCATACCTTTTATTATAGGGCCTTCCTCATCATAGTTTTTAATACGGCCAACCATTAATGCACCGACTTCAATTTGCATGACCCGTCCAAAGTTTTCGGTATATAAAACTGAACATTCTCTGGAGTTTTCCTTGTATATTTCAAAATAGTCATTGGCGATTGGGTTTACTGTATGTAAAACACCTGCAATGGCTTTATTTTTAGTTTTATGGCCGTTATCCAAATAACAATATCTATGATAATTGTCAACACATAGTCTGATTATAACAAACTTTCCATTTTTGTAGATATTAGAAGCCTTTTTGCTTTTAGTAATTGTTTCAACATTATATAAAGTATCCTTAATTAGAAATGATGAATCTTCATTAATATCATATATAGATATTCTGCCATCACAAGGACTTATAAATACTTGAGAATTATTATCAATAGGTCTGTATTCACTTTTAATCTCTCTGGTAAAGAAATCATTGTAGGATTTATATTGTACGCCTTGAGCATATTCAGACATATCTAAATTATTAGCCTTTATAAATGGATTTATAAGAAAGGTAGAAAGCTTAGAATCTAAAAATATACCGGCAAGTTCTGAGATTACAGGCTTTGTTAGGATTTTTAAAGCACATCTGCCACTCACACTTCCGTATAACTTTTTTAACAAATTATCTTGCCCATTGTCTGTAGCATATAAGCTACCATCGCGATTTTTACAATCCATATTACTTCCTTTCAAATCATATCAAGTCATATTGAGTCATATTAGATAAAATAAAATAAAATTTAAATTTTACTTTATTTAATCAACATAAAAGATTGGATTTCACCTAAATAATAATTAAATTATGTGAAAACCCTGCAACATCAACACAGTAATAACAATTACCGCCATAATAGTCATTACTATAACGCCCTTTTTATGAGCTTTAGGTATCTTTATATTTAAAACAAAGAATATAGCTATTAATAAAATAATTATATTAAGTACAATATAATAAAACTTCGGTCCAATAGCATCCCTAAATACAAAGGATAATGGCAAAAAAGCTGAAATCATTGTAACAGGAAGTCCCTGATAATATTTTCTTACCTCTGTAGTAGTCTTTTGTCGTTCTATTTCCATTACATTGAAATATCCAAGTCTTATAACAGCACATAAAATAAATAAGGCTGATATAGCAAGGGCAACTCCTGTAAATTTGTGGCAATAATGTTCTGTATACAAAATATTGAAAATACCGGGGAACACACCGAAGCAGACTAAGTCGCATAATGAATCAATCTGTATACCGAAAGCCTTTGCAAGCTCACTTCTATTTTTATGGCTGCGGGCAACCATTCCATCAAACATATCACATATGCCTGAAACAATAAGACAAAATACTGCCAATAGAAATTTACCTCTAATTGACAAATAAATGCCTAAGGTAGCTGACCATAAGCCAACATATGTAAGTATAACTGTGTAATTATAAAAACCTATCATTTTGAGTGCTCCATTTTTCATATATTTATTATTTGTTTTTTGTAGTATTAGTATCTGGGCATACTTCCAGAACTCTCTTTTTACGAGTAATCTGGGCAAACGCCATAACGATACCACCCATAATAATAATTAAATAATAGCTTAAACCTCTGCTTAATAATAAACCAGCGGTAATATATGTTGTTGTAAATATTTCCTTGAAGAATATCATAAAAATACCCTCGCTTGCTCCGATACCACCAGGAAGAGGTAAATTATCAACAGCAATAGAAATAATTAACTGTAGTATTATAATCTCTAATGCACTATAGCCTGACAATCCGAATGCCTTATAAACAGCATAAGTCACTGCAAAATAAGCTACTCTTTGTATAAAAGTTATTGCGAATACATTAAAAAATACCATTTTATGAGTTTTTAAATATACTGCACTAGCTTCATATTTGCTAATTGATTTGATTACTTTTTTTAATATATTTTTATGATTTTTTAATATTCTGGTTTTACCTAAGAAAAGAATAAACTTTCCTATACATTTTTTTGCAAATGATTGTTTGAAAATAACAATTAATAAAAAGCCAATTACAATAATATTTACAAGTACTCCATAAATCATAATCAACGCAATATTTGATACATGTTCCATTACGAAGTCAAATTTTAATATCATCATAAGTAAGCCTAAAACTAAAAGTACAAGCTTATATGCAACTGTTACGACCATAAGTACAAGTGATGACACAGCCATACTTATACCGTCACCACTCATATAATAGAGCTGTGCTGGCTGTCCGCCTGTAGCACTTGGTGTAATAGCACTAACAAAAAATCCAATAAATGAATATTTTAAGCAATGTATGAAACTAATAGCATAGGATAAGCTTCGCATTAAATAATGAATAATAACTGATTCAAATGAAACAAAAACCATTACCAGTGCAAAGCCTAAAAGTAAATACCTCTTGTCAGCTTGTTTTATATACTTTATTATATCCGTTATTTCCTGATCTCTTAATAAAAAATAGCCTGTTCCAGCAATTAAAATAATAAGAAACAATACATTAAATATGTACTTCTTATCCTTCATATCGTTCTTCCTTTAAAGCCGTAATGTTTACACATCCTTAATAGTTTACCTCTTTATATACTTATTGTCAATAAACATAAGTTTTATAAAAGGTCTTAGTCTATTTATTTCTAAGTATTTCTAATAGATTTTGAAAATATTCCGGTACAGGTCTTTCAAACTCCATATATTCCTTTGTTCTAGGATGAACAAATCCAAGTACACCTGCGTGTAAGGTCTGACCCTGTAATGTAAATGGACATTTTGCCGGACCGTATACATTATCTCCTAGTAATGGATGATTAATGCTTGCCATATGGACACGAATCTGGTGTGTACGCCCTGTTTCAAGTCTACATTCAATATGGGTAAAGTTGTTGAAACGCTCTAACACCTTGTAATGTGTAACTGCATCCTTGCCATTAGTATAATTAATAGCCATATGCTTTCTATCCCTTACATCTCTTCCGATAGGTGCATCAATAGTTCCTTCATCATTTTTAAAGCAATTATAAACTATTGCCTGATACCTTCTTGTTCCAGAATGTTCCTTAAACTGCTCGGCAATAAAATTGTGTGCATAATCATTTTTGCAGCAGACAAGAAGCCCTGTAGTGTTCATATCAATTCTATGCACAATGCCGGGCCTTAATTCTCCGTTTATTCCGGAAAGATTATCTTTACAATGAAACATTAAAGCATTTACAAGAGTGTCATTATAATGACCAGGAGCAGGATGTACAACCAACCCTTTTTGCTTATTTATAACTATAATATCTTCATCCTCATAAACAATATCCAATGGTATGTCCTGAGGCCAAATGTCTACTGTAACAGGGTCAGGAATATCTAATTTTACATAGTCACCAGTTGTTATTCTGTAATTTGGCTTTCTGACCTTACCATTTACAGTGATTTTACCGTCATCTAAAAGCTTTCTTATTCTGCTTCTTGACATTTCATCATTGTGTAACGCAAGATATTTATCAATTCTTTCTCCTTCGTCATCATGACCAACAAGAAATTTGTTTGCTATCATAAAAATCAAATCCTTTATAAGTTTTTATATTCATTTTTCAATGCTCCATTTAGAAGCCGGCTTAAACAAATCATAAATCTCATTTTCATCTATTCTGAATAAGCATAAGATAATAAGGGCAACCATTGATAAGGTAACAAATATATCGGCTACATTAAAAACCGGAAAATTTATTAATTTAATATATATAAAATCTATTACATAGCCAATTCTAATTCTGTCAATTAAATTACCAACAGCGCCTGAAAACATCACTAAGAAAATAATTTGTAACACTTTAAGGGTTTTAATTTTATAGGACAATTTTTCAACATTATTTTCAATATAAAAATTAATCCTTAAATCTATTTTGAAGATTAAAAACAATAGTAATATTGAAATAATAGTAGTAAGAATCACTACAAAATTAATTTTGTCCCATAACATTCCCCAGGCAATGCCTTTATTTCCGACAAATGTAAATTGAAGCACTCCGGAAATTAAGTCTACAGCGTCCTTTCCCATCAGCTTGTCAGTTGCCAAGTGCTTTGTGTACTGGTCAAGAAAAATCAATACAGCAATGAATAATACACACCAAAAGCCACTTTTAATAATTCTTTTTTTATTCATCTGCATTATCTTGACTCCTTTAGCATTTCCAAAGCTTCCTTCATTAATTCATCAGTAACCTGTCTGTCAATAACAGCATTGCCAATATTTTTAATAACTACAAAGCTAACAATGCCCGAATTCATCTTTTTATCACTTTTTGTTACATCCACAACCTGATTTGTATCAAACTTATCCTCATTAACAGGAAGCTCATATTTCTTAAGAACATCGATTATGTCTGTATAATCCTCCAAGGAAATATATCCTTTTTTCATAGAAATATAACAAGCTGTAACCATTCCAAGAGAAACACATTCGCCATGAAGCATAGTAAAGTTCATAAGCTTTTCTATTGCGTGACCTAAAGTATGACCAAAGTTAAGTAATGCTCTTTCACCCTTTTCCTTAAAATCATTTTCAACAACCTTTCGCTTTATGTCGCAGGAAACATATACTAAATGCTCTAAGGCAGCCTCGTCATAGGCTTTTATTTCATTAACATTGTTTTTTAACCAGACATAAAAATCCTTATCTTTGATCAAACCAGCCTTAATTACCTCGCCCATACCAGACAGGTATTGTCTTTTAGTAAGAGTTTTAAGTGACGAAATATTTGTAAATACAAGCTTAGGCTGATAAAAGGCTCCTACCATATTTTTGTAAGAATCAAAGTCAACGCCTGTTTTTCCTCCAACACTACTATCTACCTGGGATAAAAGAGAGGTTGGCACCTGTACAAAATCTATGCCTCTAAGATATGTAGCCGCTGTAAAGCCAGTAAGGTCACCAACAACACCACCACCTAAGGCAACCAGCATATCCTTTCTCTCAAAATGGTTAATAATAAGATATTCATACAATTTTTTAACAACATCTAAATTCTTATTTTCTTCCCCTGCATTAAAGGTAAAAACATATACCTCCTTTGCAAGTGATTTTAAAAGTCCTTCTATTTCATCGGCATATATTGGACCAACAGTAGATTCTGTAACAATACAAAGCTTTCTATTTTCAATATTAAGCTTTGACATTTCCTCGCCAAAGCTATTGTATGAATTTTCTATAACAATATCATAAACTGGTGTTTCACCATTATGAACAGTAAGTCTTTTACTCATATTAATACCTCTCTTAAAAAATCACTCCAGTCAACTGACTGGAGTAATAATTAGTCAATATTTTTAAATGCAGCTACATCAAATCCACCGCTAAGTAAATCTTGGAAATCACCAGATATATCAACAGTTTTTGGTGTAATAATAAATATGTAGCTAGATACCTTTTGAAGATTTCCATCTATTGAATAGCAGGAACCTGATGTAAAATCAATAATTCTTTGAGCAATATCCACATGTAAACCTTCCAAATTTAATATTACAGCTCTTCCACTTAGTAATGTATCAGTAATTTCTCTTGCATCGTCAACATTTGCCGGTTTAATAACACAAACTTCCATAGAACCTCCTTTTTGATTTTTCATAGGAACTACCTTTGCCTGCTGTCTGCCTCCAAATCTTGATTTGATAGGAGCTGCAGGCTCTTGTTCCTCCTCTTGTGCCTGCATTTTCGCTGCATCAAATCTGGAAATTTTCTTTTGCTGCTTTTGTGTTACAGGCTCATCATATTCTTCTTCATCGTCCTCATCTTCGTATTCATCATACTCGTCTTCATAATCATCATTAAGCTTTAATATGTTTAAAAACTTGTCGCCAAATTTTCCCATTGTCTTTCTCCTATCTATTATAATTTCTTTCACCGAAAATGCTTGTACCAACTCTTACCATTGTAGAGCCTTCTTCTATGGCAACTCTGTAATCGCCACTCATTCCCATTGAGAGAACATCCATACTGACATTATCAATGTTTTTATTCCTTATGTCAACAGATAATTTTTTCAAATCAGAAAAAACCTTTCTGTTTTCCTCTGCATCTTCAACAAAAGGAGCAATAGTCATAAGTCCTTTAATATGAATATGAGGCAGCTTTGAAATACTTTCTATCATTGACATAACATCCTCAGCCATAAGTCCGAATTTCGTATCCTCTTTGGCAACATTTACCTGAACTAAAATATTAACATCTACATTTTTCTTTTCACATTCATTCTCTATTTGCTGTGCCAGATGTATTGAGTCTACAGAATGTATGAGGTAAACCTTATCAACAATGTATTTTACTTTATTTGTCTGTAAATGTCCAATTAAGTGCCATTTTATATCCTTTGGTAATTCATCATATTTATCGCACAATTCCTGTACCTTATTTTCTCCAAAATCTCTAACACCAATATCATATAATGCTTTAATGTCTGAAGAAGGCTTTGTTTTACTAACAGCGATAAGTGTAACACTTTGACCATAACTAGACTTTTTTTCGCTTTCTTTTACAAAAGATTGTACTTCCTTGTAATTTTCAGTAACCATTTTTTAACCTCCATTATTGGTAAACAATTTGATCTTCTGATACCTTGCTGCTGTCTAATACAATATGATCATATACTAATAAGCCATAGGTTGTGCCACTTTCAACAATGTAATATTCACTGGTTTCACCTATAATATTAATCTCACGGAATATACAATATCCGTTGTTTATATTGTAAACACCTTGTAATGTAGCAATATTGCTAATTACATATGTATCAGTCGAATTAGGTTTTAACAGAATATTTCCAGCCTCAAAAATCTCTTTCGCAACATAATACTCAGTATCAGTTTTATGATAAATTTCAGTAGTAACAAACTTTGTGGTTATATTGCCATTTTCATCATAGACCTCAAGCAGAAATCCCATATCTGTACTGTTTCCACCTTCGGTAGCATATTCAATAGGAATAGTATAAAATTCTTTTTCTACCAGTGAGGTTTTAGGGATTTTCAAGCCTTCTATATGTTCTTCAACAATTTGTATATCTGTAAATCTATAGTCTAAGTAGTTAATCATATATTGTTCAAGTGTAACTATGCCATAGGTTTTGCTATCTACCTTTTTCATTGCAAAATCACCAACTGCAACAACACCGTCCTGCATAAACTTGATTTTCATTACATCATCATCTTTATACTTTTCTGCATCCTGAGCAGTTAATTCAAAAACTACATTCCAGCTTTCTGAATTGACTACCTTGTATATGGAAGTACCCTGTTCAACTAAATCACTGGATTTATGGGTGCTTTTTGAATATTTGCTTTTATCAAATAAGGCGGCATTAATATTTTCCACCTTTTTATCCTCATATCCGTCAATAATATAAGAAACAATTCCAGATTTGTCAGCCTTAATGGCTTTAAATACATTGGAGGTCTGGTTATCTCCTAAAATGTCGTCCATATTTTCAATAGTATTGAGATTTATAAGCTCCATTACAGAGGCTTCTACATCACCTTTAAAGTCATATACAGATAAAAAGTCCTTTTCTTCAAAGCTGGTTGAATAGGTAACAATTTTATTTTTTATTGTTTCCAAGTCACTTTTTGTTAATGTATTTTCATCATTTGCTGCATTTAGGAGTAAGTCCTTTATGCGTCCGCTTTCATCTATAGAATAAACTGTCTTGTCAACAGAGGTTTTTTCCCCCTCTCTGACAAATAAATTCAAATAGCCTGAGCTTGGTGATTTATAAATAGTTTCATCACGAAGCAAAACTGCATTATAAGTTTTGTTAGAGGCTTCTGCATCTTTTCCAAAAACTACTTCATATATAGCAATTTTATCCCTGGTCATATACATAATCACATATGAAACCATATATATAAAAATAATAGCGAAAATTACAATTCCAACATTTATATTATGTTTTTTTCTATATTTGACAACTCGCTTTTTTTTGTCAGCCATAACAATCTCCGTATTTCAATATTTAGTATTACTAACCTATATATTATACAACATTTATAATTTCAAGTCTATAATTTAGTCTTGATTAATCATCATAAATGCACCTAAATTTCCCCTCTTTCCTTTTAGTCCTCTGTGTGAAAATAAAATTTCCTTGTTTTCGCAGGTGCAGACATCTGGCAGGCTGATATTTTCTGGCTTTATTTTTGAATTTAACATATTTTGATAGTTTGCTGCCCATAAATTAAGCATATATTTATCACTTTCAGATTTTTTATATAATATATTTTTTGTATCCGCAGGGAGCAGAGCTTTATTTTCTGCAGCCTCATAAAAGCCTATAGTTTTAATATTAAAGGCTTTTATAAATTCATCAGCAACATCCTTGCTAACCTCATAGCAATTAACGCATATAGAGGGTCCAATAGCACATACTATATCTTCGGGCTTGCTATTAAACTCTGCCTGCATTTTATCAATAGTAGCCTTTGCAATATTGTTTACAGTACCTCTCCAGCCAGCGTGTGAAAGTCCAATTACCCTATGTATAGGGTCATAGAAATATAGTGGAACACAGTCAGCATAAAAGGTTGACAGCGTAATATTGGGAATATTAGTGATTAATCCGTCAATATTGTCATAATCCATTGGATTTGTAAGACCTTTGTTTATATCCTCTTTGGTTACTGTTAAAACATTGGTGGTATGGGTCTGCTTACTTAATACAAAATTTTTAAGTTTACATTCCCTGCCAAAAATTTCAAAATTTGCTAGTACATTTTCCTTTGTATCCCCTAAGGTTGTGCAAAAATTCATGCTTGTAAACTGACCTGTACTTACTCCGCCTAATCTGGTAGAAAAAACTGCAGTTATTTCAGCATATTTATTAAATTTATTGATTTTAAGATATGGAACACTTCCGTCGATTAATGATATATTTTCACTTGTTGATATTCTTTTTAAATACATAATAATCCTTCCTTTAAAATATCTACATACCACCAAAGGCATTTTTTGTATGACTTATTTTATTACCATCAAAGGCTATAATATCAAAGCTGCAAGGGGTATTTTCGGGTATTTTATTTTTTATCATAAAAAATCTGGCAACCTCAAAAATAGTCCTTTGCTTTGTTTTTGTAACAGAATCTATGGCATAACCGCTTGAACAGTTTTTTCTGTATTTAACCTCTATAAAGGTTAAATAATCTTTATTTAAGGCAATAATATCTATCTCTCCTATGTAACATCTAAAATTCCTTGCTAATATTTTATAATCCATATTCTCTAGGTATTTAATTGCCAGTTTCTCATAGCTGGTTCCAACCTGCCTGTTATTATATTTTTTGTTCATTAAGCTTCCTTACTTTAATTTTACTTTAATACTTTAGATTTAATTTTGTCCATTCTGTCTACAAATACAAGAATTTCAGCTACTACACTATATAACTCAGGAGGAATGGCGTCGCCTAATTCCAGTTTTGATAATGTATTAGCCAGTTTTTTGTCCTCGTATAGGGGAACATCATTTTCCTTTGCCTTGTCTATTATTTTTTCGGCTACTAAGCCCTGTCCGGAGGCAATAACAGTTGGTGCCAAATCCTTTGGATTGTAGGCTAATGCTACAGCCACCTTTTTATCATCAGATTTTTTCTTATATAAATTTCCCATATTTTCACCTTCTATGCCCTTACATCAAACGAAAATCTTTTTATTGACATTTTAGGTCTATCAATTTCTAATACCTTCTCAAATGGATTTTCTTCTTCTGTGGTTTTCTCTGTTTTTACATTAATAGATACATTATAGCCTGCTAAGGTAAGCCTTTCCTTAAGCTCTGATAAATGCTCCTCAACTATTTTGGCTGATAAATCATCAGCTAAAGAAAAGTTGGTGCTTAATCGCTCATTTTCCAGCTTTATATCGACATCGGTAGCACCTAAATTGTCCATATCCAAGTGCATAAAAGCAGTTAGCACCTCCTTATCAGCCAGCTTTCCGTGATTTTTATTATATACATATAAATCACCATGGTTAGTGCTTTCACTAAATTTTAAAGGAAGCTGTACATAAGATGCCATTTGATTAATTTCATTCATAAAGGACAAATTCTGCTTTAAACCATTGGTCTTTTCTAATAAATTAGCAGCCTCCTTAGGATAATTTTTAAAGTCAGCCTCTAATTGCCTGATTTTGTTTTCCAGCTTTTCGTATAAGGTCTTTATATTATCCTTAAACTCCTCTCCATTGCTGTTAAGCTTATTAACATCTATGCTAAATTCCTTAAGTATACCTGCTTTTATGTATTTTAAAACCTTTTCATTTTTTAATAATGCAGAAAACTGATTATCATTTAAATCATTAGACAGCTTTAAAAGAAATTCCTTGTTTGGAATATTATTTCCATTAAGAGCTGTATTTTCCAACAGCTCATTAGCCGAAGTTTCTGCGGCACTATTATCTACGCCTACGGAGTTATCCGTAACAGCTTCATTTGATAAATCTACGCCTATGGAGTTATCCGTAACAACTTCATTTGATAAGCTCTTGTCTGGCAGTACAATACCAGCTTTATCATTTATAAACTTAAAAATATTTTCGTCTGCTGCTATATCAATATTGCCCTGTACTTCAACAAAATCTGGTAAATTATTTATAATTTCATTAAAAATGTTTTTTGCAGCAGAGGCATCCTTTTGTGATACTGAATCAAGAGCCTTAGGTATATCATCAACAATCGAGGATAATTCATAATTTAATCTATGCTCATAGTTTATATATTTTTCATAGCCTGCAATATTTGTTTCGTTAAGTGGTATTTCGTGTCTAACAAGATTTACAATAGTTTTGGGATTACTTTTTTCAAACATACTAATATTTTTGTACATCTCATTTACTGAATTTGCATCTATAGGCATTTCATTTCGCATCATTTCGGATATCATATTCATATTATCTTCAGTAACGGGAATATTAGCACTTTTAAGAGCCATGATTAATGGATTTGTATGACTATTATCAACATTTAAGGCTTTTATAAGAATTTGATCACCAGTATTATCCTTAATCATAAATCTAATATAATCACCAATATTTAGATTAGAATTGTCACCAGCCTTTGCAGTAATAGTCTGGTTTCCATCTAATAGAATTTTAATAAAGGAGTTTCGTACATCAATTATATCCCCTGAAAATACAGTCCCTTTTTCCATATTTGCAAGCATAGAAGAACTAACGGCTCGTGTTACAGGAACATTTCCTGCCATACTGCCATTATTTACAATTCTGCCACCTGTGGCTTGATTTTGTGAACTGATATTTCTTATTTCCATACCCTGTTGCCTTTCAACTTGCTTTAGTTATTACCTAAAAAATTTTTAATAAATGTTTCTCTATGTATTGGACATGGTCCATATTTTTTCAACGCTTCAATATGCTTTTTGCTGCCATAGCCTTTGTTATTGATAAAATCATATTCGGGATATAGCTTGTCATATTCAAGCATAAGTCTATCTCTTGTGACCTTGGCAATAATACTTGCGCTCGCAATAGTAATGCTTTTTGAATCACCTTTTATAATGGGTATTTGTTTAACATCAATATCTGGTATTGTAACTGCATCATTAAGTATTATATTGGGTTTAACCTTTAAATTATTGACAGATTGCTGCATTGCTTTATAAGTAGCCTGCAAAATATTTATGTCATCAATTACCTTATTGTTTTCCATTCCAATACTGACAGCAACAGCTTTTTCCATTATAATATTGTATAATTCTTCTCTTTTTTCAGCAGATAATTTTTTAGAGTCATTTACATATAAAATACGAGCACCCTTTGGAAGAATAACTGCGCAGGTAACAACAGGTCCTGCTAATGGCCCTCTGCCCACCTCATCAATACCCGCAATATATCCATATTCATTGTACTTTTCCTCATATATACGCATATTTTCTATTCGCTGCTGTTCCTGAAGAAACTTTTTATATCTAAGCTCCTGTTTTTCAATTAACTTTTTTATACCTTTTCTTGTATCAGCACTATAATTTCCAATGACCTCTGGTAGTTTTTCTACATCTGTGTTTTCTAATATTTCTTTAATTTCATTAAATGTAACCATATTTTTCTCCATAACTAAAAGTATTTATTGATTTTCAAGTGAACCTATACTGTTAAAGGGCCATATTCTAAATACAGCAATTCCTGTAATAGTGTCCTGCTTTATGACACCTATTTCATCATTACGGCTATCCTCGCTTACATCTCTGTTATCACCAATGACAAAATATTCATCATATGCCAAAGAAACAGCTTTAACATCTGAATATTTATTTTCTGACTTATCATCATAATACCCATAATATTCATCAAGCTTTTCATCATTTATGTAAATAATGTTGTCTTTGATTTCTATTTTGTCCCCAGGCATTCCAATAACTCTCTTTATAACATTTGTTTTGGTGTTATATTTGTAAGGAAACATAATAATATCAAATCGTTCAATTTTTTGATATTTCCCATTTATTGGTTTAATTAAAAGTATATCACCTTCGTTAAGTGCCGGATACATAGAATCACCTACAACAACTGTTGGCGTATAAATGAAAGTAATAAATACAAGCACAACACCTGTAATAAATAATATAAATAATATAATTTTAAGTAATTCTTTGTATTTTCTAATAAAATCAAGTATCTTTTTCATGTTATATTTTATGGAAACTCTAATGTAATTCGTCCAAGCCTTCCGTTCCTATAGTCATCAATTATAATATTTGAAGTTTTTTCATAATCAATTTCGTCCCCTTTAATTTTACAGCCTCTTTTAACAGCAATCTTTTCCAGAATGTTTAAGGCCTTATCCTCTGGCAGAATTTCAATACCATATCTTTCTGGTAATACCTGTGGGTATTTTCCCTTTAAAAAGTCTAAAAAATGCAAAGAAAGCTCACTTATGTTAAGTATATCATCATTAATAGAACCTGCAACAGCTAAATTGATGCCAACCCTTTCATCCTCAAACTTAGGCCACAATATTCCCGGTGTATCAAGCAGCTCTAAATTTTTGTTCAGCTTAATCCATTGCTTTCCTTTTGTAACACCTGGTCTGTTTCCGGTTTTGGCACAGGCCTTTCCTGCATAGGAATTAATAAAGGTAGATTTTCCTACATTTGGAATACCTACAACCATTGCTCTGACAGGACGGTTTAATATGCCTCTTTTTCTATCCCGTTCTATTTTTTCTTTGCAGGCCTCTGCAATAACATTATTTATATTCTTAATGCCAGTGCCTTTTTTAGAATTTATCTCTAAAACAAAAAAACCTTTATTTTTAAAATAATCTCCCCAGCCTTTATTGTATCGTTCATCAGCTAAGTCTGATTTGTTAAGAAGAATTAATCTTGACTTATTAGCTGCTAACTTGTCTACTTCAGGATTTCTGCTGCTAAGGGGTAATCTTGCATCAACCAGCTCAATTACTAAATCAACCAGCTTTATATCCTCCTGCATTTGTCTTATCGCTTTGGTCATATGACCTGGATACCATTGAATGTTCATTATATTTTCTCCTCGGAGTTATATTAATCAAAGTTATATTAATCAGAGATATTTTTAATCTGCAAATCCTAATCTATTAAAAGGTGAGGCAATAAACCATACTTTTCCAATAATCTGGCTATATTTTACATTTCCCACATAGGAAAATCTTGAATCCTCACTCACATTTCTATTATCACCCATCACAAAATATTCATCCGGGCCTATCTCAATTTCTTCGCCTGCATAGCCACTTTCGTAGCTGTCACTAAAATAAATATCCTTTAATTCTTCTCCATTAATATATATCTTACTATCTGTTATTTTTATTTTTTCACCAGGAAGCCCTATTATGCGCTTTATTCCTGTATTGTTTTCAGTTTCGTATACGATTATATCAAATCTTTCTGGCTTACCTAATTCATAAGCCATTTTATTTATTAAAACTTCTTCTCCATTTGTAAATTCCGGAGACATTGAATTTCCAACTACTGTAGACTTGCCGCCAAAAAAGTATATTACAAAAAAAGCTAATACTACTACAGTAACAATGTCCATTGCAAATTTTAAAATACAATCTATAAATATATTTTTATCTGGTAATGGATTAAAATATCCCATATTTTTTCCTTTCAAAACACCTATATATCTAGAAAGGACAAATACCTATCCAGGTACTTGTCCTAATCTGCATAAACTATTTAACTAATTCTTTAACCTTAGCTGCCTTACCAACTCTATCTCTTAAGTAGTTAAGCTTAGCTCTTCTAACCTTACCAAGTCTAACAACTTCAATCTTCTCGATTGTTGGTGAATGTAATGGCCAAGTTTTTTCAACACCAATACCATTAGAATTCTTTCTAACTGTAAATGTTTCTCTTGAGCTTCCGCCCTGTCTTTTAAGCACAATACCTTCAAAAACCTGAACTCTTTCACGGTTTCCTTCTTTAATCTTAGCATAAACCTTAACTGTATCACCTACATTAAAATCTGCTACATTTTCCTTAAGCTGTGCTGCTTCGATGTTTTTAATAATTTCGTTCATTTAATGAACCTCCTAATATATACTCGATGTTCTATAATATTCACCTAGAAAACTATTCCTATCATACCAGAGGAACATCTAATTTTATTACAACTTCCACAGTTTAACATATTTTAGTTGTATTTGCAATAGTGTATCTATATTTTTATTTGTATTTTTAACATTTTTTAAGCTGTTTCTACAGTATCCTATTGTAATTATTATATTTATAAAAGGTAAAGTAATAACTTGTTTCATAGCAGCTAGTTTTATATTAGATTTATTAGTCGTTAAGTAAGTCTGGTCTTCTTTCCTTTGTTCTTTCAACTGATTTCTCCATTCGCCACTTTTCTATATTTTTGTGATGTCCGCTTAGCAAAACATCCGGAACTTTTTTATCCATAAATACAACCGGTCTTGTATATTGAGGGTATTCTAAAAGGTTGGTTGTAAAGCTTTCTGTTTCTGCGGAATCTTTATTGTTAAGAACACCTTTTATATTTCTTGAAATTGAATCTATCATAACCATTGCTGGTAATTCGCCACCAGTTAAAACATAATCTCCTATGGAAACATTATCTGTAACTATAAGTTCAATTACTCTTTCGTCAACACCCTCATAATGTCCACATAAAAAAATTATGTCATCCTCCTTTGCAAGTTCCCTGCTCATTTGCTGATTAAACACACTGCCTGTAGGAGTTAAAAAAACAACTCTTGGCTTTTTAATATTATTTTTTTTAACAATGTCCATATAGCAATCATATATTGGCTGTGCCTGCATTACCATACCTGCACCACCACCATAGGGATAATCATCTACATGGCCATGCTTATCTGTGGTATATTCCCTTATATCCACACAATTTAGATTGATTAAGCCCTCTTTTATGGCTCTGCCGGTTATGCTGGTGTTTAATCCGTCCTCTATCATTTTAGGAAATAATGTCATTACATGAAAATTCATTAGTCCATCAACCCTTCTAAAATATGCACTTTTATAAAACCTTCTTCTATATTTACTTCTAATATACATTCATCTATATTTGGAAGTAATAATTCCTTGCCGTCATTTAATTTGACTACATATACATCATTTGCACCAGTCTGCATAACATCGTATAATGTACCAATTTTATCTCCAGCCTCGTCAATTACTGAAAGGTCAATTAAATCAGCAATATAATATTCATTTTCCTCAAGGGGAACAGCATTCTCTCTGGATACCAGTAAATCCATTCCCTTGTATTTTTCTATATCATTTATATTGTCTATACCTTCAAATTTCAGTATAGCCATATTTTTAAAGAACTTACAGCTTGTTACCTTAAGCTCTGTTTTTTCTTTTTTTGTGTCCAGATAAACTTTTTTTAGCTTTTTAAATCTATTAATATCATCGGTAGTTGGGTATACCTTTACTTCACCTCTTATACCATGTGTATTAGCAATAACTCCAACTCTGAAAAAATCTTCCATATACTAAAAATTTCCTTCCAATATATTTCTATAACTTTATTTTGATAATAAACTAATCTTTAAATTAAGAAAAGGGCGATAAAATCGCCCACTTTCTTGTTAAATTTACTGCAAAATATCTACAATAACTTTCTTTTCTTCTTTTGAAGCAGCAGCTTTTACAACTGAACGAATTGATTTTGCAATGCGTCCCTGTTTTCCTATAACCTTGCCCATATCTTCAGGAGCAACCTTAAGTTCAACAATAATTGCCTTTTCTTCTTCTCTTTCAGTAACAACTACTTCATCTGGTAAATCAACTAGTGCTTTTGCAATTACTTCAACTAATTCTTTCATAAATGCACCTCATAGGTATGCTAAAAGCATACAACCTTGTGATATGATTATTTTTCAATACCAGCCTGCTTTAATAATTTTGCAACTACTTCTGTTGGCTGAGCACCATTAGCTAACCACTTCTTTGCTAATTCTTCATCAACTACAACATTGCTTGGCTCTACAGTTGGGTCATATGTTCCGATTTCCTCGATGAACTTTCCATCTCTTGGTGATCTAGAATCTGCAACGATAATTCTATAAAAAGGTGCTTTCTTCTGTCCCATTCTTCTTAATCTCATTTTAACTGCCATGATAAATTGCCTCCTAAAATAAATGCTAAATAATATATATGTTAAAATGGGAGCTTAAATCTGCCCATTTTACCACCGCGTTTTTTGCCTCCCATAAGTCCTGGGAATTGCTTCATCATTTTTCTTGCCTGTTCAAAATTTTTGACAAGTCTGTTTACCTCTGCAATATCTACACCTGCGCCCTTTGCTATTCTGTTCTTTCTTGACGGATTGAGAATTTGTGGGTTGCTTCTTTCCTTTGGTGTCATTGAATAGATAATAGCTTCTATTCTGCCAAGTGACTTTTCATCTGGCAAATCAACACCTTTAAGATTTCCCATACCAGGCATCATATTAAGTATATCTGACAAGCCACCCATTTGTTTGATTTGTCCCATATATACCAGATAATCATCGAAACCGAATTCTGCTTTTTTAAGCTTTCTTTCCATTTCCTTTGCCTGATCCTCGTCAACTGCCGCCTGTGCCTTTTCTATAAGAGTAAGCACATCACCCATACCAAGTATTCTTGATGCCATACGGTCTGGATAAAACTGCTCTAAATCTGAAAGCTTTTCACCCATACCTACATACAAAATAGGCTTTCCTGTAACTGCTCTAATTGAAAGTGCAGCACCACCTCTTGTATCACCATCAAGCTTTGTAAGGATTACTCCGTCAATACCGATTTTCTCCTCGAAGGATGATGCGACATTAACTGCATCCTGACCGGTCATTGCATCAACAACTAATACTGTCTGGGTAACATTAACTGTTTCTTTGATTTCAACCAGCTCGTTCATCATATCTTCATCTACATGAAGTCGTCCAGCAGTATCAAGTATGACAACATTTTGTCCGTTTTTTGAGGCGTGCTCAATAGCTGCCTTTGCAATGTTTGCAGGCTTATGACCTGTACCCATTGAGAAAACCGGAACACCCTGCTTTTCGCCATTGATTTTTAACTGCTCAATAGCAGCCGGTCTGTATACATCACATGCAACTAAAAGTGGCTTTTTGCCTTTTGCTTTAAGCTTTCCTGCAATCTTTGCTGTGGTAGTTGTTTTACCAGCACCCTGCAGACCCATCATCATAATGACTGTCATTTCGATTCCTGGTCTAATATCAAGCTCAGTTGTTTCTGAGCCCATAAGCTTGACCATTTCTTCGTTTACTATTTTTATTACCATCTGTCCAGGGGTAAGTGAAGTCATCACATCTGCACCAACTGCCCTTTCTGTAACAGAATTGATAAACTGTTTTACAACCTTAAAGCTAACATCAGCTTCAAGTAATGCCATCTTAACTTCCTTTAAAGCTGTTTTTACATCACTTTCAGTAAGACGACCCTTTCCTCTGAGGTTTTTAAATATATTTTGTAATTTGTCTGATAGGCTTTCAAATGCCATGTAAAAACCTCCTATAACTCTTCTATTATTTTGTTGGAAATTTCATTTATTCTGTTTATGAGTACCATTTCTTCCTTTGAGGTTTCAATAGAAGAAAATTCCTTTGTAATAGAATGAATTTCTTTAACTAACTGTTTGGTTTCAAGAAACTTGCTCATAAGTTTTAGTTTTGCTTCATATGTTTCAAGTATGTTGTCACATCTTTTTATTATTTCATGGACACTTTGTCTTGAAACTCCCTTGATAGCAGCTATTTCACTAATACCAATGTCATTTAAAACATAATCCTCATAAATACTTTTCTGGTGTTCATTAAGCAGCTCACCATAAAAATCATATAGCAATGATTGTCTTAAAATCTTTTCCATAACATTCTCCTATTACACACCTTAGGTATAATAACCTAAAACAAAAGGTATGTCAAGTGTTTTTTCTTGACAAGTTATCAACCTTTCTTTTGAATAACTTATGAAAGATAATGTAAAAATGTCAGGCAATGTTTAGCATCATATTCTATAAATATAAATGCGAGTTTTGCCTGACATTGTTTAAAATCAACTATCTTTCATACTTTCTATTAGAATAACTTGAAAGCTCGGACTAATGTATTGCTAAGTAGGTGTCTGTTTATAAGTATATCTTTGAACAGACACCTACTTATAAGTTAGTACGAACAACCTTTGGCTTATACCCAGCCTTTTCTAATTCTTCAACTATCTTTTCCTTATGCTCCATACCAAAAGTTTCAAGAGTAATTCTAAGTTCTACCTCTGCATTTCTGTTGATGCTTACAAACTGGTTATGCTCAAGCTTAACAACATTACCATTAGCAGCAGATATAACTGAAGCAACTCGTACTAATTCGCCTGGCTTATCTGGAAGCAATACTGAAACTGTAAATATTCTTCCTCTCTGGATAAGTCCATGCTGTAAGGTAGAGGACATTGTAATAATATCCATATTACCACCACTAAGAATTGAAACAACCTTTTTGTCCTTACATTCAAGGTGCTTCAATGCAGCAACTGTAAGTAAACCAGAGCCTTCACATACCATTTTATGATTTTCAACCATATCAAGGAAGGCATCTATTAATTCAGAATCCTCTACTGTAATAATCTCATCAATATTTTTTTGTATATAAGGGAAAATAAGAGTACCTGGTGTCTTTACTGCTGTACCGTCTGCAATAGTAACTGCACTGTCAAGTGTAACAACCTTTCCTGCCTCTAAGGAAGCCTTCATACAGCTTGCACCTGCCGGCTCAACACCAATTACTTTAATATTTGGATTTATAAGCTTTGCCAAGGTGCTGACACCTGTAGCTAAACCACCACCACCAATAGGAACTAAGATATAGTCAACTGTTGGTAATTCCTTTATAATTTCCATAGCTACTGAGCCTTGTCCTGTAGCAACCTCAAGGTCATCAAACGGATGAACAAAGGTATAACCTTCCTCTTTTGCAAGTCTTAAGGCTTCATTACAAGCTTCATCGTATACATTGCCATATAAAATAACATCTGCACCATAGCTTCTTGTTCTGTTTACTTTAATAAATGGAGTAGATGTAGGCATAACAATTTTTGCTGGCACGCCATATATTTTTGCTGCATTTGCAACACCCTGTGCATGGTTGCCTGCTGACGCAGTTATAAGTCCTTTTTCTCTTTCAGTTTCTGTAAGCTGACTGATTTTGTAAAAGGCACCTCTTACCTTATATGCCCCTGTAACCTGCATATTTTCAGGTTTAAGATAAACCTTGTTTCCACATTGTTTACTAAAAAAATCGCTATAAACTAAATTTGTTGGAACAGTAACCTTTTTTACTATTTCAGCGGCTTCTTCAAATTTTTCTAATGTCAATTCTGTCATCATGACTTCTGCCTTCTTTCATATTATCTTGTAGCTTCTCATAATCTTATAATTCAATTTATAATTTGTCAATAGGCTCAACATTAAACAGTGCATTTACAAAAGACTCAGAATCAAATTTTTGTAAATCATCAATTTTTTCACCAACACCTACATATTTTACAGGTATAGACAATTCAGATTGGATAGCTACAGCAATACCACCCTTAGCAGTACCGTCAAGTTTTGTTAAAATAACACCAGTAATGTCTGTTACCTCCATAAACTGCTTTGCCTGAACCATTGCATTTTGACCTGTCGTTCCATCTAATACAATAAGATTTTCTCTATATGCCTCTGGAAATTCCTTGGCAATAATCTTATCAATTTTCTTTAATTCATCCATAAGATTTTTCTTGTTGTGAAGTCTGCCGGCTGTGTCACAGATTAATACATCTGCCTTTCTAGCCTTTGCTGCTGCAATAGCATCAAATATTACAGCAGCAGGGTCAGCACCCTCTTTTTGGGCAATTATATCAACGCCAGCTCTGTTTGACCATTCTGTGAGCTGTTCAATAGCTGCTGCTCTAAAGGTATCAGCCGCAGCTAATACAACCTTTTTTCCCTCTGCCTTAAGCTGTCCTGCTAATTTGCCGATAGAGGTTGTCTTTCCAACACCATTTACACCTATTACCAGAATAATAGAGGTTTTATTTTCAAATTCATAAGCATTTTCTCCTAAGTTCATCTGCTCTTTGATGCTTTGTATAAGCATTTCCTTGCATTCCATAGGGTCTTTAATTTTATTTTCCTTAACCTTAACCTTTAAGGCGTCAATTATCTTTTCAGTTGTGGCAACACCTAAGTCACCCATTATAAGGATTTCCTCAAGCTCCTCATAAAAATCATCATCAATGCTTGAAAAGCCTCTAAAAACACTTTCAAAGCCACTTACAATATTATCTCTGGTCTTTGTAAGTCCACTTACAAGTCTTTTAAAAAATCCCTTTTTCTTTTCTTTTACTTCTAATTCTTCGCTCATAAAAACCTCCTGTGGTTAATCCTTCTTTTGCTCTTTTTCAAGCTCTGCTTCTATAAGATTAACTGAAACAAGTGTTGATACACCTTTTTCCTGCATAGTTATACCATACAATCTGTCTGCAGCATTCATTGTACCTCGTCTGTGGGTAATTACAATAAACTGTGTATGATTTGTAAGCTTATGAAGATAATTTGCAAATCTTACTACATTTGTTTCATCAAGTGCTGCTTCAATTTCATCTAACAGACAAAATGGTGATGGCTTTAGATTTTGAATAGCAAATAGTAAGGCAATAGCCGTAAGAGCCTTTTCTCCACCTGATAGCTGCATCATATTTGTAAGCTTCTTTCCGGGTGGCTGGGAAATAATTGATATTTCTGCATCTAAAATATCGTCATCCTCATTTAAGGTTATCGTTCCCTTACCACCACCAAACATTTCCTTATATACAATATCAAACTGCTCCCGTATCTGCTGGAACTTTTCACTAAACTGCTTCTTCATACCCTCGTCAAGCTCTTCAACAATCTTAATAAGGGATTGCTCGGCGTTTACTAAATCGTCATGCTGAGTTTTAAGGAAGGTATATCTTTCAAAGGACTCCTTATATTCCTCAATGGCATTTACATTTACATTACCCAGTCCTTTAATTTGCTGTTTCAAAGAAGCTATTCGCTTTTTCATTTCAGGCAAATCATTTAATTCTTTGTTTCTTTGCTCAACTGCAACACTATAGGTAATTTCATATTCATCCCACATATAATTCACAAGTTTCTCATTGGACTCGTCTAATTTTTCCTTTTTTGCATTAAGCCTGAACAATTCCTTGTCTAATTCAGTAATAACATTAGAAATTTCTTCCCTCTTAGTAAAGAAATCTTTATGTTCCTTTGACTGAGTATCCTTTTCCTCTACAAGCTGTTCAATCTCCTTAGTAACAGCTTCAATTTGTTCTGTTGACTTTTCAAGCGCAGTTTTAATATTTGAAATGTCATTATTTTTATACTCTACTTCTTCTTTTGAGCGTTTAGCAAAGCCTTTTATTGAAAGCAGCTCTTCCTGAAGCTTTTCTATCTCACTATCAATTCTATCCATGTTTTCTTTGATAAAATCCTTCTTCTGAGTGAGATTTGCAAGATTAAGTCGTACCTCTTCGTTATTTTTCTTCTCATCTTCCTCTAAGGCACGCTCATTTTCAACTTTTTTGTTAAGCTCGTCAATATGTGACTCTATTTTAGTATTCTTTTCTTCCCAATGGCTAAGCTCAAAATTAAGTGTGTCATAATTATTTTTAATATCCGAAATCTGGGTAGCAATTTCACTGTTTTCCTTTGTAACATCATCATAGGTATTATTAATTTCACTTATTTTTTCATTAGCCTTATTAAGATTCATTTTAACAGTATTTTGTACAAGATACTGCTCATTTAATACCTGTTTTACTTTTTCAACCTCTTCTCTGATAGTTGCTGCTTCCTTTTCATATAAAGAAAGCTTTTCTGTAATTTCGGTTTTTCTTTCCTGGATTTCCTTTATTTTATTTGTAAGGTCATCAATTTCTCTTCTTCTGCCAAGCAAATTACTATTATTTTTAAATGCACCACCAGACATAGAGCCGCCAGGATTTAATAATTCACCCTCCAGAGTAACCATTCTAAGTGTATAGTTAAACTTTCTGGCTAATACTAAGGCATTTTCTATAGTATCTACAACTACAACTCTGCCAAGTAAATATTTAGCAATATTTTCATATTCTTTATTTATATTTACCAAATCGCAGGCAAGTCCAATTACACCCTTTTCACTTAGAACTCTGTCATTAGTAAAGCCGGTTTTATTGGCGATACTACTAAGTGGCAGGAAGGTAGCTCTACCAAATTTACCTCGTTTTAAATACTCAATAGCCTCTTTTGCTGTGTTTTCAGTATCGGTAACAACATTTTGAATGTTACCTCCCAAAGCAGTTTCTACAGCCACCTCATATTTTTTATCAACTTTAATAATATCGGCAACAACACCAACTATCCCCTTTTTAGATTCCTTTAACTCCATAATCTTTCTAATACTATTTCCGTACCCCTCATATCGCTCAGTCATATTTCGCAAGGCTTCAAGCTTTGAATTATTTTCGTGATATGCTCGCTCAGTAGTATCCTTTTCCCTCATAAGCTGCTGGTTTTCTTTAATTATATTATCCAGCTTTTCCTTTAAGGAGTTAAGATTAGTATTACTTTCTATAATTTCTTCATTAATTTTCTTTAATTCGCCTTCCAGCTCATTTACAATTCTGTCATGCTCATTTTTATCATTTTGGAATTTTAAAAGTCGCTGGTTAAGCTCTGTTTTACGAATATTAATCTGTTCAAGCATTGCATCGTATCTTTGAATTTTTGCCTGAACATTTGCTTTATCAGTAAGCAGGGTAATGATATTAGCCTTTTCCTCTTCTATTTCGTTAAGCAGACTATTTATCCTATCTGTAATAGCAGATACTTTATCATCTGCCTGCTTTTTAATAGAGGACGCATTAAGAAGCATTTCCTTGATTTCAGCTCCCTGATTAACAAATTGCTCTTTTTCAGCATTCTTTTCCTCAATACCTGCTTCTATAGAATTAATTCGCTCATTGTAATGCTCATCATTTGCTTTTGCAGAATTTATCTGCTCGTTTAATACCTTTATATCTCCTTCAAGCTTTTCTCTCATAATTGTAGCCTGATTAAGAGTGTTTCTTTTTTCTTCAATAGTTGTATTTAGCTGTTCTATGTATTCATCAAGTTTTTCGTAGGTTCGCTTAATTTCCTCTAAATTTTCCTTATTTGCAGACAACTGCTCCCCTGCAATTTGAAGCTTATCATCTACCTCTTTAAGCTGACCTTTAATATTTTTTATTTCTAAAAGGAATACATTAACATCATATACCCTAAGCTCATCCTTTAATTTTAAGTAAGCTTTAGCAGTTTCAGATTGTCTTTCCAAAGGCTTAATCTGTCTTTCTAATTCAGTTAAAATATCAATAACTCTGGCTATATTAGCTCTTTCACTTTCCAGCTTTTTAAGAGTTTCTGTTTTTCTCTTTTTAAATTTAACAATACCGGCTGCTTCATCAAATAATTCTCTCCTGTCATCAGCCTTTCCACTTAAAATCTTATCAATTTGTCCCTGACCGATAATTGAATAACCGTCAGTACCAATTCCTGTATCATCAAAAAGCTCATTTACATCCTTTAATCGGCATATTGAGCCATTTATCATATATTCACTTTCACCAGAACGATAAAGTCGTCTGGATACAGTAACCTCATCAAAATCTATTGGCAGCTTGTGGTCACTATTTTCAAAGGTAATTGCTACATAAGCAAAGCCAAGTGGTTTTCTGTTTTCAGTTCCGGCAAAAATTACATCCTCCATTTTGCCACCACGAAGCTGTTTTATTTTCTGCTCACCAAGTACCCATCTAACTGCATCAGATACATTACTTTTACCACTTCCATTAGGGCCTACAATGCCTGTTATACCCTGATGAAATTCAAAATTTATCTTATTGGCAAAAGACTTAAAGCCTTGTACCTCTATACTTTTTAAATACATCTTACAAACCTTTCTGTTTATCAGTTAAATTATTTTTGTCTAATTTTAAGAATTGCCTGATAAGCAGCCTGTTGTTCAGCCTTTCTTTTTGTTCTGCCTATTCCTTCGCCTAGAATAGTGTCCTCTAATAATACCTGAACATTAAATTTTTTATCATGGTCTGGACCTTCTTCAGATATTAATTTATATTCAACCTTCTTTTTGTAAAGTTTTTGTACTGTTTCCTGTAATATGGTTTTACTATCGTAGAATAAGTGTTTATTTTCAATATCATTTAAAACAAATCTAATAATGAATTTTTTTGCTTCCTCTATTCCACCGTCAAGGTAAATTGCTCCTATAACAGCCTCAAAGGCATCTGAAACTATTGAATCTCTATATCTTCCACCTGTAGTTTCCTCACCCTTTCCGAGTATTAAAAAATCTGACAGGTGAATTGCTCTGGCACATTCTGCCAGAGTAGGCTCACATACTATACTAGCTCTTAATCTGGTTAAATCCCCCTCTGGTTTATCTAAGTATTCCTTAAATAAAAAGTCACTGGTACAAACCTCTAATACGGCATCTCCAAGAAATTCAAGCCTTTCATTGTGATTATACTTTTCCATTTTCTTTTCGTTGGCATAAGAACTGTGTGTCAGAGCCTTTAATATCAAATCTTTATCCTTAAACGCATACCCAATTTCTGTTTCTAATTGACCAATATCTGTATTACTCAAGATTACACCTCTTTTACAGCCTGAACATCACTTATATGCTCGCTAATTTGCTCATTAATTCTTTGCTCCTTGAATTTAAGAGCATTTAAAATTGAGTGTTTAACCTCTATGCTTTTTGAATTGCCGTGAGTTTTAACTACAAGTCCCTTTAAACCAAGTAACGGTGCTCCACCGTACTCGTCTGCGCTAAAGGATTTTAAGGTTTTCTTTAAGGCTGGCTTTACAAGAAGCGCACCCATTTTGCTTTTAAAGGATGACATCATTCCACCTTTAATTTCTTTAATCAGGGTTCCAGCTAAGCCTTCATATAGCTTAAGGATAACATTTCCTACAAAGGCATCACACACAATAACATCTGCATCACCATTTGGAATATCCCTTGCTTCAATGTTTCCAATAAAGTTTATATCTGGCAGATTTTTAAGTAACTGGAAGGTTTCCTTTGTGAGTGCATTTCCTTTTTCTTCCTCTGCACCGATATTAACTAATGCAACCTTAGGATTTTTTCTGCCTACTATATTTTCCATATATATTGAACCGATTTTTGCAAACTGAACTAAATATGATGGCTTTGCATCAACATTTGCTCCACAGTCAATAAGAAGTGATACTCCTTTAGCTGTAGGTATAAGTGGTGCTAGAGGTGGTCTTTCAATGCCCTTTAATCTGCCAACTATAGTCTGACCACCAACAAGTAATGCTCCAGAGCTTCCTGCCGAAACAAAAGCGTCTGCTTCGCCCTGTTTTACCTGCTTAAGTCCAACTACCATAGAGGAATTTTTTTTGCCTCTAATAGCCTCTACAGGATGCTCACCTGTTTCTATTACCTCTGTTGTAGGAACAATTTCTAACATTTCCGTATTGTACTCATACTTTGCCAATTCACTTTCAATGGCAGCCTTATCACCAACTAATTTAATATATAAATTTTCCTTCTCGTTTAATGCTTCAACAGCACCCTTAACTAATTCCAATGGTGCATTATCACCACCCATCGCGTCTACCGCTACAATAACTTTTTCTGACATAAAAACCTCCAGCCAATAGACATTTACGAAAGCCAGCACCTTATATGCTAAATTTCGTAAATGCTATTAAATTCTAATTACAATTCAACT
Source organism: uncultured Eubacteriales bacterium (assembly GCA_900539455.1). GTDB lineage: Bacteria > Bacillota > Clostridia > Lachnospirales > Lachnospiraceae > SVEL01. The sequence goes on from UQCD01000007.1 coordinate 83,130, forward strand.
ACTATAATATACTAAAAAATTGGAGGTTTAGCAAGTATATGTTCTTTTGTGCAAGCACAACGACCATATAATTAATATAACAATCTTCACAAGCATTTTTGTACAAACAAAAAATATTATACTGCAAATTCGAGTATTTTCCTTGTCACATCAAATCAAGCTGACTAAAGTCAGCTTGATTACGCAAACGAACAGCAAGAAATTACATTTCTTGCTGTTCTTGCGCTCTCTAAATAAAAGTTTATGCAAGCATAACTTTTGCTTAGAGAGCTTTTGCTCCAAAAAGAAAAGGCTTGTTATAAATAACAAGCCTTACATCAGGACTAATCCTGAGCAATAATTTCTTTTTTGTTGTAACTTCCGCAAGCTTTGCATACTCTATGAGGCATCATTAATGCGCCACATTTGCTGCACTTTACAAGATTTGTAGCTTCCATCTTCCAATTAGCTCTTCTCTTATCTCTTCTTGCTTTAGATGTTTTATTCTTTGGACAAATAGACATGGTTTACACCTCCTTAAAGCTATTAAAGACCTCTAAAACTTTAGCCATTCTAGGATCTAATTCTGTGGTATCACAACCACAACTACCATGATTGAGATTTGTGCCACATCTATTACAAATTCCTTTGCAATTTTCATCGCAGAGAACTTTCATAGGTAAATTCACTAAAATCTCACCGTAAACAAATTTTTCAGAATCGAACACTGTGCCATCTAAGAAGATTGTATCATTTACATCGTCTGCTTCTGAATCTTCGTTTAAGTCTACTTCCTTTGAAGCCTTAAAACTAATATTTGTTTTTACATCTTCCAGACATCTGCCACATGGTATATTTAAGGTAACATCAACATCAGCCTCTATGGTGATATGTTTGTTGCCTGTATGGGTAAACGCGAAGGAAATGGGTTTCTTTTCCACAATCTCATATACATCTACACCAGTGTCAATCCTAGTCATTTCTAGGTCTGTCTGAAGTTTCATTTCTTTACCCTCGAAGGATAAAAGCGACCATAAATCAATTAACATAGTAACCTCTTTTCTAATCGCACTCTTGCAATTATACATATACATCAAATATTTGTCAACAAATTTATTTAAAATCCGTTATTTTACTAATGCTAATGTTTCCTGTGCAATTTTAAGCTCCTCATTTGTAGGAATAACCATAACCTTTACTTTTGATTCTGGTGAAGAAATTACTAAATCTTCTCCTCTCTTGGCATTTTGTGCATCATCAAGAACAACTCCGAGATAGCCTAAATAATCACAAACTGTTTTTCTTATAGCACCATTGTTTTCACCAACACCAGCAGTAAATACAATCGCATCAACACCATTCATTGCCGCTGTATATGCACCGATGTATTTTGCAATACGATAAGCATATGCTTCAAGTGCAACCTCGGCTCTATGATTTCCTTCGCCGGCAGCCTTTGTTAAATCTCTAAAATCACTTGAAACACCACTCATTCCAAGAACACCAGACTCTTTATTAAGCATTGTAATCATTTCTTCTAAGGTCTTGTTTTCCTTATGAGCAATAAACTGAACAACTGCCGGATCAATATCTCCACTTCTTGTTCCCATTATAAGTCCTTCTAGTGGAGTAAGTCCCATTGATGTATCTACACATTTTCCATTTTGAACAGCAGATATAGAACCACCATTACCTATATGGCATACGATAACCTTTGAGTTATTCTTGTCCAGCTTTCCAAATTCAATAGCTTTTGCAGAAACAAACGCATGACTTGTTCCGTGGAAGCCATATCTTCTAATGCCATACTTTTCATAATATTTGTATGGTATAGCATACATATAGGCCTTTTCTGGCATTGTCTGATGAAAGGCTGTATCAAATACTGCTACATTTGGTGTACCTGGCATTGCATGCTCACAAGCTTCAATACCAATAAGGTTTGCAGGATTGTGAAGAGGTCCAAGTTCAAAGCAATCTCTTACTACTGCCTTAACATCATCATTAACAATAACTGATGCACTATATTTCTGACCAGCGTGTAAAACTCTGTGTCCAACCGCTGTAATCTCCGATACATTATTGATAACGCCATATTTCTTGTCAACAAGCATATCAAGTACTAATGCAACCGCGTCCTTATGATTTGACATTGGTTTAGCAATTTCTACTGTATCCATACCCGATTTTGTATGCTTAAGTAATGAGCCCTCAATACCTATTCTTTCACATAGTCCTTTTGCCATTACAGTATGGTCATCCATATTAAATAGCTGGTATTTTAATGATGAACTACCACAGTTAATAACTAAAATTTTCATATTAATTAAATTCCTTTCTTAATTCTTTTTAGCCTGAACTTATACTTTATGTACTAATTGTTCTGACATTGTACTGCTGTAATAGCAATTACGCCTTCAATATCCTTTGATGAGCATCCTCTTGATAAGTCATTTACTGGCATTGCAATACCCTGTGTCATAGGGCCATAAGCCTCTGCCTTTGCAAGTCTTTGCACAAGCTTATAACCAATATTTCCGGCATCAAGATTTGGAAATATAAGTACATTAGCATAGCCGGCGACCTTACTATTTGGAGCCTTAGTTGCACCAACTGAAGGTACTATAGCTGCATCTGCCTGTAATTCACCATCTAATACGAGGTCTGGTGCAAGCTCTTTTGCAAGCTTTGTAGCCTCAACAACCTTATCAACATCAGCGTGCTTTGCACTGCCCATTGAAGAATATGATAACATTGCAACTCTTGGCTCTTTTCCAACTAAAAGCTTAAAACTTTCTGCCGAAGATAATGCAATAGCTGCAAGCTCTTCAGGGTTTGGATTTTGATTAAGACCACAATCGCCAAATACAAAGGTTCCGTCCTCACCTAACTCACAATCTGGAACAACCATAAGGAAAAAGGCTGATACAAGCTTTGTGCCTGGTTTTGTTTTAATTATCTGTAATGCTGGTTTAAGTGTGTTTGCTGTAGAATGGCAAGCTCCAGATACAACGCCGTCTGCATCTCCTGCTTTAACCATAATACAAGCGTAAAACATATATTCATTTAAAAGAAGCTTTTCAGCCTCCTCCTTTGTCATACCCTTGTTTTTTCTAAGCTCTACTAACAAATCAATATATTCATTTGTTTTTTCATAAGTATGAGGGTCGATAATAGTAGCCTTAGAAATATCTAAGCCTTCACTATTAGCTTTTACTTCTTCTGGTGTACCAATAATAATAAGCTCAGCAACACCTTCCTTTAATACATTGGCAGCAGCTTCAAAAGTTCTTCTGTCCATAGATTCTGGTAGGACAATTCTTTTCTTATCCTGTTTTGCTCGTTCTTTAATCACATCAATAAATCCCATGATTTTAGAATGCTCCTTTCATCAATTACGCATATAGAGTGAACATACAATAATTTATCCACTGAAATTGCACACATTGATTTAATTATAAATCTATTATTTTGCCTTAGCAAGTCTTAATGGAAAATAATTGTTTTTTTTCGTGTACATTAATACTAATTCAGACAACTTACTATATCTATGTTATTTTATATAACTTTTATCTTCTAAAAATTCCCTATTCAGGTTATACTTAATATAATCATTTATAGAAATTTATGTAATAACAAATATTCCAAAGGAGCTTTTATGAAGGTTGTTGCTATTATTACGGAATTTAATCCCTTTCACAAGGGGCACAAATATATAATTGAAAAAGCCAAAGCCTTAACCAATTCTGACTATTGTATTATTATAACCAGTGGAAATTATGTTCAGCGGGGTGAGCCAGCTTTTGTAGATAAATACACAAAAACAGAAATAGCTCTTCTAAATGGTGCTGACTTGGTAATAGAGCTTCCTACTGCATTTTCAACAGCAAGTGCTATGTATTTTGGAAAATGTGCTGTTTCTATTTTAGATAGTTTAAATATAGTAGATTATCTGGCATTTGGCATTGAAGCTGATAATCTTTGCAGCTTTGAAAAAATTGTAGATATATTGATTGATGAGCCACCTCTCTACAAAAATAATTTAAAAAAGAATCTTGCTTTAGGCTTTAGCTTTCCGGCAGCAAGAAAAAAGGCTTTGAGTGAAGTTTTTCCAAATACAAGCCTTGATTTTTTAGATAAACCTAACTCGATTTTAGGCATTGAATATTTAAAAGCACTTAAGGAATTAAACAGCTCTATTAAACCAATAGGCATAAAAAGAATAAACGCTGATTATCACCAGAGCTTTTCTAATGATGATACTAATGAAAATCGTCTTTTTTCAGCCTCTAATATAAGAGTCGTAAAAGATAGCCAATTAGCTAATTTGCTGGCAGATATATCACCAATTTACTCTGAAAATTTATTTGCCACATTTCCTTTAAGCTTAAATAACAGCTTTAGTGCCATTGCCGGCTTAAGTATATTAAAGGCTGCAGCATCACAAAATAATTACTTTGATGTACCGGATTATTTGTTTGATAAAATAAAAGGTAATATTGGAAATTATGTAAACTATTCTGACTTTATATTAAGTCTAAAAAGCAAGGACATTTCTTATACTGCAATTAGCAGAGCCTTGCTGCACATAACCTTAAATATTACACAGCAGCTTATTTTTGATATGTTAGAAAACAATTATGGAAACTATATACGAATACTAGGTGTAAAATCAGGCAGTGAGGCTTTGTTAAAAGAGCTGTCTGTCCACTGTGAAAAAGCTTTATTAACTAATGTAAAGGATTATAAAAAATTACTGTCAGAAAAATCTATAGAATTTTTTGAACATAGTCTGGCCTGTGAGGATATTTATAGGTTATGTCAGACCATAGATTTAAAAAAGCCTCAGCCTAATGAATTCCAGCAGAAATTTATAAGAATATAAAGATATATTGATATAAATGTATGACCACTATATTTATATAAAAATAACAATAGTATATAAAAAATGCTGTACAAGTACAGGTATGACTGCAAATGTACAGCATTTAATTTTTCTATAAATTAATTCTTAAAGCTATGGATAGGTGCTGGTATTCTACCACCTCTATTTACAAATGCCTCACAAGAGAACTTGTTTACAGGCATTACTGGTGCGTAGCCTAAAAGACCACCAAATTCTACTATCTCGCCTACACCCTTGCCAATAACAGGAATAACTCTTACAGCAGTTGTCTTTTGGTTAATCATTCCAATAGCTGCCTCATCAGCAATAATACCTGAAATTGTAGCTGACGAAGTATCACCCGGAATAGCAATCATATCAAGACCAACTGAGCATACACAAGTCATAGCCTCCAGCTTTTCAATAGACAATGCACCTGCATTAACTGCATCTATCATACCCTGATCTTCACTTACTGGAATGAAAGCACCACTTAAACCACCAACATATGAGGACGCCATAACACCACCCTTTTTAACCTGATCGTTAAGCAAAGCAAGTGCAGCAGTTGTACCAGGAGCACCTACAGATTCCAGACCAATTTCCTCTAAGATAAGAGCAACACTATCACCAATAGCTGGTGTAGGAGCTAAGGATAAATCTATAATACCAAATGGAACTCCAAGTCTTTTTGAAGCTTCCTGTGCAACAAGCTGTCCAACTCTTGTAACCTTAAAGGCTGTCTTTTTAATAGTTTCACAAAGAATTTCAAAGTTCTTGCCACGAACCTTTTCAAGTGCAGTTTTAACAACACCAGGGCCGCTTACTCCAACATTGATAATGCAGTCAGCCTCAGTAACACCGTGGAAAGCACCTGCCATAAATGGATTATCATCTGGTGCATTACAAAATACAACTAATTTTGCACAGCCAAGAGAATCATCCTCTTTTGTCATTTCGGCAGTTTCCTTTACGATTTCACCCATAAGCTTAACTGCGTCCATATTAAGACCTGTCTTTGTAGAGCCTACATTTACAGAAGAACATACCCTTTCTGTCTGAGCTAACGCCATTGGAATAGAACGAATCATATTCTCCTCAGAAGGTGTCATTCCCTTTGAAACAAGTGCTGAATAGCCACCGATAAAGTTTACACCTACCTCTTTTGCAACCTTGTCCAAGGTTTTAGCAATAGTAACAAAATCCTCTGGACACTTGCATGCAGAAGCACCAATTAATCCAATAGGTGTAACTGAAATACGCTTATTAACAATAGGAATACCTATTTCCTTTTCAATTTCATTACCTGTAGAAACAAGATTTTTTGCCTTTGAGATAATCTTATTGTATATTTTTTCATTGAGAGCAGTTAAATCTGAATCTATGCAATCCAATAAGCTTATACCCATTGTTATTGTACGAACATCAAGATTTTCATGCTCAACCATATTATTTGTTTCATTTACTTCAAATATATTAATCATGCTTTTTTCCTTCCAAAACTAAATTATGTGTATAAATCAACAATACACTTATTAAATTCTGTGCATTATATTAAAAATGTCCTCAGACTGCATTTTAATCTGAACACCAATTTCTTCACCTAATTTAGAAAGTCCGTCTGCAAGCTCGCCAAATGGCTTTTTAGCTTTATTTGAATCAACTATCATCATCATATTAAAATAATCCTGAACAATAGTCTGTGAAATATCTAATATATTAACATCATTCTCTGCTAAAAATGTACAAACCTTAGCAATAATACCTACGGTATCCTTACCTACTACTGTAATAACTGTTTTTTTCATTTGACTACCTCATTTCGTATATAATCACTTTTAACATTATATGGTAACATTAAAAAAATATCAATTAGTTTTTAAATTTATACCTCTACTATTTGTGAAGGCAAATCCCTTCTGGCAACCTCTATATCAAAATCTCCTGCCTTATGTACACTATCGCTGGTATTAATTTCTAATTTAACACTTTCTAGGGCAAGCTCCGGATAATTGTTCTCGTGACTTAAATGACCTAAAAATATCTTTTTAATTTTGTCATTTAATATATTATCAAGAAGATTACCACAGGCTTCATTGCAAAGATGTCCACTATCTCCTAATATTCTTTGTTTTAAATAATATGGATAGCTGCCGGTTTGCAGCATTCGTACATCGTGATTTGCTTCAATAAGCAGAGCATCTAAATCTGTCAGATTATTTATTATATAATCATTGTAGCATCCCATATCTGTAGCTATTGCCACATTTTTTTCAACTGCACCGGTATTGTCCTTAATTCTGTAGGCTAAAGGATTGGCAGCATCGTGGGAAATGCTAAAGGGTGATACTGAAAGATTATTAACAGCAAACTCTTTATCAGCATTTACCTCGCAAAATAATTCTTTATTTATCTTTCCAATTTTATCCTCTTTAAAAATAGCTTCTATTGTTTCTTTAGCAGAATATACGGGAATTTCACATTTTCTAAGCAAAACACCTAAGGACTTAATGTGGTCTGAATGTTCGTGGGTGATTAAAATTCCATTTATATCTGACAGCGTAAGTCCTATTCCATTAAGTCCCTCTTCAATTCGTTTCTTACTAATGCCTGCATCAATTAATATATGTGTATTATCATTGCCAACATATATACAATTACCACTGCTTCCACTAGCTATACTAAGTAATCTCATATATTCACCTTTATCTAACTTCTTCTAATATTTTTAAAACCAGCTTATATACCTTTTCTGTGGACTCAATAGACAATCGTTCATTAACTGTATGAATATCGTACATTTGTGGTCCAAAGGACAAAATATCAAGGTCTGGTCTTTTTTCTAATAAATATCCGCACTCTAAGCCTGCGTGAATAACTGTAATTTTTAAATCTTCACCAAATAAATCCTTATATGATTTTGCAACTGTTTTTTGTAAGGTAGAATTTCTATTATAATCCCATTGAGGATAATCTCCGTATACACTTACAACTGCATTAGATTTTTTAGCAATCAGCTTAAGCTTATTCATAATGTATTCTTTTCTGCTTTTTACAAGACTTCTAACAGATATTCCTATGCTGATATTATTTTCATTGGTCTTTAAAACGCCCATATTTAATGAGGTTTCAACAATATCCCTTATATCCTGACTATAATTTATAGCACCATTTGGAACTGTATTCATAAAGAATAAAATATCCTGCTTTGCCTCTTTATTAATAATTTCATATTGTTTAGCTTCAAGCCTTGTTATATCAATTTTAATATTATTATCACTTACTGCATATTCATTTAAAAATATTTGATTGCTTTCTTTTATCAGCTGCTCTAATATATCCACCTGTGTAACATTAGTAATTACAGCCTTAGAATAATTCGTAATAACATTATCCTTAGTTCCACCCTCTAAGGAAACAATATCGAAAGCTATGTTTTCATCTAATGTTTGTAATAATCTGCCTAAAAGTATATTAGAATTTGCCCTTTCCTTATCGATTTCACTTCCTGAGTGTCCACCTGCAAGTCCTTTAATTTCAATTTGGAAGGCAGCTCCTGTTACCTTTTCCTTAGTTACATTAAAAACAAAATCTCCTCTCACACCACCTGCACAGCCAGCAAATGCCATTGCCTCCATATCACAATCTAAATTTAAAACATATTTCCCCTTAGTTTGAGATAAATCAATGTTTTTTGCCCCATCCATACCTACTTCTTCATCAACTGTAAATATAACCTCTAAGTCTGGGTGTGATATAGTATCGTCTTCTAAAATAGCCAGTGCCATTGCAACAGCTATTCCGTCATCAGCGCCTAAGGTAGTGTCCTTAGCTGTAACAAACCCATTTTCTACAAGTAACTCTATACCGTCCTTAAGGAAATCATGTGTTGAGTCTATAGTCTTTTCACAAACCATATCCATATGACCTTGAATAATTACTGGAGTATCCATTTGGCGTCCCTTAGAAGCCTCTTTAAAAATTATACAATTATTATACTTATCCTTTATTACTCTAAGTCCCTTAGCTTTAGCAAAATTAACACAATAGTCACTTATTGCTCCAGTATTATAGGAGCCTCTTGGTATTTTTGAAATTTCTTCAAAATAATAAAAAACTCTTTCCGGCTTGATTTCTTCTAATATTCTCATATTACTCCTTTTTTATGTCTAAAAAGCTATTTTAAATACATATATATTATTAATATTTTATTTAGGTCACATTATGAAAAAAAACTTTTTAATATTAATTTTTTTACTAATGCTACTATTAAATACTTCAACCAAAAATGGCACTATAATCGGGTTGAATATTTGGCTCAATAATATTGTTCCCGTTCTTTTTCCTTATATTTTAATCATTAATATTATAATGCTTTTTGAGGCATTTACAACTGTTTCTTTCTTTATATATCCTTTTTTCTCAAAAATATTTAAGGTAAGTAAGAATGGCTGCTTTTGTATAATTGTAGGTTTTTTATGCGGCTTTCCAATAGGCATAAAACTAATTAATGATATGGTATCAGATAAAAAGCTTACACCCTCTGAAGGAAATTACCTAGCTACCTTTTGTAATAACATATCCCCATCCTTTTATCTTAATATTGTAATTAGTGGAAATTTTATGCAAAATAGTGATTATATTAATAATTATTATACCCCTTTGCTGCATATAATTTTTATTTTATTGCCCTATCTTGCATCAATTATATGCTCTTTTATATATCGTTTTCTTCATAAAGTAGACATAATTAATTTATGTGAACAAAGCTCAAAAAAACAACCTAATACACCTGAAAATATTTCATCCTGTATATTAAATACCTTTGATTCACTTTTTACTATTGGTGGGTATATTATCATTTTTTCAATAATTTCAAATATATTACTCACAAGAATTAATTTGCCACCTATTTATAATTCTATTCTCAATACTTTTATTGATATAACAAATAGTGCAATACTGTTTAAAAATCAAAGTGCAAGGCTGCTTATTACCATACTTATACCGCTTTGCAGTTTTGGAGGTATTTCAGCATTATTTCAGGCATTATCATTTATAAGACATAAAGAATTATCTAAAAAAGTCTTTGTAACCTATCGTTTTATTAATTTAGTAATCAGCTTCTTATTTTCAAATATAATATACTTTTTAATCTCTTAAAAATTTGTTTATTATTAGCATGTTTGTCGAAAATTCATAAAAAAAGACCATACCTCTCCTATAATTTTATAATTAGGAGCGTATGGTCTTTACCTTAAAATTTTAATATATGTATGCCTCAATATCTTCAATTTTTCTTGCATCCCCTCCTACATATTGACTTCTTTTTTCACATTCTTTTTTTGCATACTCACACATTTCCTCATCAACTATTATTTCTACATCTGCTCCTGGTATCAAACTCTCTAGCCATTTTCTTTCTTTTTCATTTTTCTCTTTCATATAATATATATATTTTATTT
>UQCD01000008.1 GCA_900539455.1 uncultured Eubacteriales bacterium
AGTTCTTTTTTATTTTGTTGCTCTCTTTCGACAGCTCAATTAGTATACTCTACTGCAACAATAATGTCAACACTTTTTTTACATTTTTTCTTTATTTGGTTTTAACCTGCATTTTTTGCCGTTTTTTAGCTGTTTAATGACTATTTTTAATCTAGTTTATTGTACAAAAAAAGACCCGATATAATCGAGTCTAACTCTATAACGGAGAAAGAGGGATTTGAACCCTCGCGCCGCGTGAACGACCTACACCCTTAGCAGGGGCGCCTCTTCAGCCTCTTGAGTATTTCTCCTGAATCAGCTTTCCTTCCAATAATGATGGTCATATTGAAATTCAACTTCAAAATGCAAAATTTATTATATACTATGAATATATATTTGTCAATTAAATTATTTAAGAATATCAATATTAAATCCAATATACCTTTAATTCTTTAACTATATTTCTTTACTGTATTGTTTTATAGCTGTTTCATACAAATTATTTCCTTCAGAGTCTATTACAACTATTACAGGAAAGTTTTTTACTTCCAGCTTTCTTATAGCTTCTGTTCCTAAGTCATCATAAGCTATAACCTGGCTGTCTGTTATACATTTTGATAATATTGCACCAGCTCCGCCTACTGCTGCAAAATATACTGCTCCATTTCTTATTATGGCTTCCTTTACAGCTTCGCTTCTTTTACCCTTTCCTATCATTCCCTTTAATCCTAAGTCTAATAGCTTTGGTGCATATTTGTCCATTCGGCTTGCAGTTGTTGGTCCTGCTGAGCCTATAGGTCTTCCTTCTCTGGCTGGAGATGGTCCCATATAATAAATTATATTATTTTCCATTGAAATTGGGAGAGCCTCATTGTTTTGTAATGCTTCATACATTCTTTTATGTGCTGCATCTCTGGCTGTATATATTGTACCTGTAATATATACATAATCTCCTGCTCTCAGGCTTTTTGCTGTTTCCTGTGATATTGGTGCATTTATATATTTATCCATAACAAACCTCCTTATATTACTCTGTGAGAATGTCTATTAACATGACAGCATATATTTACTGCTACTGGCATACCTGCAATATGAGTTGGATATGTTTCAATATTTACGGCAAAAGCAGTCTGTGTACCACCTAATCCACCAGGACCTATACCTAATGAATTGATTTTTTCCAGCATTTCTATTTCTAAATCTCTTACATAAGGAATATCAGAATGTTTTCCTACTTCTCTGGTAAGTGCTTTTTTAGATAATACTGCACATTTATCAAAGGTACCACCTATACAAACTCCAACTACCATTGGAGGACAAGCATTTGGACCAGCCTCTTTCACAGTATTTAAAATAGCCTCCTTTACACCTTCAATTCCGTCCGCAGGCTTAAGCATATAAATCTTGCTCATATTTTCGCTTCCAAAACCCTTTGGTGCAAAGGTAATATCTACCTTTTCGCCATCAACAAGCTCATAATATATAACTGCCGGTGTATTATCCTTTGTATTTTCCCTGATAATTGGATCACTTACAACTGATTTTCTAAGAAAACCATCTACATATCCTCTTCTAACACCTTCGTTAATAGCAGCCTCAAGATTTCCACCTTCAAAGTGTACATCTTGACCTATTTTCATAAATATTATTGCCATTCCTGTATCCTGACAAATAGGAATCATATCCTCTCCAGCTATACTAAGATTTTCCTTAAGCTGTCCAATAATCTGCTTTCCTAAAGGCGATTGCTCATTTTCATAGGATTTATTTAACGCCTTTTCCATATCAGGAGATAGGAAATGTGTAGCTTCAATACACATTTCCTTTACTGTTTCAGTTACTTTTTCCACATTTATTGTTCTCATGTTGCCTCCAAAATTATTGGAATTAGAGTATTAATTAAGTATTATTGCTCTGTTTCTTCTAAATTTTCATCATTATCGTCTACATCGTCATTATCAGGAATATCCTCTTCAATGACATCATCAGACAAATTATCATTTGCCTGCTCTGGTGTTTCTCTAACCTTTGCAATAGCTACAACATCTACATTTTTTTCATTGTCAAGCTTAATAAGCTTAACACCCTGTGCAACTCTACCAATTGTTGAAATACCACTTACAAGCATTTGAATAATAATACCCTCTGATGTAATTAACATAATCTCTTGATTATCATTAACTGCTTTTACACCAACAACATTTCCTGTTTTTTCACTTATCTTATAGCACTTAACACCCTTACCACCTCGCTTTTGGATAGTAAATTCTTTTGCGTCAGTTCTCTTACCCATACCATTTTCAGTAACTATTAATAAATCCTTTCCCTGTCTTTCTAGCTGCATTCCTACAACCTCATCACCAGCTTCAAGATTTATTCCTCTAACACCTATTGAACTTCTTCCTGTTCTTCTAACATCAGTTAATGCAAACTTAATACACTTACCATATTTTGTAACCATAAATACTTCATCATTATTGTTTGCTGTTTTAACCTCTATTATCTCGTCATCTTCTCGCAGTGTAATTGCCTGAATACCTGATTTTCTAATATTTTTGTATTCTGAAAGTGAGGTTTTTTTAATAATACCATTCTTTGTACCCATTATTATAAATCTTCCGTCCTGATATTCCTTAATAGGTATTACGGCAGCCACCTTTTCATCTGGAAGCAGCTGTATAATATTAATTAAGGCTGTACCTCTTGCAGTCCTGCTTGACTCAGGTATTTCGTAGGCTTTAATTCTGTAAGCTCTGCCTTTATTTGTAACAAACATAAGATAATGATGAGTTGTTGTCATTAATAGGTCTACAATATAATCATCATTAATTGTCTGCATACCCTTGATACCTTTTCCTCCTCTATGCTGGGACTTGAAATTATCTACAGTCATTCGCTTAATATAACCAAGACTTGTTCTTGCAATAACTGTATTTTCAAGTGGAATAAGGTCCTCTAGGGTGATTTCGTCATCATCATAGCCTATAGAAGTTCTTCTTTCATCGCCATATTTATCTCTAATAGTGATTATTTCTTCCTTGATTACTTCTAAAAGTTTCTTTTCATCTGCAAGAATACCCTTTAAATAATCAATAGTAGCCATAAGCTCCTTGTATTCATTTTCCAAATCTTCTCTGGCAAGACCTGTAAGTGTACGAAGTCGCATATCTACAATAGCCTGTGCCTGTGCATCTGATAAACCGAAGCGTTCAATTAAGCCAAGCTTTGCATCTGCTGTAGTTCTTGAGCCTCTGATTATTTTAATAACCTCATCAATATTGTCTAAGGCAATAAGAAGTCCCTGAACAATATGTGCTCTTTCCTCTGCCTTATTTAAATCATATTTTGTTCTTCTGGTAACTACATCCTTCTGGTGAAGTAAGTAATTGTTCAACATATCACAAATATTTAAAACCTTAGGCTCATTATTTACTAAGGCAAGCATAATAACACCAAAGGTATCCTGTAGCTGTGTATGCTTATATAATTGTTTTAATAAAACATTGGCATTGGCATCTCTTCTTAGCTCTATAACTATTCTCATGCCATCCTTGTTAGATTCATCTCTTAAATCTGTTATGCCATCTATTTTTTTATCCTTAACCAGCTCGGCAATTTTTTCAATTAACTTAGCCTTATTTACAAGATATGGCAGCTCTGTAACAATTATTCTGGATTTACCATTTTCCATAGTTTCAATATTTGTAACAGCACGAACCTTAACCTTTCCTCTACCGGTTCTATATGCCTCCTCAATGCCTCTTACACCAAGAATTTCTCCACCTGTAGGGGAATCAGGACCTTTAACAATATCAAGTATTTCTTCAATATCTGTTTCTCTGTCCTCTTCAATGTTATTATCAATAATCTTAACTACAGCATTAATAACTTCAGTAAGATTGTGAGGTGGTATATTTGTAGCCATACCTACAGCTATACCTGTAGTACCATTTACTAAAAGATTAGGAAATCTGGATGGTAATACAGTTGGCTCTTTTTCTGTATCATCAAAGTTTGGAACAAAATCAACAGTATTTTTATTAATGTCTGCAAGCATTTCCATAGAAACCTTACTAAGTCTGGCTTCTGTATAACGCATAGCTGCAGCTCCATCTCCATCCACAGAGCCAAAGTTTCCATGTCCGTCTACTAATGGGTATCTTGTTGACCAATCCTGTGCAAGATTAACCAATGCACCATATATAGAGCTATCACCATGTGGGTGATATTTACCCATTGTATCACCGACGATACGGGCACACTTACGATGTGGCTTATCCGGACCGTTATTTAACTCTATCATTGAATATAAAATTCTTCTCTGAACAGGCTTTAAACCATCTCTTACATCAGGAAGTGCTCTTTGAGCTATAACACTCATAGCATAATCAATGTATGATTTTTCCATGGTTTCCTTTAAGTCTACCTCATGGATTTTATCAAAGATATTTTCATCCATTTTATTTCCTCCTAAACATCAAGATTTTCTACAAATTTTGCATTTGCTTCTATAAAGTTTCTTCTAGGCTCAACCTGATCACCCATAAGAGTTGTAAAGGTAACATCTAATTCTGATAACATTTCTTCGTCATAGAGTACCTTTTTGAGTATTCTGGTTTTTGGATCCATTGTTGTATCCCAAAGCTGCTCTGCGTCCATTTCACCCAAACCTTTGTAACGCTGAATTTTGTTGTTGCCATCTCTGCCTATTTCGTTAAGAATATTATTTAACTCTGTATCTGAATACGCGTACCATACCTTTTTATTTTTAACAATCTGATAAAGAGGTGGTGTTGCCAGGTATACATATCCCTGCTTAATTAATTCAGGCATAAATCTAAATAAAAATGTAAGCAGCAAGGTGGCAATATGTGCACCATCAACATCCGCATCGGTCATTATGATAATTTTGTGGTATCTGAGCTTTGTAATATCAAAATCCTCATGTATACCTGTACCAAATGCAGTAATCATTGTTTTAATTTCTGCATTTCCAAGTATTCTGTCAAGTCTTGCTTTTTCAACATTAAGAATTTTTCCTCTAAGTGGAAGAATTGCTTGTGTTGCTCTATCTCTGGCTGTCTTTGCAGAGCCACCGGCAGAATCTCCCTCAACTATGTATATTTCACAGTTGGCAGGATTTTTGTCTGAACAGTCAGCAAGTTTTCCTGGAAGTCCATTTCCGTCAAGGGCTGTCTTTGCCTTTCTGGTAAGCTCTCTGGCCTTTCTGGCTGCTTCTCTGGCTCTTTGTGCAAGTAAGGATTTTTCACATATTAATTTTGCAACTGAAGGATTTTGTTCTAGGAAGTATGTAAGCTGTTCACTTACAACACTTTCTACTGCATTCCTTGCTTCACTATTACCAAGCTTCTGCTTTGTCTGTCCTTCAAACTGAGGTTCTCCAATTTTCACGCTGATTATAGCTGTAAGGCCCTCTCTAATATCTTCACCTGTGAGATTAACCTCACTATCCTTTAAAATTTTATTAGCTCTGGCATAATCATTGAAAGTCTTTGTCATAGCACGCTTAAAGCCTTCAAGATGAGTACCACCTTCTGGTGTAATAATATTGTTTACAAAAGAGTAGACATTTTCGTTGTAGCCATCATTGTGCTGGAAAGATACTTCAACATAAACATCATTTTTTGTGCCTTCACAATATACTACCTGTTCAAAGAGAGGCGTCTTTCCTGTATTTAAGTATGTAACAAACTCCTTAATACCACCCTCATAATGGAATATATCCTCTGCCTCCATCCCTTCTCTTACATCTCTTAAAATAATCTTGAGATTTTTTGTAAGGAAGGCTGTTTCACGAAGTCTGGTTTTTAAAACACTATAATCATATACTGTTTCTTCAAATATTGTCTTATCTGGGAGAAAAGTTACCTCTGTACCTGTATAGTCACCTTCATATGTGCCTATAACCTTAAGCTCATTTTTAACATCTCCTCTTTCATATCTCTGGAAATATATATTATTATTTCTATAAACCTTTACCTCAAGCCATTCAGATAAGGCATTAACTACAGACGCACCTACGCCATGAAGTCCACCAGACACCTTGTATCCTCCACCACCAAACTTTCCACCTGCGTGTAAAATAGTAAATACAACCTCTACTGCTGGTTTGCCCGTTTTTGTATTTATATCTACCGGTATACCTCTTCCGTTATCTTTAACAGTTATTGAATTATCTTTATTAATTTGAACATCAATAGTTGAACAAAATCCTGCCAAAGCTTCATCAACAGAATTATCTACAATTTCATAAACTAAATGATGAAGACCCTTTGATGATGTACTGCCTATGTACATACCTGGTCTTTTTCTTACAGCTTTCAAACCCTCCAAAATCTGGATTTGATCTCCACCATAACTTTCGTTGCTATTACTCATTGTTGCTCCTTTCTACAGTTCCTTCTACAACCTTGTAAATATTATCAATGTTAAATCTGTTATGAACAAAATCATCTAACCCTGTACAGGTTATAACAGTTTGAACATTACTTAGACTATTTAATAAATGGCTTTGCCTGCTACTATCAAGCTCAGATAAAACATCATCCAATAATAAAACAGGAGTATCCTTTATAACACTTTTAACTAATTCTATTTCTGATAGCTTTAACGATAATGCAGCAGTTCTTTTCTGACCCTGACTTCCATATTTTCTAATATCGATATTTCCAATATAAAAGCTAATATCATCTCTATGTGGACCTATTGATGTGGTCTTAAATTTAATATCCTTATCCCTGTTTTTCAGTAATTCGTCATACAAATTATTGCCAGAAATATTTGGTTCATACTTTATATTGATTTCTTCCTTACCGTTGGTAAGGTTTCTATGAATACCGTATATTATTTCATTAAGCTCATCAATAAATTGTGTCCTTCTTAGAATGAGCTTTGAACCGTAGCTTGCAAGCTGCATATCCCATACATCAAGTGTATTACATAAGTCCTTGTCATAATAAAAATTCAAATCCTTAAGAAGCTGGTTTCTTTGAAGTAATATTTTGTTGTAGTTCATTAAATTGTGAACATACAATTTGTCTAATTGACACAATTCCAAATCTATAAATCTTCTTCTTTCGGCTGGTCCATTTTTTATTATGCCTAAATCCTCTGGTGCAAAAAATACAACATTTACAACACCAAAAAGCTCACTTACTTTTCTTATTGGAATACCATTAATGGCAATTCCTTTAGCTCTATTTTTTCTAAGATGTATATCTATTCTTATGGGAACATCATTTTTCATTACCACCATTTTCATATGTGACTCATCACAACCAAATCTAATCATTTCCTTGTCTTTGGCACTTCTATGAGATTTGCTGGTTCCACATAAATATATAGCCTCTAGTATGTTAGTTTTTCCCTGGGCATTATTACCAAAGAGAATATTAGTGCCTTTTTTAAATCTAATATTCATACTATTATAATTTCTAAAATCCTTTACCTCTAGAGAATCTATATACATACTATTACCAACTTTATTTTATAATTTTAATTGTTTCTCCTTGATATTCTACAATATCACCATCAACCAGCTTTCTCCCTCTTCTGGTATCTACTTCACCATTTACCTTTACAAGTCCGTCTTGAATGGCAAATTTTGCATCAACACCAGATTCAACAAGATTAGCTGCTTTTAGAGCCTGACCCAGTTTAATGAACTCATCTCTTAATTTTATTTTTTCCATTTTTTTCTCCTAAAATAGATATTAGCTTACTGTAAAGTTTACAGGCAATATTAAATAAACATATTTGTTTTCGTCATCTCTAATAAAGCATGGTGCTTTAGGATTAACCATATAAATATTTACTTCTTCATCATCAATTACTTTTAAGGCATCTATTAAGAACTTTGGATTAAAGCCAATCATAATATCCTTGCCTTCTTTAATAATATCAATATTTTCATTCATAGAGCCTATAATAGAGCTGATTTTAAGTTCCATATTGCCGTCAGTAATATTTATAATAATAGGCTTTTTGTCACCCTCTTTTACAAGAAGTGTAGCTCTATCAATACAATCTAAAAATTCTCTTTTGTTAATTGAGAACTTTGTTTCATAATCGCTAGATAACATTTGATCTATTTTGAAATATTCTCCTTCTATAAGTCTTGATACTACTACAGTATTGTCAAATTCAAAAACTATATGATTTGAAGTAAAGAATATTCTTACCTCGTCCTCTGTTCCACCAGATAAAATTTTGCTGATTTCATTTAAGGTTTTGCCCGGAACAACAACCTTTATATCATCAAATGACTCCTTAAGCTCTACTTTTCTAATAGATATTCTATGTCCGTCTAAGGAAACAACCTTTAATTCATTATTTTTAACCTCAAATAACTCACCTGTCATAAGTTTGTTGTTATCGTTATCAGCTATAGAGAATATAGTCTGTCTTATAATTTCCTTTAAGGTAAACTGAGATAAGTAAATAAATTTATTTTTCTCTATAACAGGAAGATATGAGAAATCCTCTCCTGATTTACCGGAAATAGTAAATACTGCTTTTTCACAGGTAATAGTAGTTTTGTAATTTTCGTCTGTTTCTATAACAACCTCATTATCTGGAAGCTTTCTAACTATTTCAGAAAAAATCTTAGCATCTATAGCTACCATACCTCCTGAAATAATATCTCCGTCTATAATTGTTTCAATTCCTAATTCCATATCATTTGCTGTAAATTTAATTGAGCCTGCTGTAGCATCAATTAAGATACATTCTAATATAGACATTGTAGTTTTTGATGGTACTGCTTTAAGTACAATATTTACGCCTTGTAACAAATTGGATTTTGAACATATAAGTTTCATGTTAAAATGACTCCTTTCGCAAAAAACATATATAAATATATAATTTATTTCTAATCTTAATCTTATTATAGGGTGTGAAAATGTAGATAATCTCTATAGCCCAGTAAAATCAATAGCTATAGCAATTAAAACATATGTTGAAAAGCAAATTTTTTAACTGTATAACTACTTGATTTATCAACATAGGTAAATTTGGTAAAAAATTCGTTAACAATAAATACACACACAAAAATATTATAATGTGCACCTTTTGTGGACAAAAAAGAGGGTAATTGTGGAAAACCATGTGTATAATTTTCTGCAATATGGAATGAGTTTCTTCCTATTATAATAGGGGTTAATTTGGATTGATTTTCTTAATAATAACATTAACTATATTTCTGGTTGACTCATTTGTATCTAATTCATGCTGAATTTTTTCTATAGAGTGCATAACTGTAGTATGATCTCTCTTTCCTAAATACTGACCAACCTCCTGAAGTGAGGTTTCAGTATATTGCCTGCAAAGATACATAGCAATCTGTCTGGGAAATACAATATCCTGACTTTTTTTCTTTGAAGAAATATCAGCCATAGTAATATTAAAATGGTCTGCAACAGTATTAATAATAAGCTCTGGAGTAATAACCTTGTTGTCATCTGGAGAGATAATATCTTTTAATACTTCCTTTGCAATTTCAATATCTACAGGCCTTCTGGTAACTCTTGAAAATGCTACGATTTTTGTAAGAGCACCTTCAAGCTCTCTAATGTTTGACTTAATATTAGTAGCAATATATTCAAATATATCATCGCTAATATTATAGCCTTCAAGCTCAGACTTTTTCTTAATAATCGCCATACGGGTTTCATAGTCAGGACTTGAAATATCAACAGTAAGACCCATTTCAAATCGGGTTTTAAATCTTTCCTCTAGGGTTGCCATTTGTTTAGGTGGCTTATCAGAAGAAATAACTATCTGTTTGTTTGATTCTTTAAGTGTATTGAAGGTATGGAAAAATTCCTCCTGACTTCTTTCCTTACCTATAATAAACTGAATATCATCAATAAGAAGAACATCTAGATTTCTATACTTATCTCTAAATTCCATTATAGCTGACTGATTTTCACTTCTAATAGCATTAATAACCTCATTGGTAAATACTTCAGAGGTAACACATCTTACCTTTGCATTTGGATTTCTGTCTAATATAAAATTGCCAATAGAGTGCATAAGGTGAGTTTTACCAAGACCAACGCCTCCATATATGAATAGAGGGTTATATTCTTTGGCAGGTGATTCAGCAACAGCTAAAGCATAAGCATGGGCAAAATTGTTGTTGCCACCTACTACGAAATTGTCAAAAGTATAGTTTGGATTAAGGTTTGCAGCTATCTTTAAGTCTATGTTGCTGGTTTCTTCAATATTTGAAGGAGCAGAATCCATAGAAGCAGGAGTAGTGCTTTTTTTTATTTTAATCTCACTTTTGTGTAGAAATTGTAAATCAAGCATTTCACCTGTTACTTCCTGAATAACTACCTTTAATGGAAGATAATACTTTTTGTGAAGATAACTTGTACCTATATTTTCATCTGGAACAAGTAAAGTTATAACATTGTCCTCAACAGAATAAACATCAAGAGGTTTTATCCAGGTATTAAAGGAAACATCCATAATGTCATGTTCCTTTTTCAAAATTTCTAAGATGTCGTTCCATTTTGAAACAACTAAATTATACATATCATTGTCGTACATAATTACTCCTTAAAATAAGTAAGACATTAAGAAAAAATGTCCTAAAATTTATTAAATAGCTGCATAAGCATAATACGCCATATATACTACTATTTTACCTTATTTTAGCTTATTTTTCAATTAATATTTGAAAGTAGTCATTAATTAAAAATAGTACAAAATAACTGATTACTTATATGTAAAAAAATAAAAATTTTTATGTGGAGAAAAAAGTGAAAAAAATATGGAGAACTTTCTATATCTTTATAAGTAAAGGAATTAAATTGTGTGGAAAGTTTTTGTGGAAAAGTGGATAACTATGTTAAAAACTATTAAAATTTAGAATTACAATTTTTAAGTTAAGTAATTCACAATTTTAAAATTCACATTTCCATAATAGTAAAAATAGCAGAATAAAGGGAAAATTTAAGTACTAATATATTTTATCCACAAGTTATCCACAATTTGTGGATAAAATTATGTAAATCTATAGTGGGAAAAAAATTAAGTGGAAAAGATTTAGAAAAATATTTTGAAATAAGCTTGACGGAAGTTGCAATATTATATATAATCGGTACGATGTCTTATTTTAAGAAAATATATTAGCCTTATATAAAAATAGGTTGTAAAGGAGGTGCTGTAAGATGAAGATGACATTTCAGCCTAAAAAAAGACAGAGATCTAAAGTTCATGGTTTTAGAGCAAGAATGAGTTCTGCAAGCGGCAGAAAAGTATTAGCTGCTAGAAGAGCAAAAGGAAGAAAAAAATTATCAGCTTAAGGCCGCATTTAATGTGGTCTTTTCTTAATTTAAGGAGAAAATATAATATATGAGAAATATTGATTCCTTGAAAAATAATGAATTTCAGCATATATACAAAAATGCTAAATCGTATGCAAATAGATATTTAGTTATGTATGTTTTGAAAAATGATGAAGGTAAGAGCAAACTGGGAATTTCAGTTAGTAAAAAGGTTGGTAATAGTATTGTAAGACATCGGCTTGCCAGACTTATTAGAGAAGCATACAGATTAAATAGAGAAATGTTTAATAGTGGTTTAAACATTATAGTAATAGCACGAGTTAGTGCAAAGGATAAAAGTTATAAAGAAATTGAGAGTGCATTTTTACATTTACTTAAAATGCACGGTGTTTTGACGGAAAGAGAAGTGCAAAAGGATGCGAATAGTTAGATTTATTTCAAACATATTTAAAAAGCTTCTTATTTTGTTGGTAAAGTTTTATCGAGTTTGTATATCTCCTTATAAGGGAAATATACATTGCCGTTATACTCCTACCTGTTCTCAATATGCTTTAGAAGCATTAGAAAAGTACGGACCAATAAAAGGCACATATTTGTCAATAAAAAGAATATTAAGGTGTAATCCATTTTCAAAGGGTGGATATGATCCTGTTCCATAAGGAGGACATAAATGTCAAGTATATTGATGGCTGGTTGTTATGACTTTTTCTTAATTAAATGGATAGCAAATATCCTGGGCATAATTATGAGTGGTCTATACAACTTTTTCGGTTTATTCGGATTATTCAACATAGGTTTATGTATTATAGTTTTTACTATTATATGTAAAATGATTTTAATCCCAATTACAATAAAACAGCAAAAGTTTACTAAGGTTTCATCTAAGATGACTCCAGAGCTTCAGGCTATTCAGAAGAAATACGAAGGTAAAAGAGATAATGCTTCTATGATGAAGCAGCAGGAAGAAACAAGAGCACTTTATGAAAAGTATGGAACATCTCCTACAGGAAGCTGTTTACCATTATTTATTCAGATGTTCATATTATTAGCTCTTTATGCTGTAATTATTTCAATACCTGAATATGTTAAGCCAGTTGGAGAAATATATCAAAATATTAGTAATGAAATAGTAGAAGTATTTGATGACTATGATGACTTATATAATGCTAATAGTGCATTAGACTCAAATTATAAGGATGAAGATTTTAGTACACTTATAAAAAACAATTACGACAGTACAAAAACAATAGATGAAAATAATACAGCAATATATGCTAATTTATGTAATTTATATGCTACTGTAAAGCCTTTAGACGATTTTAATAATGGTTATGATAAAGCTATTGCTATAATCAATACCTTGAAGTCTACAAGTGAGGATAAGTGGAACGAGCTTATTACAAAAGAAAAGGCAGAAAAAAATCCTAGTGATTATAAGTTAGCTTTATATGAAAAATTTAAAGGCTATAGTGATACTGATTGGGATAATTACAAAAATGAATTAGTAAAAGTAAAAAGCAATGTTAGTGGTTTTGAAGATCAAATATCAAGCATTTATACATTTGCATGGATTGATTTAAGTAAGTCACCTAGCAACTTACCATGGTATGCGCTTATTATTCCAATTCTTTCATTTTTAACACAGTGGTTAAGTATGAAGATTTCTACTTCAAGTCAGCCAAGCATGGAAGGAAATCCTATGGCTAGCTCACTTAAGGTTATGAACTTTACAATGCCACTTATTTCAGCATTTTTCTGTTATTCATTACCAGCAGGTTTAGGC
The DNA here is from genome assembly GCA_900539455.1 of uncultured Eubacteriales bacterium. Classification (GTDB taxonomy): domain Bacteria; phylum Bacillota; class Clostridia; order Lachnospirales; family Lachnospiraceae; genus SVEL01. The sequence goes on from UQCD01000008.1 coordinate 13,078, forward strand.
TTATACTGGGTAATGGCAGCAGTTGTACAGATAATACAGCAGTTATTTATTAATCATCATTTCAAGGATATGGATGTTGATGAAATAATTAAGTCAAATGTTGAAAAAGCTAATAAAAAGAAAGCAAAAAAAGGAGTAAACCCTGATGAAAATAAAATTTCAGGTGCAGCTTCTTATAGCACAAAAGGTATAAAAGTAGATTATTCTAAGTTTGAGTCATTCAATAAGGATTCAAAGGAAGAAGAAAATACAGCTAGTGAAAATACAGAGAAGGAATTAAAAAAGGGAAGTATTGCACAGAGAGCAAATATGGTAAAGGATTTCAACGATAGGAACTCTAAGAAATAGCAAAAAACGGAGGAATAGAAAATGGAATTTCAGATTTTTACTGGAAAAACAGTTGATGATGCTATAACTAATGCTTCAGTTGCTTTAGAAACTACTAGCGATAATTTAGAGATAGAAGTATTAGAAAAAGGTAGTAATGGATTTTTGGGAATGGGTAGCAAGCCTGCAAAAATACAGGCAAAGTTAAAGGTTGTAGAAGGTACACCAATGACAGTGGAAGAAACCTGTGTTGAATTTTTAACAAAGGTTTTCAATGCTATGGATATGGTAGTAAAGGTTAATGTTGAAGTTACAGAAGAAGAGGTAAATGTAGATTTAATAGGTGATGATATGGGCGTTCTTATTGGAAAGAGAGGACAAACCTTAGACTCATTACAGTATTTACTTAGCCTTGTTATTAATAAAAATTCTGAAAAGTATTTAAGAGTAAAGCTCGATACAGAAAATTATCGTGAAAGAAGAAAAGAAACTCTTGAAAATCTTGCAAAGAACATAGCTTTTAAGGTAAAGAGAACAAAAAGACCAGTTACTCTTGAGCCAATGAATCCATATGAAAGAAGAATTATTCATTCTGCATTACAAAATGACAGATATGTAACAACTAGAAGTGAAGGTGAAGAACCATTCAGACATGTAGTTGTTGTTTTAAAGAAGAGCTACTAATAAATAGAGGAGTGTGCTATATAGCACATTCCTCTTAAAATATAGAGATATTTATGGTGATTTTATGTATGAAGTAGATACTATTGCTGCTATTGCAACAGCAATGACAAATTCCGGTATTGGTATTATTCGTGTAAGTGGAAGTGATTCCATAGATATAGTAGATAAAATATTTGTTTCAGTTAAAGGAAAAAAACTTACCACAGTGAATAGTCATACTATTCATTATGGTAGTATTGTATATAATGGAGAGATAATTGATGAGGTGCTTGTTTCTGTAATGAAAGCTCCACATTCTTATACAAAGGAAAATGTTGTAGAAATTAATTGTCATGGTGGTGTTGTAGTAATTAATAAAATACTTGAAATTGTATGTGAAAATGGTGCAAGAATTGCTGAACCTGGAGAGTTTACAAAGAGAGCCTTTCTGAATGGAAGAATTGATTTATCACAGGCTGAGGCAGTTATTGATATTATTAATTCAAAAAATGAATATGCTTTGTCAAATTCAGTTAGACAGCTAAGAGGAAGTATTTCAGAAAAGATTAAAACTATTAGAGGAAAAATTCTTGATGAAATATCCTTTATTGAAACTGCCTTAGATGATCCTGAACATATTAGTCTGGAAGGCTATACTAAAAAGCTTGAAGGCGTAGTTGATGAGTCAATGAAGGAATTAAAAAAGCTTATTGATACATCAAATAATGGCAAGGTGGTAGTGGAAGGAATTAAAACAGTTATTCTTGGAAAGCCCAACGCTGGTAAGTCTTCATTTTTAAATGCACTTATAGGAGAGGAAAGAGCAATAGTTACAGATATTGAAGGCACAACCAGAGATTCACTAGAGGAAAATATTAATATTAGTGGACTTAGCTTAAAAATAATTGACACAGCAGGAATTAGGGATACAGTAGATATTGTAGAACAAATTGGAGTAAAAAGAGCTAAGGATTTAGCAAAGGAAGCTGATTTAATTATATTTATAGTTGATTCTTCTAAGGATTTAGATGATAATGATTATGAAATTATGAAGCTTATTAAGGAAAAGAAATATATAGTTCTTCTTAATAAGTCAGACCTTAACAGCAGAGTAGAAATAGAAGCCTTAAATGAGCTTGATAAGTCAAACATTATTACTATTTCTGCTAAAAACAATGAAGGTATAGATTTGTTTGAGGACAGGGTAAAGGAAATGTTCTTAAACGGAGAAATTAATTTTAATGATGAAATTTTTGTTACAAATGCAAGACAAAAGGAAAGTATTATAAATGCTTATTCTAGCTTAAAATTAGTTAAGAAAAGTATTGAAGATAATATGCCGGAGGATTTTTATTCTATTGATTTATTAAATACTTATGAGGAGCTTGGAAAGGTAATAGGTGAAGCCTTAGAGGACGACCTTGTCAATAACATTTTTAGTAAATTCTGTATGGGTAAATAACATATGGATAGATTTGTGGAGGATTAAAATGCCTAGTTTATTAAAAGAAGAATATGATGTTTTAATAGTTGGAGCAGGACATGCAGGCTGTGAAGCAGCCCTTGCCTGTGCCAGACTTGGACTTAATACAATTATGTTTACAGTAAGTGTTGATTCTATAGCACTTATGCCTTGTAATCCAAATGTAGGAGGAAGCTCTAAGGGACATTTGGTTAGAGAGATTGACGCATTAGGCGGAGAAATGGGAAAAAATATAGATAAAACATATATTCAGTCAAAAATGCTTAATGTTTCTAAGGGACCAGCAGTCCATTCACTTAGAGCTCAGGCAGATAAAAAGGATTATTCTTCACAAATGCGTAAAACATTGGAAAATACAGATAATCTTACTATTAGACAAGGCGAGATAAGCGAGCTTTTAGTTGAAAATGGTAAAATAGTTGGTGCTAAGACCTTTTCAGGAGCCACCTATACTGTAAAGGCAGTTGTACTTTGTACAGGAACTTACCTTAAAGCAAGATGTATTTATGGAGATGTAAGCGAGCCAACAGGTCCAAACGGCTTAAAGGCAGCAAACCACCTTACAGACAGCCTTAAATCATTAGGTATAGAAATGTTTAGATTTAAAACAGGTACTCCAGCCAGAGTTGATAAGAGAAGTATTGACTTTTCTAAAATGGAGGAGCAGTTTGGTGACGAAAATATTGTACCTTTCTCATTTTCAAATAAAAAGGAGGACATTGAAAAAGAGCAGGTATCATGCTGGCTTACATATACCAACGAAGATACTCACAAAATAATTAGAGATAATATTGATAGAAGCCCATTATTTTCCGGTATGATTGAAGGTACCGGACCTAGATATTGTCCTTCTATTGAGGATAAGGTTGTTAAATTTCCAGATAAGGAAAGACATCAGGTATTTATTGAGCCAGAAGGCTTGTATACAAATGAAATGTATTTAGGTGGTATGTCAAGCTCCTTACCAGAGGATGTTCAGTATGCAATGTACAGAACTGTACCAGGACTTGAAAATGTAAAAATAGTTAGAAATGCTTATGCTATTGAATATGACTGCATAAATCCAAGACAGCTGCTTCCAACACTTGAATTTAAAAAAATCAAAGGTCTTTTCAGTGGTGGACAGTTTAATGGCAGCTCAGGCTATGAGGAAGCAGCAGCACAGGGACTTATTGCAGGTATTAATGCCGCCTTAGAGGTTTTAGGCAGAGAGCAGGTAGTTATAGACAGGTCTGAAGGCTACATTGGTGTATTGATTGATGACTTAGTAACTAAGGAAAATCATGAGCCTTACAGAATGATGACCTCAAGAGCTGAATATAGACTTTTACTTAGACAGGACAATGCTGACCTGAGATTATCTCACATTGGTCACAAAATTGGTCTTGTAAGTGATGAAATCTACAATTATGTTGAATATAAACGACAAATAGTTGAGAAAGAGGTTAATAGGCTTAATGAAACTCCTGTTGGTGCTAACACCCGTATTCAGGAATTTCTTGAAAGACATAACAGCTCACCATTAAAAACAGGCAGTACTCTTGCTGAATTAATCAGACGACCTGAGCTTGATTATGATAGTCTTGCAGAGCTAGACCCTGATAGAGAAGAACTTCCAGAGGATATTGTAGAGCAGATTAATATTAATATTAAATATGAAGGCTACATTAAAAGACAGCTTAAGCAGGTAGAATCCTTTAAAAAGCTTGAGGGTAAGAAGCTGGACCCAGAGTTTGACTATAGTATGGTTTCTGGACTTAGAAGAGAGGCTATTCAAAAGCTTAATTTATACAAACCACTTTCTATTGGTCAGGCTTCAAGAATATCTGGAGTTTCACCAGCAGATATATCAGTGCTGTTGGTATTTTTGGAGCAGTATAAGCATAGTCATAAAAATAGCTGATGAAAATGGCTAATAAATAGAAATGTGTTAGATTTAATATGAAGGCTTGAGAAAAGGCTTTTGTTATAATATTTTAGATATTATATGAGAGGTTTATTTTAAAATTGAAAAGTATAGAAGCTGCAAAATTATATGAAATAAAAGGATATATTGAATGGAAAATAAAGATAAAGCAATTAAAACCTTGTATGACGGACTTTCACAATTAAATATAAGTATTTCAAAGGAGCAGGAAGAAAAATTATTTTTATTTTATGAAATGCTTATTGAGAAGAATAAGGTAATGAATCTTACAACTATTACTGAAATAAATGAAGTAGTAGTAAAACACTTTTTAGACAGTCTTTCATTAGTTAAGGTTTTAAGTGAAGGAGAGCTTTCTAAAAAGTTGAAGGTGATAGATGTTGGAACTGGTGCAGGCTTTCCTGGAATACCTTTAAAAATAGTATTTCCTAATTTGAGTATTACGCTGCTTGATTCACTGAATAAAAGACTTGTATTTTTACAGGAAGTAATAGAAAAACTGGAGCTTAAAGATATTGATACTCTTCATGGCAGATGTGAGGATATAGGAAGAAAAGAAGATTATAGGGAGCAGTATGATTTATGTGTTTCCAGAGCAGTTGCAAATCTTTCTACACTTAGTGAGCTGTGCCTGCCTTTTGTAAAAAAAGGTGGCGAATTTGTTTCATATAAGGCGGGGGATTGTAAGGAGGAGGTAGTAGCTGCAAAATATGCTATTAAGAAGTTAGGTGGAAAAACTAAGAAGATTGTGGAATTTAATCTTCCAAATACAGATATGAGTCGTGTTTTTGTGGAAATTATAAAGGAAAACAATACACCAAAGGCATTTCCAAGAAAGGCAGGGACACCTTTAAAACAGCCACTTGCACCAATACAAAAATAATTTGATTAAAAAATGAGGTTAGATTAGGGGTGTTGATTAATTAAAGAGTAAATTAAATAGTGATATGATAGTAGTGGAATAGTAATTAAATTTGAATTTTAATTTTTAACTAAAATATAGAATATAAAATATAGTTTATGTTTAATATTAGAATTATGTTTGTGAATATAGCCTAAATTTAAAGTATGAGTTATACCTTGAATTTAGGCTATAAATTTTAAATTTATATTAAGTCTAACTAAAAATTACTGATTATAGATAAATCTGAACATTTTCTATAAATGACTTAGGTTGTTCAAGCTGAGGAAGATGCTTGCATTTTGGAATAATGCAGGTTTCAATAGCTGAATTGTAATCCTGATATTCTAAACAGGTTTCTAAAATATTTCGTTCATCTTCACCACCAATAATAACAATGCTGTTATTAATTGTTTTAAGTGCATTTGTAATATTTAATTTTGTATAGTTTGCAGAAATGCTGGCAAATAAATATTTTGAAGTCATTGTGCCATAATGTGCTGCATCATAATAGTTTTTAATTACAGAGGATTTAACCTTTGATGAAAAATATTCTTTTTCAAAAAGCTTTCTATAAGCATGTTTACTATTATAAATATTGAAGATAGTAGTTCCAATAAGAGGCATTTCGATAAGAAGCTTTGTAAGTTTTTTGTTGGTAGACATATTATGATTTGAAAGGACGATTGATTCAGGATTAATCATAATAACCTTATCGAATAATGAATCATCATTGTAGCATGCCATAATAACAAATTCAGCAGAAGTACCTGTGCATATAACATCAGTACGCTTTCCAATAACATTTTTAATAAAATCTGTTATAAGCTGAACATATAGAAAATTAGTATAAGTGAAAGCTGGCTTGTCTGAGCGACCACAGCCTAATAAATCCAGAGTATATACAGTGTATTGCTTAGAAAATTCTTTTACGATGTGCTTCCATTCTAAATCACTGCTTCCACAGGTAAGTTCATGAATAAGAAGTACAGGCTTGCCAGAGCCTTGTTTTGTATAAAATATATTTCCAAATCTCCACTCATATTTGCTGCCATTGTTGCTAGAGAGAGAAGCTTTTGCATTTGCCATAAGGTTAATTACTCTATTTATTGAATAAATAGAAGCTGTAGTAAGTGTAGCTAATACAGCGGCTGATATTAATTTATTTTTTTTCATTTTATAACTACCTTTCATTATATTTTATAATTTGACATAGTAACAATACTGACCAAAGTACAAATGTTTATATTATTCTATTATACTATAATGTCTATAAAAGTTAAATAAATTTCTCTGTTAAATTTGTGAACAATGTGGTACAATTATGGATGTATTTATGTGTATTGTGAAATTATAGTAAAGGTAAGATATATATGACTAAAGCAGAAAATTATCTAAGCAATAGACTTTCAATGTTATCTGATGAAAAGATTATTATTACTACTAAAATTAATAATCTTGATATAGAAATAGAAGAGATAAATGAGAAGATACGAGAGATTAGTAATGATATGGACGATACCTTTGAAATTTTCTCTCCTAGGGTAAAGAAAAATGATTTTATTAGAGATGAAATCCAAAAACTTAAAAACAATAGGGAAGAATTAAGCCGAAATAAAGAGAAGCTGTGTGAGCAAACTAAAATGGTTGATGAAGATATAAAAATCATTAAGGATGCACTTAGCGAGAAATTATTAGCAATTAATAGTGAAAATAATTCCCAGATAGAAGATTATTCTAACAGTAATTCAGAAATACAGTCAGAAAGTGAAGAACTAGATAGTAACTTAAATATTTCAAATAACATAAAACAGCAGGATTTGAATAATGTTGACAAAATGTATATAAAAAATACTCTTGGCATACATATATTGAAATATCAGGAGAATGAAAGACAAAGAATAGCTAGAGATTTACATGACTCTACAGTACAGGTATTAGCTAATCTTGTACATAGATGTGAAATATGTTCAAAGGTTATGGATGTGGATAGTGTGAGAGCAAAATTGGAAATAGAAGTGATTGAAAAAACACTTAAAGATTCAATTAGCGATATGAGAAATATTATATACAATCTACGCCCTATGATATTTGATGATTTAGGTTTTGAAGCAACATTAACAAAAGTTGTCAATAAACTTAATACTTCTAGTGATTTTAATATAACCCTTGAGATGGAGGGTGAAAGTGTAAATCCTGAACCAGTTGTTGCAATTACTATTATTAGAATTATTGAAGAATCTTGTAATAATAGTATAAAACACTCGAATGGCTCTGAGATAAAAATATATATAAAAAATGAAAACAAAGTATTACATATTGAAGTATCAGATAATGGTGATGGATATGTTATAGATGAAATACTTAAGCCAGAAGAAAATAATAATAAAGGCTTTGGTGTGTCTATGATGAAGGAGAGAGTGGCACTATTATCGGGAGAAATTGATATTGACAGTAAGATTAATGAAGGAACAAAAATTACTATAGATATTCCTATTATGTAACACGGAGGTAACTTAAGTGAAAATTAGTATACTTATTGCTGATGATCATTCAATGATAAGAGAAGGACTTAAACAATTATTAGAATTAGAACAGAATTTTAATGTTATTGGATTTGCGGATAATGGAAGAAAAGCAATAGATAAGATTAATGAATTGCATCCGGATATATTATTATTAGATGTGAATATGCCTGTATTGGGAGGAATCGAAACATTAGCAGAAATTAGAAAAAATAATATAAATGTTAAGGTTATTATGCTTACAATTCACAATGAGAGAGAGTATCTTATAAAAGCTGTAGAATTAGGCTGCGATGGATACATATTGAAGGAGTCAGATTCTGACGAACTTAAAAATGCAATATATAATGTTTACGAAGGTAAAAGATATATACAACCTAATATGACACCAATGCTCAATTCTTATTTGGCAAGTAAGGCAGAGGATGACAAAAAACTTGTCGGATTAACAAAAAGAGAAATACAGGTATTAAAACTGGTAGCAGAGGGAATGTTTAATAGAGATATAGCCGAAAGGTTAGAAATTAGCGAAAGAACAGTAAAAAATCACATCGCTAATATATTTAAAAAAATTCAGGTTTCTGATAGAACACAAGCAGCAGTATTTGCTATAAAAAATAATCTTACTGAAATATAGAATATGATTTGAAATGATAGTAAGATATGAATAAAGTGTAAATTATAGATAAGGGGCAGCAAAAAAATATGTTTATGTGACAAGACTAATATTCTAAAATTCATTAGTATTTTCCAAAATTTAATATGTAGAGTATGAGAATTAAATATAAGTGTGTAAATTTTTTATATGTAAGTATAGAATATTAGGTATAATGTTAAATAAATGAAAAGATATGAATTTAATTAAAACATTATAATGTAATAAAATGTTTCACGTGAAACATTTGTGCTACAGGTTTATAAAAATATATCTATAGAAAATATACACAAAGGAAATAAAATATGAATTTTGATAAATTTATTAATGATATAGAAAACAATAATTTAAATGTGTACGGAGTAGAAATTTATAAAAAAGGAAAACTGATTAATAGTTATGGAGATACAAAAGATAATATATATGACATATATTCTGCTACAAAGACTATACTTTCATTAGCTGTGGGAATAGCATATGATAAAGGATTATTTGATTTAGATAGGTCAATATTAGAATATCTTACACATAATGAGATAAATATGATAACTAAATCACAGAAAGACAAGTTTCAGAATATAACCATACATAGACTATTAACAATGTCTGTAGCAGACTTTCCTTTTAGACCTGAAGGAGATAGCTATTTAAAATTTTCATTAAACTGTGAAATAAATAATCCTGACAAAATAACATTTAATTATAGCAATGTAAGTGCATATCTTGTAGGTGTAGCATTAACAAATGCTATTGGAGAAGATCTGGGTGTATTTATAGAAAATAATATTTTTAAACCATTACATATTACAAAATATAAATATGAGAGATGTCCAGATGGATTTTTCTATGGTGCTTCAAAAATGAAACTAACTGTTAGTGAGTTGAGTAAAATAGGATTATTACTATATAATAAAGGTGTGTATAAGAATTTGAGAATTATATCAGAAAAGTATATAGAAAAAGCCACAATAGTTCAACAAAATAATGATGAGAAAAAATACGGATATTTTATATGGAAATACAAAAATGGATTTAGTATCAATGGAAAATGGCAGCAGAGATGCTACATATTGCCAGAAAGTGATTTGATAGTTACATATTTATCACATATTGTTGAAAAAAATGATAGTCTATTATTAAGTATGGAAAAGAATATATTAGATTTGTAAATTGAATACTGCTCACAAAAGATAAAAATTAATAGATAATAATATTAATATATATTAAAATATTAATCATATAAAATTGCAACTATAAGGCAAAATAAAAATGTATACTATATTATAGTAAATACACAGAATTTTATTGAGAAAAATGTTTCACGTGAAACATTATATTATGGTAAAAAGAACAAAATGTGTTATAATTAAAAAAGATAAATAAAGATTTATAAAATACAGTATACTGTAATCAGCTAGTAAAATATTAAAATTTGAATATTAAAATTATTTACAACTGGTAAAACCAATAACATATGAAAGGAAGAATTATGGGAAGAATAATAGCAGTAGCTAATCAGAAAGGTGGAGTGGGAAAAACTACAACTTCAACCAATTTGTCTGCTTGTTTAGCAGAAAAAGGAAAAAAAGTATTGCTTGTGGACATTGATCCACAGGGAAATGCAACTAGCGGTGTTGGAATCGATAAAAATGATTTGGAAAACACAGTATATGATATGATTATAGGTGAATGCTCAATAGATGAATGCTTAATAAAGGAAGCATTAGAAAATTTAGATGTGTTACCATCAAATGTTAATTTGTCTGGTGCTGAAATAGATTTAATAGGAATTGATGATAGAGAATTCATCTTGAAAAAAAATATTGATAAAATAAAAGACAATTACGAATACATAATAATTGATTGTCCTCCATCATTAAATATGTTAACAGTAAATGCGATGACTACAGCAAATACTGTTTTGGTACCAATTCAATGTGAGTATTATGCGTTGGAGGGATTGTCACAGCTTTTACATACAATTAATCTTGTGAAGGAAAGATTAAATCCTGAATTGGAAATGGAAGGCGTGGTATTTACTATGTACGATGCAAGAACTAATCTTTCATTAGAGGTAGTAGAAAATGTAAAGAATAATTTAAAACAATCTATCTATAAGACAATTATACCAAGAAATGTCAGATTAGCGGAAGCACCAAGTCATGGATTACCCATAAATCTTTATGATGGTAAGTCAGTTGGAGCAGAGAGTTATAGATTATTGGCAGATGAAGTAATTGAAAGAGAAGAAGAATAGAAAGGAAAAAATAGCTGCAAGAGTAGCTGCAATAAAGGTTAGATAAATGGCTAAAAGAATAGGATTGGGAAAGGGAATAGATACACTTATTCCTGCAAAAGAAAATATAAAATCCACACCAAAAGAAAAAGTAGTGGAAAAGGTAGTTGAGAAGATTGTTGAAAAAAAAGTTGAAAATAGAGTAAAGCTTACTGAGATAGAGCCAAACAGAAGTCAGCCTAGAAAAAACTTTGATGAGGATAGTTTAATGGAATTAGCAGATTCTATTAAACAATATGGATTAATTCAACCTATAGTCGTACAGAAAAGAGAGGGCTATTATGAAATTATAGCCGGAGAAAGAAGATGGAGAGCATCTAAGATGGCAGGACTTAAAGAAGTACCTGTAATAATTAAAGAGTATGATGATGAAAAGGTTGTAGAAATTGCATTAATAGAAAATATTCAAAGAGAAGAGTTAAATCCAATAGAAGAAGCAATGGCATATAAACGATTGCTGAAAGAGTTTAATCTAAAACAGGATGAAGTGGCAGACAAAGTATGTAAGAGCCGTACAGCAATTACAAATTCAATGAGATTATTAAAGCTCCCTGATGAAATCCAACAGATGATTGTTGATGAAAAGATAAGCAGTGGACATGGTAGAGCTTTGCTTGCATTGTCAGATGAAAAAACACAAATAAGACTTGCTGAACAATTTTTTGATGAAAAGTTAAGTGTAAGAGAAGCAGAGAGATTAGTAAGACTTGCATTAAATCCAAAGAAACCAGAAAAGAAAAAGGTTGAATATGGAGATGAAACAACTTACAAATCTATAGAGAATTCTATAAAGGAAATCATAGGTTCTAATGTTTCTATTAATAGAAAAAATAAGAATAAAGGCAGAATAGAAATTGAATATTACTCTAATGAGGAATTGGAAAGAATTGTAGAATTATTAAATAGATTAAAATAAATATAATAAAGAATGGCAGGAAAAACAAATGAATAGCAAAATATTTGAAACACTAGGATTACAAAATGTGGATATAGCAATATTTATTATTATTTTGTTAGTAATAGGAATTGTGGCGATTGTATATTGTATAGTTCTTACAAGTAAGTTAAAGAAGATGAACGAGAAATACGAAAAATTTATGAAGGGTAAAGATGGAAAATCACTAGAAGCAACATTTACAAAAAGATTTGAAGATATTGATTTATTATTAAGGGATAATGATATAAAGACAAAAGAAATTCAAAAAATTAATGAAAATCTTCAAATAGCAATACAAAAATGTGGTATTGTAAAATATGATGCGTTTAATGAAATGGGTGGAAAATTAAGCTTTGCATTGGTATTATTAGACAAAGAAAATAACGGATTTGTTATAAATGCAATGCACAGCAGAGAAGGTTGTTATACATATACTAAGGAAATCGTTGCTGGAAAATCATTTATCGCTTTAGGAGAAGAGGAACAGCTTGCACTTGACAAGGCTATGGGAAAAGAATGATAGTAGTAAAAGTAGACAAATTATTAGGACATGAAATTTTAGCAAAACATATAGTATCAGAATCTGGAAAAGAGTTAATCTCCGCAGGAACAACATTAAAGAAAGAATATATTACAAGATTAAAGGAACTTGGAATTGATGAAGTATGTATCAATTCTGTTTCTAAGTATTCTGGTAAGGAAGATATTGAAATTCTTTCAGATGTGGTCAAGGAGGAAAGTATTCAGGTTGTAAAAAATGTACTAGAAAAGCACATATATAAAAATAGTGAAGAATTATCTCAATTATGTAAGGTTGCAGACCAGATTATTGACAAAGTAATCGAAGAAAAAGAAATATTAAATCAGGTTACAAATATAAGACAGGCTTCAGGAGATTTATACACACATTCAATAAATGTATGTGCTTTATCCACAGTTCTTGCTTTAAAAAAGGGTATGGGAAGAGAAACAATAGAAGATATAGCAAGGGGAAGCTTGTTACATGATATAGGACTTAGATGTATTGTAGTACCTTACGAAAATACAAATTTAAGTGATTTGCCATTAAAGGACCAAATCGAATTAAAAAAGCATGTTATATATGGATACGATTCTATTGAAAATGTGGACTGGTTATCAGATTTAAGTAAAAATATTGTATTACTTCATCATGAAAGAAATGATGGAAGTGGATACCCATTTAAAAATCATGGAAGTTCTATAAATCCAGCTATAAAAATTGTGGCTGTATGTGATGTTTTTGAAAGTATGATAAGTGGTGTCGGATACAGACAATATAAGGTTTACGAGGCAATAGAGCATATGAGGCAAATGTCTGTAAAGGCATTGGATAAAGAGTGCGTAGAAATGCTTTTAAGAATGGTGGCGTTATATCCTGTAGGTACAAAGGTTAGGACTAATGAAGGAGAAATAGGAGTTGTAATTAAACAGAACAAGAGTGAAATAGATAGACCAATTTTAAGAATTATTAAAGATAAAAATGGTAATGAAATTTCAGAAAATGTTGTGAAGGATATGATGGAGGAATTAACTCTGTTTATAAAAGAGGTATTAGAATAGAAATATAAAAAAAGTTTGTACAATAGATTCCAAAGAGAATGGAAAAGTATTGTACAAACATTTTTTTATTATAAAATAAATCTAATATGGCATGATAAAGACTATTCGGATTTTTTGTTTACAATATCCTCAATTAGTCCAATAATAGTCGAAACAGCATCGGAGGTTTTTGCATTCTGCATATTTTCAATGTATTTTGCACGATTATTATATACATCATGTATTGTGTCAATAAGATTTTTGGTTGTAACATTTTCTTCAGGAACAACCTTGCTAAAGCCTTGTCGTTCAAAAGAAGCAGCATTTAATATTTGGTCACCTCTACTTGCTGAGGCTGGTAATGGAATTAAAATATTTGGTTTGCAAAGAGCCTGAATTTCGCAGATTGCATTTGCACCAGCTCTAGAAACAATTAAGTCAGACATAGCAAACAAATCTTTCATTTCTTCCTTTATATATTCAAACTGTTTATAACCTTCAATATCATTTAAAGTATCATCAACCTTACCCTTTCCACATAAATGAACAATCTGGTAAGTTTTTAATAACTCAGGTAGTGCGTCACGAACTGCATCATTTATAGCCTTTGCACCAAGACTTCCACCAACAACCATGACAACTGGTTTATTAGTAGTAAAACCACACAAGTCTAAACCAGCTAATTTGTTTCCATGGCGTAATTCCTCACGAATTGGAGAGCCAGTAAGCACAGATTTACCCTTAGGAAGATAAGCACTTGTTTCAGGAAAGTTATGACACACAATAGTTGCCTTAGGAATAGCAATTCTATTTGCTAAACCTGGAGTCATATCTGATTCGTGAATAATTACAGGTACCTTATATTTTTTTGCAGCTAATACAACGGGTACGCTGACAAATCCACCCTTTGAAAAAACAATATCAGGCTTATATTCTTTAATAAATCTTTTAGCTTCGCCATAGCCTTTAATAACACGAAATGGGTCACTAAAATTTTTTGCAGACATATATCTTCTAAGTTTACCAGAAGATATACCAGTGTATGGAATGCCAAGCTCTTCAATAAGCTTCTTTTCAATTCCGTCATAGGAACCTATGTATTGAATTTCGTAACCAAGCTTTTTTAAAGATGGAAATAGTGCAATATTAGGTGTTACATGACCAGCAGAGCCACCACCGGTTAATAATATTTTTTTCATAATTAGACAATCCTTTCACGAATATTGTTAGCAATAGCTTCGGCTGATGTCTTATCTAATTCACCAGGAATCCATGTAAGTTTAACACCGTCATTTTTGTAGCGAGGTATAAGGTGAATATGAAAATGAAATACAGTTTGACCAGCAACTTCTTCATTATTTTGAAGAATATTTAGACCATCGCAGTTTAAAACTTCTTTCATTGCACCGGCAATTTTTTGAGCAACTACAAGTGCTTCCTTAGTATAGTTTTCATCTAAATCGAAAACATTCCTAAAATGTTCCTTTGGCAATATTATAGCATGACCCTTTGTAGCTGGACCTAAGTCGAATATAGCTCTAAATTTATCATCTTCATATATTGTGTATGATGGGATTTCACCGTTCGCAATTTTACAAAAAATACAATTTGAATCTTTCAAATTTTACACATCCTTTCCAGAAAATTTGCTTATAAATATTATAATCAAAATCAATGAAATTATAGCACATAAAAGGGATATTGTAACCATTAAAAATTTATAATTTGAGAGAAGAGTATATGAAAGTAAATAAGGAGATAAAATGAATAATAAAAACAAATTAAGTATTAAAGACAATAAAATATTAAGTGAATTGGGAGTTAGTGATAATAGTAATGTTATATTTCATGAACTAGGAAATATTGTAATGTTAATGAATTTGTCAATTAGTAAAATTGAAAAGGACTATAAAGATATTGAAGAAAATAAATATTTTAAAAGTCTAAAAGAAGATACAAAGCAGATTGTATATTTAATTAATAGCAGTAAGGTAAAGGGAAAAATTTATTCTATAGAAAAAAAGAGCATTAATGTTGAAAAATTAATATTTAACTTAGCCACAAAATATAAAGAACAATGTGAAAAAGCCGGCATAAAATTAGTAGTTAATGTTGATAAAAATTCTAAGAATACCTATTATGATTTAGATGAATTTAAAATATCCAGAGTAATTGAGAATATAACTATTAACGCAATAGAAGAGCTTGAGCTATGCAATATTGAAGAAAAAAATATTAATATAAACTTATATATTAATAAAACTGGCATAGTAATTTCAATAAATAATAATGGCAGAGTAATTGAAAGTGATAAAATAAGGGAAATATTTAGACCTTATATTACTGGAAAAAGAAATGGAAATGGTATAGGATTAGCTTTTTGTGAAAAAATTGTAAGGCTGCACGGGGGAAGTATTGAGGTAACCTCTAATAAAAAAGCAGGGACAACCTTTATTATAAAATTGTAAGAGGTTTAATGAAATTATAGTTTGCATTAAATAATGTTTAAAAGATATTTAAGTAGAACTTAAATAAGAAAAGGCAATGACTACTGTGCTTAGGACTACGAAAATCTAATTTTTATATAACAAGCATTAATCATTGCCTTATTTTATATATTGGCTTAAATATACTTTATAAAAAGCCAATTTAAATAAAAGTATAGAATAAAATGTAAAAATATATAAGAGATTATGACTGTGAAAATGGGAATAGCATATCCAACATTCTAAGGGTTTTAAAATCACCTTTGACCTTCATTTCACTTGTCATAAATGCTTTTTGAAAACTAAGTCTGCCATGAATAATATCATCAAGTGTTTGATGTTTAAGGGTAATTACTACCTGTGCATTATCATGCTTTTCGTATTTGCAATACAGATTATCATTTTCAATATTTACATAAAGCTGTTTGTTTTTGTCCTCGATATTAAAAAGGTAAGATGCTGCAAAATCATCCTGAGGAGTAAAGCAGTTAGTCATAGGTCTGATAAATTCTGTATTTATGTCAGTACCTTGCTCACTAAGCTTTTCTTTAAAGAATGAGGCTAATTGTTCAATATCCTCTTTTTGTTGTTTCACATAAATATCGTCAGAAACATACTTTGAAAGCTGTTCGCTTTCCTGAGGGGTAAGCTGTATAGAAGTCTTTATCAGGTTTTGTTTTATAGCAATGCTGCTAGAAGGTAAAAGCTTAATCTTCTGGGATATAGTTCTATATATATTTTCAGCCTTTTTCTCAATATATTTTGTATAATCAGGGTTTCTGTCAAAGTCTAAAGTATCTTCAACATATGCACAAATACCTGAGCTTAAAGGACCTCCTAAAAGCTCCCACGCATTTTTTAAAGACATCATAGCTTCTTTTTCTCCATAGGTTGTTGAAATAACAACAGGGGTCATATATAAAGTACTGATTTTTGTTTTATCTCCGTAAAACCAGCAGGCATCGAGAAACTGCTGCATATAGCCACCTATGCCCATCCATTCAACACTACAAGCAAGTATAATACCGTCAGCTTCTTTAAGTGTTTGAGGAAGAGTTGTAATAGAATTTTTTATATCATAAAGATTATAACGGGTATGTGTAACTCTGATTTCATCAAAGACATTTTCGATTTTCTTTAAAACATATAGTGTTGGGTCTTCAATAACTCCACGACCACCATAATATATATTTATATGCAAGGTAATTGCTCCTTTCAAAATAACATAAAAAGTAATTGTAGATTTGTATATACTAAGTAATTATCTAAAGTCTAAAATATATTTTAATATAAATAGGAGCTTGTTGCAACGAACATTTATTCAAATATATAAGTTAAGTGGGAAAAAGTAATTTTATCACCTTCTAAAAGCTTAAATTTTTCATGAGGGGATAATAAGGTATCATTGACATATGTACCATTGGAGGAATTCATATCCTCAATATAATAAGAGTTATTTTCAAAGTAAATACAGGCGTGAATACGGCTGATTAGTGGATTATTAATAATCATATTAGTAGAATTTTTAAGCTTTCCTATTGTAAAGGGATATGAATTAATAGGAACATTATCCACATAGTCAGTACCAGTATACACTAAGCGATGAATTGCAGTGGTGTTATTTTGCCTTGATAAAATTGTCGTATTGCCAAATTCCTGAAATTGGTCAGAAGAATTGTAAATAGGTGTGGTTGGGGATAGTGTATTGTCAGATATTGTGTTAATATGAACAGAGTCATTTTCATATATAAAGTTATTATCAGAAAAGGGTTGGGTTTTCTGAGGAATTTTTGCTGAAGGAAATATAGTATAGAGATATTTAATGCTGCCAGTAATAATTACTATAGCTATACATATTAATAGAATAGATAATTTTGTTGAAATATAATTATTAACCTTACAATATGCTGTTAAAATAAGTAATAACACAAAAATTCCACCTAAAAGTGCAGATTTTATGTAAAAAGATGTGGAAATTGTGTATAAAGTAGTGACTTTTTCAGGTGTATTGTGCATAACTGCATATTTATTATTAAGATTTTTAAAAGAAACAAATAATTTTGGTGATGTAGAGTTATTATCGGTGTCTGACTTTAAGGTGTCTAAATTATTAGAACTATTGTTTTCAGATAATTTTATTGAATTGCTTTTATCCAGAAAAGAAATATCGTGATTAATAATAGTTGGAATATTATTTAAATTGTTGTTTAAAGGTAAGCTTGAGTTCGATGTTGTTATTGGATTTTTAGTAAATAGGCTGTTAGAAGTTGTATTTTCAGAGAAATTAGGTATCTTGCAACTAATGTTAGAGGATAATACAATGCTTTTTAACATACTAATATTAAAGCCATCCTTAGCAGCTTCAGAGGATAATCTATAGGCGAGTAATACGAGCTGGTCATCACTATGGTCAATCTTTTTTAGAATGTTTTCAAAAAATGTGGATAATTGTGCATAAAAATTAAAATCCAGTGCAGGACATATAATAAATGAGGTTGAATATTTCTCAGGATCAAGATAAATATAATTCTCATCAATAAGCAAAGAATTTATGTTAATAAGATATTCTTCAAGAAACCCTATGGTATCCATAAGGGACAAAATAATATTAGTATAAGCCTTATAATTAATTGAATTGGTTAAAAATAAAGAGGAAAAGGACTGCTTTGAGGTTATATCATATTTAAAAATTGGGTTATTATCTACTATTGTATAGGAAAAATCAAGGGTGTTTGGAATAGAGTTATTAGATAACATTTGTATTCTAAAGTCGCTTTTATAGTTATAGGCAGGAAAATCCTCTAACAGTATATAGTTT
This sequence comes from uncultured Eubacteriales bacterium, assembly GCA_900539455.1. GTDB lineage: Bacteria > Bacillota > Clostridia > Lachnospirales > Lachnospiraceae > SVEL01. Next base: position 31,656 of record UQCD01000008.1, read on the forward strand.
TTTGTGTAATTTTTGGTAAAAGATGTCTTCATGAGTCCTCCTTTATTAGTTTAAATATAATAGAATATCTGCGTATTTTGTTACAATGTAAAAAATTTGAATAAGTATGGGCAGTCTTATTATTTAAGTAGTCGGTTATTATTTTTATAGAGTTATAATTAGCTTCAATAGACGGTGTGCTGTTTTTATACATTAAAACATAGGAGTTAATGGTTGTTTCAAGAAAATCAGAATTTGTAAAATCAGAGGTGCTTTTATCATTATAATTAATACTGGCATATATACAGTCACGATAGGATAGAGAATTAGATACTATTTTATCGTGCAGATAAAAGGAAAGCGTGATTATAAGAGCTATAATAAAAATTATTATAGGATAAATAAAAGAGGCTTCAATAGTAATACTTGCAGGCAGGTTGTAAAAGAAAATTTTTTTATAATTTATATTCATAATAAATACCTCCATATAATAAAATAAAATCATAGAAATTTGCCTGTGAAAAGAATAAAAACATAGGAAACAAAAATAAATGGAGCTAATGGAAATTGATATTTAAGAGAATGTTTTTTTATAATAAGTAAAATTGAAAAAATGCAGGATATTACTAAAGATAAAAATAATAGCTGAATTGTAAAATTTATACCTAAATAAATACCACAAATAGTAAATATAAGACCATCACCCAGACCTAGAGAGGCTGGAAAGATTAATGATATTACAAATAAGGATATTCCCGGAATAAGAGATATTATCATTGAAATAAATGAGTAGTCGAATAGAAAAATTCCAGTAATAATCCCAAGTAGTGTAAAAATTATTGATATAAGCAAGTTTATAGTATGTTTTTTTAGGTCTGTATAACAACATACAATTAGATAAAATAGTAACAACAGATAATTAAAATTTGGTGAAAAAGTATTTGTAAAAAAGGTATTTAAACTACCTAAAGAAATATATATAAAAATCATTAGTTAATAAGCTCCTCACATCGTGTGCATAGTCTAAAGTAAGATGCCAGTTGTGTATAATCTATTTTGTATATATGACTGGTAAAGGTAGGACAATCCAGGGAATAGTGATACCTATCTCCTTCAGTGGTAAGGTAAACATATTCTGCATTTGTTGAATAAGCTGGATAATTACATCTGTAACAAGCAATCATCCCTAAGGTTGGAATATCCTTTACTGGTACAACAGAGGTATATTTGGTTAAATAAGAGCAGTATTTGTTTGTATGATAAACATTTCCAGATAAACTGCAATAAACATATATTGTTGTATCTCCCTTGTTTGGAGTAATATTTTTTCCATAAAACAGATGAAGCTTGCAAAATTGTTTTATAGGAAGAGATAAGTGCCAAGGTAAAAAGGGCAGCTTGATTTTGTAGGATAAATGAATAAATAAGTCATTTGTTGCAGTATCAAGATAAGTACCATTAAAAGATAGTCCTTTAGTTTTATCTACAATATTGCTGGAGTTTATAACGGCTTGTATGTCATTGCTGCTAAAAAGCTTGCTAATATAGCTGGCAGTAATAAGGGAAGAGGTTATATTATAAGTAGTATTTGAGAAAGAGCTTTCATTTTGTGTCTGATATTGGTAAAAGTCGAGAGTTTCCTTATTATTTAAAGAGGAAATAGAGCAGGCTATGTAGTAGTTAGAGGAAAACTCTCTTGCAATTTCTGACATACGCTCCTGAAAGGTATTTTGTATGTATAAAATATTAAATAAGTAAATAATAGAGCTTATAATTAAAATATATATAGGTAAAATTATACTTGCTTCTACAGTAATAATACCGCGAAGGTGGGTAGATAAAAATGCCCTTCCCAAACTAGAAGTGTTACTGGCGCGAAATATTTTAGAATATTGCTTGCTGCCGGGGAACGCATCAACTATATTTCTAGAATAGTCCGTAGTATTGATACAAAAATCAGTAGCCTGCATATTTTGGAGAGTTGACGAAAATTTTTTAGAATGTTTAATTAATAGAATAAAATCGCCAGGGCTTAGAGCTGCAAAGGGCATATTTATCTATCCTCCTTTCGGTAAAATTTAATAATATTTTTAAAGTTAAATAAGTGAATAATTTGTCATTAGTACAAACCTCTACTGGTAGTTATATGAGGTGGCTATATCATAGTTTGTGGCAAAATTTGTTGAGCCAAAATTACCAAAACTAAAAAAAGTTTTTTTAATACTATAGGAATACTTAATATAAGCACCACATATACAAGAGTTAATCCTAAAGGATTCATTGTAGTTTAGTGACATATCTAATTGAATTAAGTCCATTGTTCTAAAACGAAGAGCTAACTCATTTTGGGCAGTAAGCAGTAATTTTAAGTAAAAACAATAATCATAGCCCTCCTTTCCATTGTTAGCGGATATAGTATCTGGTGATAACCGGGTTATTCCATCTAAGGATAAAGTCCAAGTTTTTGAATCTTTAATAAGTGGAACTTTTTTTCCAGCCAGCAAATCCTTTACATCTATAATACCTTCAGCCGTTGACCATGAGCTAATAATTGCAAATTCTGCAATAGCTGTGGATATTGGACCACCACCAGTGCATTTTTTTGCAAGGTCATGGGCAGCAGTTCTTTTAGCAGAATTAGAAATAATATATGAGGCATTAAGGCTTGCACGCATAAAAATTAGCTTAATAGCTGTATTCAAAATATTGGCATCATCATTGGCAGCACCATTAATAATATATTCTAATTCGTAACTAAGCAGGGAATTATGTTGTTTATTAGTGTAACAGTTAAAAATTGAGGACACATATTCCTCCATAGCAATTCGTTCTAATGAAATATGTTCATTTGATTTTATGTATCCTTCGCCTATAACAGAGGCTTCATCTGAAAGCTGTGTATTAAGTGAAGGCAGGGTTAATTTATCAACAGTTGTGGTAGATATTTCTTTAGTATTATCAACCAACAGTAATAATAAATTGTGTTGAATAATATTGGCTATATGGTCAGACATATTCTGCTTATATGTAGGTGCTTGAGAATTGCTTATATCAAGACACTCCCTGCGGTCCTCCATAGGAGGATTGTCTAAGATAGATAAATCAATATCTGCTTTTTCTTGATTTTGATTTGTAAAATCAGGTATATCTACCTTAAATGAGTTAGAGGCGGATATAATACTTTGGGAAATGTTAGCAGGCTCCTTATATTTCATATAGCTTTTTACCTGTTCATAGAAGACTGCTCCATCATTGTCGGTAAGCTTTGTAGAAGATAAGATTTCTACATTGTCAATTTGTCCTTGTAGAAAATTGTAATTGTCGGAAAATATATCGGTTGGAATATTCGGGGAAATATTCTCTTTTGCAATAGAGGATAAGTATTCAGTGCAATTAATGTCTGCCGGATTAATTGCAAATAGACCATAGTCCTCAAATAATTCGTAACAATAATTTCCAAAAAGAGAATCGGCAGCAAGCTGTGAAACATCAGTATAATAGGTCTTAATGCTAGTAATACGGGCTGATTCTAAAATATTAAATATAACGCAGATTATAGTAGTAAGGGTCAAAGTCAGCAGTATAGTAACATTTCCATAGAGTTTTTTATTAAAAAGCATTTATTTGTGTTTTAATCTTTCTAAAGACTGAGTTTATAATGCTGGTAATTTGTGCTCTAAAAATGACAATTATAGAAACTAATACCAGCAATAGCAAAATCATTTCAATGGAGCTAATAGCAGATAGCCATATACATTGGGATTTAGAGCTGTTTAGGGGGTATAGTCTGCTCCTAATCAGATAGGAGAATTTAATTTTTGTTTTTAAAAAAGTTAAATCAAATCTGTTCATAGTGTTCCTTTCTTTAGGGTGGTGTATATACGGAATTTGGGAGAGTTATTGCAGATAATTAATTAAAAACATTAATTAAAGGAAATATTAAAAAAGGCAGGTATCATTATTAAAATTAATATTGATAAGAATATAAGCATCATAGGAAATATCAGCTTAGTAGAAGCCTTTTCATATTTCTTTTTAATATTTCTGCGTTTTTCCTCATTGGCAAAGGTAACCTCAGAGCTTAAAAGTAAGCGTAGCTCCTTAGTTCCCTTCTTTAAATTCTGTTCTAATAGTGAGCAAAATTTAATATAACAGGGAAGACCAATTCTTCTTCCTAGATAGAAGTAAGCAGTAGCCTCGGATATACCATTATCTATTTGGGAAATACAAATTTTAAGCTCTTTGTATAGGTAACGATTACAGCTGAAAGGGGAGTGTTCATAGTCATTTACTATTCTCCGCAGGGAAGAATTTATTGTAAGACCTGTATTAATTAGAAGATTAATCTTTGTAATTAAATCAGGGTAATCAGACAATAACTGCTCCTTACGCTGCAGAAGCATTTTTTTATTGTCATTTGCAAAAACAAAGGGGATAAGTAGTGCCAAAACTATCCCGATTGTTAAAAAGGGAGCTTTAGTTCCTCGTCTTTTTCATAATATTTAATAGTATGTCCATTTACATTAGTTGGCAAAGATACATTGCTTTCATATATACTATTTTCACTTTCTAAATTTGACTGAATATTATTGTCATTTGGAGAGGTTAAGTCAGCAACCTTTTGTATAAATATTGGAATAGTAATAGTTGCTGAATGACCCTTGTAGGTAAGGGTGGCATATAAATTTGTAAGTACACCAGCATTAGGGATATTAGCCATATTAATATGGCCGTCATAGTCAAGGTAATTACTATCCTCTATTTCCCAAAAAATATTAATATCGTCTACCCTTGAACTAAAGGAAATATCACTTGATATTTCGTATAGGCTTGTATTGTGATTTAACAGGGAATTTTCTATATTTTCTCTATGCTGGTCAAAGTAAGATAATGCTTGCTCTAAAGAGTAGGCGGCACTTTCAACTTCTAATATAATATCCGTAGTTTCTCCATCAATAACGGCTGTTAATTGATGAGTTTCAGAGGGACTGCCGTCAGTTGGTCTGACTAAGGAGGTAACATTGCTATTTTTGTTTACTGAGGAGATATTTACAATTAGTCCCAAAACAGAAAATACAAATAAAATCACATATATAGAAGCAATTATTCTGGATTTATATATATTTACCATTAGCTTTGGATTAATACCAATATATAATTTTGACAATTTGGTAGATAATTTTTTATCCCTTTTTGATAATTGGCTGCCATTTTTTGTTTTATCCAAAGTATTTAAAAGGAAAAATGGCATACCATATAGTATTTTTAGTGGATGTTCTTTAAGGGGCAAATGCTTATAGTCATTCCAATGATAATGAAAAGTTGTAACAAATATAAGTAATAATATTAATAAAATTAAACAATATAATAACAATGTTTACACCTCGATTTCTAATATTTTTTTTGAAATTAAGATAGAACACATATAAATAATTAAGCAGAAGGTAGAAACAATAATGCCAGTAATATTATGGTATAAAGGAGAGAAAAAACCATGCTGCGTTAAATCGATATATATAAATATAACAAAGGGCATTAAATACATAATAAGCTGCTCAAATTTTCTAGAAGAAACAATAGTTTCTATTTCCTCTTTTAGTTCTATCTTTTCACGAAGGACAAAGGCAGTTGATTTTATAATTGAAATCATATCACCACCACTTTTTTTGGAAATCTTGACAATCTCGCTAAAGGAGGTGATTTCCTCTATGCCCATACGATTACTAAAATTGTCAAATATATTCTCAACAGGTATATTAAGCAATAATTTCTTTTTCATAAGATTTATTTCTTCAAGCATAATAGAAGAGGTACCATAAAGATTTTCAATGGTGCTTTGTGTTTCTAAAATAGCATTTTCAAAGGAATAGCCTGTATTTAAAGAGGCAGAGAGTGCCATAATAAAATCTAAAAATTCCATTCGGATTTTAGAATTGCGTCTTTTATGTAAAAATATAGCTACGGTCTTAAAAAATTTCCTTAAAAATAGATTAAAGAATATGACCGGATAAATACTGTCATAAAAGAAGTGAGCTATAATGATTGAACATAGTTCAAAAATAAATAAAAAGAAAAAACGCTCCTTAAGTGACAATTTGTAATTTAAATAGTTTTTTTCGTTCATATAATTATTTGGATTTGGTTATATCGTATCTTGTTATATCAGATATGGTTATATGGATTTTGTTGTTTACTATTTGTGTATAGGTAAAATTATAATTGGTAGATTGGCTCAGCTAGACCTGCAAGTAACAGCTTTTCTGTATTTGTAAGCCTGTGACCGGTGAATTCTAGTGAGCCCTTTACTACTTTGCTGGCAGGGTCTTTATCAATAAATTTAAATATGCTGGATATAGTTATAGTGTTGCCGTCAAAGGCTGTGATTTCAGCAATATCTAATACTCTGCGGGATTTGTCCCTTAGTCGCCCTAAATGCACAATAATATCAATGCCTGTAGCAATCTGACCGCGAATAGCACTAATAGGTAGATTTGCACCCATTAAAATCATAGTTTCTAATCTGGATAGCATATCCTTAGCACTATTTGCGTGTCCTGTACTCATACTGCCAGAATGACCTGTATTTAGTACAGTAATCATATCACTTGCCTCCTTTCCTCTAACTTCACCAACAATGATACGATCAGGCCGCATTCGTAAAGATGTTTTAATTAAGTCCTGCATAGTGATTTCACCATTGCCTTCAATATTTGGCATACGGGTTTCTAAACGGACAAGATTTTTAATGTTGGTTAGCTGTAGCTCTGCAGAATCCTCAATAGTAATAACTCTACTGTCAGAGGGGATAAAATCTGATAAAACATTTAAAAAAGTAGTTTTTCCAGAGCCAGTGCCACCACTAATAAAAATATTGTAGCCGGCACACACAAGCGTTTTTAAGAAGGCAGCAGCCAGCTCGTTAATGGAATTAAGCTCTATTAGTCTGTCCATAGTAATATGATGATTAAAAAACTTTCTAATAGTAACAATAGGACCATCCAAGCTGACAGGTGGCAAAACAATGTTTACACGGGAGCCGTCCTTTAATCTTGCATCAACAATGGGACTTGCTTCGTTTACACGCCGGTTGGAGATAGAGGCTATTTGTTGAATAATATCAGACAATTTCTCAGAAGATGAGAAGGCAATGTCCGACAAAATTATGTGTCCCTCCTTTTCAATAAAAATATGCTTTGTACCATTAATCATTATCTCTGATATCGAAGAATCATCTACAAGCTCCTGTAGGACATCAAGACCTCGTATGGAATTAAAAAGTGTCTTTTTATATATAATCCTGTCACTTATAGAAATATACCGGCTAAGTCCTTGTGAAAATACTTCTTCTTCTATTAATCTTTCTATTTCCTGGTCGGATAGATTAGTCGATAGGTCAAAGTTTGTAATAAGATTTTGGTACATTGTTTGTAAAAATTCTTTATCAATCATATTTATCGCCTATTATATTGGAGGTAATATAACTTAACAGAGGACTAAGCATAAGCTGATTGTATATTGATGTATTACCATCTGTGTAGGAAAAGACAGGTGGCGTAATCAGTGTAAAAATGTCCTCAGAAAAATCAGTGCAAATATTTTTTGCCGAAACTAAAAAGTCAGATAGTTTTTTTCGGGAAATATCGTCATCAACAACAGGCATATATACCTTGTCACATAAATTGAGTAAAGGGACAATATCAAATAAGGTATTGGCAAAATCAATAATAATGTGAGTGTATTTAGTGTTTTTTAGTTGTGATAAAAAGCTGATAAGTGTATCCGAGGCTAAGTGTCTTAAATCATCTGGATAGATAGCAGGGGGTATAATATCTAGCCCATTAATTGTACAAACAATGGAATCTAAATGATTTATAGTGTTGGAAGAATTGTCCAATAAGTAAAACATAAGCTCGGAAATGGTCTTTTTATCCTTTGACATACTTAAATAATCACAGGCATACTCATCAAAGGTAATGAACAAAGTAGGTGTCTTGCCAGAGTAAGCAGTTGCTAAGGCTATAGCGAATGATGTTTTTCCACAACGCTTAATAGGAGAGTATACACCAATAAGCTTTGAGGTATGGTTTATAGCAAAAGCTGTATAGTTGTGTCTGTCAAGAGAAAAATGGCTCATTATTTTGTGAAGTAAGCCTTGCATAGACTGATACTTAAAAAATACATTGAATGTATAAGAGTCTTTTTCTATAGTAGAATCGAAATTTGTTTCACTAAGTATAAATAAGTTGAGAAAGGATATTTTGTAAAGGGGAAGCGAGCTAAATATATCTTCATTTACAAGTAAAATATCAATCTGCTTATTTACAGAGAAATCTAAAAATACATCTATCTGGGAAAAAGTCATAGTTTCGTAATCAAGGCTTGTATGAATATTAATATATTCGCAAAGGCAGCTGGAATAAGCTGTATCACTATCTAAAAGAACAATAAGTCCGTTGTTCAAAAAATCCTCCTTAATAGGACAAATAAAATAGAAAGATGAAGAAGTGTGCTTATTATATTTCAGCTAAAGTCATTAGTCTAATATTATTTTTTAAAAATCAAAAATAAATTGAAAATGTGTAGAAAAACGCAGGACAAAATTGTGCAATTTACACAAAATCTTCTGGTGACAGTATAAATTAGAAAAATTTGTATATAATTTCAAACATAAAATACTTGATAAAATATGTAAATTCAGAAGTAGATATGTAAATTCAGAAGTAGGTTAGGAGTAAAAACAATTATGATAGGTATGAAAAAAAAGAAAAAACAATTATCGATAGAGGAAATAGAAAGGCAAAAATTAATTGAGGAGCTGGAAAAAGTAAAAAGAGATATGAATAGAACTTATACAAATCTTGAAAATGTTGTAGACGAGGAAATTATAGATTGTCTTATATATGAATTAAATGCAACACAAATCAGGTATAAGGTCATTTTAAATCAGGTGCGGGAATTACAATCTATTTAAGGTAATTGAATTAGGAAAGTAATTTAAAACAATCCACTTAAAAGGCAGATTTTTATTCTAAAGAAAATAGAAAAATAACCGAAATAATATACAGAATGGATTTTGAAAAACAAGAAGGTTGAGTGATAAAATGCAGGTAAATGTAGCAAATAGTAATATTGTTAATAAAGAAAATACAATAGTGAATATAGGTGTGGATAATGAAACACCTATTAAAAGCAGTGGAAAAATACAAGAGGACAAGGTAACTATATATAAAAATAGTAATCAGACAGACAAAACTGTTACATATTCAAAAAATGTAATGGGGGAGGAACAAAATAGGGCAAAGGAGGAAGCTACAGCAGCATCATTAATTGACAGCTTAAACACAATGATTACTCCGGAAGGTTATGACCAAATGGAGGAGCTGGGGATAGTTGTGGATGATGAAAACCCAGAATTGTCAATGTCTGTCTATGAAAGAATCCAGATGGAGCTTGCTACATATTGTAAGGACTATGTTCCAACGGGACTTAATATTGATGAAAAAAAATTAGAAGAGCTTTTAGGTTCGGCAGCCTTTGCAAATGCAGTAGATAAGGCAATGTCAGTAAGAAATTTAGATGATCAGACAAAGGCAGCTATTGTAAAGGATGAAAATATTGAAAATTTACAAATAGATAAAGTATATGAAAAAGCTTATAGCTGTATGAAAAATGGCGCAACAAATTATGCAGGAAATAATACAGCAGCCAGCGCAGCAGGTGGAACAGCAAATAGTGGAGGGACACTAGGAAAAGAAGAAATAGATGATAAAGTCTGGGAGGAGTTAAAGCCTCAAATAGAAAAGCTTTTAAGTAATTGGGGAATAGAAAATACAAAGGAAATTGAAGGGATTTCTAAATGGCTTGTGTCAAATGAAATACCTGTTACTAAAGAAAATATCTGTAAAGCAGTAATGCTACAGGATATTTCAAGGCTTGATGAGCAGCAATATAAGGATATGGTAGAAAGAAATGTAGCATATACCCTGTATTTTTCTGGTAATACCAGGGGCGCTGCCATAGAAAAAGGTCAGTATGAATTAGCTGATGTAAATCAGGCTATTGAAAGCATTAACAATATAACAAATGGTCAGTTAGACAGGTTGATAGAGGATAATAAAGAGCTAAATATTGAAAATATAAATAAATATGCAAAGCTTCCGGCAGAAGAAGCAGATACTCCGGTAAAGGAGAGTATTGGAGTTTCTACAAGTGAAAGTGGAAATATTCAGCAGGCCGGTGCCGGAGAAAATAATGAAGGCAATATACAAATTATTACTGCAAGAAAAGTTGTAGTAGAAGCCACACTTATAATGACAGTTCCTGCACTTATGAGGGTTAAGCAGTTAGGTATCAATATTAATGTTACAGATTTAACAACCCTGCTGGACAAAATTAATGAAATGGAAAATAAAGAAGCAGAAAAGTATTTGGAAAGTGTTGATGCAAAGGTTACACAAACTAATATTTCAAGCTTTATTGCCACAAATAAGGCAATGCTTACTATAAAACAGACAGATATTTCATTTGTTGCAAGGGTACAAAAAACAGATAGTTTAGAAAAGGTGGCTAAAATTGCCATTAGTTCATACGAGGAAGGTGCTACAAGGGTAAGGAAAGACTTAGGAGATTCCTACGAAAAGGCATTTTCAAATATTGATGATATTCTGGATAATTTAGATATGGAGCCGAATGAGGAGAATAAAAGAGCTGTAAAAATTTTAGGATATAATGCAATGTCTATAACTAAAGCAAGTGTAGAAAATGTAAAAGAAATGGCTGGGCAAATTGATAATTTAGTTGAAAATCTTAACCCAAAGGCAGCAGCATATCTTATAGCAAATGATATTAATCCTATGAAAAAAAATATTTTGGAATTAAATTCTGAGCTTGAGAATATTAATGAAGATATAGGCACAACAGAGGAAAATTATGCGCAGTTTTTGTGGAATTTGGAAAAGTCCAATAGTATTTCTAAAGAGGACAGACAAAAGTATATTTCCCTGTTTAGAAATATTAAGTCCATTACAAAGAAAGATATTCAAGCCTTAGGTGCAGTTATTAACAGTAATATGGATTTTACAATGGATAGCCTTTTAATGGCGGTAAAATCAAGAAAAATTACAGGAGAAATATATAAGTGGGGTGATAATGGGGAAACCTATGAGGAATACAAGCTAAATATGCAAAGAGAGGGTGTTGTTACAGACGAGCAGATAAATCAGCTTATAAGCAACCACATTGTAGTAACACCAAGAAATATCAAAAATACTGACAAGCTGCAAAATGAAAAGGATGTTTTTGATACCTTTTACAACAGCAGTAGTGAGGAAGTTAAAGCTATTGTAGACAATATTTTAGACGCTGATGACCCAGAGGAGCTAAATCAGGCCTTTGAAAATATTTACATGGAAGCAAAAAAAACTGTTAAAAATCAAATTCATAAAGAACTTCCTTTATATTTAGATATTGAAACAGCATTGGAGAACAGCGGACTGGCAAGAATTGTAAATGAATATGCAAAAAATGATACATATTACATTCCTGTAAAAATAGGAGAAAACATAACAAATATTCACCTTACATTAAAGTCAGGGGAAGAGGAAAGCAAGGCCTTTGTAGACATTAAGGAAAGCCAGGCAGGTGAACTTCATTTTGAGTTTTATGAAAATGACAATACATTAAAGGGCATGCTTGTGTATGAAAATAAAAGTAGTGTTAATGAAGTTAATGAAATGGTAGCAGACTTTAAGGCTTTACTCAGTGAGAATAATATACAGGTAACTGATATTACAGTTGTAAATAGTGAAACCTATATAGGCACCAGTAATATAGAAAGTAAAAAAACAACAAGGGAAAGCATTAATAGAAGCAATTCTTTAAATGAAAAGGATACCGATAAAAGTAAAAACAGTGAAAAGGGAAAAAGACTTTTCAGGGCTGCTAAATTATTTATTACTACCGTAAGGACTTATGAAACTCAACAAATAAGCCGATAAATAAGTTATAGCAGGGCGTGTTAGCTATTACTACAATGAAAGAAGGAATAATATGAGAATTACTACAAATATATCAGCATTGACAGCAGTAAATCAGCTTAGAAAAAATGACAATTCAGTAGCAAAGTCACTAGAAAGACTTTCATCAGGATATAAAATAAACAGCTCTGGTGATGATCCGGTAGGTTCAGCTATCTCAAAAAAAATGAAAACCCAGATTAGAGGCTTAGGCAGAGCCAGTCAGAATGCGTCAGACGGTATAAGTGTTGTAGAAACAGCAGAAAGTACCCTTAATGAAATTTCTGCAATGGTACAAAGAATTAGAGAATTATCTGTACAGGGAGCTACAGATACATATACTGATGTTGATCGTGAAAGTATAATGAATGAAATTAGCCAGCTTCAGACAGAAATTGATAGAATTGCCAATGATACAGAATTTAACAGCAAGTCATTATTAAATGGAAATCTAAGCAGAATAACTTATAGCAACAGAAGTGAGGTAGAGGTTACATATATGTCGGAGTTTGTTAAGTCGGGTGCCTATAACTTAGATGTTACACCAGCAACAAAGTCAGAGTATACTTCAGGTTCAATGTCACCTGCAATGTCTGTTGACGGAACTATTGATATTAATGGGACAACTGTAGAGGTAAAAGCAGGAGATACAATTAATGATGTATTTGAAAAGCTTGTAGATGCAGGAAACAAGCTGGATATAACTGTTGAAAAGCAGGCAAATAACGGCTTTAAAATGACAAGTAATTACACTGGTCTATCATATCCGATTAATATATCTGCCAGTAATACTACTCTGGCAAATGAGCTTGGAATTACAAATGGTAATTATGTGCAGGGACAAAATGCAGAGGTTTTACCAGATGAATTTAATGTAGGTGGTTCAGGCTTTCCAAGTAGTACAATCGTTGTAACAGACGGAAATGATGTAACAATTAAAGCCTCAGAGGGCTTTGAAATGAAAGTAAAATTAGACGACTCAATGACAGGGGCAGGTCTTAGAGTACAGTGTTATGTATTAGAAACCGGCACAATGACTATCCAGTTAGGAGCAAATGAAGCACAGGAAATGGAAATAGACTTACCAGAGGTAACCTGCAAAACCTTAGGCATTGATAAGGTTAATGCCAGAACCTCAAGTGGCTGTCAAAGAGCAATAGTAATGTGCGATAATGCAAGCTCCTTTATTAATACTGCCCGTTCAAGAATTGGTGCATATGAAAACAGATTGGAAAGTACAATTTCATCCTTAGATGTTACAGAGGAAAATTTAACAGCAGCATTATCAAGAATAGAAGATGTGGATATGGCAGAAGAAATGACAACATATACTACAGAGAGTGTATTGACTCAGGCAGCTACATCAATGTTAGCACAGGCAAATCAGGTTCCTGAGAAAATATTACAGCTATTACAGTAGGAGGGATAAATTATGACTAAGGAAGATATTAGAGATTTTTCCATGAAGATTACTCAATGCTCTAAAACAGGGTTAGTTGTAATTACATATGAAATTATAGAAAATTATTTAAATAGTGCTATAGAATGTCATAAAAAAATGGATATTGAGGGTTTTAGATTTAATATTAAAAAGGCTAAGCAGTTTTTAAATGATTTGTCATCTAGTTTGGATTTTAATTATAAGATTTCCTTTGATTTAATGAGTCTGTATATGTTTATAAATAATAGACTTGTTAGTGCATCAGTTAGAAAGTCTGTAGACTTGTTAGATGAATGTTTAAACATTATTGACAGCTTGAAGAGTGCCTTTGGAAAAATTGAAGGTGAGGACAAGCGAGGTAAGGTAATGCCAAATAGTGACCAGGTTTATGTTGGATTAACATATGGAAAAGGCAGTAAATTAAATGAGTACTCATTAAGATAAAAATAATGAACTTTAGTCATTTTTTGTTTAAATGTTACAATAATAAAAAATATTTTTAAGTAAATTGCTGATGATTTTTTTGTAATATTATAGTAAAATAAGAGTATTAAAATAGAGTAGGTGATAGGATGAACATAATTACACAAACAGACAGATATATATTCGGCCAGGGAAATCATTATGAGATTTACAATAAATTGGGTGCCCACATTATGGAGATTGACGGCAGAAAGGGAGTATACTTTGCTGTGTGGGCTCCAAATGCAGCATATGTCAGTGTTGTGGGTGATTTTAATGAGTGGGATCCACATAGGAATGGTATGCAGGCAATAGAAACTTCAGGTATCTGGGAGGCATTTATCCCAGAGGTAAAGGAATGGGATACATACAAGTTTGCTATATTTACTAGAGATGGGCGTATTTTATATAAGGCAGACCCATATGCCTTCCATTCAGAGCTCAGACCTGGAAATGCCAGCAAGGTAGCAAATATAGAGGGATTTAATTGGACAGACCAGAAATGGATTGAAGAAAAGGACAAAGAGGATCCTACAAAGGAGCCAATGTCTATATATGAGGTTCATTTAGGCTCGTGGCAGAAGGATTACGAAAGAAATGAATGGGGATTTATTCCTTATAATGAAATAGCACCAAAGCTTGCTGCATATGTGAAAGAGATGGGATATACACATGTTGAGGTAATGGGTATATCAGAGCATCCATTAGACCAGTCTTGGGGCTATCAGGTTACTGGATATTTCTCACCAACTTCAAGATATGGCGGACCGTTTGAGTTTATGAAGTTTGTAGATATTATGCACGAAAATGGCATAGGAGTTATTCTTGACTGGGTACCTGCACATTTCCCAAAGGATGCACACGGACTTGCAGAGTTTGATGGTACTTGCTTATACGAGTATCCAGACCCTAGAAAGGGCGAGCACGCAGAGTGGGGTACAAAGGTATTTAACTACGAGAAAAATGAGGTTAGAAACTTCCTTATTGCCAATGCTTTGTACTGGGTTGAAAAGTACCATGTTGATGCACTTAGAGTAGATGCTGTAGCATCTATGCTTTACTTAGATTACAATAGAAGTAATGGTCAATGGGTTCCAAACAAGTATGGTGGAAATGGAAACCTGGAGGCTATGGAATTCCTTAAACATGTTAATAGTATTATGACCAAGAGAAATAAGAGAGCTTTTCTTATTGCTGAGGAGTCAACAGCGTGGCCAAAGGTTACAGGCGCTACTGAAGATGGTGGTTTAGGCTTTGGTTTTAAATGGAATATGGGTTGGATGAATGACTTCCTGGAGTATGTAAAGGTAGACCCATTATTTAAAAAAGGAAATCACAATAAGATGACTTTTGGTATGACATACGCATTTAGTGAAAATTTCATACTTGTAATTTCTCACGATGAGGTAGTTCATCTTAAATGTTCAATGATAAATAAAATGCCAGGATATAAGGTAGACAAATTTGCAAACCTTAAGGTTGCATATACCTTTATGATGGGACACCCTGGAAAGAAGCTTTTGTTTATGGGACAGGAGTTCGGACAGCTATCTGAATGGTCAGAGGACAAGAATTTGGAATGGTATCTTTTAAATGAGCCATTACACAAGGAAATGCAGGACTATGTGGCTGGTCTTTTAAAGATATACAAGAGCAACAAGCCATTGTATGCTTATGACAACAACCAGAACAATTATGATAGTTTCCAGTGGATTAACTGTGATGATGCAGATAGAAGCATTTTCAGCTTTATTAGAAAAAATCCAGACAGCTTTAGCGAGTCACTTATATTTATATGTAACTTTACTCCAATCGAGAGAGATGATTATTTCTTAGGAGTACCGCTAAAAGGTAAATATAAGGTAATCGCAGATAGTTTTAGTGAAACTACAGATGAGGACAATTTTGAAACTGCTAAGGCAAAGAGAGCTGCAATGTATGTTGAGGATTCTTATACAGCAGTTGAGGAAGAAACAGACAATCTTCCATATAGATTAAATATAAAGCTTAGACCATATGAAGCAATAGTTCTTAAAGCACCTAAGGAGCAAAAGAAGGCTAAGGCTGACGAAACAAAGACAGCAAAAAAATCCAAGAAATAATAATACAATAAAGATAAAGACAAGTTATTAAAGGCTTGTCTTTATTTTTTGTAATCTAAAAGTATGAAATATAATATTAAGGGTTGCAGATTTTACAAGGAACATAGCCCTTTTCTAAAATAGTATCCCTGGTTTCATTTGATAGGAGCTTATTATGGTCTGCAATTTCATTTGCGTGTTTACAGCTTGGAAGATGAAATTTCATAGTGTTAGTGTTTAAAATGTAGGTAATTGCAGATGTGGTGGCATTGTTATTAGAGTTGTTATTAGCATTGCTATTGCTGCTGCTATTGTTATTTGTGTTACTATTACTATTACCATTACCACTACTATTACTATCATTTTTTTCTGTATTGTATGAAATAGAATTATTTTTTATTGTAAATTCAATAGTCCCTGCCAAATCTGTACGCAGCACAGTAATATTTTTTGAAACTAATCTTTCTAAGACATCACTTGCAGGGTGGCCGTAGCTGTTATTTCTTTCACAGCTTATAACAGCATATTGTGGATTAACAGCATTTAAAAACTGGCTGGAGGTGGAGGATGAGCTTCCGTGGTGACCAACTACTAAAATATCAGAATTAAGGTTGAATTGATTATTTAGCATTTCATTTTCACTATACTGGGTGGCGTCACCGGTAATTAAAACAGAGCTGCCACCAAAAGTAATTTTTACAACTATGGAGTAGTCATTTTCGCTTTCGTATGCAGGGCTATTAGGTGCTAAAATTTGTATCTTAGCGCTGCCTAATGGATATGTAGTACCTACAGTTGGATAGGTTATAGAAATTCCCTTAGTATTAATGGCTTTTATAAAGGAATTGTAAATACGGGAGCTTGCAGTATAGTTAGGAGCAATTAGCTGGCTGATAGAGTAATTATATATTACACCGACTAAACCACTTATATGGTCAGCATCATAGTGGGAAGCAAAAACATAATCAAAATTTGTAATGTTGTTCTTTGACAGATAGCTGACTAAGAAGGATGAATAGTCACCATTGCCACCATCATACAGCATATAATGATTATCGCAGTTAATTAAAACACTAAGCCCCTGTCCAACATCTAGGACAGTAACATTTAGAAAGCCTTGTGAGCTATCAGAAATAGAGCTGTTGTCTTTAGAGGAGTAATCATCGTGATTATAGTTATAATCTGTGGTTTCGTAGGCTGAGGTATTAGGATTATTTGCTGTGTTTGAAGCATTATTAGTAATACCTATTGTCATTAAAGCAAAAAGAATAACAGCACTTACTGCTGTGAGGGGCGTTCTTTTATTATGTTTGTTTTTCTTATACATTTTCATATATATTTATCCTTACATATATTAATTTGTTTTAATAAAACAGCTAAGTGAGCTGTCAGAAAATTATAACATACAAGTAAGTAATGTGAAAGATAAGCCTACAGCTAACATTCTTGCTTGATAATTGGTACAAATAAATGTATAATGTCACTTGAATAACTAACGCAAGCGTTTATATAACGGAAATGGAGGAAAAATGGTAACATTAAGCAACTACGGCGCATATCTTTTAAACGGTGTAGATGTTGTCGAGGACAATGTTGATGCTGCTAAGGTATTAGAAAGCAGGCTTGGAAAAACTGTTTCAAAGGAAGAAGCAAAAAAGAATACAATAGCTTATGGAATATTAGAAAATCATAATACATCTTCTAATATGGAAAAGCTTCAAATTAAATTTGATAAATTAACATCCCACGATATTACTTTTGTAGGTATTATTCAGACCGCAAGAGCATCAGGACTTACAAAATTCCCTATACCATATGTACTTACAAACTGCCACAACTCACTTTGTGCAGTAGGTGGTACAATAAACGAGGATGACCATATGTTTGGTCTTACCTGTGCAAAGAAATATGGTGGTGTTTATGTTCCACCTCATCAGGCAGTAATTCACCAGTTTGCAAGAGAAATGCTTGCAGGCGGCGGCAAGATGATTTTAGGCTCTGACAGCCATACACGATATGGTGCATTAGGAACAATGGCAATGGGCGAAGGTGGTCCAGAGCTTGTTAAACAGCTTCTTGAGCAGACATACGATATTAATATGCCGGGCGTTGTAGGAATTTATCTTACAGGCTCACCTGCAAAGGGTGTAGGTCCACAGGATGTGGCTTTGGCTATTATCGGTGCAGTATTTGCTAATGGTTATGTTAAAAATAAAGTAATGGAGTTTGTAGGACCAGGTGTTGAAAACCTTAGTGCTGATTTTAGAATTGGTATTGATGTTATGACAACTGAAACTACCTGTTTATCTTCAATCTGGAAAACAGATGAGAAGATTAAAGAATTCTATGATGTTCATGGCAGGGTGGATGAATATAAGGAGTTAAATCCAGGTAGTGTTGCATACTATGACGGTATGGTATATGTTGATTTAAGCAAGGTTAAGCCTATGATAGCTATGCCATTCCACCCAAGTAATACATACACTATTGAGGAATTAAATGCAAACCTTTTAGATATTCTTCATGATGTAGAAAAGAAGGCACTTGTTTCACTTGACGGTAAGGTTGATTATAAGCTTACAGACAAGGTTAGAAATGGTAAACTCTATGTTGAACAGGGTATTATCGCTGGTTGTGCTGGTGGTGGATATGAAAATATCTGTGATGCAGCAGACATTTTGCGTGGCAAGAATATTGGTGCAGACGAATTTACACTTAGTGTATATCCTGCTAGTACACCTATTTATGTTGAGCTTGCTAGAAATGGCAGACTTGCAGACCTTATGGCAACAGGTGCAATCGTTAAGACAGCTTTTTGTGGTCCATGCTTTGGTGCTGGAGATACACCATCAAATAATGCCTTTAGTATTAGACATTCAACAAGAAACTTCCCTAACAGAGAAGGTTCAAAATTACAGAATGGTCAGATTGCTTCAGTTGCACTTATGGATGCCCGTTCTATTGCAGCAACAGCAGCAAACAAGGGTTACCTTACAGCAGCAACAGATTTAGATGTTGAATATACATCACCAAAATATCACTTTGATAGTTCAATATATGCCAATAGAGTATTTGACTCTAAGGGTGTTGCAGATGATAGCGTAGAAATCAAATTTGGTCCAAATATTAAGGATTGGCCAAAGATGATAGCTCTTACAGAAAACTTAGTGTTAAAGGTAGTATCTGAAATTCATGACCCAGTTACTACAACAGATGAGCTTATTCCTTCAGGAGAAACATCATCATATCGTTCAAATCCTCTTGGACTTGCTGAGTTTACTTTATCAAGAAAGGACCCAGAATATGTAGGTCTTGCAAAGGAAGTAAAGAAGGCAGAGGAAACAAGAGAAACAGATACTTGTCCAGCTGGTGTTCTTCCAGAAATTAAAGATGTAATGGATGCAATTAAGGCTAAATTTCCAGATGTAAACAGAGGAAATATTGGTATTGGTTCAACAATTTATGCTGTTAAGCCAGGTGACGGTTCAGCAAGAGAGCAGGCTGCTTCCTGTCAGAAGGTTCTTGGTGGCTGGGCAAACATTGCAAAGGAATATGCAACAAAGAGATACCGTTCAAACCTTATCAACTGGGGAATGCTTCCATTCATATATGAAGAGGATGAGCTTCCATTTACAAAGGGAGATTACATTTTTGTACCACAGATTATAAATGCAGTAAAAGATAAGCTTACAGATATTCCAGCTTATGTTGTAAAAAATGGCGAGCTTAAAGAGTTCACATTAAAGATGGGTGAGCTTACAGATGATGAAAGAGATATTATTCTTAAAGGCTGCTTAATCAATTACAACAGGAAATAAGAAGTATGTAAATAATAAAGGCAGTTGCTTTAGTCGATTTTTATGGCTGGGGTGACTGCCTTTTGTGATTTAATTTAAGTCATAAAACTACAAATTTAATACAAATATTATACATTTTTAATACAAATACTCTTAGGATATGATAGAATATTGCAGGTAAACACATTTAAATAATATAAGTAGTGAAGGAAAATATACATAATATACTTATATGAAGAATATAGGAGGAATAATGATGCAAAAAGCACCTAAATTTGACATTAACGATTTGAAGCCATCACAGCTTAAGAAAATCGTTTTAGCTGTAGTAGGAATAATGGCAGTTATACTGGTAGTTTTTAACTGCACATATCAGGTAAAGGAACAGGAGCAGGCAGTGCTATTAACCTTTGGTAATGCAAAAACTGTGTCTGAATCGGGATTACATTTTAAAATTCCATTTATACAAACAGTTGAAAAAGTTGACACTACTATTAAAGGCTTTTCAATAGGCTATGATATTGATACAAACGAAACTGTTGAGGATGAATCATTAATGATTACATCAGACTACAACTTTGTAAATGTTGATTTCTTTGTCGAGTATCAGGTATCAGACCCTATTTTGGCATTATACGCATCACAGGACCCTGTTGAAATATTGAAAAATATAGCACAAAGCTGTATAAGAACTGTAATAGGACAAACAGATGTTGATAGTGTTCTTACTACCGGAAAGAGCGAAATTCAATCAGAAATCAAGCAGATGATTAATGATAGATTAAATCAAAATGATTTGGGAATTTATCTTGTAAATATTACAATGCAGGACGCAGAGCCACCTACACAGGCTGTAATCGAGGCATTTAAGGCTGTTGAAACAGCAAAGCAGGGTAAGGAAACAGCAATAAATAATGCAAATAAATATAAAAATGAGAAAATACCAGCAGCAGAGGCAAGTGTAGACCAGATTTTACAGAATGCAGAAGCAAAGAAGCAGGAGAGAATAAACGAGGCTACAGGCCAGGTAGCAAGATTTAACCAGATGTACAAGGAGTACATTAAATTCCCTGAAATAACAAAGCAGAGAATGTTCTATGAAACAATGGAAGAAGTATTGCCTTCACTTGAGATTATTATAGATAGTGGAAACGGTTCGGTACAAAAGATATTACCACTTAGCAACTTCTCAAATATAAACATTGGCAATAATCAGTCAACAACTACAGAAGGAGAAAATTAATATGAGCAAAGCAAAAAAAGCAGGAAAGATTTCAATAGTTGTATTAATAGTATTAGCTGTAATATGTATATTCTCATCGCTGGTTGTGACATATCAGGACGAATATAAGCTTGTAAGGGTATTTGGAAAGGTAGACAGAGTTATTACAGAGGCAGGAATCAGCTTTAAAATTCCATTTGTAGAAGAGATTGATACATTACCAAAGGAAATATTACTTTATGATCTTGCTACAAGTGATGTAATTACCAAGGACAAAAAAACAATGGTTGCAGACACTTATGTTTTATGGAGAATAGAGGACCCACTTTTATTTGCACAGACACTTAGTGGCTCAGTTACAAGTGCAGAGGGAAGAATTAATGCGTCTGTATTTAATGCACTAAAAGAGGTAATTGGTAGTATGACACAGGCTGAGGTAATCAGTGCAAGAGATGGACTTCTTAGCGAAACTCTTTTAAATAAAATCGGTGCATCAATGGAGCAGTACGGAATTAAGCTGGTTGATGTGGAAACAAAGCACCTGGACTTACCAAACGACAACAAAGAAGCTGTATATGAGCGAATGATTTCGGAAAGAAACCAGATGGCAGCTCAATATACAGCAGAGGGTGATTCTCAATCACAAATTATTAAAAATACAACTGACAAGGATGTGTCAATTATGATTTCTGAGGCAGAGGCTAAGGCAGAGCAGATTGTTGCAGAAGGTGAAGCACAGTATATGAAAACCTTATCGGACGCATACTCAGATACATCAAAAAGTGAATTTTACAGCTTTGTAAGAAGCTTAGATGCAGCCAAAAATTCTTTAACAGGTGATAATAAAACACTTATATTATCAAGTGATTCACCAATAGCACAAATTTTTATGGGACAGTAATCTGATTAGTAAGGGGTAATGAATTAAATAGGGCATAGGCATTTTCTAAGGTTTCAATAGCAATAGCCTGCATAGCCTCCCTTGTAAAATATCCCTGATGTGATGTTAAAATCACATTGGGGAATGTTATTAATCGGGCAAGCTTTTCATCTTCTATTATTTCACTGGACTTGTCCTCATAATATAAGTCAGACTCTTCCTCATATACATCAAGCCCAACTCCACCAATTCTGCCGGGAGTAAGTAATGCTTCTAAAAGTGCATCAGTTTTAATTAATTGTCCTCTGGAGGTGTTCACTATAAATATACCCTTTCGCATTTTACTAAGAGCAGCCTCGTCAATTATATATTTTGTTTCATTGGTAAGCGGACAATGTAAGGAAATAAAATCAGATGTTCTAAATAGATAATCTAAGTCAACATATTTTATATCCAAGCTATTATTAGGATAAGGGTCATAGGCAATCACATTCATATCAAAGCCCTTGCATATTTTTATCATCGCCTGTCCGATTTTTCCAGTACCAATAATACCAGCAGTGCAGCCATGAATATCCCTTCCCATTAGTCCGTTAATATTCATATTGAAATCTCGTGTTCTGGCATATGCCTTGTGTATTCTCCGATTTACACACAAATATAGCCCCATTGCAAATTCAGCAACTGCCTGTGGGGAATATCCAGGTACTCTAAGAACAGGAATATTATATTTTTGACAGGCTCTTATGTCTACATTATTAAAGCCGGCACAACGCATAAGAATTCCTCGTATATTGTACTTTGCAAGCTCTGCAACTGTTTCCTCGCTTAAATCATCATTAACGAAGGCACACACTAGGTCGCCCTTTTGAGATAGGGCAGCAGTATCCGGAGTGAGCTTTGAGGTTAGGTATATAGGTGTGTATCCGTAGTCGTTGCAAAGTGGAGTAAACCAAATTTCATCGTAGGGTTTGGAACTAAAAAATACAATTTTCATAATGACCTCCAAATTTTTTAAGTAATTAAGTAAATAGGTGTAGGTAAAATAAAGTGTAAATTAATAGTGTGTAGATAAGGACTTTGAATAAAAATGCAAAAATGGTAAGGCTGGCGGATGGAATGGTGTGGTATGAGTAGTATATGGAAAAATGGGGAAAATATCAGGAAATATATAGAGATAATATGAAAAATACAGATAAAATATATGTGTATAAGCAAAAATAAATAAAAATTAAGTAGCAACTGCGAACAAAAGTTTGGTTTGAAAGTACGGTATATGGGACATAGATAAGAGGTATAATTTAGATAGAAGCAAAAACAAAGAAGTAAAAGGGAAGGTGAAAATGCTTGAGAAAAAAATAACAATCATTGAATAAAATGGCGAAAGTTGGTATACTTTTAAACAAGAATAAGCGTTAATTTAGATTTTAATTAATAATTTTTTATTTGGGTTAAAGCCAATAATTAAAGGTGTAATTTACTCAAAAAATGTAGAAACAAGTAAAATAAAAAAAGACTTAAAAATAAGTCTTCGTTTAAAACTTCCTGCACAATGCAACGAAAGGATTTGAATAAATTTTTATTTGAACTTGTAGTGTAATCTCATATGGTAGTAATTCATTTGAGATATATATACTATAAATACTTTTTTTGAAAATGTCAACAAAAAAATAAAAAATCTATTTTTTCGTGCTTGTTTACAAGTAAAATAATTGTAACAAAATCTTAATCATTAATGTAACAAAACAAGGAGGAAAAATATGAAAGAAGTACAAAATGATTATTATATCGGATTGGATATAGGAACAAATTCAGTAGGTTGGGCTGTTACAGATTTGCAGTATAATATTTTAAGAAAAAAGGGAAAATCAATGTGGGGTATAAGATTATTTGAAGAAGCAAAGACAGCAGCAGAAAGAAGAGTTGCCAGAACAAATAGAAGAAGATTACAAAGACAGAAGCAGCGAATTGAACTTTTGCAAGAGATATTTAGTGAGGAAATATCAAAGGTTGATGATAAATTTTTTATAAGATTGAAGGACAGCTCATTTGTTCCAGAAGATAAAAAAGAAAATCAGACAAATTCCATTTTTAACGACATAAAATACAAAGATAAAGATTATAATGATGAGTTTAAGACTATTTATCATTTAAGAAAAGCATTAATTATGGGGGAAAAAGAATACGATGTCAGACTTGTATATTTAGCAATTCATCATATGATGAAAAATCGTGGACATTTTTTGTTTGACAGTAATATAGCTAATATTACATCTTTTGACACAACTTTTAGTACGTTTAAAATTTGTATGGAGGAAGAGTTCGGTTTTAGTATGGAGGAAATAGATGAGGGTGAGTTTGAAAAAATTCTTAAAAATAAGTCACTTTCAAGGACGAAAAAGAGTGAAAATCTGCTTAAAATATGTGGAGTGGAGAAAAAAGATGAAGTATATAGGCAATTTTCAGAGATTATTAAATTAATTATCGGATTAAATTGCAAGGTAAGTGTAATTTTTAATTCAGAAGCCTTTGAAGAAATAGAACATAATAAAATATGCTTTGGAAGTGGAAACTACGATGAAACCAGACTTGCTTTAGAGGACGAAATACAGGAAAAAGCAGGCATAATAGATATTTTACAAGCAGTTTATAATTGGACAATACTTTCTGACATACTTGAAGGTGGAGAATATAATGGGAAATCATATATAAGTATAGCAAAGGTTGGAAAATATGAAAAACATCACAACGATTTAAAAAAATTAAAAGAGCTTGTAAAGAAATATTGTACACAAGAGGATTACAATGATTTTTTTGTATCAAATGAAAAAGACAACTATTGTGCATATATTGGCAAGTATATGAAGAATGGAAAAGTAAAAGTGGAGAATAAGAAGTGTAGTCAAGAGGATTTTTATAAAGCAGTTAAGAAATTGCTTGATAAAATGAATGTAGATAATGATGTTGATGAAGCAGCAGTTACATCTATTAAAAATGATATAGAGAGCAAGACATTTCTACAAAAGCAGGTTTCCAAGGATAATGGAGTTATTCCATATCAGGTCAATAAAATAGAATTGGAGTGTATACTGGAAAATGCAAAAGAATATTTACCATTTTTAAATGAGGTAGATGAAAGCTGCAATTTAACTAATGCAGAAAAGATTGTAAAATTATTTGAATATAGAATACCTTATTATGTAGGACCAATTAATACAGCTAGAGGTGATAATTGCTGGATGATTAGAAATGAGGGAAAAGAAGGCGAAAGGATTACACCATGGAATTTTAATGATGTTGTGGATGTAGATTTGTCAGCAGAAAAATTTATCAAGCGTATGACAAATAAGTGTACATATCTTTCAAAGGAGGATGTTCTTCCAAAATATTCATTACTTTATACAGAATATATGGTCCTTAATGAAATTAATAATATAAAGGTAAAAGGTGTTCCTTTAGATGATATTGATATTAAATTAAGAAAAGGTATATATAATGAATTATTTAAGAAGGAAAAAAGAGTATCTAAAAAAAGAATAGCAGAGTACATAAAGTCTATGGGATATGATGTAGCAAAAGAAGATATATCAGGTGTAGATGTGATACTTACAACTTCACTAAGCTCATATATTGAACTGAAGAAAATATTTGGTGATAAATTAGACACATATAGCTTTAAGCAAGTAGCCGAAGATATTATTAAATGGATTACAATCTATGGTGATGACCAGAAAATGCTTAAAAGAGTTATAAAGAAACACTACGAAAGTGAAATTACACCAGAGCAATTAAAGCAGGTATGCAGACTTAAAATTCAAGGCTGGGGAAGACTTTCAGAGAAACTGTTAACGGGATTAGAAGGAACTAATAAAGATACAGATGAAATAACAACTATAATAAATGAGCTTAGAAATACTAATAGAAATTTTATGCAAATAGTTGCTTCTAATGATTATACATTTGCAGAATGTATTGATGATGAAAATATGGGTTATAAGGTAGAAGAGGTAACCTATGACAATATTGTAAAGGATGTTGTTGCATCTCCAGCAATTAAGAGAGCTGTATGGCAGACCATACAAATTGTTGAAGAAATAAAGCAGGTAATGGGAAAAGCTCCAGTGAGAATTTTTGTGGAGATGGCAAGAGGCGAAGAAGAAAAAAAGAGGACAATCTCTAGAAAAGACAAATTGTTAGAATGTTATAAGGAAATAGATAAGGAGTGCAAAACAGATTGGGTGGACGAGCTTAATAAAATCAAAGATACAGAACTAAAAAGTATAAAGCTATTTTTGTATTTTACACAAATGGGTAAATGTATGTATACAGGTAAAAAAATAGATATTTCACAGCTTGATAATGCTACTATATGGGATAGAGATCATATATACCCACAGTCAAAAGTAAAGGATGATAGTTTAGATAATCTAGTGCTTGTAGCCAGAATAGAAAATGCAAAAAAGTCAGATGGAATGTTAAGTCCAGAAATTCAGTACAAAATGTATGGTCATTGGAAATATTTGAAGGATAAAGGTTTAATATCTGAAAAGAAATTTAATAGATTGACGAGAAAAGAGCCTTTTTCTGATGATGAGCTTGCAGGATTTATTAGCAGACAGTTGGTAGAAACCAGACAGTCGACTAAAGTGGTAGCGACCTTGCTAAATAGGATTTATGGCGATACCAAGGTTGTGTATGTTAAGGCAGGAGTGACAGCAGACTTTAAAAATCATAAGGATAGCAAGACAGGAGAAAGAGATTATATTCACGATGTAAAAGTAAGGTCAATAAATGATTATCATCACGCTAAGGACGCCTATTTAAATATTGTTGTAGGAAATGTATATTTTACAAAATTTACAGATAATCCATATAAATGGTTTAAAGATAGAAGTGGCAAGCGAGATGAAAATAAATATAAGTATAGCCTTAATAGAATGTTTGATTTTGACTTATTGGAGGGTGAAAATGTTGTTTGGAAAAGAGGAAAGGATGGTACGCTAAAGACAGTAAATGAAGTATTAAGCAGAAATGATATTTTGTATACAAGATATGCTTATTGCAACAAAGGGTTATTGTTTGACCAACTGCCTGTGAAAGCTCCAAATAATGAGGAAAAGGCTGAAAAGTTAGTACCAGCAAAAAAAGGAAGAGATACTATAAAGTATGGTGGATATAATTCAATAAGTCCGTCACATTTTATGCTTGTAGAATCAAAGGACAAAAAGGGGAATTTTATAAGAACAATAGAATCGGTTCCACTATATCTAAAAGAGGTATTTGAGAAAGATAATCAAAAGCTGATTGAATATTGTATTAACAGATATGATTTAAAAGAGCCTAGGATAGTAATGCCAGTTATAAAGAAAAGTTCATTGTTAGTAATTAATGGATTTCCAATGCACTTAAATGGCAGTACAGGAAAACAGTTGATTTTGCAGGGGGCTGTACAATTATGTGTAAGTAATGAAGATGCAGCGTATATTAAAAAGCTTGAAAAGTATGCGGATGATAATGCTAAACGAAAAGATAAGAAAGAACTATTAAAAATTGATGAATATAGGGGAATAACAAAGGAACAAAATAAAGTAATATATGAAAAGTTTTTAGAAAAGCTTAATAATGGAATATACACAAAAAGACCTGCAAATCCAAGAACTAAGTTAGAAAGTCTTGAACAAAAGTTTGAAGAATTAGAGATAGAAAAGCAAAGTATATTACTAATGGAAGTTTTGAATTTGTTTAAATGTAAACCATTAACTGCAAATATGGAATTAATAAAGGATAGTAAATATCTAGGGAAAATTCAGCTTAGTAAAAATATAAGCTCTTGTAAATTAGCTAAGCTTATAAATCAATCACCAACAGGTCTATATGAAAATGTAATAGACCTATTAAGAGTATGAGCTGGCGTATTGTAGTAATTTCTAGAAGTGCAAAGCTTGATTACAAAATGGATTATCTTATAGTGAGGCAGGAAGAAATAACGAAGATTCATCTTAGCGAAATTTATACTTTGATTATTGAATCAACGGCAGTATCTATTACTGCCTCACTACTAAGTGAATTGACAAAAAGAAAAATAAAAGTAATTTTTTGTGATGAAAAAAGAAATCCATCCTCGGAATTAATACCTTATTATGGAAGCCACGACACAAGTGCGAAGGTCAGAAAACAGGTTGCTTGGTCAAAAGAGGTTAAAACAGATGTATGGACAGAAATTGTTACGGAAAAAATAAGAAAACAACGGGATTATTTAAAAAAGCTAGGAAAAGAGGAATATAAATTACTAGATGAGTATGTAGAGCAAATAGAAACTGGTGATAGTACAAACAGGGAAGGTCATGCAGCAAAAGTTTATTTTAATGCACTATTTGGAGTTAAATTTACAAGAACATCAGAAGATCCAATAAATGCTGCATTGAATTATGGTTATGGATTAATTTTATCTGCATTTAATCGTGAAATTGTTTCAAATGGTTATATAACCCAATTAGCATTATTTCATGATAATATGTTTAATCAGTTTAATCTAGGTTCAGATTTGATGGAACCATTTAGAATTTTAGTTGACAAGAGAGTTGTAAGATTGGAACCAGATAGGTTTGAACATGAAGAAAAAATATTTATGGTAGATTTACTTAATCAGGAGGTAATAATAGATGGCAAGAAAAATTATGTTAATAATGCGATAAAAATATATTGTAGAAGTGTATTTGATGCAATTAATGAAAAAGATGTTTCACTTATAAGGTTTTACAAGGATGAGTTATAGGTATATGAGAATTTTAGTTTTTTTCGATTTGCCAACTTTAACATCGGCAAATAAAAAAGATTACATACAATTTAGAAAATATTTAATAAAAAATGGATTTATAATGATTCAGGAGTCGGTTTATACTAAACTGGCTCTGAATCAGACTATTTCTGACGCAGTGGTATATAATGTGAGAAAAAATAAACCACCTGAAGGACTTGTACAGGTGTTAACATTAACAGAGAAGCAATTTCAAAAAATGGAAACTATAACAGGCGAATTTAAGTCTAATGTAGTGGATAATGATAAAAGGTTGATAATATTATGAGAATAACACATATAGATTACAATTTTATATATGAATTAAAAGAAAATGACAGAGGTATTTTAATTGTTGAAAACGCAATGTTTTTCAGAAAAATAATAGATGAAATGAGGCGAAGCATAGTAGACAAAGAGGAGATTTTTATATTTTCAGAGAATAATAAAATAATAAAACCATGGGA
Source organism: uncultured Eubacteriales bacterium (assembly GCA_900539455.1). Classification (GTDB taxonomy): domain Bacteria; phylum Bacillota; class Clostridia; order Lachnospirales; family Lachnospiraceae; genus SVEL01. The sequence continues at coordinate 60,795 of UQCD01000008.1, forward strand.
TATGGTAGATTTGGTAATAAATCCCATAGAACTGGAAATAAATACAAAGAAAGTCTTAACTAGGTTATATGAAAAAATAAGAGAGGAAATAAATTTATCTGAACTTTTAGTTGAAAATAATGAAATATGTCAAAATATAGAGAAATATTTTTTACATATAGTGGATAATTTAGATGTTGAACTAACCTATAAAGATAAAATAGATGTTACAGATATTTTGAAAATGTTAGATGTAAAAATTCTTGAAAAATATGAGGACCAAACAGAAAAGCTTATTGAATATATTCGTGTAAATCATGAATTAATGAATATAAAAAGTTTTATATTTGTTGGGTTGCATACATTTTTTAATGAATATGAGATAGAAAAAATATATGAATTTGCTGAGTATAATAAAGTAAATATATTTTTAATTGAAAATAGACAACCTGAGAAAATGTCAAATTATACTCAAGTAAAAATAATTGATAAAGATGGTTGTGAAATATCGTTTGATATGTAATAATATACGAATAAGTAAGCTATATGAATTACGATGTTGTAGTGGGCATTATACTTGGTACCAAATCATAATTTTTGATTTGAGGTTTGAGAGTAGTGTAATTTCATATGGTAGTAAAACTCTATCTGGTCGTACGCCCTCTATCTCTGCGTTTGAGAGTAGTGTAATTTCATATGGTAGTAAAACCATTTTCAACGCATAATCTGTAGCCGTTTCGTTTGAGAGTAGTGTAATTTCATATGGTAGTAAAACACAATGTTTACAAATTATAATTTTATCCACGTTTGAGAGTAGTGTAATTTCATATGGTAGTAAAACACAAATATTCATCTGCAGGTATAATAAGCTGTTTGAGAGTAGTGTAATTTCATATGGTAGTAAAACCAAAAAGAAACATATGAAAAGCTTACTGAAGTTTGAGAGTAGTGTAATTTCATATGGTAGTAAAACCTGAACGCAAGGAACAAGCGAACAAAGCACGTTTGAGAGTAGTGTAATTTCATATGGTAGTAAAACAGGATAGCTTGATGCTCTATCAAAAGACATGTTTGAGAGTAGTGTAATTTCATATGGTAGTAAAACTTTTACACCGTGCGTAGGTTTCCATTCTTGGTTTGAGAGTAGTGTAATTTCATATGGTAGTAAAACAGATGTTGAAAAGATGTTGTATCTGCTTGAGTTTGAGAGTAGTGTAATTTCATATGGTAGTAAAACATTGCGTGTTCTTTCTCGGCAATCTGCTTCGTTTGAGAGTAGTGTAATTTCATATGGTAGTAAAACATTTTCTTTAACTTTTTTAGTTAAAACATCGTTTGAGAGTAGTGTAATTTCATATGGTAGTAAAACTTTTATTTTTTCAATTATAAGGCTATGCACGTTTGAGAGTAGTGTAATTTCATATGGTAGTAAAACTTTGCGAATGTGGAGTGTACATCATCGGCGGTTTGAGAGTAGTGTAATTTCATATGGTAGTAAAACTCAAACTGCAGCTTAACGAGGATGATTATAGTTTGAGAGTAGTGTAATTTCATATGGTAGTAAAACAACCCCAAGTGTAGGTATGAAGAAAATAACGTTTGAGAGTAGTGTAATTTCATATGGTAGTAAAACGTTGGAAAGCTGGTGTGGGTGCGAAGCAGAGTTTGAGAGTAGTGTAATTTCATATGGTAGTAAAACCGATGGAACAGACACCAACAACACACAGGTGTTTGAGAGTAGTGTAATTTCATATGGTAGTAAAACTATTTCGTGTTTCAAAGCATATTTGTACATGTTTGAGAGTAGTGTAATTTCATATGGTAGTAAAACGACGAAAACGAGATAAACAACGCAGTTGTAGGTTTGAGAGTAGTGTAATTTCATATGGTAGTAAAACATAAAACAGTTAGATATATCTTTTTATTTTGTTTGAGAGTAGTGTAATTTCATATGGTAGTAAAACAATAGACAAAAATAGGATTGCATTTTTTAAGTTTGAGAGTAGTGTAATTTCATATGGTAGTAAAACTCCTTTTGGGACTATTGCTGTTAATGTTGCGTTTGAGAGTAGTGTAATTTCATATGGTAGTAAAACATAGAAAAAATGTTAACTGATTTTAATAACGTTTGAGAGTAGTGTAATTTCATATGGTAGTAAAACTAACAATACCACCATTATACACTCACTCAAGTTTGAGAGTAGTGTAATTTCATATGGTAGTAAAACTAACAATACCACCATTATACACTCACTCAAGTTTGAGAGTAGTGTAATTTCATATGGTAGTAAAACCTTCCACTTCTGAGGTGTAACAAGTTCATAGTTTGAGAGTAGTGTAATTTCATATGGTAGTAAAACAAAATAATTCCACGAAAGATTAACGGCATTGTTTGAGAGTAGTGTAATTTCATATGGTAGTAAAACGCAGTCAAAAAAAGTAAAAGAGTACCCGAAGTTTGAGAGTAGTGTAATTTCATATGGTAGTAAAACGGTCGAACAGCATACCATTTATTAACACCAGTTTGAGAGTAGTGTAATTTCATATGGTAGTAAAACAGTTAAAAAATCAATAAATAATGAATCGTCGTTTGAGAGTAGTGTAATTTCATATGGTAGTAAAACTGTTGGTGGAACTTTTATTCCACTTGGGCTGTTTGAGAGTAGTGTAATTTCATATGGTAGTAAAACTTGACACTACTTACACTCTGGGTATCTCAAGTTTGAGAGTAGTGTAATTTCATATGGTAGTAAAACTTTAAGCTCATCATTAGCCATCTCTTTGTAGTTTGAGAGTAGTGTAATTTCATATGGTAGTAAAACTAACTTAGCGTATGAATTTCAATTTATGCGGTTTGAGAGTAGTGTAATTTCATATGGTAGTAAAACGTTGCAGAAATAAAGCGAAGCAATAGAGCGGTTTGAGAGTAGTGTAATTTCATATGGTAGTAAAACCATTCCAATAGCCAAAGAGCTGGCGGAGAAGTTTGAGAGTAGTGTAATTTCATATGGTAGTAAAACTAAATATCTAACCTACAATTTCATAAACAAGTTTGAGAGTAGTGTAATTTCATATGGTAGTAAAACCGGATTCTGTGGTGTTATCAAGCTGGCATAGTTTGAGAGTAGTGTAATTTCATATGGTAGTAAAACAACAACAAGCAACAATAAAACAGCGAGAATGTTTGAGAGTAGTGTAATTTCATATGGTAGTAAAACAACCCCAAGTGTAGGTATGAAGAAAATAACGTTTGAGAGTAGTGTAATTTCATATGGTAGTAGTGTATTCCATATGGTGGAAAAAATTAAGTTTGAGGAGTGGATAAAAACTGGAAGACCCCTTAATTAAGTGCCACTTAATGAAAGTTTGGGGTTATTTCTATGAATAAAATAGTTGAGATGTCGTAAGAAAGGGGAAATAGGAGTGAATAAATGTAAATTGCAAAAAATCACAAAAAAAAGCACCCGAGCTTTCCTAAATAAAGACCGGATACCTTTCAAGTGCGCGATCAGGGGTTCGAACCCTGGACACCCTGATTAAGAGTCAGGTGCTCTACCAACTGAGCTAATCGCGCTTAAAATTTCTTTTGCCTTAACGCAAGAGTCATTATATAAGATTGTACAAAAAAAAGCAAGTGTTTTTTTGATTTTTTTTAAAAAAAATTAAAAAAAAATTAAAGTTTGTTTATAAACCTTAAAATAAAGAGAAAACCAACCATTAAATCAGCAAATAAATCATTCATTAAGGCAGCTCACAAATCAACCCTCTAAATCAACCCATCAAATCAGCCACCTAAATCAACTCATTAATCAATCCTCAATTAAAATCTATCAACTAAAACTTAATCCGGTCCCATAAAATATGTAAATAAAATAAAAATTATTAAATATATTTATAATTTGTCCAAAACTCTTTAAAAACTTGCAAAAGATTGTTATACTAGAACAAAGAAAATTTTGGGAGACTATTATGAAACACAAATTCAAAAAAAATGACAAATATTTTACGATTTCTGTATATGCACTGGTAGTTATATTGCTGGCTGCTATAGGGATAAAGATTATTGTTAGCTGGAGTGATACTCAGAAATTTGTATCTACATTAATAGGTGTTTTAACACCATTTTTATTGGGATTTTTTATTGCCTACATTATTAATCCACTTGCAAAGTTTATAAATCAGAGTATTTTAAGGAAGCTGTTTAGAATTAAAAATAGAACGGTTAGAAAGGTTATATCGATTTTATTATCGTATATCATAGTCTTTGGTATGATTGCTACGATAATATTTTATATTATTCCACAGATTGCAGACACACTTACACAGATAAGTACATTTATAGAAAGTGCACAGACTGGTTATAACAGGCTGATTGCACAGATTAGACTTATTGAAGAAAAAAATCCAAGCTGGGATTTTCAGGCAATATATGATTTTATAGAAAAGATACCAAGTGTTGTTTCTGAGTTTATTACAAAGCAGCTTCCACAGATAGTGCCTGCTGTGTTTAGCACCTCGGTATCAGTTATAACCGGAGTTATTGATTTCTTCATTGCGGTAATAGTATCTATGTATATGCTTATAGACAAGCCACATTTGATTAACAATGCAAAAAAGCTGGTGTATGTTCTTTTCGGAACAGATAAGGGTGACAGAATAGTTACTACTGCTGGTGAATGTAATAAGATATTTGGTGATTTTATTATTGGAAAGATGATAGATTCACTTATTATTGGAGTTTTGTGCTGGATTGCAATGACGGTCCTTAACATTCCATACGCATTAGTTATTAGTGTTATTGTAGGAATTACAAATATGATTCCATACTTTGGACCATTTATTGGTGCTATACCAGGAGTTGTATTGCTTATTATAGTAGATATAAAATTTGCAGTTATCTTTGGTATTCTTATATTTATATTACAGCAGTTCGACGGCTTGTACTTAGGACCAAAGATTTTGGGAGAAAGCACAGGACTTCGTCCAATATGGATTATTTTTGCCATAACCGTAGGTGGCTGGCTGGCTGGTGTAGTTGGTATGTTCTTAGGAGTACCGGTTGTAGCGGTTATTTCCTTCCTTATTGACAGAAGTTTAAAATTGCGTATTAAGAAAAAGAATATTGTTTTTGAGGAGGATAAAGAAACCGGAATACTTAGCAGGCAGGGAATTATTGTAGATGAAACTGAGTATCAGGTGGAGGTAGTGGACGAAGAGGGCGAGTAGGAGTGTAGAAAGATTAACAGACAGCTAGTAGGCTGCATAAAACAATAATAAAAAAATCGCTGTAGTCAGACTTGGTAAGTATTTTATGCCAGAGTAAGCCACAGCGATTTTATAATTTACTTCTAAATTCTTTACAATGATTTTTTAGTCTAACTTATTGCAATAGTCTGTTTAGTCTTTTGTTTCACAATATTTTTTTCTATCATTATGTAATAAGCTTTTGAAACTATCGTTTTGCAATAAGCTTATTAATATTATTCCCCATTGATGAAAACTTTTCTTCGTATTCAGTCATTACATTACCCTCATTCATATCACTGTGATGGAGGTCACGGGTGTATTTAGTGATTTCCCAGTTTGCCATAGGGATTTGCTCAAGGGAAAAGTCAAAAAGCATATTGTTATCAGTTTTAAACTCTACAATTCCGTCTGGCTTTAATATCTTGTCATAGCGGGCAAAAAATTCCTTTGAAGTAAGACGGCGCTTTGCGTGTCTGTCCTTTGGCCACGGGTCTGAGAAATTAAGATAAATACGGGAAATTTCATTTTCATCAAATATCTCACAGATGTTTTCAGCGTCCATTCTAATAAAGAACAGATTATTTATATCCAGCTCAGCTCTTTTCTCAATGGCACGAACTAAAACACTGGAATATTTTTCAATACCAATATAGTTGATAGTTGGATTCATAGCAGCAAGAGTGGTAATAAATTTACCCTTTCCCATACCGACCTCTATATAAATAGGATTTTCATTTCCGAAAACCTCTGACCATTTTCCTTTATAAATTTCTGGTGTATCTATTGTAAATTGGCTGGCAGCAATAGTTTCTCTTGAACCTTTTACATTTCTAAGTCGCATAAAATTAACCTTTCTGTGTGTAAACATATAATATATCCCTAGAATGGTATCATATAAGGAAAAATATTTCAAATTTAATTGCAGATTCATATTTAAAATCCATAGAAAAGGCTTATATTTGTAAAATTTCCATACAATTTTCAAGCGTACCTCATATAATGATTAAAAAATGTATAAAAACTGAAAATATTCATTTGGAGGGTTTTATTTTTTTATCATTGGTAGTATAATTCGCTTGTGAAATATATCACAAATATCTTTCAAAGGAGGTAAGCTAATGGAAGATAACAAGATTGATCAGGTCATTGAAAGTCTTTCCAGAATAGAAGCATCTGCGGTGGGTGTACAGCAGGACGCTGAAAAAGAAAAGACTGAATATGCAAGAAACATTGAAGAAAAAATTAAAAGGTTTGATGAGCAGCTTGATGGGCAGACACAAAAAGAACTTAAAGAGCTAGAAGATAACTTATCAAGTATTCATCAGAAAGAATTAGCCGATATGCGTAATGCCATATTAGATGAGGTTGCAGGTATTGAAGCTTCATATAATAGTAAACATGACCAGTGGGCCAAAGAAATATTTGAACAGATTATTAAGGAGTAGCTTATGTTAAAAGTATTACAGTATGGTGGTCTGACTACAAAGGTACGCGCTATGCGAGGTAAGCTTTTAAAAAAGTCTGAATATCAAAGGCTCACAGAAGCAACTTCAGTCAGCGAGTTTGTAGACCAACTAAAAAAACATAAAACATATGAAGATGTTTTTGAAGAGGTGGACCCAGAGTTTATACACAGGGGTGAAATGGAGAAAATTCTTACATATAGCATATATAGAGATTTCTCTAAGATTTACAAATTTGCCAATATGGGACAAAGAAATTTTCTAAAGCTTTACTTTATGAAATATGAAGTGGCTATGATAAAAAGAGCTATCAGAGGATTAAATTACGAAGACAGCCAGTCTTATTTTGACAAAGCAGAGGTAATATTTACAGAGTATTCCGATATTGATATTCAAGCAGTATATGATGCCACTACAGTTGAACAGATTATAGAGGCACTTAAAGGAACCTTGTATTATGAACCCCTAAAGAGTGTAAGTGAATATGCAGATCATACGATGTTTGATTATGAAATGGCATTAGACATATTTGCATTTAAATACCTTTGGAAAAAGAAAAAGGTATTTAATAGTAAGGAACAAAAAACTATATCAGAGTTTGTAGGAACAGATATTGATTTATTAAATGTATTGTGGATATACAGGGCTAAACAGTATTACAAGCTAAGTAATGCCAGAATATATGACATTATTATTCCTGTAAACTACAGAATAAAATCTGACCAGATTAAAGCGATTGTTGAGTCACAGGATATGAATGAGTTTATGACCATCATTGAAAAGACAAAGCTGGGCACATATCTAAAGGAAGCCTCCCTTGGCATAAATGATTTAGAGAAGGCATACAGACAGGTAATGCACAAGCTTAACAACAAGTCATTTAACTTAAACCCATATTCCATTGCCTGCGTAAATACATATATGTCAGAAAAAAATGAAGAAATTCAAAGACTGATAAAGATTGCAGAATCAATTAGATATGGATATAAGCCAGATGTAATTATTGCAGAAATAATGTAAACCGAGGTGAAAAAGATTGATAACAAAATTGAATTTTGTTAGTGTTACAGGGCCAAAATCAGACCTTGACAGAATGGTTAGCAAATATTTGTCAAAGTTTGAAATTCATTTGGAATATGCACCTAGTGAATTAAAAAGCTCTAACACACTACATCCGTTTACAGAAGCGAACCCATACAAAGAGGTTTTAAGCAGAGGAGAAGAGCTTTTAGCCTTGACAGGTAGGGAACTTACTGATAAGCAAACGGAAGAAAAAAACGATTTTGAGAAATGTATTAGTGATTTATACGACAAATATGTTGCTCAGAAAAAATTAGAAGAGGAATACGATAAAAAGCTTTTAAGCCTTAATGAGCTGTTAAATAAGGTAATGCCATTCGTAGATATTGAGTACGATATTGATGATATTTTAAAGTTTAAGTACCTTAAATACAGATTTGGCAGAATACCAAAGGAGCATTATAAAAAGTTCGATGAATATGTATATGACAGCGTTGAATCAGTATTTGTAAAATCTATGGAGGATGACAAATATGTGTGGGGTGTGTATTTTGTCCCACAGATAGAAAAGGACAGCGTTGATGCAGCATACGCTTCATTACATTTTGAAAGAACCTATATGCCTAATGAGGTTACTGGTACTCCAAAGGAGGAATGTGACAAGGTTAGGGCAGAAATTGAACAGACACAAAATGAGCTTTCAGAGCTTAAAAAGAAGTTCAAAATTGAGCTTGAAGCAAATATAGAGGATTTGAAGGCAGCAGTTGCTACTGCAAGAGAGCATTCCTTTGCACATGAGATTAGAAAATATGCAGCATGTACAAAGGAATCAGGTATTTCCTACTATATTCTTTGTGGCTGGATGTCAAAGGAGGACTCAAAGGCCTTTGAAAAGCTTATTGCTGATAATGAGCCAGATACAATTTGTATTGTGGACGAACAGCATAAGGGTGTTGACTCAGAGCCGCCTACAAAGCTTAAAAATCCAAAGTTGTTCAAACCATTTGAAATGTATATAAGAATGTATGGTATACCTTCTTACAACGAAATTGACCCAACAATATTTGTAGCACTTACTTATTCCTTTATATTCGGCGCAATGTTCGGCGATGTAGGACATGGATTGTTGCTGCTTATAGGTGGTTTGCTTCTTTACAAAATAAAGAAAATAAATCTTGCTGCGATTATTGCAAGTGCAGGATTTTTCTCAACAATATTCGGTTTTATGTTTGGCTCAATATTCGGATTTGAAGATATTATAAAGCCGATTTGGTTAAGACCAATGTCAGCAATGACCAATTTACCATTTATTGGAACACTTAACACTGTATTTATAGTAGCAATCGCCTTTGGTATGGGACTTATTCTTATAGCAATGATACTTAATATGATTAATGCTATAAAGGCTGGAGAAAAGGGCAGACTTATATTCGATACAAACGGATTAATGGGCTTTATTTTCTACGGGGCAGTAGTTTTATGTATAGTGTTGTTTATGACAGGAAATAAACTTCCTGGGGCAATAGTGCTTTTAGTAATGTTTGGTATTCCACTTATACTAATTGCATTTAAAGAGCCTATTATCAACAAGCTTAACAAAAAGAAGGAGCTTATTGAGGGCGGAAAAGGAATGTTTGTAGTTCAGACTTTCTTTGAATTATTTGAACTTTTGTTAAGTTATTTTTCAAACACCTTATCCTTTGTCAGAGTTGGCGCTTTTGCAGTTTCGCATGCGGCAATGATGGAGGTTGTAATGATGCTTGCAGGAGCTGAAAATGGAGGTTCAGGTAATATAATAGTAATCATCATCGGAAACTTATTTGTTTGCGGTCTTGAAGGACTTATAGTTGGTATTCAGGTACTTCGTCTTGAATACTATGAAATGTTTAGCAGGTTCTATAAGGGCGATGGACGAGAGTTCAAGGCTTATGGACGAGAAAAAAAGTAGATTTTGGAGGACAAAAAAATGGCTATTAAAATTACATTAATTATTGCACTTATTTTAACTTATGTTATTCCTTTTGGAGTATATGCAGCAGGAGAAAAGAATAAGGGAAGATACAAGAAGGCATTAGCAATTAATGTTATGTTATTCTTTGGAATACTTATTGTTGGTACAGTATTTGGCTTTGCAACAACAGCACAGGCTGCTGAAGAAACAGCACAGGCTGCTTCCTCTGCAACAGGTCTTGGATATATTGCAGCAGCATTATCAACAGGTCTTTCTTGTGTAGGTGGTGGTATTGCCGTAGCAAGTGCAGCCAGCGCAGCACTTGGTGCAATCAGTGAAGATTCAAGCATCTTAGGTAAGTCACTTATCTTCGTTGGTTTGGCAGAAGGTGTAGCCCTTTACGGACTTATCATTTCATTTATGATTTTAGGTAAACTATAAGATGAAAGCATATTTAATTAGTGATAACATTGATACTGCAACTGGTATGAGATTATCAGGAGTTGAGTCTATAGTTGTTCACGAAAAGGAAGAATTAGAAGACGCTCTTGCTAATGTTTTGAAGGATAAAAGCGTTGGTATTCTTTTTGTTACTGAGTTGCTGTCACATAAGTTTCCAGAAGTTATAGGTAAGGTAAAGATGGCATATAAAGAGCCTCTTATATTAGAAATACCTGACAGACACGGAAGTATGAAACGAGCAGACTTTATTACTTCATATATCAATGAAGCTATTGGAGTTAAACTTTAGAAAGTAGGTGAAGGCTTTGACAACAGAAGAGAAGCTTAAGCATTTTTCTAGTGTAACCCTTGAAAACGTTCAAAGGGAATGTGACGAGATGGTTACCCAATATAAGAAAAAAATGGACGATTACTTTACTGAGCGTAAGGAAGAGTCTATAAAGAAGGCAAAATTAAATACCTCTATTGCAGAGGAGGGAATAAAGAGAAAAGCAAGTCAGGAATATACTTCTATGCAGATGCACCTTAGAAGAAAAATCAACCACAAGCAGGTTGAGCTTAAGGAAAAGCTGTTTGAAGAAGTAAGACAGTTGCTTACAGATTATATAAAGACCAGTGAATATAAGGAGAGCGTTGCTGCCAAAATCGAAAGAATGAAAAAGGTTGCAGGCAATGATGAGCTTATAGTAATTCTTGACCCACAGGATCAGGATATTATAGAAGATATTCACGAGTATCCAACAATGAAAATCAGAATTAGTGACAAGTCCTTTTCTGGTGGAGTTATTGGACAAATTCCTTCAAGAAATATTCTTATTGATGATTCTTACGAAACAAAATTTGAAGAATTAAAAGAAAAATACACTATTGGGGGAGGCAGATAAAAATGGAAAAAACAGGTAAAATTTACGGTATTAACGGTCCGGTTATTTATATTAAAGGTATTACAGACTTTAATATGGGTGAAATGGTTTATGTTAGTGAAGAAAAATTAGTTGGTGAGGTTATCTCCTTAACCTCTGAAATGACTACTATACAGGTATATGAGGAAACCAGCGGCTTAAAGCCGGGCGACCTTGTATATGGTACAGATAGTGCTATTTTCGTAACCTTAGCACCTGGCATCATTAATAATATTTTTGATGGTATTGAAAGACCACTTTCAGAAATAGCTAACAACTCAGGCATTTACATTAGCAGAGGTATTAGTGTTAATTCCTTAAATACAGAAAAGCTCTGGGATGTAAAGGTTACTGTAAAGGAAGGTGACTATGTACTTCCTGGCACAATAATAGCCGAGGTTGTTGAAACTAAGTCTATCGTCCATAAGTCAATGGTGCCACCTAAAACAGAGGGTGTTATTACCAGTGTAGTTAAGGATGGTCAGTATACAATTAATGACACAATAGCTACTATAAAATTAAGTGATGGTACTGAAAGACCTCTTACACTTACACAGAAGTGGCCTATCAGAGTGCCTAGACCAACAGCAAAGAGATTTGCTTCAACAAAGCCATTAGTAACAGGACAAAGAATTCTTGATACTTTATTCCCTATTGCAAAAGGTGGTACAGCCTGTGTACCTGGTGGCTTCGGTACAGGTAAAACAATGACACAGCACCAGATAGCTAAATGGTCAGATGCAGATATTATTGTATATATTGGCTGTGGTGAAAGAGGAAATGAGATGACTCAGGTTTTGGAGGACTTCTCAAAGCTTGTTGACCCTAAGAGTGGAAATCCACTTATGGATAGAACTGTTCTTATTGCCAATACTTCAAATATGCCAGTTGCAGCCAGAGAGGCTAGTATTTATACAGGTATTACACTTGCTGAATACTACAGAGATATGGGCTACCATGTTGCAATTATGGCTGATTCAACCTCCCGTTGGGCAGAGGCTTTAAGAGAGCTTTCTGGCCGTCTTGAGGAAATGCCAGCCGAGGAAGGCTTCCCAGCATATTTGGCAAGTAAACTTTCTGCTTTCTATGAAAGAGCTGGATATTTTAGAAACCTTAATGGTACAGACGGTTCAGTATCAATTATCGGTGCTGTTTCTCCACAGGGTGGTGATTTCTCAGAGCCAGTTACACAAAATACAAAGAGATTTGTAAGATGCTTCTGGGGACTTGATAAATCCCTTGCCTATGCAAGACACTTCCCAGCTATTCATTGGCTTACAAGCTATAGTGAATATTTAGGAGATTTGGCAGCCTGGTACAATGAAAATGTAGGACCAGATTTTGTATCCTGCAGAAATCAGATATTAGCAATTCTTAATCAGGAAAGCTCACTTATTGAAATCGTTAAGCTTATCGGTTCAGATGTATTACCAGATGACCAGAAGCTTACACTTGAAATCGCAAGAGTTATCCGACTTGGATTTTTGCAGCAGAACGCTTTCCATAAGGACGATACCTGTGTACCTCTTATAAAGCAGCTTAAAATGATGGAGCTTATCCTTTACTTATACGAAAAGTGTAAGGTTTTAGTAAATATGGGAATGCCTGTTTCAGTGCTTAAGGCTGAGAACATATTTGAAAAGGTTATAGCTGTTAAGTATGACATTCCAAATGATAAGATGGAAATGTTTGATGATTATACAAAGCTGGTAGATGAATTCTACAACAATGTAATAGAGAAAAATGCGTAGGAGGTAGTTTTATGGCAATATCATATTTAGGATTAAGCGAAATAAATGGACCTCTAATTGCATTAGAGGGCGTAAAAAATGCTAAGTTTGACGAAATCGTTGAACTTACAGTAGACGGTATAAACGGCAAGGAAAGAAAAATCGGAAGAATAATCGAAATCTATGAGGAGAAGGCTATTATTCAGGTATTTGAAGGTACAGAAAATATGTCACTTAAAAATACCCATACAAAGCTTACAGGACATCCTCTTGAGATTGCATTATCAGAAGATTTGCTTGGCAGAACTTTTAATGGTATAGGTCAGCCAATAGATAATATGGGACCTGTTGTTTCGGATATTAAGAGAGATGTAAACGGAAAGCCATTAAACCCTGTAACAAGAGAATATCCAAGAAACTATATTAGAACAGGTATCTCAGCTATTGACGGACTTACAACACTTATTCGTGGTCAGAAGCTTCCAATTTTCTCTGGAAATGGTCTGCCACATGATAAGCTTGCTGCACAGATAGTTAAGCAGGCTTCCTTAGGCGAAGGCTCAGATGAGGAATTAGTAGTTGTATTTGCAGCTATGGGTGTTAAGTATGATGTAGCTGAATTCTTCAAAAAGACCTTTGAGGAAAGTCAGGTTATGGACCATGTTGTAATGTTTTTAAATCTTGCAAATGACCCGGTTGTTGAAAGACTTATTACACCAAAGGTTGCGCTTACTGTTGCTGAATATTTAGCCTTTGATTTAGGCAAGCAGGTGTTGGTTATACTTACAGATATGACCTCCTTTGCTGAGGCAATGCGTGAGGTTTCATCATCAAAGGGTGAAATTCCTTCAAGAAAGGGTTACCCTGGCTACCTTTATAGTGAATTTGCTACTATATATGAAAGAGCTGGAATTGTTAGAAATTCTAAAGGCTCTGTTACACAGATTCCTATTCTTTCAATGCCAAATGATGATATTACTCATCCAATTCCTGACCTTACTGGATATATTACAGAAGGACAGATAGTATTAGACAGAAGCTTACATGGTCAGTCAATTTATCCACCAATTAATGTACTTCCTTCATTATCAAGACTTATGAAGGATGGTATCGGCGAAGGCTATACAAGAGATGACCATCAGGCAGTTGCCAACCAGTTATTCTCTGCATATGCAAAGGTTGGAGAGGCCAGAGCCTTAGCTTCAGTTATTGGTGAGGATGAGCTTTCTGATACTGATAAGTTATACTTAAAGTTTGGTAAAGAGTTTGAAAATCACTTTGTTGGTCAGAAGGACTATGAGGACAGAGATATTATTACAACCTTAAATTTAGGCTGGAAGCTTCTTCATATTTTACCAAAGGAAGAGTTAGATAGAATTGATACAAAAATTCTTGATAAATACTATGAGGCTACTGCAGACATTGATGTAAATATAGAAGGTGATAATTAATGGATCCAAATACCTTTCCTACTAAGGGTAACCTTATATTAGCTAAAAATTCCCTTGCTCTTGCAAAGCAGGGCTATGAGCTTATGGATAAGAAGAGAAATATTCTTATTCGCGAGCTTATGGAATTAATAGATAAGGCAGACAGTATTCAAAAGGAAATATTAGTTACCTACGAAACTGCCTACAAGGCATTAGAGGCAGCCAATATTGAGCTGGGTATCAACTATGTTATGGAGTCTGCTTCATCTGTTCCAACAGAGGAGTCTATTACTATCAAATCAAGAAGTATTATGGGTGTGGAAATTCCACATATTGATTATGATAAAAATAGCATTAGTCCTACTTATTCCTTCTATGGATCTTCTCTTAATCTTGATAAGGCCAGAGTTGCCTTTGAAAAGGTTAAGGAGTTGTCAATAGAGCTTGCAGCAATAGAAAATTCTGCATACAGGCTGGCTACAAATGTTAAGAAAACACAAAAGAGAGCCAATGCTTTGCAGAACATAACAATTCCTACCTTTACAGAAAGAGTAAAGAGCATTTCTAATGCGTTAGAGGAAAAGGAAAGAGAAGAATTTACCAGACTAAAGGTAATTAAAAGACAGATGGGTAACTAAAATGAAGAAAAAATTGAGTTTTTTCCTTGTAATTATTTTTATTATTAATACATTAGCACTTAATCCAGACACTTCTTTTGCAGCAGAATATCCTGCTGCACCAGAGGTGTCTGGGTCAAGCGCTATTTTAATGGAGGCAGATACAGGAGCTGTTTTATACGAGAAAAATAGTCACAAAAAGCTGTATCCTGCCAGTATTACAAAGGTTATGACAGGACTGCTTACTATAGAAAATTGTAATATGGAGGACATAGTTACATATAGTGGCAAAGCATTAAGCTCCCTCCCTTTTGATGCAGCAAAGCTAGGTCTTGTAAGTGGTGAAGAAATGACCGTAAAGGACAGTTTATATGCGTTGTTGCTTCGTTCCTGCAATGATGCAGCAGTTGGTCTTGCCTATCATATATCCGGCTCAGAGGAAGAGTTTGCAAAGCTTATGACAAAGAGAGCTAAGGAGCTTGGAGCTACTGATACGAGCTTTGTTAATGCAAGTGGCTTGCAGGACGAAAACCACTATACAACTGCATATGATATGGCAATGATTACAAAGGCTGCCATTAATAATCCGATTTTTACTGAGATTTCTGGAACAGAGAGCTATGTTTTGCCAACAACTAATAAATGTAATGTTGAGCGTACTCAGGTAAACAGACATCAAATGTTAGTTTCTACCAGCGGAAATTATTATCCTTATGCAATAGCAGGAAAGACAGGCTATACAGACGAGGCAGGCAGAACTCTTGTAACTGTTGCAAAAAAGGATGGAAAAACCCTTATATGTGTGTTTATGAACTCTACAGATGAGGAAGTATTTAATGATACAAAAAATCTGTTTGAGTATGGCTTTAACCATTTTGACAAGGTTAATATAGCCGAAAATGAAACAAGATTTAATCAGGATACAAAGGATTTCTTCGTAAAAATGAAGGATGTGTTTGTTAATCAGGGAGGCTTATTGAATGTAGGCAAAGGCGACTATGTAATGGTGCCAGAGGGTGCGTCAATGAGTGACTTAAAATATGAAGTAGAATATTTAGATGATACCTCTAAGGGTGAGGTCGCCCAAGTAAAGTATTATTTTGGAAATAAATATATGGGCAGTACAAAGCTTAGTATTGAACAAAAGCAGGAGGAAACAGGAAATGTATCTCCTGTAAAAACTGAGCAGGATAATGAAAGCTCTAAAATAGCTAATATTCCAATTAACATATGGCTGTTTATATTGGGAATATTAGTGCTTATAGGAATTATTGTATATATTGTTTATTTTATAAAAACAAAGGATAAGCGAAAGAGAAAAAGAGAGCGTAGACGGGTGTTTAAAGAGTCTAAACAGAGATTTAAAAGGAGAAAAAGAAGAAAGATTAAATTCAGGTAGGATTTAGATAAAACATTAGATATTTATCGTAATCCTATGTATGTCTTTTTTTGCGTCTTTTTGCTCTTATTTCTAATTGACGGTTTTTGATCTTGTTTACACCTTCTTCATTAGTCTGCATTAATGTTTTTATTACAAAGTAATGTTCTCCGGAAAATCGTCTAATCCTGATTTTGCCGGCAAGAAATCCATGCTCTGCACAGTAGCTTAGTGAATAATAGGTTTTAGCATTATCGGAGAACCACCTGATTTTTTTCTTTGCTTTTTTTCCACACTTATAGCAAATTGTGGAAGTAACATTTTTATCACTCATTGCATCGTTTTTACTGTCAAAGGAACGGGAAACAAATTGTGAATGAGTATCATAAACAACAGATATTTCCTCGCTTCGTGTAGTAGGCACCTGATAATAGTCAATAGAGTAATTCTTATTTATAAGGTCTATATCAAGCTTTTGAAATACATACGCTGTGTATAAAGCATCATAGTAAGCTCTATGAAAAGGCTCATCAGTTTTAATGTGCAAATAGTCTACTGCATACTCTAAAGAGCGAGTATTTCTATCTCCATTTTCAAATTGTATATTAAAAATACGCTGTAAGTCAAAATAGAATATAGGTGGCTTGGGCAATGGTATATGATGATAACGCATATTTCTGAACAGCTCTGTTATATCAAGAGAACCCCAGGTACAAAACTTATATTCATCACCACACCAGTTTATAAAAGCCTGGGCAACAGTAGGAAAGCTTTCCCCTTTGTTTAACTCCCTCATGGTAAATCCTGTAATGTCCTTAATAATATGGTGAAGCTCTTTATATACTACCGGCTTTATAAGCTTGTTGAAAGAATCTATAATATTTCCGCTTTCGTCTAACTTTATTGCACCAATCTCTATAATTTCAAAAGGGATTTGCGAAAGCTCCCCGTCTTTTCCTTTGGGAGATTGATTCCATTCTAAGTCTAATACAATATAATTCATAGCGTTATAAGTTGGCAAAGAGCGCAGCTATCTCCTCTTCTGTTAATTGTCTGTTTGGGTTGTCATCTAATCCGGCCATAGCTGAATCAGATGGTGTTGAACTCATTTCTTTATCTAATTCACTTGAGACCTCAGGTGCGATTGTATTTCCCTCTGTTTCCACCATATCATCAAGAGCTGACACATTTACATCATCAATAATTTCCTTTGAGGATGCAGTATCACCATCAGTTATTTGTACATCATCAGCATCCTCTGGAATCTCAAAGGATTCAAAGTCGAACTCATCATCCTCCTGCTCCATATCATCAGTTGAAGCTGCAGACGAAGCTGGATATAATTCAGCACTAGGTGCTTCAACAATAGGAGTATCAACAACTGGGGTGTCAACAATAGGAGTGTCAATCGTTGTGTCATTAACTACAGGAGAACCAACAGTTATGTTATTTGCCGCAGGAGCTTCTGCTATAGGAGTATCTGCAACAGGAATATTAACCACAGGAGTATCAATAGTTGTGTTATTTGCTATAGGAGCTGTAGTTGAAGCTGTGTTCACATTCATACTTGCAGTTGTATTTACATTTATGTCTGCGTTTGTATTAACAGCCGAATTAACATAGCTTGTAAGATTACTATTATCTAAGGCTGGCTGGCTGTTGCCTAAAACCTCACGGACATTTTTTACTAAATCAGCATTTGCTTTAACAAGCTCATTAACTGTAATAGCTGACTGAACCTCCTTTGCAAGCTTGGCATTTGATGCAGAAAGCTGTTCAATAAGTGAGGACATATCATTTCCCTCTGGCTTTGCAGTAATTTGTTTTGCAGCGATTTCTTCGTTTTTGGTAATCATGGCATTAACCATATCCTTTTCATTAGAAATCATATTGTTCATCATATACTCAATAGCCTTGATATTCTGAGCGTGCTGCTTTTGAGCCTCTTGTGTGTTTCTTTTGGTGGCAAGATAAATAGCCTTGCTCGCCTTTAACATCATTTCGTTTTGCTCATTTAACTGCTTTGCGGCAGCCTCCTTTGCCTTTGAAATACTATCAAAGGTTAAATATCCTAAAATAATCATAATAATACCAATGCCTATAAGCATAAAGTAATTATATGGATTTGTCATAATAAAATAAAGCTCAAAAAAGATAGCTACAATAAATGCTAATGCAAAAAAAGTAGTTCCGTAATTTTTGTTTGGTTTTGTATCCATGAAAATCTCCTGAATCTAATTCTTTTATAATCGGGCAAATAAAACATTATCTTTTTATTTGTCATAATATCATTATTACTTTAAACACTATGTGCAGTATATCACAAAATATGAGTATTTACAATTAAGACTTTATTTGTTAAAATGACTAACGAAGTGGTGCTTTTGTGATGATAGTTATAGTATAACGCAAAAGCTTATCACATATTTGTTCTCATAGTTAAATGGATATAACAAGCGCCTCCTAAGCACTAGTTGAGGGTTCGATTCCCCCTGGGAACAGTTGAAGTGGTAATGAAAAAATATACAATCAGAGGCTTCACAGCTATAGGTAAAAATAAAAGGCTTAATAAAGCCTTTTATAATTCCACCTTGATTTTGCCCTGAAGCCAGATAGTTCCCTTAAATCTTCTGCCTACAAGTGGCTCGCCTACAATATCCACCCTATTAATTGCAGTTGTAATAATTATTCCGTTATAGCTAAGCTTTAATATATATATTTCCTCATTTGTAATGGTATTTTTTGTTAGCCTAAAATCTATAATATCAGCCACAATAGTATATAAATCACTTTCTAAACCATATGGCATAAATGACGATTCCACAATAGTAAATACATCTTCATTTTTAATTCTCTTAGATAACTTGGCAATAGTATCCATATCCTCAAAGGTCAGGCTTTCCATTGCTGACTCGTCGCCCTTTCTGGCTGCAGCAATAAGCTTAGCCCTGCGATACATATTCTCCTTTTTTCGTTTTGCATCACCGGGAGCTTTAGAAACCGGTAATAAAACAGTACCATTAATTGATAATGCAGAAAAGGCAACTAAATACTTGGAAATAGTTTTTTCCTCATACAAAATATTAATGTAGTCCATAGGATTAACTAAGTGAAAAATAATTGATACACCAACTCTTAAATCCTCGCAGGAGGCAATAAAGGAAAATCCGTTGTATCTTTTTTCTATGCACAAATCAATAGGAATAAAAAAGTCATTGCTGTCAACGAAGGGAATGTAGCTATCAATAATGTAGTCATCATCCTCCTCAGTTCCATAAAATTTTATTCCAAAACTTTTATTATATAAATGGACAAATTCATAAATCTTTCCTGTTTCTTCATCATCTATGTAATTCATAAAATCTGGAAACAGGGAAGCTCTCGCAATAATATCGCGAAACTGGGTTTTATTTTTATATCTGTTAAAGCCTAAGGCACGCAAAAATGAGTTCATATTACTCCTTCATATATTTTCACAACTTTAAAAAACAAAGGTATAGTAAGTTTAATTTACAAAAAAGTCAAGTAAATAATACTATAAAGTAAGTATTAATAAGGTTTAAAAGTAATTAAGGGTTGTAAAGAGGTATTAGACATTATTAAAAATGTTTCATAATTGTAAAAAGGTATTAGACATTATTAATTGTCATAATTATTTTCTTATAGTATAATGATTAGCATTGCAAAAAGAAAGGAATTTTCGTAATGTATAAGATATTGGCATTGGATATTGACGGAACATTAACAACCTCTCAAAAAGAGGTTACAGATAGAGTAAAAGAAGCTATTGACAGTTTATATAAAAGGAAAATACCGGTACTTTTAGTATCTGGCAGACCTACAGAGGGCATTTATCCTATAGCAGATAAAATTGATTTAATGAATAATAACGGATATATACTTGCGTTTAATGGTGGAAAAATCATAGATGTCCAGACAAAAAAGGTTATTTATAGCAAAGCTATTGATAATAGCCTTATTAATGACATTTGCGATTTTGCCAGTGAAAACCACCTGGCAATATTGACCTATAGGGACGGAAATATTATTACAACTGATACAGAGGACGAATATGTAAAAATCGAGGCAAGAATAAACAAATTACCAGCTATAAAGGTTGAGGATATGAAAAAGGAAGCACCTTCTAATCCGGACAAGTTTCTTATTGTTGGCGACCCTGCAATACTAGAGCACAAGGTTGTAGAAATGGCAGAAAAATTTAAGGGCAAGCTGAACATATTCCGTTCAGAGCCTTACTTTATAGAAATAGTTCCTATGGGAATTGATAAGGCACAGTCACTGGAGGTATTACTAAAATCCCTGTCCCTTACAAAGGAGGAGTTAGTAGCCTGTGGTGACGGAAGAAATGATGTTACAATGATAGATTATGCTGGAATGGGCGTGGCAATGGAAAACGCCTGCGACGAAGTAAAGGCAGTAGCAAACTACATTACAGCCTCAAATGATGAGGATGGAGTAGCAGCTGCTATAGACAAATTTTTTAGTCAGGTATAGATTATAAATAGTAGAAATACAGTGGGTTATGTGATAATATGAATAAAACGACAATTTCAAAAGCAGACCGTATGGAAATGTCGGTACTTAGGTTGAGGAGGGAGTTACTCCCGCCTCAACCTTATGTACCGCTACATTGGAATCGAGCGAGGTGTGTCTGCCAAGAATTATTCATAATATAATTATCCTATTTATAAGAATAATAGGGATTAAAGGATAATGAGAATATGAAAAAATTCAAAAGCAGACCGTATGGAAATGTCGGTACTTAGGTTGAGGAGGGAGTTACTCCCGCCTCAACCTTATGTACCGCTACATTGGAATCGAGCGAGAGCGTGTCTGCGTTGAATTTATTCATATTCTCAAAATAACACTAATTATACTAGAAAAGGAGGAAATATATTATGATATATATTCCAAAGGGCGTTTGCTCAAGACAGATAGATATAGAATTAGAGGACGGAAAGGTAAAAAGTGTAGAATTCGTTGGTGGCTGTAGTGGAAACACACAGGGCGTTTCAGCCTTAGTAAGAGGTATGGATGTTGATGAAGCCATTGAAAGACTGGAAGGCATAGATTGCAGAGGCAGAGGAACCTCTTGCCCGGACCAGCTTGCAAAGGCTTTAAAGGCAGCAAAGGAGCAGGCATAATGGAAAAAATAGCAAGCTTTACTATAGACCACCTGAAACTCCTTAGAGGAATATATGTATCAAGAAAGGATAAGGTGGCTGATGGGGTAGTTACTACCTTTGATATTAGAATGACCAGGCCAAATTTTGAGCCGGTTATGAATACTGCTGAAATTCATACAATAGAGCATCTGGCAGCTACATTTTTAAGAAATCACAAGGAATACGGAGAAAAAATAGTTTATTTTGGACCAATGGGCTGTAGAACAGGCTTTTATCTTCTCTTAGCAGGAGATTACCAGTCAAAGGATATAGTACCACTGATTACAGAAATGTTTCAGTTTATAAGCACCTTTGACGGCGATGTTCCGGGTGCTAGTGCAAAGGATTGTGGAAACTATTTAGATATGAATTTGCCAATGGCAAGATATGTGGCAAATAAATTTTTAGATGAGGTTTTAACAGATATAGGTGAAGAAAATTTAATCTACCCACAATAATAATTTTGCAAAATTTCTTTACAATGGAAAGGGAAAAAATATGGTAGGCATAATAGGTGCAATGGAAGTTGAAGTATCAAAGCTTAAGGAAATGCTGCAGGATACTGAAACAAAAAATAAAGCAGGAATGACCTTTGTAAGTGGCAGCTTAAACGGCAAGCCAGTAGTAGTAGTTCGTTCTGGTATAGGAAAAGTTAATGCAAGTATATGTACACAGATTTTAGCCGATGAGTACAAGGTTAATTATATTATTAATACTGGTGTAGCTGGCTCCCTTCGCAATGAAATCAATATTGGAGATATTGTATTGTCAAAGGATGCACTTCAGCATGATATGGATGCAACAGGCTTTGGATATGCTGTTGGAGTAATACCTCAAATGGAAAAATCGATTTTTGAAGCAGACGAAAGACTTATTCAGATTGCCGAGAAGTGTATTAAAGAGGATATAACTGACATTAACGCCTTTGTAGGCAGAGTAGTCAGTGGTGACCAGTTTATATCGGACAAGGGCAAAAAGAAATGGATAGTAGATAATTTTCAGGGCTATTGTACTGAAATGGAGGGAGCAGCCATTGCACAGGCAGCATACCTTAATAACATTCCATTTCTTATTATCAGAGCAATATCTGATAAGGCAGATGATAGTGCTACAGAGGATTATCCAACCTTTGAGGCAAAGGCAGCACAGCATTGTGTAAAGCTGCTTTGTGAAATGGTTAAGGAAATATAAAGGTCGCAAATTAGCCATTTATGTCAATGAAAATAAGTTGAAAAAGCTATCCTGATAATATATTATCAAGGTAGCTTTTTTATATGGGAAAAGTAAGGCTGCCCCTAAAGCTGATGAAGCGGAAAGGAGCTGCCATAAGACATAGGAATTATTACTTAGGGGGTATTATAATGTTTGAAAAAATATCTATTACTTTAATTGTGTTAGCAGTTCTCTTAAAAATTTTCCATTTAATATTATGCAGCGAATATAAAAATAATTTAAAGAAGATGGCTGTAAAAAGGGAAGGACAGCTCTTTAAAAAAATATCAAAAAAATACACATATTGTTTAGAACTTTCAAAGCCTGTAGAAAACACATATGCCTTTGCCGGGGCAGAAATTGAAGAGGATTTTATGCAAAGAAAAACTATTGACTTTTTCCACAGGACAAGCACTTTTTTTGCAGTATTGTCCACTTTTTGTGTAATGTCATGCTTAATATTTACAAGCATTGTGGAAACAAATGCTGATAAATACCTTATACCAGAGAAATTAGTTTATATTCAAATGATTGGCTTGGTAAGTTTCATTTTAATAGACAGAGCTGCTGATGTAAAAAATGCAGTAGATAGCTTTACGATATTAATGGTTGATTATCTGGATAATAGTGTTGCACACAGGTATAGGGAAAGAGAGCGAAAACCGGCTGTGACAATAAGAGAGCAGACAGACCAGCTAGAGGAGTTAAGGACAAAGGAAGGACTAAAGGGGGAACAGATAATTGAAAAAACAGAAAAGCTTGAGGAGGCAGAAGCAATAGCCATGACACAAATGGGAGAGCCTTTAAAAAGTAAGGTAAATATAAGAGAGGTAGTTAATAAAAATGTGGACAAGACCATAGCTGAAGAAATAATAAATCAGGTTTTGCAGGAATATTTGATATAAAATGTTAAAAAAAACACAAACTACATTTAAAATACTTGTAAATGCTGGTTTTGATGATATAATAGTTAAGGATTTCATCGAAATATGATGAATAATACATCTTGCCAAAGGTGTAAATTAAAATAAAGTAAAACAGGAGTGAAATGAAATGGCAAAAGTGACATTTGATTATTCAAAAGCAGCTTCATTTATTAATGCAAACGAAATGAAGTATATGGAAAAGCTTGTTTTAGATGCAAAGGAAACTTTAGTATCTAAGACTGGTGCAGGCAATGACTTTCTTGGATGGATTGATTTACCAGTAGATTATGATAAGGATGAGTTTGCCAGAATCAAGCAGGCAGCTAAGAAGATTCAGGAAGATTCAGATGTGTTACTTGTTATTGGTATTGGTGGTTCTTACTTAGGTGCCAGAGCAGCCATTGAATTTTTAAGACATAGCTTTTACAACAATGTAGATAAATCTGTTAGAAAGACACCAGAGATTTATTATGTTGGAAACAGTATTAGCAGCACATACATACAGCATTTAGTAGAAGTGGTTGGCGATAGAGATTTCTCAATCAATATGATTTCAAAATCTGGTACAACTACAGAGCCAGCAATCGCATTTAGAGTATTTAAGAAAATTCTTGAAAAGAAATACGGCAAGGAAGAAGCTGCAAAGAGAATTTACGCTACAACAGACAAGGCTAAGGGAGCTTTAAAGAACCTTGCAAACGAAGAAGGCTACGAAAGCTTTGTAGTACCTGATGATGTTGGAGGCCGTTTCTCAGTTCTTACAGCAGTAGGTTTACTTCCAATAGCAGTAAGCGGTGCAGATATTGATAAGCTTATGGAAGGTGCTGCATCGGGAAGAAAGGCTGCATTAGAAAAGCCGTTTGAAGAAAATGACGCATTAAAATATGCAGCAGTTAGAAATATCCTTATGAGAAAAGGAAAATCAGTAGAAATAGTAGCTAACTACGAGCCAAGCATGCACTATGTATCAGAGTGGTGGAAACAGCTCTTTGGCGAAAGTGAAGGAAAAGATCAGAAGGGTATTTTCCCTGCTGCTGTTGACCTTACAACAGACCTTCATTCAATGGGACAGTTCATTCAGGATGGCTCAAGAATTATGTTTGAAACAGTAATGAACATTGAAAAGTCCAGATGTGAAGTTGTTCTTGAGGAAGAGCCGGTTGACCTTGATGGTCTTAACTACCTTGCAGGCAAGAGCGTTGATTTCATTAACAAGAGTGCAATGAATGGTACAATTCTTGCTCATACAGACGGAAATGTTCCAAACCTTATGGTAAACATTCCAGAGCAGAACGAATTCTATCTTGGTGAATTATTCTATTTCTATGAATTTGCCTGTGGTGTATCTGGATACTTAAATGGTGTTAATCCATTTGACCAGCCAGGTGTAGAAAGCTACAAGAGAAATATGTTTGCTCTTCTTGGCAAGCCAGGCTATGAAAAAGAAAGAGAAGAATTATTAAAGAGATTATAATTTTCTTGAAAATAATATATATACGAAAAAGAGTTTGCATGCAAACTCTTTTTTTGTTAAAATTTAGGCAGAAAGACAGCATAAAATTTTAAGGAGATTATTATGTTCAGGATTTGGGCAAAGCTATGGAAAAGCAATCATTTGATTAAGGATATGGTTGTATGCGATGATAGTGACTGCAACAGAACTAAAAAGGTTTTTAATGCACTAGAAAAGGCTTGTATTGAATTTGACCTAAGCAGACCAATATGGCTTGACAGTAATATAGAAGAATTTAAGCGACACGATAAGACCAGATTTAGGCAGGACAATTTTATTGATAGTATAGAGTTTGATTTTATGGAGATACAAGTTATAGAGGAAGATATATAGGAGGACTATATGAAAGCACAAAATATACTCGGTGGGGATATAGAGGACTTAAAAGAGCTAAGAGATATTGTACAAAATCAGATGAACATACAAGATGGTATTGAACAGACAAATATAGAATATCAAAAGCTTCAAAAAGAGGCAGAGGCTGAAGAAAAGCTGATGAATGACAACATTCAATTTACCATTAAAAAACGAAGAGAGCAGATAGTCATAAATTTTGACAATGAAATTAGTAAATTTCAAGACAAGCTTAAAAAGGTTAAAAACGAAAGAGATAAGAAAAAGGATAAGGAAGTCAAGAAGCGTATCTCCGAGGAAACAAAGGATTTAGTATCCGAAAATAAAAACATAAAAGAGGAATATCGTACCTATATGGCTCAGAATGGTTTGTCGAAGGTGTGGGACAATAAGCTTTTTTACTCGTTATTCTTTCCTAGAAGAATATCAGAGTTTATTATATTTATGATATTCTGGGTTGTTGGAGTTATTGCTATTCCAGCCTTGTTTTGTAATTTAATGGGTCAGACCTTTTGGCTTTTAAAAACTCTTGTAGTTCTAATTTATGCAGCCCTGTTTATATTGGTTTATGCCTTTGTATATAGATTTGCAAAGGACGATTACAAGGAATATTTTATGTATGTCCGTGGAAAACAGGCACTTATTGAAAGCAATAACAAAAAAATTGCAGCTATAAAGAGAGATATTAGAAGAGATAAGGACGAACAGCAGTACAACCTGGAAAAGTATGACAAGGAAATTGGAAGTATACAGGAAAATATTGAAGATGTTGTTTCAAGGAAAAATGCGGCATTAAATGAGTTTGACAAAAACACCAGTGTAGAAATAGGCAACGAAATATATAAGCACGATATGGTTAGTATACAGGAGAAGAGGCAAAGAATTAGTGAGTTGTCTAAGTATCTAAAGGATAATGAAGATAAATTAAAGGAAATTAATCTCGATATATCTACAAATTATGCAGCATATTTAGGTGCAGAAAATCTTACATTGGATAAAATTGACGGATTGCTTGCAATTATGAGCCAGCAGGATGCAAAAACTGTTGGAGATGCCATAAATATTTCAAAGAGTATCTCAAATACTATGTTGTAAAATGTCAATAAGTTTTATAAATAGCACCCAAAAAGTGACACGGCTTGTACTTGTTGGGTGCTATAATATTTTTGCTTAATGTTAATAGGAGGTAGTATAATGATTGAAATAATATATAAAAATGAGGACGAAAATTTATTAAAGGATGACAATATAAAATTGCCTAAAAATATTAGACAGATAGGGGAAGGAAATTCTGATTATCAAATATATGTAGAAGACAATGTAATGAATTATCTGAAAAAAGTGCCTGCAAACCAAAATGATATTAGGTATGGAGTGCTGCTTGGAACAGTAAAAAAGGCATACGGATATACCTATGTGTTTGTAAGTGGTGCTGTGGATGTAGAGGATATAGTAGAAAATACAGTTATTTTTTCTGATGAAATCTGGACAAATATAAATGATAATATTCATCGATATTTTAGAAATACAAAAATAGTGGGATGGTTTACTTCTCTTAATTATCAAATAAACAACGATATGCCATATATAACAAAGCTTCATTTAGATAATTTTGCCGGCAATGACAAAATTTATTTAAAGCTGGACAGAACTGAGGAGGAGGAAAACTTTTATGTATATGGAAGCAATAGTCTGCTTAAGCTTCCGGGGTATCATATATATTTTGAAAAAAATATTGATATGGACGATTATGTGTATGGCGCTAATGTTCAATCACGATTTATAACGGAATGTAATAAAAAAGACAGCAAAAAGGAAATTACAGGTAAGCAAAACAACAGTAGTAAAAGTGCTAGGGGGAAAAATGAAGAAAATTTAATACGAAAAAGCTTTGATATACCTAAATATGGCATTGAGGAAAACTCTAAGAAAAATACCACAGGATACGATAATATGGCAAGAAAGCTCAGCAGGAATATTGCATCGGTATTGCTTGTGTTTGCCTTGTTTGGAACGGTTGCAGTAGTTTCAAACGAATCAGCTATGAAAAATATAAAATCAAAAATTGTAGATATAGTTTCTGGAGGAACTAACAATCAGGACAATATTCCTGTTAATGGGATAATTAATGAGCCGACAGAATTAGAAACAACTACACAGGATAGTGAAGCAAATAATAGTACAAATGGGACTCCTGACGGAAATGTAATAGTTATAGGGCAGGTGACAACAGGCACCCCTTCTGTTAATAATCAGTCAGAAACAGATGAAACAACCACAAAGCAGGAAGTAACTGCCAGCGTTGAGCCAAACGAAAGAACATATTATATAGTAGAAAAAGGAGATACTCTATATTCAATAGCTGTAAAATTATATAATAACCCGGACAAAATGAATGATATAATAAGTCTTAATAATATTACAAATATAAATTATGTGGAAGAAGGAAAAAAATTGTTACTTCCTTAATTGGGAGTAATGTTGTATACTAAAAGATAAGGTAATGCAAAAATGTGCAGGCATCATATCAGGCATTATATAATGAAAAGTTGTGTTGGAGCATCTAATGAAAAATATACTAGAATTATTCAAGAAAAAGAAAGAACCAGAGGCCGATGCGGACAGGTCTGATAAGGAGTATTCAGATAAGCTGAAAAGGCATAAGTTCGATAAATTAAAAAGAAATCTTATAATTGCAGCTGCTATAGTGGTAGTTGGAGCAGCTGTATATTTGTATGTGGATAACAGATCCTTTAGTGGTTATGAAAAAACACAGAATTTGCAGACAGGCGATACAACTCAGTTTAAGCTATATGAATATGGAGATTACTATTTAAAATATAGTGATGACGGGCTTGCCTGTATGAATGGTGGCGATGTTGTGTGGAATCAGGGATTTGAAATGAAACAGCCAATAATCGATATATGTAAGGATTATGTAGCAATAGCTCAGCAGCGTTCAAATGATATTTATATTTTTGACAGAACAGGACTTCAGGGTAAGGTCAAAACCTCCTATCCTATATTAAGCGTACATGTGGCAAATCAAGGTGTTGTTGCTGCTATAACGGAAGATGGAGATTTAAACCATATAGAGCTTATTGACAAATCCGGAAATCTTCTGGCAATGGGACAGACTGTATTGTCGGGGGACGGCTGCCCTATATCTATGGATTTATCACAGGATGGAACAAAGCTTGTGGTTTCTTATCTATTTGTGAGTGGAGGAGTAACACAGACCAGAGTTGTCTTTTACAACTATTCAGAGGTTGGAAAAAATGAAGTTGACAGAGTAGTGGGAGGCTTCAATCAGTACAAGACAACTATTGTGCCAAAGGTAGCGTTCATTACTAATGATATTGCTGTAGCCTTTGGAGATGATATGCTTACGATTTATACAATTAAGCAAAAGCCTAGCATTGTAAAGGAATACAAGCTGGAGCGTCAGGTTAAAAGCATAGTATATAATGAAGAATACATAGGTTTGGTTTATGAGGGCGAAAACATTGATGATGAGCCGACTATATGTATATACGATTTAGATGGAGATATTATATACGATGGAGCTGTTGGCTTAGATTATAATAATATAAAATTAGATGGTGATAATCTGCTTATATACAACAATGATACCTTTATGGTTAAAACAGTGAAGGGAAGAATTAAATATGAAGGTACAATAGAAGGAGGAATAAAGGATATAATTGGTTTAAATGGTGGATATACATATTTACTTATATCAAATGAATCGATTGACAAAATAAAGCTTAAATAGCAAAAGGAGAAAATCAAATGGAATATGGTTTATTGTTCGGAGTTATTGCTTTCTTAGTAATAGCAGGATTTTATGGATACGCAAGGGGAATGGTAAGGATTGTGCTGTCAATGGTGGCAATGATAGTTACTATTATATTAGCTACAATACTGACGGTTCCAATAGGCAGGCTTATAAAGGAAACAACACCTATATATGACAATATGTATAGCACTGTTGAAAAATCCGTTAAAGAAAATAATGTTGTAAATGAAGAAAGTCTTGGCAAGCTGGATTTGCCTAAGCAGATAGTAGATAAAATAGAACAGAATAAAATAATAGACAACTACGAAGGTCTGGTAGCAAAGGAAATAACAGATACAGCCTTTAACGCAGGTGTTTATCTGGTGGTTACAATTATAGTGTATATAATTGTAAAAGTTATTATTTCAATGCTTAACTTTGTAGCAAAATTACCTCTTATTAAAGAAGTTAATAAAATTGGAGGCTTTGCAATAGGAGTAGTTTATGGTCTTGTTGTATTATGGGCTGCCTGCCTTGTTTTAACAGCCTGCAGCAGTAAGCCTTGGGCAAGGGAGATATTTGCAGCAATAAATAAAAACAGCTTCTTAGGATTTGTATATAACAACAATCTTATTACCTGGCTGGTAACAAAGGTATTATAAAATAAAATGGCTCTCAACAAATAGAATGAATTCAACTATTTGTTGGGAG
Organism: uncultured Eubacteriales bacterium; assembly: GCA_900539455.1. Lineage (GTDB taxonomy): Bacteria > Bacillota > Clostridia > Lachnospirales > Lachnospiraceae > SVEL01. The sequence goes on from UQCD01000008.1 coordinate 90,654, forward strand.
CTTTTTTTGTTTAATGGATTAAGGAGTACTATTTTAACTATTAATATATAAACACTACATATTGTATAGAAGAAACAGAAAAACATCATTATACAGGTGTGTCGAAAAAATAATAAAAAGATGAAAAAAAGTGTTGACATTATTGTTACAGTAGAGTATACTAATTGAGCTGTCGAAAGAGAGCAACAAAATAAAAAAGAACT
>UQCD01000009.1 GCA_900539455.1 uncultured Eubacteriales bacterium
GCTGCCTCTGGCTGTACTGGTGCTGCTGGCTGTGCCTCAAATGGATTTGCTGGCTGTACCGGTGCAAATGGATTTTGCTGTGGTGCCATATTCTGATTATTCAACTGTTGTGTACCACATTTTGGGCAGAATTTTGAGCCTTCTGCAAGTGGTTCTCCGCAATTAATGCAAAACATAATTTTTCCTCCATATCTATGATTATTACGATTATAAGTCACCTTTAAATAATACATTTTATGTGATTTATTGTCAACAAACATTGGGTCAAACATAGCTTTTATGTATTAAAATCTTAAAACGCTCTAATTAGGAATTTATGTTTCATCTATATTTTTCTTCCATTTATAGTATTCATTAACAAGACTTCTGTAACCCCACTCCTTCAATTTTGAATATTTTATTTTGTAATTTCCTTTATAATGCCTGCCGGTAATAATATATCTAATATATTCCTGCATATATTTATCAATAATTTTTAAGCCGGAAATTGATGTAATATTTGGAAAAAACCACCTGCTCCACGTAAACTCCTTGGTACACATTTCTATAGAAAATTCATTGTCATTTCCGTAAAGCTTTCTATTAAAGGTATTAATAAAGCCCTTTGCCGCCTTATCTTCTGTCAATCCCTTTCGTTTCTGCCACCTTCTAAGTGCATTTGCCTTTCTCTTAATTTTTCTTTTCATTTTGTTAATTGTATTACTTGACAAATCTATCTGTTTATTTACATAAGAAAAGCCTAAAAACTCCCACTCCTCATAGGGTTTAGAAATTTTTTCTTTTTCTGGATTAATTTCCAATTTCAGCTTGTCTAACATATTGTACAATTTTTGTTTTAATTGCAAAAGCTCCTCATAGGTGCTGGCAAAAATCAAAATATCATCTGAGTATCTATAATATTGTCCTTGAGTGCTAAACTCGTTATCTATGTCTGTCATATATAGATTTGCAAAAAAAGCTGATATAGGTATACCAGCCATTCCCCCATGCCTATCTTCTATAATATTTTCATTAAATACAACCTTTTTCTCTGTTAATATATTAGTAAATACATTATACAAATATTTATCCTGTGTTTTAAACAGGTCCAGCTTATCTAATAAAATATCAATATCCATAGAGTTAAAATAATTTTTAATATCAACCTTTAGGCAATACTTTTTTTCTATGTCTGGTACTCCCTTAATTTTATCTATGGCATTTTTTACACCGTATTTTCTTCTAAAGGAATAACAATTATCGCAAAAAAACTTATCAAAATAATGTAGCTTATATGCTATAAATTTAAGTGTAATATTTACATTGTCCGTATAAGAATATACAACTCTCTTCTTTTCGCTGCCTTCCTTACTAATAAGTTTTTTCGTTGCATATTCATCTGGAAATTTACCTTTAATTATTTTGGCTTTTTCTATCTCATATGCACACTCATTAATATATGAAGAAATTGCCTCTATTTCTTTTCTGTCATAGTTTTTATTACTCTTCTTATAAGCTAAAAACTCTAATAATTCCTCTTTATTGAGAAAATCAATAATATTTCTATATTCTTCCACTTTTGTCACCTTAAAGCTTACCTTCTATTATTGTAACAAAAAAGAAAGAGAAAATGCTTTGAAAATATAAGCCTTGCTTATATGACCAGACTGAACATATACAAACTACCCACAAAGTCTGCTTATGTATATGCTTCGCCCATCATGGGTGTAATATAAATTACATTTCTCTTTCTTTTATTATCTTAACATAATCTGTCCTAATATGTAAATTATTTTTGTGTTATGTTAAGTAAATATGGTTGTAGTTTTCTACCTAATGTATTGTGCAATTCTTTGATTTATGTAAGCCTCTCCACTAGGAAGATACTCCATAATATTAATACAATGCACACCTGCTGCCTCGCTGGCATTATGTGCTGATACTACTGGCTTTTTTCTGTAATCATTGTGTCCTGAAAGCACCATAATTGTAAGTGCTGGTGTTCCTGCCTGGCTTAGTACGAAGGAATAATTCCATGCCTCTTCTGCTCCGCCAAAAATACCTGTATTTACATTTTCCTCCAGAGTATAACCTGGATAATATGTATTTACCACATTTCTAACCCTTTGAAATACATTTCTTCCTTCTGATGTTCCCCTATTTGATTTAGAAACGCCTTCACTATTTGCTAGGTCTTTTACACCTTTAGATAATAAATTTTTAAAAAATCCCATAAGTATTCCTTTCATATGTAACCAAAATAAATAATTTAATTATTAATTTTAATATTAGTAGCAAATAAACATAATTGTCAAGGTTAATTGCTGTTATTTTTTCATATGTTACATTTATTCTTTGTTACAATTATCCTTATATCCATATCTCCCATAAAATATAATTGAAAATCTACTACCCATTTGCTAAAATATGACTTAGTCATTGTACAAACATTTAAAACACTATCTATATGGAGGTTTCTTTTATGGAAATAATTAATATAAAAGACTTATTTAAAAATACAGACAATTATATAGAGCAAACCATTACTGTTGGTGGTTGGCTAAAAAGCAATAGAGATTCCAAAACCTTTGGTTTTATGATTATAAATGACGGAACTTATTTTGAGCCATTACAGGTTGTTTATAGTGACAATTTATCTAATTTTAAAGACTTGGCAAAATTATCTGTTGGTGCTGCTGTAATTGTTACAGGAGTTCTTGTTGCCACTCCTGATGCTAAACAGCCTTTTGAAATTCAAGCTCAGGATATTCTTGTAGAAGGCGGCTGCTCACAGGATTTTCCTTTACAAAAGAAACGACATTCCTTTGAATACCTTAGAACAATGACCCACCTAAGGCCTCGTACTAATACCTTTCAGGCTGTATTTAGAATTCGCTCTCTTGCAGCCTATGCAATTCATAAGTTCTTTCAGGAAAGAGATTTTGTGTATGTTCATACACCTCTTATTACTGGAAGTGATTGCGAGGGCGCAGGAGAAATGTTTCAGGTTACAACTCTTGACTTAAATAATATTCCTCATTTAGAGAATGGAGAGGTTGACTATTCAAAGGACTTTTTCTCAAAGCCTGCTAATCTAACTGTCAGCGGACAATTAAATGGCGAAACCTATGCTATGGCATTTAAAAATATTTATACCTTTGGTCCAACCTTTAGAGCTGAAAATTCTAACACAACCAGACACGCTGCTGAATTTTGGATGATAGAGCCAGAAATTGCCTTCGCCGATTTAAATGACGATATGGTACTTGCTGAGAATATGATTAAGTTCATTATAAACTATTGCTTAGAAAATGCTCCTTTGGAAATTGATTTTTTCAATAACTTTATTGATAAAAATTTGAAGGAGCGTTTACAGCATGTTGTTAATTCTAAATTCGGACGCGTTACTTATACTGAAGCAATTAAGCTTTTAGAGGAGCATAATGATAGGTTTGAATATAAGGTTTCCTGGGGTGTTGATTTACAAACAGAGCATGAACGCTATCTTACTGAGGAAATCTTCAAAAGACCAGTTTTTGTAACTGATTACCCAAAGGAAATTAAAGCATTTTATATGAAACTAAATGAGGATAACAAAACCGTAGCTGCAATGGATTGTCTTGTTCCCGGCATAGGCGAAATCATTGGCGGCAGCCAGCGTGAAGATAATTATGATACTTTGCTTGAACGAATGAAAGAATGTCATCTTAATCCAGAGGATTATAAATTTTATACAGACCTTAGAAAATATGGCTCAACCAGACACGCAGGCTTTGGCTTAGGCTTTGAGCGTTTAATTATGTATTTAACTGGAATGGGAAATATAAGAGATGTTATTCCTTTTCCTAGAACTGTTAATAACTGCGAACTATAACTATATTTATCAACTCCCACCAGCCCTTGCAGTTAGTGGGAGTTGCTGCAAAATAAAGGATTTTATGTCTAGTATTATCCTTTTTTTTATTATATAATTAAAGGTGTATGTGGTCTTGTAAATTAGTCCATATATGAATATATACTTATACTTAAGGAGCAAAATATGAATATTAGTGATTTACAAAAAGAGATTATTCGATTAAAAAAAGAAAAGGATATTTGTATCCTTGCCCATAGCTACCAAGCTAGGGAAATCGTTGAAATAGCAGATTATACAGGTGACTCTTTCCAGCTTAGTGTTATGGCTACAAAAGCGCCACAAAAAAATGTTATTATGTGTGGTGTAAGATTTATGGCTGAAACTGTAAAAATTCTTTCACCCGAAAAAACTGTCTACCTTTCAAATCCAATCGCTGGCTGTCCAATGGCAGAACAAATGGATGTTGAGCTTATTGAAAGTGTTAAGGCTGCTAATCCTGATTATACTGTTGTTGCATATATTAACACAACCTCTGCACTTAAAACTGTTTGTGATGTTTGTGTTACCTCATCTTCAGCAGTTAAAATCGTAAAAAGCCTTCCTTCTGATAATATATTATTTATACCTGATTGTAATTTAGGTGCATATGTTGCAGCTCAGGTTCCTGAAAAGAATATTAAATTATTACAGGGTGGCTGTCCTATTCACGCAAGAGTTTCTGCACGAGATGTTGAGAAGGCTAGAAAATCACATCCAGATGCTTTACTTTTAGTTCACCCTGAGTGTGTTCCAGCCGTAGTAGAAAAGGCTGATTTTATTGGCTCTACTTCTGCAATTATGAACTACGCCAAAACATCAGATGCTAAGGAATTTATTATTGGAACAGAAATAAGCATTGCGGAGCATTTAGCCTTTGAATGTCCAGATAAGAAATTCTATACTTTATCTAAAGACCTTATCTGCCCAAATATGAAGTCTACTACTTTAATGGATGTTTACCATGTTATTTGTGGCAATGGTGGTGAAGAAATTAATTTAGATGAAGAAACTAGACTTAAAGCTAAGAAATGTATTGACCGAATGATTGAATTAGGTTAGGAGGTTTTTCTTTTGTCAAATAAAAAAGCTATGATTGCAATGAGTGGCGGCGTAGATTCTTCTGTTGCTGCATTTCTTATAAAAGAAGCCGGCTATGATTGTATCGGTGCTACAATGAAGCTTTTTGCAAATGAAGATATAGGCGTATGCAGAGAACATTCCTGCTGCTCCCTAGATGATGTAGAGGATGCCAGAAGTGTAGCCAGAAGCCTGGATATGCCATATTATGTTTTTAATTATTCAGATAGATTTACAGAGCTTGTTATGGATAGATTTGTTGATGCCTATGAAAATGGTATGACACCAAATCCATGTATTGACTGTAACAGATATATGAAATTTGAGAAGCTCTATTCACAAGCTAAGGAGTTATACTGTGATTATGTTGTTACCGGTCACTATGCCCGAATTGAATATGATGACAATTCTAAACGCTATCTATTAAAGAAGGCTGTTGACCCTTCAAAGGACCAAAGCTATGTTCTTTATTCAATGACACAGGATCAGCTTGCTCACACACTATTTCCTTTAGGCGGGATGGAAAAGACAGCCACTAGGGAAATTGCAGCAAAGCACAATTTTGTTAATGCCAAAAAGCACGATAGTCAGGATATTTGCTTTGTTCAAAATGGATCATATGCTGAATTTATCGAACAATATACCGGCAAAACCTATCCAGAAGGCAATTTTGTGGATATGGAGGGTAATATTCTTGGAACTCATAAGGGTATTATCCGTTATACTGTAGGTCAGCGCAAAGGCTTAGGTCTTGCTCTTAAAGAGCCTATGTATGTTGCAAAGGTAGATGTTAAAAACAATACAGTTGTGCTTGCAAGAGATGCTGATTTATACTCTCGCTCCCTTATAGCAAACAACCTAAATCTTATTTCTGTAGACAAAATTACAGAGCCTATGAAGGTTAATGCAAAGGTAAGATACCGTCATACTGAACAGCCTGCTACCGTTACTCAAATAGATGATGATACTATTTCTGTAGTATTTGATGAGCCACAAAGAGCCATTACAAAAGGACAGGCTGTTGTGCTTTATGACGGAGATGTAGTTGTAGGTGGTGCTACAATAGTGGAAACTGAGGGTAAGTAGGGGTTAATAGAATTTAATAGACAATTTTACAGCAAATTATTCTTATACTTAGTAATCATAAAAATATATATTACTATAATAATGTATAGACAAAACCCCTAAGTAAGATTTTAAATCTCACCTAGGGGTTTTATTTGTGCCCAGTATTTACCTTACACAAATTCTCTATACATTTATCGCTGATGAATAATAATCCATCCCAATATATCCTCAACACCTATATTTCCTGCCGCTAAATCAAGAATTATACTACTCAATTCCTGTTGGTCGTATGATAGTTCATAACCATTTAACGCCAAAAACACCAACATTATATGAGCACCAAGTCTTTTGTTTCCGTCAATCATTGGATGATTTTTCTGATATTGCAAATCAGCCTATTATTTTAGTGCTAATTATTTCTCTTGACTAATACTGCTCTGCTACATCCTCTTCCTTCTCACTAATATCATTTACCGGCTTTTCCAAGCCTTCAATTTTAATATTGTGCTTTTCAGCATAATCCCAAAGTGCTGCGTGAATAGCCTCCTCAGCCAATAATGAGCAATGTACCTTTACTGGTGGAAGTCCATCTAACGCCTCCATAACTGCCTTATTTGTAACCTGAAGTGCCTCCTGTACGGTCTTGCCCTTTACAAGCTCTGTAGCCATACTGCTTGTAGCTACAGCTGCACCACAACCAAAGGTTTTAAACTTTGCTTCCTTAATAATTCCATTATCGTCAATATCTAAATACATTCTCATAATATCTCCGCATTTAGCATTTCCAACTGTTCCTACTCCACTAGCATCTTCTATTTCTCCAACATTTCTAGGGTTGCTGAAATGATCCATTACCTTTTCACTATACATTAGTTTTTCGTCCTTTCATCTGATTTTTAATATTACAATTCTTAAACAATACTTTCATATATCTTTATATTCACTTTGTATACTACTTCTGTTTTTTTACAAAATCCTCATATAAAGGTGACATACTACGAAGTCTTGCAATTATCTCCTTTAGCTTGTCTACTGTAAAGTCAATATCTTCTTTTGTTGTTTCATTAGACAATGTAAGTCTAAGAGAGCCATGTGCTATTTCATGAGGCAGACCTATTGCCAATAAAACATGGGATGGGTCAAGAGAGCCTGATGTACACGCTGAACCACTTGAACCACAAATACCATTCTGGTCAAGCAATATAAGCATTGACTCACCTTCAATAAATCTAAAGCAGAAATTAGCATTGTTTGGTAATCTTTTAACCTTATCTCCATTAAGCTTTGTGTATGGAATTTCATTCATTACACGCTGGATAAGATAATCTCTAAGCTCACTTTGGTATTTAATATCTGCATCCATATTTTTCATTGCAATTTCAGCAGCAGCTCCAAAGCCAACAATACCAGGAACATTATGTGTACCAGCTCTACGCTGTCTTTCCTGTGCGCCACCATGAATAAATGAACGGATTTTAACGCCCTTTCTAATGTACATAAGTCCAATACCCTTTGGTCCATTAATCTTATGTCCACTTGCACTTAGCATATCAATATTCATTTCATCTACATCAATTTTTATATGTGCAAATGCCTGTACAGCATCTGTGTGGAATAAAATTTTATGCTTCTTTGCAATCTGTCCTATTTCATATAATGGCTGGATAGTACCAATTTCATTATTTGCAGCCATAACTGAAATAAGAATTGTATCCTCTCTAATAGCCTTCTCTAATTCATCAAGCTTTACAAAGCCATTTTCGTCAACATCTATATATGTGACCTCAAAGCCTCTTTTTTCAAGATATTCGCAGGTATGAAGTATTGCATGATGTTCGATTTTTGTAGTAATAATATGTTTACCTTTATTAGCATATGCTTCTGCTGTAGCCTTAAGAGCCCAGTTGTCTGACTCACTACCGCCACCTGTAAAATATATTTCCTCAGGCTTTGCACCAATTACCTTTGCTAAAGACTCTCTAGCCTTTGCTACTGCCTTTCCTGATTCATTTGCAAAACTATATATTGCTGATGGATTTCCATAATACTGTGTAAAATATGGAAGCATAGCATCTACTACTTCTGGATATACGGCTGTTGTAGCTGCATTATCTAAATATATTAACTTACTCATTGTAATATCCTTTCTGCTTATGTTATTTCCTAGTATATTGCTCGGATATAATCATTATAATATATTATTTCCTATTGTCAAGGTAGGAATTCAAAAAAACAACTGTTTTCTCGCTAAAACTCAAGTTTTTCTGGTATTATTTTTCACCCACAAAAAAGGCTGCCACCTAAATAATACCATAGATGGCAACCTTAATTATGAGAATTTATTTCTGATAATGATTTACATTATAATTTTACTTTATGCTTGTTTTATAACTATTTTGTTGAAGCAAAAAGTGGAGTTGAAAGGTATCTGTCACCTGAATCTGGAAGTAATACAACTATATTCTTACCGGCATTTTCAGGTCTGTTTGCTAAAATTGTAGCTGCCTTTAAAGCTGCTCCAGAAGAAATACCTACTAAAATACCTTCGCTTACTGCAAACTTCTTACCTTCTGCAAATGCGTCCTCGTTTTCAATAGCAATAACTTCATCATATACCTTTGTATTTAATACTTCTGGTACAAAGCCAGCGCCGATACCCTGAATTTTATGAGGGCCAGCAGTACCCTTTGAAAGAACTGGTGAAGTAGCAGGCTCAACTGCAACTACCTTTACATCTGGATTTTGTGACTTCAAATATTCGCCAACACCTGTAATAGTACCGCCTGTACCAACACCTGCAACAAATATGTCAACTTTTCCATCTGTCTGCTCCCAAATTTCCGGGCCTGTAGTTTTCTTATGTATTTCAGGATTTGCCTTATTTACAAACTGTCCTAAAATAACAGAGCCTTCGATTGATTCCTTTAACTCTTCTGCCTTTGCAATAGCACCCTTCATGCCCTTAGCACCTTCTGTAAGAACTAATTCAGCACCATAAGCAGCTAAAAGATTTCTTCTTTCAACACTCATTGTATCTGGCAATGTCAAAATAGCCTTGTATCCCTTTGCTGCTGCCACTGCTGCAAGACCAATACCTGTATTACCTGAGGTTGGCTCAATAATTGTTGCACCTGGCTTTAATATTCCTTTTTCCTCAGCATCTTCAATCATTGCTAATGCAATACGGTCCTTTACTGAACCAGCAGGATTTAAATATTCAAGTTTTGCTAAAATAGTAGCATTTGTAGCTTCTGCTTTAGCTGCGTAACGACTAATCTTTAATAAAGGTGTTCCACCAACAAGTTCTAATGCACTCTCTTTAATTTTGCTCATAAATTTTTCCTCCTAAACTTCTTTGATTGTTTTTAAATTTTATTTCCTATTTTTCTAGTAGGTTTTATATGATATTCATATATTATTATTATTTTATAAGTTTGTCAACAACATTTGTGATTTATTTTCAATATTATACCTGCTCTTATCTGTAATATAATATCTATCGTTTTATTCAAATATTGCTACTACTGCTCCATTATAGTTATCTTCTATATACTTCTTAACCTTTTCAGACTTTAACGCATTTACAAGAGCCTTTGTTTTGTCACTATTTTCATTTCCCTCTTTAACTGCAACGATATTTGCATATGTCTGGGCAGCTAATGAATCAGAAGCTTCAAGTGCAAGTGCATCTTCGATTTTAAATCCTGCTTCAAGTGCATAATTACCATTAACAGCAATAATATCAACATCCTGTGCTGCTCTTGCTACCTGTGCTGCTTCAAGTTCTTTAATTTCAAGGTTGTATGGGTTTTCTTCAATGTCTAATACTGTAGCTGTTACACCAGCACCATCTTTAAGCTTAATTAAACCTTTTGCTTCGAGAAGTAATAATGCTCTTGCCTCATTTGTTGCGTCATTTGGTACTGCTACTGTTGCTCCGTCCTTGATTTTGCTTAAGTCTGATACCTTGCCAGCAAAAATTCCGAATGGTTCATAGTGAATACTTGCTGCCGAAACAAGATGTGTTCCATTTTCTTCGTTAAAGTTATCAAGATATGGCTTGTGCTGGAAGTAATTTGCATCAAGATCTCCACTTTCTAATGCTGTGTTTGGAAGAACATAATCATTATATTCTACAATTTCAAGAGTATATCCCTCTTTTGCCAAATCATCCTTAATAGCCTCAAGTATTTCAGCATGAGGTGTAATACTTGCACCTACTTTAATTACTTTCTTGTCATCTGAGGAATTTTTGTTGTTTCCATTGTCTGCATTGCTTCCGCAGCCTGCAAGGCTCGCTACTAAACTTACTCCTAATAATAAACCTAATAATTTCTTTCTCATATTTTTCATTTCCTTTCTTATTTCCTTGTTTTTAATTGAATATGAAGCATTTATTTGCTTAATTTTCTTACACTTTTCTACTTTTACTTATTTAACACTGCTTATTTGATTAATAAGTATATTTAACTACTTATTTACTTTAATCTTTTATCCAGCTTATTGACTATCCTAATTCCTACCTCCTGGAATATTTGTACAATTATTACCAAAACTGCAACTGTTATTAGCATTACATCTGTTTGATACCTGTAATATCCATAGTTAGTAGCTATAGCACCTAAGCCGCCGCCACCTGTAAAGCCTGCCATTGCTGAATAACCAAGTATTGTTGTTATTGCTATGGTAAGTCCCACTAATAAGGATGGCTTTGCTTCCGGCAAGAGCACTCTTGTAATTATTTGAAAATTTGAAGAGCCCATTGCCTTTGCTGCCTCTATTACTCCTCCGTCTACCTCTTTAAGAGAAGACTCTACCATTCTTGCCACAAATGGTATTGCTGCAACTATAAGTGGAACAATGGTTGCTGTAGGCCCAATAGTTGTTCCCACTACAAGTCTTGTAAATGGAAGTATGGCAACCAGCAAAATCAAAAATGGTACTGACCTAATAATGTTTATTATTACACCAACCACCAGATTAATTACCCGGTTTCTACAAATTCCTTTTTTATCTGTAATGTACATTATCACTCCGAGAGGAATACCAAAAACATATGCTGCTACAGTTGAAATAATCACCATATAAAGGGTTTCCCCTATTCCTGTTATTAATAACTGTATCATTTTTTCTGTCATATTTTATCTTCCTCCTTTCTCGAAATGAATTTCCTTTTCTGTAAGATAATCCTTTATAAGCTTGACCTTTTCAGCATCCTTTGGCAGTTCTATCAGCATTTGTCCAAATGCCCTGCCTCCAATGTTTTCTGTGTTTGCACCTAAAATATTTATCATTACATTACATTTTACTGATAAGGCGGAGATAATTGGCTCGTTTGATGACTGACCATCAAATACTATTCTAAGCACATCTCCTTCACTTTCTGTTTCTGAAATTTCCTTATCTGGTAAAATAAGTCGTCTGGCTGTTTCTGACTTTGGATTAATAAATACATCTTTAACTGTACCTATTTCTTCGATCCTTCCGTCACTCATTACTGCCACTCTGTTACAAATCTGTTCAACTACCTTCATTTCATGGGTAATTACAACTATTGTAACATTAAGCTTTTCATTTATTTCTTTTAGAAGCTCCAGAATAGACCTTGTTGTTATAGGATCAAGTGCACTGGTAGCTTCATCACAAAGCAGCACCTCCGGGGAAGTAGCAAGTGCTCTTGCTATTGCCACTCTTTGCTTTTGTCCTCCAGATAATTGTACTGGATAAGCTTTTTCCTTATCCTTCAAATCTACTAATTCCAAAAGCTCCTTGGCTCTCTTTATTGCATCCTTTTTCTTTACTCCTGCTACAAGTAATGGATAGCAAATATTTTCTATAACATTCTTCTGTGATAATAAATTGAATTGCTGGAATATCATTCCAATATTCTGTCTACATCGTCTAAGCTCTTTTTCACTTATTTTAGTAAGATTAATATCACCTAAATATACATTGCCTTCTGTTGGCACCTCTAAAAGATTGATACATCGGACTAATGTTGATTTACCAGCGCCAGAAAAGCCTATTATTCCGAATATCTCGCCCTTCTCTATAGAAAAGCTGACATCCTTAACTGCCTGAACAGTATTCTTTTTTGATTTAAAGGTTTTACTTACGCGTTCAAAACGAATCAATTTATCACCTCCAGATATTTTATTTTTAATTGTTTCTTGTGACGGTGGTTAGTATACCACCTAATTACAAAAAGGTGTTAATACCTAAAAATTACTGCTTGTTATAGTTTTTACCTATAACAGCTTTTTTGTATATTTTATTGTTCTTTTGCTACTTATGGTTTTATATTTGACCTTGCATTTATTTTTTCTTCATCTTATTTTGCACCTTCAATTATTAGCCTATTAGGATAAAACATAATAAAAAAGCAAATCCTCTTGCCCAAAGACCTTTCAGCCTATAAGGTAGAAAATTTGCTTTTTTCCACATTCATTATCTATATTACTAACTATTTCCCACATTTATCACTACATATGTCTACATATAAATAGCTTTACAGATACACTCTCGCCATATATCTACATTTTAGAAACATACTTACTTTGTATGTTTAAATTCCAATATTTATTTTAGCTTATTATATTCCTCATCAGTTACAGCCTCACACCATTCATTTAATGTATCCACGCCCGGAACTTCAACTGCAAGATGACTAAACCAGCTATCTGGTGCTGCTCCATGCCAATGCTTAACCTCTGCTGGAATGTTAATACAATCACCCGGCTTCATTTCTATTGCTTCCTTGCCCTCTTCCTGATAGTAACCTCTTCCTGCTACACATACAAGAATTTGTCCACCACCGCTTTTTGCATGATGAATATGCCAGTTATTTCTGCATCTAGGCTCAAAGGTTACATTAAAAATGCTTACTCCACTTGTTGATACAGGAGCAAGATAACTTTTTCCAATAAAATACTTGGCAAAGGCGTCATTTGGCGTACCAATAGGAAATATCATTTCCTTTGCGTGTGCTCTCATTGCTTCGTCCTCGTATTCTGAATCACCTTCATTAACCTTCCATACTTCCTTTGCAAGATTAAATACTGCCCAACCCTTTGGCCAGCCTGCATAAAACGCAACATGAGTAATAATGGCAGCTATTTCCTTTTGTGTTACGCCATGTACTTTTGCGTTTTCCAAATGAAATTTAAGTGAGGAATCTGTAATTCCTGATGCCATAAGTGCTACAATGGTTATAATACTTCTGGTTTTTACATCAATATCCTGATTATTCCAATTTTCCCCAAATAATACATCATCATTAAAATGTGCAAATTCTGGTGCGAACTCTCCTAAAGCATTTCTTCCTGCTGTCTGAACTATTTTTTCCATAAATCTTTACCTTTTATAAATATTGTTAATTTTATTTCATATAATTATCTTTTATAAACCTTGTTGATTTTCTTTTATGAATATTATTAATTTTCTTCTGTCCAATTTTTTCACAAGACTTGTTAATCTTCTTCTATAAAGATTTTGAATAAATCTATAAAGACTCTACCCACTTCTTTATTTCCTGCTTATCTGGATTATTTAAAAGTTTTCCTTCTACAAACTCTGCATTAGGTGCAGATGGCTGTAGCTCCTTAACTGTATTTCCAAAGCCACTTCCACCAGATGTAGCAAACAAAACAATTTTCTTTCCTGTAAAATCATATTTTTCCAAAAATGTATTAACAATAGTTGGTGCAACATACCACCAAATTGGAAATCCTAAAATTATTTCATTATAAGCCTTTATATCCAGCTCATTATCCTCTATTTCCGGTCGAATTGTTTTATCACTCATTTCAACGCTGCTTCTTGATTTTTTATCCATCCAGTTTAAATCGCCCTTTGTGTATAATACCTTTGGCACAATTTCATATAAATCACTATCACTTGCAGCTGCAATCATCTGGGCAATCTTTTTTGTAGTGCCTGTTGCACTAAAAAATACTACTAATTTTTTCTTCATAAATAACACCTCCAAAATAAAACAAGTGCAGGATAAGCACCTTACATTAAATCTTCAAAGCATTTGCTTGCATATCAAATACTTTAAATATATGCGCAAACATTTAATGTAAATATTACTTATGTTTTCCTACACTTTATTATATAATCTTATGTTTTATTATGTCTAATACTTATATTGAATACTTTATTATGCCTTAAAAGCATTAATTTCCTCTATAAATTTATTTACAGCAGGTGAATATGGTACATTTCTTCTCCAAGCAATTACTGTGTTTGCTTCAATTTCTGGATACAACCTTTTTTGCACCAGCAAATCCCTTCTCCAATATCTTGCTGCTCCCTCGATGGATACAGGATACCCTAATCCATGTAATGCCATTACTCCTGCATTTGTTCCAAGATTACTTGTAAAGGCAATATTAATTTTGTCAAAATCCTTGCCAAACCAATTAGCCAGCTCACTTTGAACATTTAGCCTTTCTGGCACAATAAGTGGCACGCTTAACAAATCCTCTTTTGTAATGAACTCTTTTTTTGCCAGTGGGTCATCTGCTCGCATAGTTACAACCCAGTGGTCACTACCACTTATTCTAATGTAATCCAGCTTTTCTGTGCTAATTGGCTCTAAAAATAGTCCAATATCCACTAAACCCTTGTTTATCATTTCAAAAACATTGTCTGCTGTACCTGTATGAAGTGCAAATTGTACCAAAGGATATTTTTCTTTATAGCTTTTACATATCTTTGCCAATATTTCTATTGCCATAAACTCACCACATCCTATAGTAATCCTTCCCTCTACTTTCCCATTCTGCCCTTTAAACTCACTTATAATTTTATCCTCAAGGTCAACCACCTCTAAAGCTCGTCTTTTAAACAAAATTCCTTCATTAGTAAGGGTAATACAATGACCACCTCTGTCAAAAAGCTTCACTCCCAGTTCATCCTCTAGGGCTGCAAGCTGTCTTGAAAGGGTGGGCTGAGTAATATTTAATTGTTCTGCTGCTTTTGTAAAGCTTTGCTCCCTGGCTACTGTTAAAAAGTAGCGTAATACTCTTAAATCCATATAAATTCCTGCTTTATTGTAATATGGTAATACTTGCCACTATGCTTATATTGTGCCTACTCCAATGCCTTATCCTTAAATTTGCTTATTTCCTCCAGATATTTTTCTCCTAAAGGACTAAGTGTAGTTCCTTTTTTCTTCAAATATCCGATTGTCATAACTTCATCTGACTTAAGCTTTACTGCCACATAATCAGCACCATTAAGGCTTTCGCATATAATTCCTGAGCATAATGTGTAACCATTCAAACCTACCATTAAATTAAGCAAAGTTGCCCTATCATTGGCTTTAATCAATCTTTTATAATCATAAGTGCTAAGCACTTCTTCTGCAAAATAGAAGGAATTGTAAGTACCCTGCTCAAAGGAAAGACATGGATAATCGTCTAACTCCTCTAATGCAATTTCCTTTTTCTTAGCAAGTGGGTGTCCCTTCCACATATAAACATATATCTTGCACTCTAGTAAATCGTGAAATTCCAGTTCATACTCACGGAACAATTTTGTAAGCACCTTTTTATTAAAATCATTAATGTATAAAATTCCAATTTCACTTTTGAAATTCTTCACATCCTCAATTACATCATAGGTCTTTGTTTCGTGTACTGCAAACTCATATTCGTCCATACCAAACTGCTTAACCATTTCTACAAAAGCATTAACAGCAAAAGTATAATGCTGCATTGATACACTAAATTTCTTTTTCGTATTTTCTTTTGCAATATATTTTAACTCTATAAGCTCATATTGCTCAACAACCTGTCTGGCATATCCTAAAAATTCCTTGCCTTCCGTAGTAACAGAAATACCCCTGTTTGTCCTTCTAAATAACTGAGTTCCCGTTTCCTCCTCCAGCTCCTTTATAGCTGCTGAAAGACTTGGCTGTGAAATAAATAATTCTCTTGCTGCTTCATTTAATGAATTTGAATTTGCAACTGTAATAGCATATCTAAGCTGTGTAAGTGTCATTTTCTTTCCTCTAACTTTTTTCTATTATATGTACATTAATAAATTTAATATTGTTTCTATGCAATTATTGTATTAATTTTATCTATAATTGCAGATGCAAACTGCTTATGTCCCTGTTCATTTAGATGTTCTCTGTCTGCATCACTTGGCAAAGCGTAATCTGATGCCGCCAAAAAATATGTATTTTTACGATTAGCTACATCTAAATAAGCACTTTTAAGCTTCTTTGACACTTCTACAGAATTTTTATCAAACTCAGGGTCAAAGCCATCCTCCCATATGCCATCACCTAAATGTATGGGCGAAACTATTAATACCTTAATACTACTGTCTACATTATATATTTTATCCACTATCCTTTCAATGCCTTTTCCAATTACCGTTGCATTAGTATCATAAAATGTTTTACAATCATTCGTCCCAAGCATTAAAATTACAGTATCTATTGGCTTGTGGGTTTCTAACAGGGTAGTAATAAGCTTATATCCATTTCTCCCATCTCTTAATGGGTCGTCAAAAATACTTGTCCTGCCACACAAGCCTTCCTCTACAACTCTATATCCTTTATCCCTTACACTTTCATCTAATAAGCTGGTCCAGCGTATTCCCCAATCATATCTACCGTTCGTATTAGGTATTAAACCATATGTATTTGAATCTCCAAAGCATAATATTTGTTTCATTTTATCACCTTTTATCCTTTTTTCTTAGTTTAAAGCTGCAATTGTCACATGAAACCATATTTTCTAAGTTTAAAGCTACATTGTCACATGAAACCATATTTTCTAAGTTTAAAGCTGCATTGTCACACGAAACTATATTATCAAATATAATAAATGGTTTGAATATTCCTATTTATTTGATAGGATTAATATAATAATCTTTTTGAATTTTGTCAACTGATTTTTTTAAAATTCTTGCCATAATATAAATAAATTTCAAAATATTTCAAATACTATATTTTAACAATAACAATATAAAAGGAGATTTCTATGATTTTAACAGAAAAAGAAACTAATGCAATTAACGAATTAAAGACACAGGAAAAAGTATGTATGGAGAAATATAAAAAATATTCCTGTGAAGCCTGCGATACCGTACTTAAAGACCTTTTTACCAACCTACACAAGGAAGAAGAAAAGCATTATAATTCACTAAATCAAGTGTTAAATGGTTGTGTTCCTTCTTGTGATTGCAATGACGCAGAAGGAAAAAACTATAATCCTAAAATGACTTATGACTCTTTATCCAACAGTCCAGAAAAACAACACGATTGTTACCTTGCAACTGATTGCATTGGAACAGAAAAGCTGGTATCTTCAGAATATAATACAAATGTATTTACCTTTGGAAATTCTGATGTTAGAAAGCTGCTTGCTGATATACAGGTTGAAGAACAAAACCACGCTGAAATGCTATATAAATACAAAACTGTAAATAATATGAAATAGTAAGAGATAAAAGAATAGCCCCTTGTGCAAGCACAACGGGCTATTCTTTTGCCTTTCAGGCACTTATCTTATCGCTTATGCGTAGATTATTCAATAATAGAAGCAACCTTACCAGAACCTACTGTTCTACCACCTTCACGAATAGCGAAGCCAAGACCCTGCTCCATAGCGATTGGGTGAATAAGTTCGATTGTCATTTCTACATTATCACCAGGCATACACATTTCTGTACCTGCTGGTAATTCACAAACACCAGTAACATCTGTTGTTCTGAAGTAGAACTGTGGTCTATAGTTGTTGAAGAAAGGAGTATGACGACCACCTTCATCCTTTGTTAAAACATAAACCTGAGCTGTAAACTTCTTATGACATGTTACTGTACCTGGTTTAGCAACAACCTGTCCTCTAACGATATCTGTTCTCTGGATACCTCTAAGAAGAGCACCGATGTTATCACCAGCCTGAGCTTCATCAAGAAGCTTTCTGAACATTTCGATACCAGTAACAACTGTCTTACGAACATCATCATGAACACCAAGGATTTCAACTTCATCATTAACATGAAGTGTTCCTCTTTCTACTCTACCTGTTGCAACAGTACCACGACCTGTAATTGTGAATACATCTTCAACTGGCATTAAGAAAGGCTTATCTGTATCTCTCTGTGGATCTGGAATCCATTCATCAACAGCATTCATAAGTTCAAGGATCTTATCACCCCATTCAGAATTAGGATCTTCAAGAGCCTTAAGAGCTGAACCCTGAATGATAGGTGTATCATCACCTGGGAATTCATATTCGTTTAATAATTCTCTAATGTCCATTTCTACTAATTCAAGAAGTTCTGGATCATCAACCATATCACACTTGTTCATAAATACTACGATGTAAGGTACACCAACCTGTCTTGAAAGAAGGATGTGTTCCTTTGTCTGAGCCATAACACCATCAGTAGCAGCAACTACGAGGATAGCACCATCCATCTGAGCAGCACCTGTGATCATGTTCTTTACATAGTCAGCATGGCCTGGACAGTCAACATGTGCGTAATGTCTCTTTTCTGTTTCGTACTCAACATGAGCTGTAGAGATTGTGATACCTCTTTCTCTTTCTTCTGGAGCCTTATCGATGTTTTCGAATGCAACAGCTTCACCTGTACCTAATCTTTCATGAAGTGTCTTTGTAATAGCAGCTGTTAATGTTGTTTTACCGTGGTCAACATGACCGATTGTACCGATATTACAATGTGGTTTGTTTCTTTCAAATTTAGCCTTAGCCATTTTTGTAATCCTCCTAATTTTCTAAAATAATATAATATTCTTAGCTCAAAAGGTGGATTACCACCTTTTGACCATAAACGGCTATCTATAATTATATTGCATTATATAAAGATTTTCAAGCCTAATTTTTTGATTAATAATCCTATCTGCCTCTTGCAGAGATAACTGAATCCTGAACTGCCTTTGGAGCTGTTTCGTACTTCTCAAAGAACATAGAGTAGTTACCACGACCCTGTGTATCTGAACGAAGAACTGTAGCATAACCAAACATTTCAGCAAGTGGAACATAAGCCTTAACAAGCTTACCACCACCAATGTCATCCATGCTTTCGATACGACCACGACGAGAGTTAAGACCGCCGATAACATTACCCATGTATTCTTCTGGCATTGTTACTTCAACCTTCATAATAGGCTCAAGTATAACTGGAGAAGCCTTCTGCATTGCTTCCTTAAACGCCATAGAACCAGCAATATGGAATGCCATTTCTGATGAATCGACTTCATGGTATGAACCATCATATACTGTAGCATGTACGCCTACAACTGGGAATCCAGCAAGGATACCTGACTGTGTAGCTTCTTCAATACCTTCGCCAACTGCTGGGATATATTCCTTAGGAATAGCACCACCAACAACTGTTGATTCAAACTTGAATAATTCTTCACCGTTTGCATCCATTGGCTCGAAGTGTACTTTACAGTGACCATACTGACCACGGCCACCTGACTGCTTAGCATACTTGCTATCTACATCAACAGCCTTTGTAATTGCTTCTCTGTATGCAACCTGAGGAGCACCTACATTAGCTTCAACCTTAAATTCACGAAGAAGTCTATCAACGATAATATCAAGGTGAAGTTCACCCATACCAGCGATGATTGTCTGACCTGTTTCCTTATCTGTATGAGCACGGAATGTTGGATCTTCTTCAGCAAGCTTTGCTAAAGCTTCACCCATCTTACCCTGAGCATCCTTTGTCTTTGGCTCAATAGCAAGCTCAATAACTGGCTCTGGGAATTCCATTGACTCTAAGATTACTGGATGCTGTTCATCACAGATTGTATCACCTGTTGTTGTAACCTTAAGACCTACTGCTGCAGCAATATCTCCTGAGTAAACCTTGTCAATTTCTTTTCTGTTGTTGGCGTGCATCTGAAGGATACGACCAACTCTTTCTTTTTTGTTTTTTGTAGAGTTAAGTACATATGAACCTGAGTTTAATGTACCTGAGTAAACTCTGATAAATGCTAACTTACCAACGAATGGGTCTGTCATAATCTTAAATGCTAAAGCTGAGAATGGCTCGTCATCTGAAGACTTAACCGTAACTTCATTTCCATCCTCATCCTGTCCTGTGATGTCTGGAACATCTGTAGGAGCTGGCATATATTCAATAATAGCATCAAGAAGCTTCTGAACACCTTTGTTCTTATAAGCTGTACCACAAAGACATGGGATTGCATCGCCTGCGATTGTACCCTTTCTTAAAGCAGCCTTAAGTTCTTCAACTGTAAGTTCTTCACCTTCAAGATATTTTTCCATAAGGTCTTCGTCTAATTCAGCACACTGTTCTATAAGCTTGTCATGATATTCTTCAGCCTGATCCTTAAGGTCAGCAGGAATTTCTCCTATTGTAATATCATCACCTTTATCGTTATTGAAGATGTATGCCTGCATTTCAAATAAGTCTATTATACCCTTGAAGTCATCTTCCTTACCAATAGGAATCTGAACAAGTACAGGGTTCTTAGAAAGCTTTGTAACAAGCTGCTGGCATGAGCCAAAGAAGTCTGCACCAAGCTTATCCATCTTATTCATGAATGCCATACGAGGAACGCCATACTTATCAGCCTGACGCCATACATTTTCTGACTGTGGTTCAACACCGTTCTGAGCATCGAATACACCAACAGCACCGTCGAGTACTCTAAGTGAACGCTCTACTTCTACTGTAAAGTCTACGTGACCTGGTGTATCAATAATATTGATACGATGTTCTGGAGCTCCAGCCTTCTTCTTACCATTTTCTTCAAGTGTCCAATGACAAGTTGTAGCAGCTGAAGTAATTGTGATACCTCTTTCCTGCTCCTGGGCCATCCAGTCCATAGTAGCAGTACCTTCATGTGTATCACCAATTTTATGATTAACACCAGTATAATATAAGATACGCTCTGTTAATGTTGTTTTACCAGCATCAATATGAGCCATAATACCAATATTTCTGGTTCTAGATAATGGATATTCTCTTCCAGCCATGGTTTTTTCTCCTTCTATTATTTTTATACACAAAAAACTCTAACTATATAATTAGAATCTGTAATGTGCGAAAGCCTTGTTAGCTTCTGCCATTTTATGCATATCTTCTTTTCTTTTAACTGATGCACCAGTATTGTTTGCTGCATCCATAATTTCGTTAGCTAACTTTTCTTCCATTGTCTTCTCGCCTCTCTTGCGTGAAAACATAGTCATCCAACGAAGAGCTAAAGCCTGTCTTCTATCTGGTCTGACTTCGATAGGTACCTGATAAGTAGCTCCACCGATTCTTCTAGCTTTTACTTCAAGCTGTGGCATGATGTTGTTCATAGCCTCCTCGAATACTTCTAAAGCTGGCTTTCCAGACTTTTCTTCAACTCTGTTAAATGCTCCATATACTATCTTCTGAGCTACACCTCTCTTACCATCTAACATAATGTTATTGATAAGCTTTGTAACCACTTTATTGTTGTATAATGGATCTGCTAATACGTCTCTTTTCTGATTATGTCCTTTACGTGGCACGGTTCTTCCCTCCTTAACGAATTGTAATTAGATCAACGGTACTCACTAGATTGTGTTCGCGCACGGTTTTAAAAACATCCATGAATCTATCAAAATATTTCTAATCCGGCACAATTTCATTCAACCTAAATTAAATAGTTCCTATTTTGCATCTTTTGGTCTCTTAGCGCCGTATTTTGAACGAGCCTGGCGTCTTTTTGCAACACCTGCTGTATCAAGTGTACCTCTAACGATATGGTATCTTGTACCTGGAAGGTCTTTTACTCTTCCTCCTCTGATAAGAACAACGCTATGCTCCTGAAGGTTATGTCCTTCACCTGGGATGTAGCTTGTTACTTCGATACCGTTAGAAAGACGAACTCTGGCAATTTTTCTAAGAGCTGAGTTAGGCTTTTTAGGAGTAGCTGTCTTAACTGCTGTACAAACACCACGCTTCTGTGGAGCAGATGTACTTGTAGCTTTCTTCTTTAAAGAATTGTATCCTCTCTGAAGTGCTGGTGCAGTTGATTTCTTTTCAGCTGTCTGTCTTCCTTTTCTTACTAACTGGTTAAATGTTGGCATTGATTTCACCTCCTGATTAGAAATATATGTTACTAAATTTATGCGCAAAAATAGAATATACCTTCACGCAAGCCTTATCATTATATAAAAACGCTTTGTGTTTGTCAATAGTTTTATTCAAACCTTAATGCATCTGCTACTTTTATTTTTGACGAGTATATGGCTGGTATAATGCTAGCCAGCACACCTACCAATACAGCTGCTGCCATTGATAAAATTATTGCCTCTTTTGAAATAACAAGCTTATCTACAGTAAATAATGTTCCATTTAACAAAAGAAATGCATGTGATGCTATGGCAACAGAAATAAATATACCTATAATTGAACTAAGAACACCATATACAAATCCTTCAAATATAAATTGTCCTACTATATCACTGTTAAAAGCACCAATGGCTTTTCTTATTCCGATTTCATTTATACGCTCTTTTACTGAAAACAACATTGTATTCGTAATGCTGACACCAGAAATTATAAATATTAAAAGCACTGCAAAAAGCATTATATTTTGTGTATTTTTAATAGCTTCTGCATTTTGACTGTACATAGTATCTGCATTAGTTATCCAATCAATATCCATATCAATTTCTGTCCTGCTGCAATCCCTAATACTTGAAGTAATATCTCTATAGTTTTTTTCTGTATCAGTAAATACAAGAGTCATATTTTGGGTTTCTTCTACAGTTTTATTAAGTAGTTTAATAGAATATGGCGCATAAAAATTAAACTCAAATATTTGTGCTTCTGCTTCATTCAATGTTTCATCACCAGATAATAATTTTTTCATGTCTTTTATTTTTTCTTTATCAGCTTTTGAGGAGGCTATTACACCTACTATTTCAAATCTTTCATATACTGATTCAAGTCCATCTTCACTTGTAACCCAGAATTTTACTTCTTTTCCAATAGGATCTTCTTTATCAAATAAAACAACTGCCAAAGCTTCACTTATTACCATTACTCTTTTTTCCTGTGCAATATCCTCTTGATTAATAAGTCTTCCTTTTAATAATTTTGAAGAATACCTGCTACTTTCATATCTGTCTGTTCTCGTCATTGACAAATTCATGTTTTCATCTACAAATACTGCATTTCCGTAAACCTCGGTAGTTTTTAATTCACTTCGAATCTCCGCAAATTTGTACATCTTTCCATCTGAAATTTCCAGACCTACATTGTACTCCTCATTACTTTTAAAATATTTATATACCTCTGCGTTCTTTTTTGCATCAACTAATACTCCATTACTTGCTCTATATGGAGCAAGGTACTCTTGTTGGGCTTCCAAAAAAGTCTCACATACAATCATGCCCAACATCAAAATAACTACAGCCAGAATCAGTCCAAAAAGAGTTAATATCATTCTGCTACTGCTTCTGTACATTTTCTTCCAATAATTTTTAATCAGTGGCCAACTCATTAGATACCAACTCTCCTTCCTGTAATAAATACTTTTTTGTCGCTATGCTTTCAACATCCTTGTCATGAGTAACAATAATTATGGTTTTTCCCTGTTTATTCATTTCCTTAAACATTTCCAATACATTATTCTTATTTTTTTCATCCAGATTTCCTGTTGGTTCATCAGAAATAATAAGTTTTGCATCACATACAAGTGCTCTTACCATGCATGCTCTTTGCTTTTCTCCACCAGAAATATTTTCCACAAAGCTGTTTCTGATTTCGCCCAGGCCATACTTATCAATAAGCTGTTCTGCAAGCTTTAATCGTTCCTTTTTCTTCTTTTTATCCATAGAATAAAATATCGGCAGCACTATATTTTCATATACTGTAAGTCGTGGTATAAGATTATAAGCCTGAAATACAAAACCCATATTGGCATTTCTGATTTTACTCATTTGCTTTTCTTTTTTTATAAGTTTTTCTTCAAAATAATACTCTCCAGAGGAAGGATACTCAAAAAATCCCAAAATATTTAAAAGAGTAGTTTTACCTGAGCCTGACTTTCCCATAATAGATACCAGTTCACCCTCTTTTACAGAAAAATTAATATTTTTAAGTATTTCTCTTTTTCCAAAGGATTTTGATATATTCTTTAATTCAATCATATATCCTCCTACTCTGAAAAATATTTTTCTTCTATTATGTATCCAATATTACAACCATCTAATTCTTCATTATCAACTATATATGTATCCTCTGTTTTCTCAATAACATTTAATTTTACTTCATATACATAATCACCATCTATAACATTAACATAAGGCTCTTTTTGGTCATTAAAATATACCCAGTCTTTTTTTATGTCTATGGCATTTTCAATTTCACCATATTTTACCTCCACCTCTACTTCTGACTGCTCTAATAAATCAAGAGGATTATCTAGTAAAACCCTGATTCTTCCTTCGTTAACAACAGACTCTACGCTAAGCATATTCAATTCTAAAATTTCTTCTCCTGCAACTATACTATATCTGATATCTCTTAAAGAATTTTGATACTTGCTATCTACTGAAACTGATATTGCAGTATTGCTATATATAAAAGCCTGCATATAAAAATCTTTTTCTTTTTCAATATTTAATATCTGCATATCCTTTTCTGCCACAACATTTTTTCCATTGTTATCAATATATAATATTTCATCCTTTTTTACATATTGCCCTACTGTCACCTTTAATAAAAAATTGTTGTTAATATTTTCTACTGTGTAATTTTTTATTGTATTTTCATTAGTAACAACTATTCCTTTAATATTCTCTGAAATATCTATATTAGACTTTGCTAAAGGTGTACATACATAATCATTCATATCTTTACTACTTCTATATATTTCAAAAGAATCAGCATCTTCATTTGTTCCCTTTGATATAATACCCGTTGTCATTAAGACTACTGTCGTTGAACAACCTATTAATATAACTAATAAAATAATAATTAAAACACTTGTTTTTCTCATTTTTCCTCTATTCCTACTTTTTTAGTAAAACTTCATTATAATATTCTTCAAGATGATTACCATACTCAAATATGTCATTAAATATAAATTGATTAATTGGCGTAGTGTTAATATATTCGATATCATTTACAACAAAATAAAATACTGCTGTCGATTGATACTGTATATATTTACTTAACTCATCATCTACCTTAAAATTTATATCAATCAACCTTGCATTGCTTTCATCTGTATTTTTTTCTAATACAAGGTTTTTATATTGCTCTTGTTTAGTAAGTTTCAAATCTTCGTTTACAAGTTTCACATCTTTTATAATAATTTTCTCTTCTGCATTAAGATCATAAGATAAGTACTGCATATCGTGTGGCATAGAAAGTGGTGTTCCTGTAAATATAAGATTATTTGAATATTCACCCTCAATATGTACTAATTCAAATCTTTTTGGTTTCAACACAAGGTTTTTATCACCAAAGCCTAACTCTATATCTTCAATCACTATTTTTTCATTTTCAAACTCAATATTGTCTATGGAAATACTAACTGAATATAAATTATAATCGTCTATCTTGTATGTATCATCCTCATACTTTATAACCTCAATATCTGAATCAAATTTTCCTCCTTTATAATTCAATTTTGATGAAACGCTTTTAGGTATATCTATTTTGCTCATAATACAAAATGTAAATTTACAGGTTTCCTCTTCATCATCTCTAATTCCATAGCCAATGCTATACAATTCTGCTCCAAAATAATCTGGCAAATTTGAATCCTTTTCATCGTTTTTGCTACATCCCAACATAGAAATTGCCAATATAAATATTAATATACATTTTTTAAATTTGTTTTTCACAATAAAATCTCCCTATCCTTGCAGTACATATTTATCAGGTTACATTTTTTTATATAATATCAGATAGACTTTTCCTATCTGATATCATGACCTTACTATTTATTAATTACAAACAAAAAATCAAATTTGTTAGTTTTTTATATTAAAAATGTTCACAATCTACATATTTTAAAATGGTGCCCTACTATAATGTACTTTTTTATACAAATTAGGATTTGCAAATTTTAACACTTTTCCACTAGTATACTGTTTACCATTTTTTGTTAAACTTACGTTAAATATGTCCGCATTAACCGCCGCAATAACAGCATAATATCCTGCTGCTGAATTTCTGTCTAAATGTATCTCTGCACTTCTTTGACTTGTTTTTGAAAAAGTTTTACTATTTGTATAACTTCCTCCTAATTTTCCTGATATTTCTACTGATTTTACTGGTACTTTTAATCCTAAATCCAGTGCAACATTATAACTTTTTACGCTTGAAACCGTTACTTGTTCAGATACCCCAATATCTAGAGAACTAATTTTACTTTTACTTCCTTTCCACTCCCAAGTATCACTTAAGTTATCAACCATAATACGAACTGCTCTATTAAATTTAGCAGACATTGTATATGTTACATTCTTTTTCCACCATAGAACCCCTTCTGTAACAGTTAGTGGTGTATACATTGAATATATATTTGTATACTGTTTGTTCATATCTGTTGTGCTTTCAAAAATCATTGCTGCCTTTGTAGTAAATGTAAAATTTACAAGCACAACCATGCACATCATAACCGCAACAACTAATTTGATAATTTTTCCTACTCCTACACCCTTCTTTGTTCCTGTTCTTTTCATATGGAACCTCCTTTAAAATTTTTATTTACACTTACATTTTTAAGTGATATATTAATTTTGTCACTTCATCGTAAGTGTCAGCCTACGGAACTTTGATTAATGTCTTGCAATTTTTTAATCAAAGTTCCTATTTATATACAAAGGATTTTATCCTCGCATATACAATTCTTGTACTGCATATTTTAAAATGTGTAAAACACCCTATCCGAGTAAATAAAAAAGGTCACAAATGACTATTATATCATTTGCAACCGAACTATCTTACAGTATCCTCAACTCAACTACTAAGACTCCAAGCTTTGCGTCCTTGCATTACTGCAAGTTTGCCTAATTGTTATAATTTTTATTTAAAATATTTTCACTACATTGCATATTATACATTTATGATAGTTATTTGTAAATGTCAATAGTTGACAAATTTTGATATATTTTTTAGTCACATTACACAATGCATAGAAGAAAATCTTTTTAAGATTATAATATGTTACTTGTTTTTTATCCTTGTACAATATAAAATATATAAATAGATGTGAAAACAAATTTGATGTAAAAATAGCAAATTAATTTTGCAATTCTTTCTAAAGTTATAAACGCGAGGATAAATTTATGAATAAACCCTTCAATAAAAAAGAAAATATAATTGCATTGATATGTGCTATTGTCATTATTATTTCCATAGTATTATTTTCGATAATATACACAGCTAATGCCAATTCGTCATCCATTAAGTTTAACGAGCATTTAAGTGACAATATACTCACTATTACCCCTGTCTCCTCCAAAAATTCTTCGGGTAGCTTCACGGTTTCTTTAAAAGAAATTTCATACTATATACTTGTTTGCGAGGCCAATGTGAATAATACTGCCGCCCTCTACAATCCTGACAATACCAACTCCTACTGGAATCTATACATCAGCAATACCTTTATGAAAACTATTGCTAAAGACACATGTATGGATATGTGCGAGCGTGATAATATCTATTATCTTGAGGCTGTAAATAATAATTATACTTTGGATACTGAGGAACAAAAGGTGGTTTTAGAGGAAGCTTCCTATATTTATCAAAATCTTACTGGAAAGCAGGTAGATGCTACCAACCTTACTTTAGAAGCTTTGTACAATATACGGTACAAAATAAACTTAGCCAGCAAATATATCAATCATCTTATGAATGAATACAACTATTCTATAGAATCACTAAATATAGATGGCGAATATTACAATTCTATTTGTGAAAATTATAATATTAATGTATCAAAGCTATGGGATGAGATAGTTTTAGGTGACATTACCATTGACAGATAATATTCAAGCAGATATAAATATTCAGATTACATCTTGTATACCTTGATGATTACAAACATAATAATAAAAAATTTGGAGGAAATTATGCCAGGTTACGATACACATTATATTTTTGGTATTCATTCTTATAGAAGGATTCCTAACCTAGATATAAAAAAATATATAGACAAATCAAAAGGAGCATACAAATTAGGACTTTTAGGACCTGATATTTTTTTCTACT
Source organism: uncultured Eubacteriales bacterium (assembly GCA_900539455.1). Taxonomy (GTDB): domain Bacteria; phylum Bacillota; class Clostridia; order Lachnospirales; family Lachnospiraceae; genus SVEL01. The sequence continues at coordinate 28,250 of UQCD01000009.1, forward strand.
ATGCAACAGAAATTGCTGCTCCACGAAAAAATATCGGTTCTTATATGCATACTAGAAAAACTGATTTGTTTTTTAAAAACTGTATTGAATATATTATTAATACAAGTGGCGAACAAAAATATATTGCTACTTCTTATTTGTGTGGTTTTCTTTCACATTATGTTTTAGATTGCAATGTTCATCCCTTTATATATTGGATGACCAATTATACAAATAAAGGAAAAGATTATCTCGAAAAGCACTTTTCCCTTGAAACAGATATTGATGTTTTGCTACTTAAAACATATCTTGATAAAAATCCGCAGGACTTTTTCAAAAATAGCCAATTAATTTTACGGGATTATGAGAAAACTATTATAGCAGATATGCTTTACTACAGTATAAGACACACTTATTCACATTCAAGAATTACCAGAAAAGGGATAAAGATGGCTATTATTTCAGTACAAAAGGAGCATAAAATGCTGCATCTGCTATCCTCAAAAATGAAAAATGCCATTGGAACTATTGAAACTGCGTTTGTAGGTCAAAAATATATTGCCCCATTAATACCTGGTGGCAGTGATATATCTCACCCTGACCCTTTTAATTTAAGTCACTCTATGTGGTTTAATCCGTGGAATACTGCTATTTCTTCAACAGAAGCCATACCTGATTTACTTAATAAATCAAGAGAAGCATATTTAACCATAATATTCTTATTAGACAATTTTATTACCAACCCAGATAATGAGCAGGCACTAAATGTGCTAATGAAAACCATTGGCTCAAAATCCTACCATAGTGGACTTAATTGGAAAATTCCAAGCTGATATAATTCGTCTATCTATAAAAATGGCAAGATATTCCTAACTGGAAAGTATATATATAATATTTAAAATAACAATTCAATTATAGGGAGTATATAATGATTAATAAATTACATTTTGTTAAACAATATGGCATTATCTTATTTTTTTCTTTTGTTTATGCAATAGGTATAAGCTTATTTCTTGCACCTAATAATCTGGCTCCTGGCGGAATTTCTGGTTTATCTATTATTATTAGTCATTATACCCACATATCCTATGGTCTTTTATATGGATTAATTAATATTCCTATTATTATATTAGGTATCTATAAATTAGGCATAAAAATACTTCTCCCTACCATTATAACAGTTATACTTACATCTACTTTTACTAATTTATTATCCTATTATCCACCTATTACTGAAAATTTACTTTTAGCTGCATTATGTGGTGGCACTTTAGTATCTCTAGGCTTAAGTATGTTTTTGAAAAACGGCTCTACCTCTGGTGGTGTAGATATTATTGTGCGAATATTAAAGCTAAAATATCCTCATATAGAAACTGGAAAGCTTTTTTTAATAATGGATATTTTTGTTGTAATTTTGTCAGCCATTGCCTTTAAAAATGTAGAAATAGCCCTATTTGCTGCCGTGGCAGTTATTACCTCTAGTATAATTATGGATAAAATTTTATACGGAACTGAAGGTGCAAAACTGGTTTTTATTATAAGTGAGCATTATGAAGAAATTTCCAATGCACTACTTTTAGATTTAGACATTGGCGTAACATATATAAATGGATTTGGTGCTTATACTCATTCCAAAAAGAATATTCTTATGTGTGTAACAAGAAAGCAGGCCTTTCCTAAGCTGCAAAGTACCGTAAAGGATATAGATGATAATGCCTTTATGATAGTATCCTCTGCCAATGAGGTTTTAGGTAATGGATTTAAGTCCCACCATACAGCCAGATTATAGCTTTTATTTTATTTAATTTACTATTATGCTCTAATTTTTTAGTTCAATTAGTTTATTGTTATACTCTAGCTTTTTTGACTTAATTAACATAATTTACTATATTTATTGAATTTATTATATTATTGATGTAAAATAAAATCGAAATTTTGTGAATTTTTTAAGTTGATTATTACTAATCCGGTTGTATTTTTAGCTGATACAGTAATGTTTGCGGAGGTTAAGTTGCGTTTTTTAAAATTAGATGAAATCAAAGTAGGTATGCGACTTGCAAAGCCTATATATAACAAAAAGGGAGTCCTTTTATATGGTCGTAACACAGTTATTAATGAAAGTGTTTTGTCAAACATTCAAGCCTTTAACACTTATGGCCAGTACATATTAGAGCCAGCAGAGCCTCTTCCTCCTATAAGTGATGAAGAGCTGGAATTTGAGTGTTTTACAACTGTTGCTTCATATGCTTTACAGGATGATTTACAGCTTCTTATAAATGGCAGCTCCCCTAGAAATATAAATCAGCTTTCCCTTGAAATATGTAATCGTTTTGGAAAGCTTACAAGTAAAATTACATTTTTACAAAGCCTTCGTAGTCCTGATGATGCAGTATATAAACACTCAATCAATACTGCTATTTTGTGTGCCTTGATTTCAAATAAATTAAAGCTTGACCCTAAGGAGCAAAGCTATTTAGTAACTGCCGCCTTCTATCATGATATTGGCAAGCTGCTTGCCCCTAGCGAAATAATAAACAAAACAGGAAAATTAACAGATGAGGATATGTCTGCCATAAAGAATGCAGAATTAAAAGGATATGACCTTATAAAAAATAATTATTTAATTTCTGCTGGCATTAGACGCTATATTGCACAGCTTCGCACAGAATTATGCAACAAGCTTCCTTCCCAGCCACATCAGGCTCAAACTCTGCTTTCTGGAACAAAGCTTTTAAAAGTTGCTGATATGTTTGATACACTTACTGCTATGCGTGTTTACAAAGACCCTGTAAGTGAATTTTCTGCTCTTAAATTTCTTTTAGAGCGTGAGGATGAATTTGATGAACAAATTGTATCTGCATTAGCAGAAAGTATTAATATTCTTCCTGTTGGCTGCTGCGTTGAATTATCCAACGGTGCTAAGGGCTTAGTGCTTTCGGAAAATGAATACTATGTGCTTAGACCAAGAGTTTTGGATTTTTCAACTAACCAAATCTACGATTTAGGCCAGAAAAAGACCTATGAGCAAATACAAATTAAAGATATAATGAAAACAATGGATAACCGATTTGTTATGAAATAATTCAGCAAATCGGTTACCCATCTATTTCTCTATTTTTCTATTTCTCTATTTTTCTATTTATCTATTTTTCTGTGTTTTTCTTTTTCAAATACACAACCCAATATATTAACGCCACACAAACCACTCCCCCAATTATATTTCCAATAGTTACTGGTATTAAATTAGTTGCGAAAAAATTTTTCCAGCTGACTGCATTGATTTGGCTTTCTGTTAGTCCATATATCGCCTTTGCCTGCTCTACATATGTACTATTTTTTGATGCAAAAATACCCATTGGAATAAAATACATATTAGCAACGCAATGCTCATATCCAGATACAACAAAAATCCAGATAGGGAAAAACATAGCAACTATTTTTCCTACAACATTTTTTGATGAATAGCTTACCCATACGGCTATGCAGACTAATATATTACAAAATATACCCAATATGAATGCCGGTAAGAAATCTATTGTACATTTTCCAGCCGCAGCATTAATGGCATATGCTCCCAGCTTACCACTCTCCATATTCATTTGATTTGTAAGGCTCATTAAAAAGGAATAGCCAACTCCACCTATCATATTACCTATATAAACAATTACAAGATTTCTAAGCATAGCATTTAGTTTTACCTTCTTTTCAAGCACTGCCATTGAAATCATACAATTTCCCGTAAAAAGCTCTGCACCTGCCAATAACACCATAATAAGGCCAGTACCAAATAATGCCCCCGACACCATTTTACCAGTGCCTACTGATGCTGCTCCGTATCCAGCTACACTTGAGGCATTTCCAGCTAAGGCTATAAACAACCCTGCCATAATACCTAATAGTAATTGCTTCCACCACTGAAGCCCTGCCTTCTTTACGCCAACCTCAACTGTATACTCAGCTATTTCTGCTGGTGATAATGTTTCCTTCATCATTAATCTCCTTATATTAGTTTCAAAAGGAAAACCCCTAGAATAATTCTAAGGGTTTTCTCTGAAATCTATTCTTCTGTTACTTCTACTATCTCATCAGATACATCTTCTGTTGTGTTTACAGCTTCATCTGCCATATCCTCATCAACTGAAACCATTTCTGATTCTGTATCAAGCTTAACTGAACGGTATCTCTTCATACCAGTACCTGCTGGAATTAACTTACCAATGATAACATTTTCTTTAAGTCCGATAAGTGGATCAACCTTACCATTAATAGCTGCTTCTGTAAGTACCTTTGTAGTTTCCTGGAAGGAAGCTGCTGAAAGGAATGAATTTGTTGCAAGAGAAGCCTTTGTAATACCAAGCATTACCTGCTTACCAATAGCTGGCTCTTTGCCTTCTGCTATAAGTGCTTCGTTAATTTCGTTAAAGTCGAGTACATCTACTGATGTGCCAGGAAGGAAATCTGAATCTCCACCCTCTTCAATTTTAACCTTCTTTAACATCTGTCTTACAATAACTTCAATATGCTTATCATTAATTTCAACACCCTGTAAACGGTAAACTCTCTGAACTTCCTGAATCATATAATCCTGTACTGCACGAACACCTTTAATCTTTAAAATGTCGTGTGGATTTACAGAACCTTCTGTAAGCTCATCACCAGCCTCTAATATTACGCCGTCCATAATCTTAATTCTTGAACCATATGGAATAAGATATGCCTTTGAGTTTCCTGTTTCTGGGTCTGTGATAATAATTTCTCTCTTCTTCTTTGTATCACGAATTTCAGCTTTGCCACCAAACTCTGCAATAATAGCAAGTCCCTTTGGCTTTCTAGCTTCAAATAATTCTTCTACTCTAGGAAGACCCTGTGTAATATCATCACCGGCAACACCACCAGTATGGAATGTTCTCATAGTAAGCTGTGTACCAGGTTCACCGATTGACTGGGCAGCAATAATACCAACTGCTTCACCAACCTGAACTGCCTGACCAGTTGCCATGTTAGCACCATAACATTTAGCACAAACACCCAAGTGTGATTTACATGAAAGAATTGTTCTAATCTTAACTGTCTGTGGATTAGTTTTCATAATAGCTGCAGCACGCTTTGGTGTAATCATATGATTTTTCTTAACAATCATATTGCCGTCAGCGTCATTTATTGTTTCAGCAGAATATCTGCCTGTAATTCTTTCTTCAAGACTTTCAATAACTTCTGCACCATCCATAAATGCCTTGATTTCCATATAAGGAATTTCCTTACCTTCTGAACAGTCAACCTCACGGATAATTAAATCCTGAGATACATCTACAAGTCTTCTTGTAAGGTATCCTGAATCGGCTGTTCTAAGAGCTGTATCTGAAAGACCCTTTCTAGCTCCGTGAGCAGAAATAAAGTATTCCAAAACATCAAGACCTTCACGGAAGTTTGACTTAATAGGAAGCTCAATAGTCTTACCTGTTGTATCAGCCATCAAACCACGCATACCAGCAAGCTGTTTAATCTGCTTATCAGAACCACGGGCACCAGAGTCAGCCATCATATAAATATTGTTGTATTTATCAAGACCTCCAAGAAGTGCCTTTGTAATCTCATTATCAGCTTCCTGCCATGTTGTGATTACTTCTTTATATCTTTCTTCGTCTGTTATGAAACCACGACGATAGTTATTTGTAATTAATTCAACAGTATTTTCAGCTTCCTTTAAGATGTCCTTCTTCTTTTCTGGAACTGTCATATCTGAAATAGATACTGTCATTGCAGCTCTTGTTGAATATTTGTAACCCATAGCCTTAATATCATCAAGAACCTCAGCAGTCTTAGTTGCACCATGTGTGTTGATTACTTTTTCAAGAATCTTCTTTAACTGCTTTTTGCCTACATGGTAATCTACCTCAAGCTTAAGCTCATCTTCCTTTGTTTCTCTTGTTGTAAGTCCAAGATCCTGTGGAAGAATCTCGTTAAAGATAAATCTGCCTAATGTAGAATTAACAATGCCTGTTAAAACTTCTCCATTTGCAAGTGTCTTTGAAACTCTTACAAATATCTTTGAATGTAATGTAATTGCACCATTTTCGTATGCAAGAATTGCTTCGTTTACACTCTTAAATATCTTTCCTTCGCCCTTAGCGCCAGGTCTTTCCTGTGTTAAGTAGTAAATACCTAATACCATATCCTGTGAAGGAACAGCAACTGGACCACCATCTGAAGGCTTAAGTAAATTGTTTGGTGAAAGAAGTAAAAATCTACATTCAGCCTGAGCCTCTACTGACAATGGAAGATGAACAGCCATCTGGTCACCATCAAAGTCGGCATTGAACGCTGTACATACTAATGGATGAAGCTTAATAGCCTTACCTTCTACAAGGATTGGCTCGAAAGCCTGAATACCTAGTCTATGAAGTGTAGGAGCACGGTTAAGCATAACTGGATGTTCCCTAATAACATCCTCAAGTACATCCCATACCTCTGTCTTTAAGGTTTCAACCATCTTCTTTGCCTGCTTAATATTGTTTGCAAGACCTTTAGATACTAATTCTTTCATTACAAATGGCTTGAATAACTCAATAGCCATTTCCTTTGGCAGACCACACTGATAAATCTTAAGTTCAGGTCCTACTACGATAACTGAACGGCCAGAGTAGTCAACACGCTTACCTAAAAGGTTCTGACGGAAACGACCCTGCTTACCTTTAAGCATATCTGAAAGTGACTTTAAAGCTCTGTTACCTGGTCCTGTAACTGGACGGCCACGACGACCATTATCAATAAGTGCATCTACAGCTTCCTGAAGCATTCTCTTTTCATTTCTAACGATAATTTCTGGAGCGCCTAACTCAAGAAGTCTTTGTAAACGGTTATTTCTGTTAATAATTCTTCTATATAAATCATTTAAATCTGATGTAGCAAATCTACCACCGTCTAACTGAACCATAGGTCTTAAATCTGGTGGAATAACTGGTACTACTGTAAGAATCATCCATTCAGGTCTGTTTCCAGAATTTCTGAAGGCTTCAACTACTTCAAGTCTTTTAATGATTCTTGCTCTCTTCTGGCCTGAGCTTTCAGCAAGCTCTGCTTTTAATTCCTCTGAATCCTTTTCAAGATCAATAGCCTTTAAAAGCTCAAGAATTGCTTCAGCACCCATGCCTACACGGAATTCATTGCCATACTTATCGTAAGCATCTCTGTATTCCTTTTCTGAAAGCACCTGTTTATACATAAGGTCAGTATTACCTGCATCTAATACAATATAAGATGCAAAGTAAAGTACCTTTTCAAGTGTTCTTGGTGATAAATCAAGTATTAAGCCCATACGGCTTGGAATACCTTTAAAATACCAAATATGTGATACTGGTGCAGCAAGCTCGATACGACCCATACGCTCTCTACGAACTGATGACTTTGTAACCTCAACGCCACATCTGTCACAAATTACGCCCTTGTATCTGATTTTTTTATACTTACCACAATGACATTCCCAATCCTTGCTTGGTCCAAATATCTTTTCACAGAATAAACCATCTCTTTCTGGCTTTAAGGTTCTGTAATTGATGGTTTCAGGCTTTAATACATTGCCTTCATTGTTCCATCTTTCCCATGCTTCAGAGGTTTTATCAGCAGGCTCTTTTGTTCTATGAGACCATTCTCTGATTTTCTCTGGTGATGCTAAACCAATCTTAATCTTGTCAAATGTCATTGGCTGATATGTTGACTGCTTGTTTTCTGGCATTTCTGGCACTCCCTTCTTATATTTCATCACTATAGTCATCATCTTCTGAGCTGTCATCAGTCTCTTCTTCTACAGCCACAAACTCATCTCCTGAAATTTCCTGCTGCTGATAACCATGTTTTGCATAATCTTCATCATGTTTAACATTATCGTTACCCATGATTGAGTTCCAATCTGTTGTTTCTACATCAATGTTCTCTTTAAGCTCTACTTCTGTATCATCTTCTCTTAATACCTTAACATCAAGTGCTAATGACTGAAGTTCCTTTAAAAGAACCTTGAAGGATTCTGGGATACCTGGCTCAGGGATATTCTCACCCTTGATAATTGCTTCATATGTCTTTACACGGCCTACAACATCATCTGACTTAAATGTAAGAATTTCCTGTAATGTATATGATGCACCATATGCTTCAAGAGCCCAAACTTCCATTTCACCAAATCTCTGTCCACCGAACTGTGCTTTACCACCAAGTGGCTGCTGTGTTACAAGTGAGTAAGGACCTGTTGAACGGGCATGAATCTTATCATCAACAAGGTGATGGAGCTTAAGGTAGTGCATATGACCGATTGTAACAGGACTATCGAAATATTCACCTGTTCTACCATCACGAAGTCTTACCTTACCATCCCTGGAGATTGGAACACCCTTCCATAATTCTCTATGGTCAAGATGCTCATGTAAGTAATCCATAATTTCTGGGTCAACACTATCTTTATATTTAGCTTCAAATTCTTCCCATGAAGTATTTACATAATCGTTAGCCATATCAAGTGTATCCATAATGTCATTTTCGTCTGCACCATCGAATACAGGAGTTGCAATATTAAAGCCCAATGCCTTTGCAGCAAGACTTAAATGAATTTCAAGCACCTGTCCAATGTTCATACGCGAAGGAACACCTAATGGATTAAGCACAATGTCAAGAGGACGACCATTTGGTAAAAATGGCATATCTTCTACTGGTAATACACGGGAAACAACACCCTTGTTACCATGACGGCCAGCCATCTTATCACCAACAGAAATCTTTCTCTTCTGTGCTATATAAATTCTAACTGTCTGGTTTACACCTGGTGATAATTCATCACCATTTTCTCTTGTGAATACCTTAGCATCAACTACGATACCGTATTCACCGTGAGGAACTTTAAGCGATGTATCTCTAACCTCTCTTGCTTTCTCTCCGAAAATAGCTCTAAGAAGTCTTTCTTCTGCTGTAAGCTCTGTTTCTCCCTTTGGAGTAACCTTACCAACAAGAATATCCCCTGCACGAACCTCTGCACCAATTCTGATAATTCCTCTTTCATCAAGATTTTTGAGAGCATCATCACCAACATTTGGTACATCTCTTGTTATTTCTTCTGGTCCAAGCTTTGTATCTCTTGCTTCTGTTTCATATTCTTCCATATGAATTGATGTATAAACATCTTCCTGTACTAATCTTTCACTAAGAAGTACAGCATCCTCGTAGTTGTAACCTTCCCAGGTCATAAATCCAATAAGAGGATTTTTACCAAGAGCGATTTCACCATTTGATGTAGATGCACCATCGGCAATAACCTGTCCTGCTACTACTCTTTCGCCTTTGAAAACGATTGGTCTTTGGTTATAGCAGTTACTCTGGTTACTTCTTGCAAACTTAATCAGTTTGTAAGTTTCCTTCGTACCATCATCATATTTAAGAGTAATTTCCTTTGATGTAGAACGCTCTACAACACCATCTCTTTTTGCAACAACACAGACACCTGAGTCTACTGCTGCTTTAGCTTCCATACCTGTACCGATAACTGGAGCTTCTGTTGTTAAAAGAGGTACTGCCTGACGCTGCATATTTGAACCCATAAGAGCACGGTTAGCATCATCATTTTCAAGGAAAGGAATCATTGATGTAGCAACCGAGAATACCATCTTAGGTGAAACATCCATAAGGTCAATTTTCTTTTTTTCAAACTGTGAGGTTTCTTCACGGAAACGACCAGATACATTTGATTTAACAAAGTATCCGTTCTCATCTAATGGCTCGTTAGCCTGTGCTACGACATATTTATCCTCTTCATCTGCTGTAAGATATAAAACATCATCTGTAACTCTAGGATTAAGTGGGTCTGTCTTATCTACTACTCTATATGGAGCTTCAATGAAACCATATTCATTAATTCTCGCATATGTAGCAAGTGAGTTAATAAGACCGATGTTAGGACCTTCAGGAGTTTCAATAGGACACATTCTTCCATAATGTGAATAGTGAACATCTCGAACCTCGAAACCTGCTCTATCCCTAGAAAGACCACCAGGTCCTAATGCAGATAATCTTCTCTTGTGAGTAAGCTCACCAAGAGGATTGTTCTGATCCATGAACTGTGACAACTGGGAACTTCCGAAGAATTCCTTTACTGCTGCTGTTACTGGTTTTATATTAATAAGTGACTGTGGTGATACACTATCAAGATCCTGGGTAGTCATTCTTTCACGAACAACTCTTTCCATTCTTGAAAGACCAATTCTGTACTGGTTCTGTAATAATTCACCAACAGCTCTAATTCTTCTGTTTCCTAAGTGGTCAATATCATCAGCATTACCAATACCGTATTCAAGGTTCATACAGTAGCTGATAGATGCAATAATATCTTCCTTTGTAATATGTTTTGGAACAAGCTCTGCAATTCTCTTTGTAATCGCAGCCTTAATGTCCTCTTCATTATCATTTTCTGCAAGGATTTCAGCAAGTACAGGATAAAATACATTTTCTGTAACACCAAGCTCTTTTGTATCAAAGTCAACATATTTGCTAATGTCTACTGCTAAGTTTGAAATAACCTTAACATTTCTTTCCTCTGTCTGAATCCAAACATATGGAACAGCAGCGTTCTGAATATCAATAGCTAATTCCTCTGATACCTTATCGCCTGCTTTTGCAAGTATTTCACCACTTGTCTGATCAACAACATCCTCGGCAAGTATCTGATTTTTAATTCTATATTTAAATGCAAGCTTTTTGTTGAACTTATAGCGTCCTACCTTTGCAAGATCATATCTTCTCGCATCGAAGAACATGCTTGTAATAAGGCTCTCTGCGCTGTCTACACTTAAAGGCTCTCCTGGACGAATTTTTTTATACAACTCTAATAAGCCGTCCTGATAATTATCAGACGGATCTTTTTCAAAACTTGCTAAAATCTTTGGTTCTTCACCAAATAAATCTATGATTTCTTGGTTTGTACCAAAACCTAATGCTCTAATAAGTACAGTAATAGGAACTTTTCTTGTTCTATCCACTCGTACATAGAAAATATCGTTGGAATCTGTTTCATATTCCAGCCAAGCGCCTCTGTTTGGTATAACTGTTGATGAATATAACTTCTTTCCAACCTTGTCATGTGCAATGCCGTAGTAAATACCAGGTGAACGAACCAACTGGCTAACTATAACTCTTTCGGCACCATTAATAACGAAAGTACCTGTTGCTGTCATAAGTGGTAAATCACCCATGAATATTTCATGTTCAGTAATTTCACCTGTTTCCTTATTGTGAAGTCTAACCTTCACCTTAAGTGGTGCAGCATATGTGGCATCTCTTTCCTTGCATTCTTCAATTGAATATTTTTTATCTTCCTCGCACAACTGGAAGCCAACAAACTCTAAGCTTAAGTGATTGCTGTAATCTTCAATTGGAGAGATGTCATTGAAAACTTCCTTAAGACCTTCATCCAAGAACCATTGGTATGAGTCTTTCTGGATTTCAATAAAGTTAGGCATCTCTAATACTTCTTTCTGTCTAGAGTAGCTCATTCTGACGCTCTTGCCTGATTTTTTTGGATGCATTCTGTAATTCTCCATTTTGACATTCACCCCTGTCGATGTATTCTTAGACCCTTTCGGGTTAAGTGACGCTCTACTACCACATAAAAGGGCATAAATATCCCTTTTCGCAATAGTGCATTTCTCATAATACCACAGACCTTTCAATATGTCAACCAAAAATCAAAAAACTTTTCTCCCTACCCCTAGAAAAACAAACTACAAATCAAAACAGAAAACACAAGATAACGAATATGAAATTGATTGCAAAAACAGGTAAGCCTATGTTCTAAGCCTGTAAAACATATACCGGCTCATACAATAGCTTACCTGACCATTTAATCAAAACTAGCCTTCGGAATAACGCGAAAGGAACTGTTTTGTTCTTTCCTTTTGTGGATTGTTAATTACTTCCTTTGCCTCTCCTTGTTCTACTATAACACCATCATCCATAAATATTACTTCATCAGCAACATCTCTGGCAAATGCCATTTCGTGGGTAACTATAATCATTGTTGTTTTCTTATCTGCCAAGCCTCTTATTACCTTCAGCACCTCACCTGTAAGCTCAGGGTCTAAAGCACTGGTTGGCTCATCAAAGCAAAGTATTTCAGGGTTAAGAGCTAAGGCTCTGGCAATAGCAACCCTTTGCTGCTGCCCTCCTGAAAGCTGATGTGGATAATGAGCTGCTCTTTCCTCAAGTCCCATTTGCTTTAAAAGCTCTAAACCATGATTATTTATTTCTTCTATAATAGTTTTTTTATTCGCTTTATAATCTGCTCTATCCTTCGCAAGAAGTTTTTCTGCTAAAGTAACATTTTCCAGTGCAGTATACTGTGGAAATAAATTAAAGGACTGGAATACCATTCCAAAATGCAGTCTTTTAGTTCTAAGGTCCTTTTCCTTTCTGCTATTATTACCCTGTGCGTCAAACAAAAGCTCATCCTTAACACTTATAGTTCCACTATTTGGTGTTTCCAGAAAATTCAAGCATCTAAGAAGTGTTGTTTTTCCTGAGCCTGATGAACCAATAATTGCAAGTGTATGTCCTTTTTCTAAAGAAAAGCTGACATCCTTTAATACCTCTGTATTTCCAAAATGCTTTTCCAGATTTTTAACTTCTAATATTGCCATACAAACCTCCTATTTGAAATAATCAAGCTTTCTTTCAATAAAACCAAACAGTAATGTTAAAATACCTACAAATACAAGGTAAAATACGCCAGTATAGAATAATGGCCATGTAATACCTGCTGATTTCATAAATGAAAGACCTGCAAATGTTAATTCATAAGTTGCTATCATTCTAGCAATAGAGGTATCCTTTACAAGTGTGATTATTTCATTAGATATAGGTGGTACAATTCTCTTAATCATCTGCAATAAAGTGATTTTAAAGAAAATCTGTGTTCTGGTCATTCCCAAAACCTCACCTGCTTCTCTTTGCCCAACTGGTATACTGTCTATACCACCTTTAAAGATAACCGAAAAATAACAAGCATAATTAATTGTAAAGGCAACTACTGTTGCTGTTATTCTTCCTGCTTCATTTCCACTCCAAAGGCTATGTCCCAGCCAGATACCTGGTCCATAGAATATAATAATAAGCTGTAACATTAATGGTGTTCCTCTTATTATCCATACAATTAGCTGGATTAAATACCTTAATGGTGCAAACTTGCTTTTTGAAGCTAAGCCAAGTATTAATCCAAGTGGTAATGAAAACAGTAATGTTAAAGCAAAGATTTCAACCGTTGTACCAAACCCTTCTAGTAATGTCTGTGTGACAGTCCAAAACATATGTAGTTCTCCTTGTGATTATTTTGCAACAACTACAACCTGAGCATTAAGTGCGTACGCATTTGTACATTCCATCGCTGCTTTTACATCATCTGTAAGTGTCATTCCATTCCAAACAACATCGATAGATTTTGCATCTAATTCCATTGTCTTTGTATCCCAATCGATTACTACAAACTCTACATCAACACCTAATTCCTCAGCAACGATTTTTGCCATATCAGCATCAAAGCCAATCCAGTTATTATTTTCATCCTTGTAATCCATTGGTGCAAATTCTGTAATACCAACAACAAGCTTTCCTTTGTTTTTGATATATTCAACATCACTATCCTTTTCTGATGCCTTATATTCACATTCCTTCTGCTCAATTACATTTTCTGAAATACCATATTTCTTTGCTGTGTCACTAAGTCTGCCATCAGCATATGTCTTTGCAAGAACGCTGTTAATATATGATGCTAAGTCAGAGCCTTTACGGCAGCCAATGCCGTATTCTTCCTCTGTAAGCTTTTCTGTATACTTTAGGTTTGGATAGCTTGTACCCTCGCCTATCATTGCGCCTGACATAAGTAAATCAACAATAGCTGCATCTGATGTACCTGATGCAACCTCCATAAGTGCATCTGCCTGTGATGCAACTGAATTGTATTCATAGCCTTTATCCTTAGCTGCCTTTTCACCTGCTGAGCCAGCCTCTACAGCATATGTCTTTTTATCATTATCTGATGAAGTATTGTTACCGCAAGCTGTCATAAGCATTGCTGCTGTAAGTGCCATACTTATTACTTTAATTAATTTCTTTCTCATATAATCCTCCATATGTATAATAAGGTTAATTTAATAAGGCATTTTTTCAAACGCCTTGTGGTATTCTATCATAGTAATAAACTAAAGTAAACAGAAACTTTTATTATTTTCAAAATATGCAGCCTTATTTTACAGTCTATTTCTACTCCTGTCGCAAAGCATTAGCAACTCTCATAACCGAAAATCGTATGCTAGGTATAACTGTAAATATAAAGCATTGAATAATGCCAAATATTACAGGTTTCATAATAATTTCCCAGGTAACATTTAACTCATAGTCATCTAAAAAGTTACCTTTCATAAAGTTTGTGGTTAATGAGCCTACTATAATACTGACAACTACCGCAGATAAGGTTGCAAGTATTGTTATAAACAGGTTTTCCATAAAAAACTGAAAAACTATATCTGATGAGGAAGCCCCAAATGCCTTTCTTATACCAATTTCTGAAATTCTTTCTTTAAGGCTAAAGCAAAGAATACTCATATAGGCAATTCCTGAAATAATCATTAATACAAGTGTTACAATATCAATTACATATCTTACCGGCTCTAGCTCCTCTTTTAATGAGTTTTCTAATTGCTTTATATCATAAATACCGCTTATTTCAGTTTCATATCTTAATCTGTCCACAACTGGAGTCAGCTTTGAAACCAATTCTTCTCTCTCTTCCTTATTTTTACAGTTCCACAAATATCCAATATTTTTAATATGTCCCTCATCTTCACCAAGATTTTTGTAATATTCATAAGGACATATAATATTTACATACATATGTTCAACTATAGTATCATTTCCATTTGAATATTCATATCCCTTATCCTGTTTTATATTTCTTTTTTCTGAATAATATGTATTTTCCATAACACCAACTATCTCATATGAAACTGGTTCAGCTTTATTTTCCTCTCCTCCTACAACAACTATTCCTCCTGTGTATTCATTGAACTGGATTTTTCTGCCTATGGCTGTATCATCTCCAAAAAGAATATTAGCTGTATATTCATCAATAATACATACCTTTTCATTACTTTTTATCTCTTCATGCGATAAATTTCTTCCACTTTTAATTTTTACAGGTACAGGCTTTATTCCATCAACAGTATCTATTAATGTTAAATCACTAGCATTTGTTACCCCTGTAATATTGGCATATACAATTTTTCCATTATTATCTTTATCGTAATGTTCATAAATTACATATGAGGAAGCAGGAATTCTAATAGCTTCCGGATATATTTTTCCATCACGGAGCTTTTCAGACATATTTTCTTCCTGTGACTCTAATAATACAAAAGCTGCCTGCTCTGGAAACTCTCTAATTTCCTTTAATCTGCCATAATAGTAGCTTTCTAATACTAAATTTCCTAAAGTAAAAATCAATAATCCTACAAACATTCCAATAAATGTTAGTACAAATCTTAATTTGTTTCCTACTGCAAGCAGAAAAACTTGTTTTATATACATTGCTATTTTATTCATTTTTCAACTCTCCATTGCGTAAGCAATATTTTTTATCCACATTTCTAAAAATTTCTTCATTATGGGTAACAACAATTACTGCTTTTCCCATACAGGAAATTTTCTTTAATTCATCAAATATAATCTTAGAATTTTCCGGGTCTAAATTTCCAGTTGGCTCGTCTGCAACAATTAATGATGGCTCCTTTGCTAACGCCCTCACTACAGACACTCTCTGTTTCTCTCCTCCTGATAAATACTTAGCCTTATGCTTTGATAATTCCTTTAAATCAAATTTTTCTAAATATTCATCAATTTTCTTTTTAAGTGTTGTATTAATCCTTGTATCGTTATAACAAAAGGGCATTAAAATATTATCCATTACTGAAAGATTATCTAATAAGCAATATGACTGAAAAATAAATCCAATTTCTTCACCCCTTATCCTTTCCATTCGTCCAATTCCCTTTGTAACACTTTTTCCAGCAAATAAATATTCTCCACTGTCTGGTTTATCTAAAAGACCTACCATATTCAAAAATGTGCTTTTACCACAGCCTGATTTTCCAGTAATAGTAACCATTTCTCCGTTTTTAATAGAAAAATCCACATTATTTAATATTACTTTATTTCCATAGCCTTTTTTCAAATTTTTAATATCAACTAAATTATCCATATGTCTCCTAAAATTACTGCTTTAATTCAACCACTTTATCTCTATCAGACAGACCTGAGGTTATTTCATAATATTCAAATTCGCCAGTCTCTGAAATTTCACTATACACATCACCTACAGTTACAGAAACTCTTTCTATACTTTTTGCCTTTTCATCATATAAATAGCAATATCTGTCAGCATCCATTCCATATACTGCGTTAACTGGTAAATACAACATTTCCTTTGTATTACCAACATCCACAGAAACCTTTACATTTATGCCTGGCATAATATATTTGTCAAAACCAATCTTAATACCAACCATATCATCTTTAACAACATATCCTAACTGGGTTATCTTCCCCTCTATTTCTTCATCATCACCTTCTTTAATAGTAACCTTTGAATTGTAGTCTATGTTTCCATATAGTCTATATGGAATAAAAAACTCTATATACTGCTTGTCAAAATTTAATACCTTTATTTCTAATGTATTATTCTGATTATAAATTTCTGTTACTATTCCGTCAGAATCTGACAAATATGCTTTATTGTCAAACTCATATAAGGTTTGCTTTGCTTTGATTCTTTGTCCTGCTTCTACCTTCAATAATGGTTTATATGTATCATCATATTCTAATGTGTAGCTATCTATGTATTCTGCTTCATTTGAGGTTATAGCCCCCTCACCTGAATATACACTATGTATACTTCCATAATGTGCAGTATAAATAACATTTATATTTTCCAATAAATTAGTTTCTGTTTCTGCATTTTTATTGTCGACACTATTATCCTTCTTAGTTATTGCATAAACTCCAATTCCCACACCTATAGCAACTATTATCATAACTATAAGATATATTATTTTTCTTCTTCTCATTATATTTCCTCACATTTTATTCTTCAACAATTAACTTTAATAATTCCTTACAACCTTCATCATCTCCTGCACCCTGCTGTCTCACAACTACATAAAAGGTCTTTTCTTCGCCAGCTTTATTTGTATATTCAACTATAAAATTAAAGCCCATAAACTTATACTTATCCTCATCACTTGTGTTTGTGTTTACTGTAAACAATATTGATTTATCCTTGCGCAATTCACATGGAAGCTTTATCACTGTTTTGTCATCAACTGTTATATCTGTTTCTTCAATTATGTAATTATTTGTAAATCTATATCCTGTAATAGCAAGCTCCTCTTCAGCAAAAACAGAGTACATCAACCTATTTTTGCCACCCCCACCAATATAATCTGCTGTTGTCCCCTCGTACATTTCTGCACCATTATTACAAATTTTAATAACTAATGGTGTCTTAAAATCTATCGTTTCCTTATGACCTGCAATCTCAATATTTAACTTATTAACTGTAAAGGATTTCTGACAATTTTCAACTATAAAGCCAAAATATCCTAACTTATATCCATTAACCTCTGCATTATTGCAAGGCTCTATGGTATCATCAAAAAAGTTTATTTCAGATGCATCTATATTCTCTCCCTCTACACTTATTAAATTTATATTATCCTTACTCACATTATAGGCAAAAGGAATATTTATTCCTATATTGTCTCCTGTATTAACATACATTTCATATTTACAAAAATCAGTACCAAATATAAACTTTGCCTCTTCTTCCTTGTTCTTGTCACATCCTGAAGATAAACAAACAATATTTACAACCAAAAAAAGTGTTATTAATAATTTCTTCATTTTTCATAACCTCATTTCCATTAAAGTCTTTTAGTAATACTAATCAAAACTATTTATATATACTCCAGTTACTATTACTTTTGCTATAAATTGTATAGATAACCGCACTTCCATATGGCTCATCAAAATAAAATTTGTTTAGCAATGTATAATCATTTGCTCTAAGAACTCTTACCTCCATTTTATAAAAGGTATATCCTGGAACTCTTACATAATATCCGGTTGGTGCACTGTTCTTAATAACTTTAGTTACTTGTCCGCTACTAGTATATGAATACTCTCTGGCATAAGACTCACCACACCCTAATCCAACAGATACTGATATTGCCTTTTCAAATAAATCCAACAGATTTTCACTTAAGCTTTTACTAATATTTCCATTCGCCGACCAAGAGGAGGTTTTTGTTTTTGACTGTGTAACTGAATATGCAAAGGTCAATGTATCATCTCCTGTATTAACTACATGATGTACAACTGGTGTTAATTTCTTTTCAGGGTAAAACGCAATCCAGTTATTATTATTTTTGTAAGTCCAAAAGGTTAATTTTCCTAGCTGCTTATAACCTACATATACATATTTTCCTGTTTTTGTTTCCTCTCCATATGTTTTAGCAAATACATTTTCACTAAAACATAATACTACCAAAACCGCCACTAGAACTACTGATAGTGTACTTTTCATTTTCTTTTTTCTCATACTCTTTTTCTCCTTAGATAATAATTTAATACATGCACAGCTCCTTATTCTTATATAGTATTGGGTATATTTTGAAGTGAAATCTTTAAGAAATTGTTGTTGCTACTAACTATTACTCATTCCAATTACCATACCTTATTATGCCACACATATACTGTCTAAAGTTTACAATATTTGTAAATTTTTGTCAATTATATTTATTACCTCTCCACAAATATTTTACTACGAATAAATACTATTAATAAGTATTATCCTTTCAAATACAAAAAGCCAGATACCTGCTTTCACAAATATCTGGCTTTAATTATACTAAATCTTAAAACAGTAAAATAACTATTTAACTGTAACCTTAGCACCTTCAGCTTCAAGCTTTGTCTTGATATCTTCAGCTTCTTCCTTAGAAACAGCTTCTTTGATAACCTTTGGAGCACCATCAACAAGATCCTTAGCTTCTTTAAGACCAAGACCTGTAGCATCCTTAACAACCTTGATAACCTTAACCTTGTTAGGGCCAACTTCTGTTAATTCAACATCGAATTCTGTCTTTTCTTCAGCTGCTGCTGCGCCAGCACCTGCTGCTGCAACTACAACACCTGCTGCTGCAGAAACACCAAATTCTTCTTCACAAGCTTTTACTAAATCGTTTAATTCTAATACTGATAAACCTTTGATTACTTCAATAATTTCCTGAGTTGTCATTATAATTTCCTCCATTTGAAATATTAATATTTTCTAATTTGCTTCGATTTGTTTTCAAATCCTTTTAACTATGCTGTTGCTTCGTTCTTTTCAGCAATCTGCTTAATAACACGAGCAAAGTTTGTAACTGGTGACTGGATACTTCCAAGGAATTTTGCAAGAAGTTCGTCTCTGCTTGGAACATTTGCGATAACCTTAATTCCATCCTGGTCATAGTAAGTACCTTCAACAACACCTGCCTTAAGCTCAAGTGCTTCAGCTGTCTGAGCGAATTTATTTAAAATTCTTGCTGGAGCTGTAGCATCATCCTTAGATACTGCAAGAGCTGTAGGTCCTTCTAAGTGCTTACCTAATTCTTCAAACTCTGTTCCTTTAATTGCGAAATTAATCATTGTGTTCTTATATACCTTATAAGTAACACCAGCTTCTCTTAACTGCTTACGAAGAGCTGTATCCTGCTCAACTGTAAGACCACGGTAATCAACGATAACTGCTGACTGTGCACCGTTTAATAACTCGCTAATTTCGTCAACAACAGGTTTCTTAAGTTCTACTTTAGCCATGAATTCTGCCTCCTTATATTAATAACGAGCATAAGCTCACGCCGATTAAGAATTTCATTAAAAGATATTCCACATAGAATCTATACATTAATAAAAAACCTCTTATGCTAGACATAAGAGGTAGTAATCATTAATAAGATTTCCTCGGTAGGTAAATTTAATCACTATTGTGAACCTACTGTCTTCGGCATACTGTGATATAATACCACATATACTCACCTATGTCAATCAATTTCTATATTAAAATTTATCTATTTTTTGCCTATTTCTCTATTCTATTTCAATATTAAAATTTGCCTATTTTTTGCCTACTATTCTTTTACCTTATTTGTCCTTTCACTTATTTAATTTTATCCTTAAATTTCCTAAATGTTTTACCCACTATATTTACAAAAATCCCTAAAAACCAATTAATATAACAAAAGAGAACCTCCCGAAAGAGATTCTCTTTTATTATATTAATTTGCAATTTACTATTAGTATAAATCCTAATTAGTTAGAAAGCTTAACTGGGTTTAACTTAACGCCAGGTCCCATTGTAGCAGTTAATGTAATGCTTCTAAGGTACTGACCCTTAAGTGTAGCTGGTTTAGCTTTGTTAATTGCATCAATAAGCGCTTGGAAGTTGTCCGCTAACTGAGCTTCTGTAAATGAAGCCTTTCCGATTGGCACGTGAATAATGTTTGTCTTGTCAAGTCTGTATTCAATCTTACCAGCTTTAATATCAGCAACTGCCTTTGCAACATCCATTGTAACTGTACCAGCCTTTGGGTTTGGCATTAAGCCCTTTGGTCCAAGTACACGACCTAAACGACCAACAACACCCATCATATCTGGTGTAGCAACTACAACATCGAAATCAAACCAGCCATCGTTCTGGATCTTTGGAACGAGTTCTTCACCACCAACGAATTCAGCACCAGCTGCTTCTGCTTCTGCTACCTTATCGCCCTTAGCGAATACTAAAACTCTAACCTTTTTACCTGTACCGTGTGGTAATACAACGGCACCACGAATCTGCTGATCAGCATGACGACCGTCACAGCCTGTTCTGATATGAGCTTCGATTGTTTCATCAAATTTAGCTGTTGAAGCCTTTTTAACAAGCTCCATAGCCTTGTCTACATCGTAAAGAGCTGCCTTATCGATTAACTTTGCAGCTTCTGTGTATTTCTTTCCTCGTTTCATTCTAAAAAACCTCCTAGTGGTAATATCGGGACTAGAGAAAATTCTCTACAAGACGATATGAGTTATCGTCTTCGCCTCCCACATAAATTGTTATCAGTGATTAGTCAACTACAGTAATACCCATACTTCTTGCTGTACCAGCGATCATGCTTGTAGCTGCTTCGATAGATGCTGCATTTAAATCTGGCATCTTAAGCTCAGCAATTTTCTGTACTTCTGCTTTAGTAATTGTAGCAACCTTTGTCTTATTAGGAACAGCTGAACCAGATTCAATCTTGCAAGCCTTCTTTAATAAAACTGCTGCTGGAGGAGTCTTAGTAATGAAGCTAAAACTTCTATCAGCATATACTGTAATAACAACTGGAATAATCATTCCTGCCTGGCTTTCAGTTCTTGCATTGAATTCCTTTGTGAACTGAACAATATTTACACCATGCTGTCCAAGTGCTGGACCAACTGGTGGAGCTGGTGTTGCCTTGCCAGCAGCGATCTGTAATTTAATATATCCTTCTACTTTCTTTGCCATTTTAGGCACCTCCTAAATTGTGGTAATATCGGAAGATTAATAGGAATAAATTCCTCGCTCCTCCCACATACTGCTTTGCAGTATAACTCTTATGCCTGACACTAAAGTGTCCCGTTCTAATAATTAGAACTCCATTTTCTTTACTTCTGTGAAACTGATTTCTACCGGAGTTTCACGACCAAACATATCGACACTAATTGTAACACTCTGTTTACTATGGTTAACAGCTTTAATAACACCGACTGTATTTTCCCATACACCACTTGTTACTATAACAGTATCTCCCATATTTAAGTCGAATACTATTTCTGGTGCGTTAATTCCTAATGGTTTCATTTCCTCTTCTGTAAGGGGTACTGGTTTTGATCCCGGGCCAACGAAGCCTGTAACACCTCTGGTATTACGGACTACATACCAAGTATCATCATTCATAATCATATGAATAAGAACATATCCAGGGAACATCTTCTTTGATACCTGCTTTTTAGCACCATTTTTCATTTCCACCATATCCTGCATAGGAACTGTAACCTCAAGAATTTGGTCCTGAAGATTTCTGTTTTCAATAGTCTTTTCAATGTTTGCCTTTACCTTATTCTCATATCCTGAATAAGTGTGGACTACATACCAATTTGCTTCTGCCATATCATCACCCTAACCTGCTGGAAAAATAAAGCCAAAACCAAAGCTTATAATCCAGTCTGCTAATAAAATAATAACAGTAAGAACTGCTGAGATAATAACTACTGTTGCTGTCTGTCTGGCAGTAGTAGCCTTATCTGGCCAGATAATCTTCTTAAATTCAGACTTAAGACCCTTGAACCAGCTCTTCTTTTCTTTCTTTTCTGAAGCAGCCTCGCTCATAAATTACCTCCGTCCTACTACTTTGTTTCCTTGTGCATTGTGTGTGACTTGCAGAACTTACAATACTTCTTTGTTTCCATTCTGTCTGGATGTGACTTTTTATCTTTAGTCATGTTGTAATTTCTTTGCTTACATTCAGTACATGCCAATGTGATTTTAACGCGCACAGCTTCCACCTCCACTTGAATATTTTAGTTTGCTTAATCTTTTTTTATACCATTTTGTGAGAAAATATCCCGTTCAAAAATGGCGCAAAAAAAAAGACTTCTTCCATCGCTCTCTTAATATAACATAGCAATATAAATTCGTCAACTAATTTTATTTTTAATATCCTTACTACCTTCCCCTTATTAATCTATTTTTTCCCAAGTCTAACGCTCTTTTATTTAATTTAAAGCTATGCCTTAAATTTTAATCTTCTCTTATATTATTGTCCTCTTTAATACCCCAATGCTCCTTCATATAATTATCTCCCACATTTTCACCTATGTTACCACTATTGCCTCTCAAAAATGCACTACATATACCTGTAATTCCGCCAATAATTAAAATAGCCAGTAATATATACATATCCTCTTCTATAATATATGACGAAACCTTTGTGGTCTGTAATCAACCTATCTTTATATTATAACATAAAATACAACTAGAACAGTTAAAAAAATCACATTAGCTAATGTAAAGTATGCAAAGTATTTTCCCTTTAATTTTCCTTCCTCCTTAGCAAGAAATTTATATGAAATCAAACTAGCCATAGATGCTATTAAAGTTCCAAGTCCACCTATATTTACACCTATTAGTAAAGCTTTATAATTTGTGGTAAAGCCTGAAAGGAGTAAGGTTGCTGGTACATTACTGATTATCTGGCTAAGAATAATGCCTGTTCCAACCTCTCTGCCTACAACAACTCTTTCAAAAAAGCTGTTAAACGCCTCTATTCTTTCTATATTTCCTACAAATATGAAAAAAGCAGCAAATGTAAGAAGCAGTGAATAATCAACCCTTTTAAGTATTTTTCTATCAAATATTATGGTAGAAATTACTGTTATCAGCAATACAGCAATATAATTTATAACTCTAAGCACTACCATAAGAGAGATTACAAAAAGAACAAGATATATTATAAATAACCTTGTATTGCCTACGCCTATAAGCCCATTATTTTTATTACCTTCCTTATCATTTTCTTGATTTTCTATATGTACCTCTTCATTTTTCCTGGTAATTACAATTATCCATACAATAATAGCAATGCACGAAGCCATGCTGTAAGGTAACATTGTACCAATAAAGCTTATAAAGCTGTCATTAGCCTTTGTATATAAATATAAATTTTGTGGATTTCCTATTGGTGTAAGCATACTACCAAGATTTGCTCCTATAGTTTCCAGACTTATCAAGGGAATTAACCACTTGTTTTGCATTTCCACTGTCTGTTTTTTTAATATAATTATTGTTAGTGGAACAAATGTGATAAGTGCCACATCGTTTGTAATTAGCATACTTCCAAAAAAGCAAAGCAACACCAACACCAGAAAAAGACTTCTTATATTATTGGCTCTTTTTAATAATACTGCTGCCAATTTGTCAAATATGCCAATACTCCTAAAGCCAGCCACAACTACCATAAGGCAGAATAATATACCCAAAGTACGAAAATCTATATACTCTGCATATTTTTTGTCTACTCCTACTACCACCGACGATATAATTGCTAAAACAGCAGCAATAAACAAAACTATTTCATTTTTTAGAATTCTCTTAATGCGTTGCATATATCTGCCTTTCATAGCCTGTTTTCTATAATAATTCCTTACTTCTTCTTACATTTTTCATAGCCAAATATATAAGTCCAATTCCCCAGAATATTAAGAAAAGTACAATTATCATATAAAATACACCAATTCCTAATGTTTCAGCACCTAAAATGCTTAAATCAAATCCAAACCAGCCTGTCTTTGCACCGAAATTCATAAAATTATAAGGTGCATACATATTTTCGTTCCATCTCATACCTAATGTGGCTGCTATTACTACAAATGCCACATAAACAAGTGGTGGAATCGTTGCAAATAATGCGTGTTTTTTTGTTGATCGGTATCTATAGTCAAATAAAATAAAGTCTGCTATTGCCAATACTGGTGTTACCATATGTACACAAAAGCTTCCTGCACCATTGCTAAGATAAGCCATTACAAAGCCTTTTTCATTAGTTGGAGCAAGTAAGGTCAGATAAATAAGAAAGGTTAAGGTTATACTAATTGTCGCCATAAATTTCAATATATATGCCCAGTTTCCCTTGCTGTCCTTTGCTCCCTCAGAGGCTAGTAATCTAATATCCATATAAATAAACATTATCAAAACAATGTCTATTAAAATATTAGATAAATTTGTAAAGTATGTAAATGATTTTAAACTGTCTATTGTTCTTATCATTCCATAAACAGAGGCTGCTACAGCCACAGCCTTAATAATAATACCAATAATTAATTCTCTCCTATTATATTTTGTTTCTAAGTCACTCATTTTTTCTTCTCCTAAACATAAACATTCTAAAAAATATTAACACAATATATTTGGAATTTCAAACTAAATATATTGTTAGTATTTTTAACTAGCTATTCTGTCCCTGATACTTATGTAATTTTTGTTGGTTATACCTACAACATTTCTACCTTGACTTTTACTATTTTTTGATTATACTATCAAAGTTATTACATTGGACAATTTGTTAAATATGAAAATTGGAGATTTTATGGATACAAATACTAATAATACTAATATTAAAAAGGATTTTTTTAGATATGTAAGCCTTAGTATTCTAGGCTTAATCGGAACCTCTTGTTATATATTGGCAGATACCTATTTTATTGCAAAGGGCGAAGGTAATCTTGGCTTAGCAGCCTTAAATGTCGCAATTCCTGCGTTTAATTTTATGAATGCCACAGGACTTATGATTGGAATTGGTGGTGCTACAAAATATTCTATTACAAAGAAAAACTCTGTTTTTGTCCACTCCCTTGTAATGGCACTATTTTTCGCACTTATTTTCTTTGTTATAGGTGCATTTTTCCCTTATAAACTTTCACGACTTTTAGGTGCAAATGATGATGTACTTAACATTACAGCAACCTATCTTAGATTGTTGCTTTGCTTCGCCCCTGCCTTTATGCTTAATAATTTATTTATGGCATTTGTAAGAAATGATGAAAACCCTCGTCTGGTATCTATTGCTATGACCTGTGGAAGTCTTTTCAATATTGTTTTTGACTATATTTTCATATTCCCAATGGGACTGGGTATGTTTGGTGCCGCCTTAGCTACAGGCTTTTCACCAGCCATAAGTATTCTGGTTATGTCCCTTCACAAGCTTAAGAAAAAAAATACCTTCCACCTAAAATTTGAGAAAATTAATTTAAAAATGTGTCTAAGTATTGCTTCTCTTGGTATTTCCTCATTTATTACTGAATTTGCGAACGGTATTGTAGTGCTTATTTTCAACATTATTATTCTTAATATTAAAGGAAACATAGGTGTAGCTGCCTATGGTGTTATCGCAAATATTGCAATGGTAATTATGGCTTTATTTAATGGTCTTTCACAGGGTATGCAGCCTCTTTTAAGTCTTGAATATGGCAAAGGCAGCCTTTTTAATGTAAAAAAACTGTATAAGCTAGGTACAATTTTCTCCGTGTGTATGGCAGCCATTGTTTATATACTACTATTTGTATTTTCAAAGCCAGTTATTGCAGTTTTTAATAGTGAGCAAAATCAAGCCTTGTCGGATATTGCCAATACAGGCATACATTTATATTTTTTAGCCTTTTTCTTTACTGGTATTAATATTGTAAAGGCAAGCTATTATAGTGCCATTGGCAATGCTAAAAACGGTTTTATTATTTCAATACTCAGAGGCTTTGTAATTATTATTCCAGCAGTTTTTATACTGGCACACCTGTTTTCAATGAATGGTGTGTGGTTATCCTTACTGGTTACAGACCTTATTGTATTTATAATTTCCCTGTTTCTTAAAGCACCTAAGAAACAATTAGATTAGCCTTTATCCTTTATTCCTTGTTCTTTTTGCTTTTCTTCTTTTTTCTTAAAACTACAATTACAATTATTACAGCCACTAACACTGCTGCTGCAATAATGATTATATATTGATAATTTGTTTCGTCCATTACTAAGGCAACCTTTGCACCATATGGAACTGAGCATACAACATAGCTGCCGTCAGTAGCAGTTTCTGCCTTTACCCATTTATTATTTTCATAATAATATATAGTAGATGCACCCTTTACAGCTCTTACATGGAGCTTTACTTCCTTATATTCTTTTGAATTTTCACTGCCTATAGACCAGTCAAAGCCATATACTGCATCCTTGTCTATATCAATTTTTGCTGCTCTAAGCTCTATTATATCTAAGGTATCATTGGCATAAAACTCGCCTTCAGCAATTACATAAGGTGTTTTGTCATCTCGTCTTGTGTAGGAAATACTCTCTGTCCAAGGAACATATTCTGCCTCTACATCAATGCTTTCCTTAATAGCAATTCTATCAAAGCTGTCTGGCCATTTCCAGTAATATCCGTCCTTTTCAGGGCAGCTAGGTATATCCTCTTCGCTCAAGTTAGAATTGTATGGAATATTCTTTGTACTTAATTCATTTCCGTCAGCTAAAAATCTTATTGTTACAGTTTTAAAGCCTGCTGGAACATTAGGACGCTTCATTATTTCCTCATAGGACATATGCCATGCTGCATTTACATAATTAATATTATCAATAGCACCATATTTACTATTAGCATAATAATTTCCACTTATTTCTCCAGCATCATCAATCTTTCCGGCTATTGCTCCCAAGCCTTCGCCAGTTCCTGCTATATCACTTAAGCTAATACAATTTATCAGCTTGTAGCCCTGACCGGCAATTCCACCTATGTATCTTACGCCGTCAATAATAGCAAAGCTATAGCTTTCCTCTACTGTACTAATGCTTTTTCCAACAATTCCTCCTAAGTATTCCCCTTCCTCACCAGTAATTTTTCCATAGTCCTCAGACCGATATATGTATCCAAGCTCCTGAAGTCCTGCAACACCACCAGCAGAATTTTTCTTTACAGTTACTACTCCATAATTTACACCCTGTGCAATTATACAATTAACCTTCTGTCTAACTGCAATACTGGTTCTGTCAGAAAAATCAAGGTCTGTTTCCATATCTGCTTCGTATTCGATATTCATACAGCCTGCTATTCCTGCTACATTAATATCAGCATTGATTTCACCTCGGTTTGTACATTGCCATATAACACCCTGCAGTGCTAAGGTATCCTTTGAGGAAATATCTTCAATCTGGCTGGTTGAGGTTAAATCATTAACAGTATCCTTTGTAGTATCTGCCAGATTTCCCATTTGGTCTGTAGCCTTGTTCATACTTGCTGTAAGCGAATTAACACTATCATTTAAGGTTTTATTAATATCCTTAAAATCCTGATTTACCTGTTTACTACTATCCTCTAAATCATTAGTAATATTATCTACAGCCTGTGACACATCCTCCTCCGAGGTATCTATACTATTGTATAATTCCTTCAGATTGTCTGAAATAATCTGAAGGTTATCTGAAATTTTATCTAACTGGTCATCTGTAAATTTGTGGTGGTAATCCTTATCGTCCTTATTATCCTTATTTATATTTGCAATATTATCCATAGCTTTGTTGATATTATCAACATACTGCTTTGTCTTTTCATCGTCCGTATTAATAGAATTATTAATAATCTTCATATTGTCTGTAAGACTATTTGACAACTTGTTATACTCATCATTTAATGAATTCATATAATTATTCATCGAATCCGAGGTATTATCTATTGTAGTTGTCATATTATTAACGGTGTCAATTAAATCATTAACATCATTAGACATATCACTTGTAACATCAGATAAGTACTCTGTTTCAATGTATGGCTCTGCCTGTCCTACAATGCCGCCTACATCTTTTCTACCATAGATTTGTCCGTAGTTTACAGACTTCGAAACTGTTCCCTTCTGTCTGCCAACAATACCACCTACATTATAGCCACTATGGTCATAGCCTATAATACCATTATTTACACATTCACTAATAACACCTGTGGAATATCCACAAATACCACCCATATCGCTTCTGTTCATAACATTCTGGGTAATATTAAAGGTACCAACATCTACTCCTCCTAAATCAAAGGTGGTCTTGTACTCATCATTATTTACTTTTCCATTATTGGTACATTGTGAAATAGTTCCACTATTAGTACCCACAATACCACCAGTATACTGTGTAGCAGTCACCTTTGACTCTGACTTACAGCCAACTATCTGACCTCCGTTTTTGTTTTCTCCGGCTACACCACCTACATACTGCTTTCCACTTACTGTACCATTTACTGTACAGCTATATATAATTCCAGAGTTAGTGCCTGCCATACCACCTACATAATTTTCAGTTCCTTGCGGATTAATATGTGCTATTATATTTAATCTGACAACAGCACCCTGACTGCTTACATATCTAAAAGTTCCTAAATTTGAGCCTTCAATACTAATGTTTATTCCAGAAATGGTGTGATTATTTCCATTAAACACACCTGCAAAATATGGAACACCTTCAAATCCCATTCCACTAAGATTAATATCCTCTGTCAATACAAAGGTTTTTCCCCTGCTATAGGAATCATCCCTGCACAGCTTAGCAAAGTTAATAAAATCCTCTGCACTGCTTATGTTAATAATCTTATCATTTTGTGATAAAAGGTCATTTACATCAACATCCTTTGAAATATTTTCATTAGTTCCAATGCTCCCTGCTCCTACATTACCATAACCTGTTTGCACATTAGCAAATACTACACCAACAGCCAGAAGTGTACTCATGGTTATTGATACTATTTTTTTATTAAATATTCTCATTTTTATCATCCTCCACTTCTTTAATTTCTGCCACATTAAGTGGTCTGGTGTCTATTGCTACATTAACCTTTCCTTTTACATTACCATTTATCTCTGCATCAATTTCACCTTCAATGTATCCTTTGACATGACCCTTTACTGTCATCCTTCCTTCGCTTTGTACTGTGGTTCTTGAAAGATTTATTGCAAGAGCTGTTTTCTGGATTATCCAATCACCTAATAACAATATTTGTGGAAGGACAAATAATACAAGTATAATTGAAATAAGTGTTCCTCTGCCTAATGCCACACCGATTGAGGCTACAGTGGCATCTGAAGCAATGTTACCAATTAAGAAGCCTGCACAGGTAAGTATTGAGCCTGAGGTAAATATTGTTGGGAAGGACTGGTTAAGTGTTTCAATAATAGCCTCCTTTAATGGCATTTCCTGCTTTAGCTGCATATATCGGTTTGATATAACTATAGCGTAGTCGATTGTTGCACCCATCTGTATAGCTGAAACAATTAAATATGCCAAGAAGAATACTGTTGAATTTTGTATTGTTGGCACAGCAAAGTTTATCCATATGCTTCCTTGAATTGTAAGTACCAATAATACTGGCAGTCCCGCTGACTGGAAGGTAAATAAAAGTATAATCATTACAAATAATGCTGTAAGAATACTTATAACTACATTATCACCTACAAAGGAGCTTTCCAAATCCTTATCACTTGTAGAATTACCTACAAGATATATATTCGACGAATCATAATACCGGGAACAAATTTCTCTTATCTGTTCAAGTGCCTGGGCAGTTTCCTTTCCTTCTACCGGAAGTGTTATATTAAGAACAAATCTTGAATACTTTTCTCCCTTAAGCTGTTTTTTTGCATCGGATAAGGTTTCATTTAAAGTATTTAAGGTTTCATCTAAATCATCATCCAGCTTTACATAGCCAGCATTATATTGTTCAAACAGGAAGGTAAACATATCTATAAGCGGCACCTTATATTCATCTATTCCTGTAAATACAGGGCCATACTGCTCATCACTATAAGCGTAGCCACTATATAATAACCTGACAATCTCTATATCTATTCCTGCCAATTCTGAAAATTGTCTGGGTGTTAATTTGTCTGTTAATACATAATCATCATTTATTGATATATTAGCAAGTCCTAATACTGAATCTACAAACTGAAGGTCTGATAATTTGCTAAGCACTGCCTTTTCAGACTCGTAATCTCCATTAGGAACAAGCACTGCCAACTGATTTTTCTTGCCAAAGGATTTCTCAATCTTTTCATCTGCAATTTTTGAATCACTCTTCTTTGCACTGACAATAGAATTGGTATCATAAATATATGAGCTATTTGATGATAATATAAATGCAATAACTAATATTATCATAAATACAGGTGGTATTATGTACTTTGTTTTAGAGGCAAACTTACCAACAAAGGTAATGTTTGGAACATAACATTTATGATGTGTCTTATCGATTCCTTTTGCAAATATAAGAAGCAGACCCGGCATCAGGAAGAACACTGATATTAAGCTGAATATAATAGCTTTTACCAATATAATACCCATATCATAGCCAATTCTAAACTGCATAAACATCATGGCTACCATACCTGAAATTGTTGTAAGTGAGGAAGCACTTATCTCAGGAATTGCCTTAGATAAGGCTATCTTAACAGCAGTTTCTGAATCATAGATTTCATGCTCCTCCATAAATCTATCACACAGAATAATAGCATAATCAATAGCCAACGCTAACTGCAATACTACTGCAATAGAATTTGTAACACTTGATATTTCGCCAAACCAGAAGTTAGTTCCTTTATTTAAAATTGCAGCCACGCCAAAGGTAATAATAAGTACTGGAATTTCCAAATATGCCTTGCTTGTAAGTAAAAGTACAACTACTATGATAATAACTGCTAACACCAGGATAACATTCATATCTGCTGCTAATGCTTTGGCTGAATCTTCCTCAGCATTAACCTCTGTTGAAACATATATATCGTAATCAGAAAGCTCCTCCTTTATTTTTTCCAGAGCCTCCTTTGATATATCATCATCAGAAGTTCCCTCAAAGGTTATTTCAAAAAGGGCATTGGTTTTTGAATAATGGTCCTTATCATTTTCAAAAGCAATTTCCTTTACTCCATCTATTTCTTCCAGGCTTTTCACCAGCTTTTGGGCAGCATTATAGGTAATATTAGATACCATTACCTTTGCTGAACCATATGTATAAAACTGTTCATCCATAAGAGTAAGTCCCTGTCTGGTTTCTGAATCAGCAGGAAGATACGATGTAATATCCTGATTAACCTGAACCTTATTCATAGACAAAACACTATATACTATAGCTATTAAAAATATAATGTATATTGCTTTTCTCTTATTAACTATAAAGCTGGCTACTGTAAGCCAAAATCCTTTCTTTTCTTTTTCCTCCATATACCTGCCTCTTTCCTTTGGTATTTTTTAATTTATTATTTATCTTGTGACTATTAGTCATTTTTGAGATTATATATTATCATTAACAATATATCTATAGATTTTATAAATATTTAATCTTTTTTTCACACATATTACATTTGAAGTTAGCAGTACCTTTAGTTCCAGCTTTAATTGGTATACTTGGTGCTGAATTATACTCTTTGTGCTGCTTTGCTGGTTTCTTACACAGTCTTATGTACCGCTACGCTGGAACTGAGTGAGAGCGTGTCTGTGTGGAAATCAGCAAAGCAGCACACAGTGTCTTAATCCACTCCCTTTTTCCAATTAATGTGACAAAATCTCATTACCCTCCTCCGTAATCACAAGCGTATATTCCCACTGTGCAGATGGCATATCATCCTCTGTATAAATAGTCCAGCCGTCATCATCATCACAAAATACATCTGGCTTACCCATATTAATCATTGGCTCAATAGTAATAGTCATTCCCGGCACTAAAATCATCCCTGAATTTTTACTTCCAATATGTGGAACCCAAGGCTCTTCGTGGAAATCTACACCTACACCGTGTCCACCAATTTCTCTCACTACTGTGTATCCATTTTCTGTAGCTCGTTTATTAATAGCATAGCCAAAATCTCCTAATGTAGTCCATGGCTTCGCTATCTCCACAGCCTCATCTAAGCACTGTTTTGTAACCTCAACAAGCTTTTGTCTAGCCTCGCTGACCTTACCTATTAAGAACATTCTTGAGGCATCTCCATAATATCCGTCAACAATAGTTGTACAATCTACATTAATAATGTCGCCACTTTTAAGTATTCTCTTATCGTCTGGTATACCATGACATACTACTTCATTAATAGAGGTGCATACACTCTTTGGGTATCCCTCATAGCCCAAACACGCACATACTCCTCCATATTTCTTTGTTTTTTCCACAACAAGTCTGTCTATATCCCCAGTTGAAATACCCTCTGAAATATACTCACTTACATCATCAAGCACTCGTGTATTCACCTCGCCTGCTCTTCGTATACCTTCAATCTGTTCCTTTGTTTTGATGATTTTGTGAGGTGGTGCAACTGCTCCCTTATGCTCTCTAATTATTGCCTCTATCTTTTCATCAAAATACAAGTGACAGCTTTTATATTTTTTACCACTGCCACACCAACACACATCATTTCTTCCAAGC
The DNA here is from genome assembly GCA_900539455.1 of uncultured Eubacteriales bacterium. Classification (GTDB taxonomy): domain Bacteria; phylum Bacillota; class Clostridia; order Lachnospirales; family Lachnospiraceae; genus SVEL01. Next base: position 61,351 of record UQCD01000009.1, read on the forward strand.
TTCATTTTTCTAACTTCCTTCTATATTTAATATGAATTTATTTGAAAACCATTTTCATTTGAAAGTATACCACAATTAAATTCTTATTCAACCCTATCAATAACCATCTTTGATATTATAAATTTACGCCCATAGTTCTTAATTCATTATTTGCAGCCTCATAGCCTGCAAACTGTATTCCATTTATCCCAACCTGCCTTGCAGCCTCTACATTATCCATACGGTCATCAATAAATACACATTCTGACGGAACAAGGTTGTATTTCACCAGCAGACACTTATATATCTCTGGCTGTGGCTTTATCATATTAACAAAGCCTGAAACCACCTTACCGTCCACATCATTAACAAAGGACATATATTTACTATGTATATTAAAAAAATTTTTAGGGTAATTAGATAGTAAATACACCTTATATCCTCTGTCTTTTAAATCTAAAATCCATTTTTTTGAATAATCAAATTCTTTAACCAGCATTTCCTTGCCCTTATCAAAGAATAATCTTATATACTCTTTATATTCAGGTGCATCAGCTATCATCTTTTCTATAATTTCTTCATCAGAAAGCACTCCAATATCCAGCTGTACCCACCACTTACTATTTACTGTCTTTTCCATTAACTTGGAGGCAATATCCTTAGGTATACCCAATTTTTCCTCAGCTACCTTTTGTGGAATAAAATCCACCAACACTCCACCTATATCAAATATAATATTCTTTATCACAATAACTGCTCCTTTCCCATCTGCTATAATAAATCTTCTGTCTTATAAGTTGTGTAGCCCTCATAATAATAGCTGGGCAGAGCTTGCAATTCCCTATTGATATGCTTTTATTATTCTACTTTCATCTGCATACCAATAGGGAAAATTTTTGCTTCTGTAAAATATATTAACTAGTGCAACAGCTTATCTACTGACTCCACATCATATACAACACCCTTTATATGTTCTACCTCTATCTGATATAAAGCGTGTGCTGCAATATGTTCAGCAGCCTGCTCTAAATCTCTGATGCCAGAGGTTCCCTGGTACTTTTCAATAATCATATCTAAAGCTTCATCAGTAATCACACACTCCTCTGGCTCCATGTGCATTCTTTTCATAACCTTTGGAAGTGCAAATTTTGTAAATATTGTTTTCTTCTCCTCAAAGGTATAATCAGGTATGTCAATTACTGCAAATCTTGACAATATAGGCGCACTAATAAGGGATTTCTCATTGGCTGTAGCTATAGGATACACACCTACGGTTGGAATCATGCACTCCATATAATTGTCTGTAAATCCAAGATTATCAAGGAGTGTAAGCAGTACATCTGCTGGATTTCCATTGCCCTTTCCCTTTGTTGCTTTATCTAACTCATTAATAATAAATACCTGCTTAGACTCGCCTGCTGTAGCAAATGCTTCCATAATGATACCCGGCTTTGCATTAGCATACACACGGGAGCTTCCTGTAAGCTGCTCAGGGTCACTAATTGAGCTCATATCCAAGGTAGTCCAAGGAAGTTTTAGTATTCTGGCAACAGCATAGGCTACCTGAGATTTACCTGTTCCTGCTGGTCCCACTAATAATATTCCGTATGCTGGCAAGGTATTGGTTCTATTTATCTGTATAATAGTTTCAATTATTCTCTGCTTTACCTGTTCCATTCCATACAATTCTTCGTCAAGAATTTTTCTTGCCTCAACAGGATCTATTGCCTCAAAATAATCATTCTTCCATTGAATATTCATCATAATAGACAAGGCTCTTTGAGCGTGGCGTCTTTCCTCTGGAGATACTTCATTAGAACGGGCTACTGCAAGATTTCTTCTTGCCCAAAGTCTGATATTATCCGGCAAGGTCTTTCCTGCACATTCCATAAAGTCAGAAATGCTGGTAAGGCTGGTAAGCTTCATTGCATCTCCTTCCTCGTCCTGCTCATCCTCCAGGCTTTCCTCTGTAGGTGCATCACTAGCCAGCAATCTTTCAATCATAAACTGTAAAAAACCATCCTGTGCTGATAAAATATCAGCCCCACTTTTAACAGTTTCACGAATTCTATAAACTGCATAGCCCTCGGCTCTATTTTCACCAGATAATCTAACTGTAATTCTTCTTTGTCCTAACCATTTAATAAGACTAATAAATCTGGCATCCAGCTGTAAAATGTCTGCATCAATGCTTCCCTCCTCGTCTTTAAACTGAAAAGCTGTTTTCTTATCCTGATTTAAGAACATTCCTGATGAATGATGCTTCCATTTTCTATTTTTGTTGTCTAAGACCATAATAGGCTTGTCTGCACTGGTGGTATTTTCACTACTGTATACTGTTGTATATGTACATACAAAATCTTCTGTTTTCTCATTAGAGCTGCTATTAAAATCAAAAACTGGCATATAAATTCTCCTATGTAATTGTCACTTTTTATCTTTTATTTCGCTAGATAGTTTATCACATTTTTTGCAGTTATACATCATTAATTTCTCTTTTTGACCTATGAATCATTAATCTACCTGTTTTTACACCTGATTAACATATTCTTTTTCATATTCTCCTTGAAAATAAGTCTTAAATACATTAAAATTTAAGTATGTTTTTTAGTGAAAATAAAATTAATATTTTTGAGGCTTACAATGGATAAATTTATAAAAAAAATGTTCTATAAACAAAGGGAGGACTTTGAAAAATCCTGTGCTGACCGTGAAAAAAAGTACAAAATACCTGAAGGCGTTTTAGTTACTACTGATATTCCATATATTGATGACGGAAACAAAGCTCACAGATTAGACATATATCGTCCCCAAAACAGAGATAAGGAAATACTTCCTGTTATTGTTAATATTCATGGTGGTGGTCTTTTAATAGGAAACAAGGAGTTTAATCGCTGCTTTTGTGCAATGTCAGCCTTACAAGGCTTTCTTGTATACAGTATTGAATATAGTCTGGTTCCTGATTGCAATTATTTCAATCAGTTACATGAGGTTGCTGCAGCTATGAATTTTATTAAAAATAGAATTGAAACAGACAAAGGCGACCAAAATCATATATACGGTGCTGCTGATAGTGGTGGAGCAAATCTTTTATTGTATACAGTTGCCCTGCAAAACAATGCTGTAGTATCAAAGGCTTTTAAGGTAAAGCCTTCTTTATTAAAGCTTAACGCCGTAGGCTTTATAAGTGGTATGTTTTACACCACCAAATTTGACAAAATAGGACTATTCCTGCCAAAGTATTTATATGGCAAGAATTACAAAAAGTGTTCCTTTGCTCCTCTCACTAATCCGGAGCATAAGGCTATTGCAGGAAGTCTAGTTCCCTGCTACCTTGTAACCAGCCATAATGACCACCTGCAGCACTACACAATTAATTTTGTAAAAGCCCTGATCAAATACAATATACCTTACAAGCTGGATAACTACGGCAAAAACCCTAAGCTTACCCACGCCTTTAGTGTTTTTGAGCCTTTCTATAAGGAAAGCACCGACACAATTATTTCAATGACTGATTTCTTTAGAAAATATTAAGCCACATTAGCTTGTGCTTTAAGTCTGGCAATCAGCAGAAATGGAGTTTACTATGAAATACGATGAAAATGTTTTTAAAGCAAAGGCAAATATAAAAGCCAGACGAATATGGCTTATATTTGCAATATTATTAAGTGCCAACTATGGCTCTGATGTTTCTAACAAGCTTTATCCAGCCGTACAATACATAATATTTTTAGCACTATGCTGGATACCTTTTTTTGTTGGAGAAATTCTCCTCAAGGTGAAAGGAAAGGCAACTGATTCCTACCGGCTAAACCTGGTAATAGGCTACGGATTTTTCTATACCTTTGTGTTATGCACTACTGAATCCCCTATTGCCTTTACATACATACTTCCTGTTACAAGCCTGCTTGTAATCTACAAAAACAAAAAATTTATGATCCGCTGTGGTATTGCTAATACTATTTCCATTATTGCCAGTGCTGTTTATCGTGGTGCAATACTTGGTTTCAGTTCAGCAAATGATATGAAAAATTACCAACTGCAGGTTTCTTGCATTATATTATGTTACATATGCTATGTTATGTCCATCAGGCATCTTAATGAATCTGATGGTGCTCTTAATAACAGTATAAAATCAGACCTTCACCGAGTTATTACAACTGTAGAAAAGGTTAAAACAGCCAGCAACACTATTATCAACGGTATTACTGTAGTCAGAGAGCTTGCTACCGAAAATAAGCACGGCTCTGATTTAGTCCTTTTAGGTATGAATGAGCTTACTGACAACAACAGCAAGCTTCAGGAGCATACCTCTTCCTCTTTAGATATGACAACAGATATTAATTCACAGGTAGAAAATGTTGTTTCTATGATTAATGAAATGGTTACTCTTACTGATGAATCTATAGAGCATGCAAAAACCAGTTCCCTAGACCTAGAGAGTCTGGTGCAGACTACCCGCACTATGTCAGCTCTGTCAAGTGAAGTAGAGAAGGTGCTTCACGAATTTACCTTAGAGTTTAAAAAGGTCAAAGAGGAAACCAGCACCATTGATAATATTTCCAGTCAGACTACTCTCCTTGCTCTTAATGCTTCTATTGAAGCTGCACACGCAGGGGAATCTGGCAAAGGCTTTGCAGTTGTTGCTGAGCAAATAAGAACTCTTAGTACAGAAACCAAAAGCTCTTCTGGAATGATTCAGGATGCCCTTACCCGATTAGATGAAATTTCAGCTAAGATGACAGCATCTATTAGCGAAACACTACAGCTTATTCAATTAACACTTGAAAAGGTAACCCAAACAGGTAATAATGTAGAAAAAATCACCTCAGACTCATTACAGCTTGGCGAACATATTCAGGTTATAGACAATGCTATTAAGGATGTTGAAGTTTCAAATGGTCAGCTTGTAAATAATATGCAGCAGGTGTCTAATATTGTTTCCACTATGACCACCTGCATTGATGAGTCCGATGAGATCAGCAGGCGAATGGTTAGCAAATACGGTGAGAGTGCTTCCAACATCAACAGTATTGAAAATGTAATACAGGCTCTTATGTGTGAGTTAGGTGTAGGTGGCTTTATGGGCATAAACGATATTAAGCCGGGCATGAAGCTGAGTATTTCCTTAAATTCCTCTGAAAATGAAGATGATAAGCATCACGGTACTCTTATAGAACACGATGATAAAAACATTCATGTATCCTTTGAAAACCCCGTTAATATCGGAAAGCAGGCAACTGTATCCACACAGGTTACTGTAGGAAATGTAATATATAGCTGGGATAATGTTACCATTACTCCTCTGAAAGAAACGAATACTTACAACCTATACATTACCTCAATGCCTTATATTTACAATCGTCGTAAATATCCTCGTATTGATACAACTAACACCTGCCGTATTACTGTTAAAAGTACTAATGAAGTCTTTAGCGGCAGACTTGATAATCTTAGTGCTAATGGATTTTCTATTTTATGTAAAAGCTCCTTCTTTGCCAATGCAAAGGGCGAGGATGTAATCGTTGCTATTGACAACTTCGCCTTACCAGAACATTCTGTATTAGAAGGAAAGATAATCCGTTGTTCAAATAGTGATAATATTTATATTATTGGCTGCCAGATGCCAGAGGATAACTACCATATTATGAAGTATGTGGAGTCTGTTTTAAAAGAATAATAGGAAAATTTAGGATTATAAAAATATAGAAGATTTTTTTACTCTGCCAATATTAAAAAAGGTGTGAAAATATAGCTTGAAGGCTATGCTTTCACATCTTTTTTATATAAAAAATTGCATTGCTATTCCATATAAAATAAATATTATAATGATTATAGTAATTATTACATATATATATGTACTATCCTGTTTTTTATGGTTATATTTGTAATTTTTATTGTAATGTCTGTTATTATAAATTGTATTACTAGCTGTTGCTGTATTATTCATAGTATAAGGTTTTTTAATAATCTCTTTACGCATCCTCCTATACAGTGCTAACGGGTCCTTACCCTCTAATATAACATTGTAAAAAAATCTTAAAAACTTTACATCTATTTCACCACATATACCCTCATCATGAAAAGAATATTCTCCGTGTGCAAATTTGTTTCTTATATGTCTATATTTTTTTAATGTTTTATATACAGACCTCCATTCTTTAACTAATTTAATTCCCTCCTGCCAATTACTCTCCATATCCTGAATATAGGTTGTGATTCCTTTATCACAACCATACATATCGCAACACAGCCTATCTAACTTTGTATACTCTTCAAAAAATTCAATATTGTATTCTTCCATAATTCCTCTACTATTTACAAATGTAAACTCTTAATTATATCTAATTTTATACTGTTTCTTTTATCTATTTTATTTTTGTATTTTTATTTTTATTTTGTAATATTCTTCTCCACAATCTGGTCTACCAGCTCTATTGTTTCCTTTATCATATTATCACAATGCTCCTTCTTTATGCCACCTTTCTGTGCATTTGCTGCTAATAATTTGGCACAATCTGTCATCCCTTCATGATTTTGGGCAATTTTTCTTCTAAATTCATTTAATGCTGCTGGTGAAGTAATTCCCTTCGCCCCTAGCACCATTAATCCAGCAGTAATCGCACCACAGGTGCTACCACACTTCATACCTCCACCAAAATTGCACCCTATCGAAGCAGCCACATTTTCATCAATTCCTAATTCCTTTGCATACACACGCATTATTGTTTCTGCACAATTATTTACCATAGGTACTTCATTTCTAAGCTTCATTGCTTCATCAATATGTTTATTCATTTTTTCTCCTATCTATTTTGTAAAGTGTTCCTTTGCAAATTCCATATCCTGCACAATTTCCACAGTTCCCAGATATTCCCCTGCTTTATTTCTAACAGCCATATAAGTTACCAGCATGGTTCTTCCATTCTTTTCCATCCATATTGGCACCCTATCTGCCATCTTATTTTTAAAGCTTTCAATAATTTTTCTAACCTGAACCTCTATTTTAGGTGGGTGACAGGAAAATACCTCTCTATCTATTGCCATTCCTGGTCTTTTAAATACCTTTGAGCCTTCGTTAAAGTATCTGTTAATATTTTCTTTATCTACAAAGGTAATCTCTAGTGGAATTGTGTTAAGCATTGCTGATAGCTGTTCTACTGTCATATGTCCACCAGCCATAACAATTTCATCATCAACCGACTTGCTCACATTCTTAAGAAATTCCTCTGCCTCCTCCCACACAACATTTTCAACACCCAGACACTCATCATAATCCTTTGAATCTCTATAAATTTCATACCATTCCTCATCCTCAAAATTTGTAGCACAATTAGGAAATAAAATATTTGCTTCCTTGTAAATCATATCATCAATTCTTACAAGCAGCTTATTAAAATCCTCAAGCCCTTTATTATCAAAATTTTGCTTTTTTGACAACTGCTTAATTTCATCCCTAATTTCGTCATCTACTGTCCACATTACATCTGAAGGACCGCTAATACCATACTTTACTTTTAAATGTGGATAAAGCAAATCCCCCTTTTTGGCATAATGAATAGCTATATCCTGCAGCTTTTCCACAAGGTCATGATCAGGCTTTTCCTTACATTCCTTCACTATATTTGCAATTTCTTTATTTTCAAGGGAAAATGTATAAAGAGGATGTCCTTTTATTTCTACCAGCTTTGATGTAATAGATAACTTTTCCTGCTTTATGGCACCTGCTGACTGCCTTTTTGCCTCTACAACCTTTTCCTCTATAGTTTTACCCTTAAATAAGGCTGCGTGAACATCACACAATTTTTGTACTGTAGCAAGTGGAGTTCCCTCTTTTAATAGCTGCTGCTCTGCCTCCATTATTTCACTAGCGTCAACATTTTCAAATTCCTTTGCAAAATCTGCTCTCACCGACTCTAGCTCTTCCTGCGCCTCCAGCCTTTTTAAATATTCCTTTATTTTAGAAACTACATTATCCAGCTCAACTACAAAGCCATTATCCTGTATTTTTTTTATTATCTCCTCCATTGGTATACCCTTTAGCTTTGCACCCTTTGGTATAGTCATAACCTTGCCTACAGATTTTAACATATTCTTTCTGGTTACTTCTACAAAGCCAAGCTCCTCTAATATAGGTACAAGCTCAGGATTTTCATTCACTAATTGATAAATAGAAAATTTTAAATTTATATTTTTCATACTGCAAGCCTCGCTAATATATTGTTTATTAAATATTTTTCCCTACAAAAGAAAAATATTCAAAAATATACATTTAAAAACTTATTTTTTAATCTATATAATACACATAATCCTTTTTTCTTGGTGCTGCTGCCTTTGGCGGCTGTGCTTCATAGCCTAATACACAGTTTCCAATTCCTTCGTATTCTCCTTCTATTCCCAAATCCTTAAGCAACTGTTTTCCAAACTCAGTTTCAAATGTTTCTTTTGCTCTGTGAATCCATATATTTCCTAGTCCTAAGCTTGTGGCTGCATTTAAGAGATTACCCATAACCAAAGAACCGTCGTAAACATATGTAGGAACGGTCTTATCAGCTAATACAATAAGCACTACTGGTCCACCATAAAATGGGTCAAAATTCTCTGGCCAATTAGTTTTAAAGCTTCTATTAACCTGTGACAGCTTATCTCTCATTTCTTTATCAGTTACAGCAATAATAATTGGACTTTGCATTCCCTTTCCTGTTGCTGCATAAGTGCCAGCCTCTATTACCTTGTCAATAAGCTCCTTTGGTGGCATTTCTGGTTTAAAGCTTCTACAGCTTCTTCTTGTTTCCAGATTTTTAATTGTTTCGTTCATTATTACATTCTTTCCATCGTTTGTCATTTTATTTTTCTCCTTTATATATGTTTGTTTATGTCCCAGCTCTGAATTTTAATTATTATCCTCAGAAATATATTCTGTATTAAAGGACATATTAATCTCTGCTATTTCCCGTTTTCCATTTATATAATCAGCATACATATCCCACAAATCAATGTCACAATCTGATAAGCCGTCATCAACAGGCACCCATGATTTTATTAACGCAATTCGCTCCTCTTTGGTAGTATCTTTAATTAATATGCTCATATAATCACTCCTGTATAAGAATTTCTATTTTAATAATATCACAACAAAGCGGAAGCGGTCTCTACAAGAAGGTAACCACCCACATCTCAAGTCCTCTAAAATATTTCCTATTCCACACTCTTTAGCGAGGCCGCCATATCAATCTTCCTTAGCTTAAAGTACATTGTTCCATTTATTATAACCGCAAATAATACGGTCAATAATGCTGCCTCCATAAAGCTTACAGCACTTATGTCCCTTCCAAACATTACCATATCTACCTCTGCTGTTTCTATTACAAATTTATGCAAAACCGAGCCGAAAAACATTCCCAAAATTATGCCTGCAAGTGTTATGAAGATATTTTCTCTATAAATATATGCACACACCTCTCCGTCATAAAAGCCTAACACCTTAAGAGTTGCCAGTTCCCTTATTCTTTCGGTTATATTAATGTTGTTCAGGTTGTATAAAACTATAAAGGCCAGTCCTCCTGCTGACACTACCAAGACTACTGTAATAATATCAAGACTTCCTAACATATCATTAAATTTTTCTTTTAATTTGCTTATATAGGTAACTCCTGTAATATTACTGTTTTTCAGTAAATCTGTAACTATAGCTTCTTCATTATCCTTTTTCTCCTCTGTAAGCTTTACATAAACAGAATTATAGGAAGGCTCACCGAAAATCTTCTTATAATATTTCTCTGTCATAAAAATATTGTGATAAACATAATTTTCACATATTTTGTCTACTTTTACCTGATAGCTCTCTACATCAGAAAGCTTAACTGTAATTGTATCACCCTCTTTTACACCTAGCTTGTTGGCAGTTTTTTCTGCAATTATTACACCTTCATCTGACAGCTCAAATTCCTTTTTGGTGTTTCTACTTCTAAACACCATAAATTCACTTAAGGCACTACTTTCTTCAAACACATTCAGATAACCAGTATAGCTTTTATCTCCATTTGTAAACTGTACGCTGGTTTCCTGTACTCTGAGGCAATCCTGTATTCCGTTAGTTTTCTTTACAATAGCGCCAACATCATCTGCTTTCTTTATAATTTCCCCATTATTATCATTGCTGGTATTATCACTATTCTCCTGACTACTGTTTTCAGACTTTACACTTAAAACCATATCATATTTTCTAAGCTCACTATATTGTACATTTACAACAGAATTAATAGAGTCCTTTAGTCCAAAGCCTACCAACAACAGTGCCATACAGCCTACTATTCCAAATAATGTCATAAATAAACGCTTCTTATATCTGAACAAATTTCTTATTGTAGACTTTTTGCTGAAATTAAGATGCTTCCATATAAAACCTATTTTTTCTAATAACACTCTTTTGCCTTTTTTAGGTGCTGCTGGCCGCATAAGCATAGCTGGACTTGACGCTAATGAGCTATATATAGAAAATATAGTGGCACCCAATACGCAAATTACTGCTAATAATACTGCGCTTACAAAATATCCTGCATTAATCGGTGTAACCATTTCTCCTAAGGTGTACATTATTTCATATGCCTGCATAATAATTTTTGGAAGAATTTTGCTTCCTATATAACCACCTATCAGCCCACCGGAAAATGTTGCTAATAGTGCATATAATATGTATTTTAATGAAATTTTAAACTTGGAGTAGCCTAAAGCCTTCAAAGTGCCTATTTGATTTCTTTGCTCCTCTACCATTCTCGTCATAGTTGTAAGGGATACAAAGGCTGCTACAAGGAAAAATACCATTGGCACAACCTTTCCTATATTTCCAATTCTTTGAGAATCCTGATCATATTCCACATAGGTTTGTATTGAATTTCTATTAAGCACATAAGTATCCAGCTTGTCCAGTGTTATTCCCTGATAAGCTGCCATTGCTGATAAATCCTCATATCTTTTATCAGCAGCCTCCTTAAAAACTTCCTCAATTTTTCCTGTACACTCCTCAACCTTATCGTCATACTCCTCTGAGTAGCTTTCAAGTTTTGCAGTACCATTAAGCAAAACATACATTTCCGAATACTGTTCACTCAAAAAGCACTCCTTATTAAGTGCTACTAATCCATCTACCTTACCATTACCTATAGTTGCTGTTCCTCTGTCAACTCCCATATAATAGGAATATGTAAAAGTACCTGAAATAGTATACTGCTCATATTTTAAAGTGTCAGTTACACTATTCTCATCTCCTGCTGCAATCGTGACCTTATCTCCAATGTTCATATTCTTGCCTTTTAAATATTTTAAATCCACAAGACATTCTTTATCATTAGATGGCATTTTGCCGTCAACTAATGTAAGCTTGCATACATTATCATTAATTGACATAACTGTTACTACATTTGTTTTTTCTTCATAATAATTAAGAAAGTTGTAATGATATACTCCTTCTGCATATTTAACACTATCCATATTTTGAATTTTATCCACCTCTGTCTGGTCAATTCCTATAGTAGATAAAATTCTAATATCCAGCAAATTTGTCTGGTCATATAATTTATCTGCCGACAATCGCATATCTGGCTCTGCAGAACGCACTCCTGCATAAAAAGCCACACCCAACGCTACAATTAAAAATATGGAGATAAATCTGCTAAAGCTTTTTCGTATTTCCATATAGAAATCTTTTCTTAATGCTTTCATATAAAAATACCTCCATTACCACTCAATATTTTCTACTGATACAGGCTTTTCATTAATTTTAGTTTCCTCTGCCCTGCCATTTTTTATCTTAATAATTCTATCAGCCATAGGCGCTATTGCCTGATTATGGGTAATAACAATAACGGTCATTCCCTTTTCTCTACAGGTATCCTGTAAAAGCTTAAGAATAGCCTTTCCTGTATTATAATCCAACGCTCCTGTTGGCTCATCACATAGAAGTAATTTTGGATTTTTGGCTAAAGCTCTGGCTATAGAAACTCTCTGCTGCTCACCACCGGATAACTGTGCTGGAAAATTATTCATTCTATCCTTTAGTCCAACCTCCTCTAATACCTTTTTTGAATCAAGGGGATTTTTGCTTATTTGATTTGCCAGCTCTACATTCTCCAAAGCAGTAAGATTTGGCACAAGATTATAAAACTGAAATACAAAGCCTATATCATACCTTCTGTATTTAGTCAGCTCTTTCTTAGAATATTTTGAAATGTCCCTGCCATCTACAAGCACACTTCCAGAGGTTAATGTATCCATTCCCCCTAAGATATTTAAAACTGTGGTCTTTCCAGCTCCTGAAGGTCCTACAATAACCACAAACTCCCCTTTTTCGATTTCCATATCAATTCCGTCACACGCCTTTATTGATATTTCTCCTGATTTGTATTCTTTTACTACATTCTTTAATTCAACAAAACTCATATGTGCCACTCCTTTAGGTACTTTGCTTGTATATGATTAATATTACCTTTATAAGAGTTCATTTTCAACTGGTTTTTATAATTTTAAGAGGGTTTTATTACTTAACTATTTTTTATATTTTATAAATAATAATCCTCCAAATACAATTAACAACACACTTCCTATTAACAATTCCCACACATATTTAAGCTTGGAAGCCTCAAAGCCTGTATTTATGCTAACAATTATAATTATTACTGACATTATTGCTCCTGTAATTCCTCCAAAAAGCAATGAACCAAATCCACGGAATAATCTTTTTTGCGATAATACTCTGTCAAGCTTATTTATTCTTTCATTAATAAGCTCAAAAACTCCAATAAGCATAATTACTGCTGGTATTATTGCAAAAATCATTAGTGTAAAGCCTTCTGTAGTCTTAATATATTCTGGCTTTTCCTTAAATATAAGCACTAACACTACACCATAAAGTATCCAGCCTACATTACCTGGGATGTCATATATTATCCAAAGCATATCTGAAATTTTTGTTTTATATGTATGTTTAATGCTGCCAGGAAATGGAATACATCTATTAACCTCTTTGCAATACTTTTTATAATCGTCCTTGTATAATTCTGCCAGCCATTTCTCCTCTGTACACTTTACAAGAATTGTTAAAAACAACCAGTAAACGACTGGCAATAAAAGTAACAGCATATTATTAGTCAGAAAAATTGCTCCTGTGCATATAAACATTATCCCTGAATAACAAGGATTTCTAACCCATTCATAGATTCCTTCGGTACACAATTTGTTGTTTTTTATATATTTATCAATGCTAATTGCTGCACTAAGCCAAACAACTACACCAATTATAATTGCCAAAATGCCAATTATTGTAAAGGCAAGACTTGTATCTGGAATTTTAAAGCTGTCAATTATTCCTATATTAACTGCTACACACACTGTAATAGTTAAAAGAATTACTACTACTCCGTAAATAGGTCCTACTCCATACACAGGGAGATGTTCTTTATTTTGTTTCATTATGACACTTCCAATCTTATTTTTATTATGTTTAATTTTTTGTAAATTGACTTATTATGATTATTTACACTTATTTCTACCTATTTACAGTGCTTCTCTATGCTCGACAAATGACTCAGTAATATGCTAATGCTTATACATTTATGGTTATGTAATTACAGACATAAGATTATGTTGCTTAACATCTCTTTACTCATATATCTGGTTTAAACCACTTAATATTATTCTACTCTCATTTATGACTAACATTGTTTAATATCAATTCGCATAAATACTTTATTTTTTCTCAAAAATCAAAATTTTTTGAGTAGACTTTTCTATTATTGATAAGCCGCCAAAAGGCTTTAGTATAGGAAACAATTTTACCATTCCTCTTGTAATATTATCATCTTTAACTTTTTTGAAGCCCTCTGCTACATCTCCCAAGTCATCAAAACAATCTGCTCCAAAAACAAATTTTGCACCTGTCTTTTGAATTGATTTCTCAATGTCCTCTTTATTTACCCACTTCTTTGCCAAACACTCCATCATTACTGTTGCATTATCAAAGTTATCTCTAATAATTCCAAGCATTTTTTTATTTTCCTCAGGAGTTAAATACATAGATAAACCTTCTATAATAAATAACATTTTGCCTTTTGTCTTTATCTCCTTTGCCCACTGTGGGTCTAATACAGAAACTCCCACTGTAGATATTCGACCTGACTCATTGTAAATTTGATCTCTAACCTTAATAGTTTCAGGCAAATCCAAATTGTACCAAGTAAGTTTGCCATTATCTATTCTGTAAAATCTTGTATCTAAGCCACACGCAATATTTACAACTGTACATTCAGGATTTTTTTCTATGAAATCCTTTACTAACTCATCAAAGACTATTGTTCTTGCAATAACACCATTACTCATAGTGGAGTCATTATGTGCTGACGAAAAATCGTAATCAATTTTATCTACAAGCTCTACTGCCTTTGCATCATAAAATTTATTTCCCTTACTTTTTGAATACTTTGCTCTTGCATAAAAGCTTTGCAGCATAGTTTCAGCAGTTCCGTTTAAATCAACTTTTATTTTCTCTGACATATTAAATTCCTTTAAATGCAATTAGTTAGTTTTTACTAACCAATTATATTTGTGTTGAGAATGGTTGTCAATATCAGTGATTATCAAATTTACAAATTTGTATCTTACATACCTTTAATAAATCAATATCTTATTACTATCAAATTCTATTACTTAAATTAATCTTTTACCTCCTTAGTACCAATCTTAAATGATTCTAAAAAAGTCATACTACTTATGTAATTTTTGAAAGCAAAAAACGGATGTGGCAAACATCCGTCTTTTTTTATTTCAAACAGAGAATAACAACTTAGGAGGAAAACAAATGAAACATTTCAATAATTTTTATAACCTTAACAGTACATATTCAGAACGAATTAAACACACACCTAATGCTAATATCCCAATGAAAATCGAAATGATCTCATAAGCCGTCATCGGCGCCACCTCCCTTCCTATCTATTCCGGTAGACCGGTATCATAAAACCCGGGAGGCTACCACCCTGTCATGGGTACTTTCCTTAAACAATATCCTAACATAAGCACTTATGTTTCTGCAAGGATAAATGTTATTTTCTGCCAATTATGATAACATGGTTACTTGCACCAAGCACTGACTGTTCACGACATACACTATAATGGTAATTGCACCAAATTTTAAACTGATTTTCATCCCATTGGTCTATCTTTTGCGATAAAAGAGGCGACAAACCATCTTGTGCAAAATGATCTATAATTTTCAGACCATGTTCTCCATAAATTGTTTCCATTTCTTCTTTTGATGAATAATAGGTATCCGTCCAGAAACACTTCTCATCATCATGTTTTAATACGCCTGTTTCTATAAGCTGTTTTGCCAAATGTCCATCTAAATATTTCACATTATTTGTAGCAACATATTGAAATACATAATATCTTGGAATATACGCAGTAATTAAAAGCCCACCTTTCTTTAACACCCTTAAACATTCCTTCAAACATTTTTCTCTCTGTTCTTCTGTAACCAAATGATAAAAAGGTCCCATATTTAAAACAACATCAAAGGTGTCATCTGCAAAACAGGACATATCTGTAGCATCCAAAACCGCTGTATTCATAGAGTATTCTTTTGTTTTAAGCGTCTGGTTGATAATATCTATGTGCCTTGGTGTAATGTCAGTAGCAGTTACATCATGTCCTTTATCAGCAAGCCAAAATGCATAAACACCAGTTCCCGCTGCGCAGTCTAATATTTTACTTTCAGCATCAATAACTTCGTCTAGAACTCTAGTAGTAGTTATAAATTCAATCTTTCTTGCATTATTCGTAGTCAAACGATCTTCCTCTTTATAATTTTCATAACTCTCAACAACATAATTCATATAAACGCCTCCAATCTTCTGATTCACATCACTTTTAAGTATAAAAAAAGCTACCCTCCTTAAATAAATTTTAAGGACGATAGCTAATAGCTTCGTGTTACCACCTTAATTCATCTATATTTCGCAATATAGACCTTAGCAAGTACGGAAATTTCTTTCGATACTCTGACGCTGTAATGGGCGTTCCCAGTGTAGCCTAATGAATAAATCAGTCAGTACACGGCTCCAAGACTGGTTCAATATTTCTTCAATGGAGTTTTCCACCAAACAACTCCTCTCTGCAATATCCAAAATATTTACTATCTCTCTTCATCACTTTCTATCATAATACCCACACTACTATTTTTTGTCAAGCTACACATATAAAAAAAATAGAGCCAAACTAGAGCTATTCGATAAAACAAATGCCGGAAACCCGCATAAATACAGGTTTTCGGCATTTTTGTTCGTTATTCAAACTCGCCAAGTTATGGCGAATTAAACTCTATTTCCCGTTATTTTTCTAACCTTTTTAAGTTAGAAAACTCACTATTTCTTTTTATTCACACCCTGTTTTGAAACTTTTTAGTACCAAATTAGTACCAGCAGCCTTTTTATCATTCTTTGGGTGTCAAGTGGCTTACATTTGATTTAGTATCACGAAGATTAAATGTTATTAATTATCCGATCTTCAACCATATTATACATCTGAAACTGCCCCTTTTCAGTTTCTTTTTTCTCTGGTACTACAATTTTAGTACCAGTAAAAACAGGTTCTATCCCAGTATCCATCGGCATTTCAGCAAATGTATCATTTTTTTGCATTATCTATTACTCAAATTTTTATGAGGTCTTTTAGATTTTCCATCGCTCAAACCACCATGAGGTGCTTTGGATTTTCCGTCACTCAAACCACTATGAAGCACCTTTGTTTTATTTATTACAAATTAAACAAATCTGCATGTGTTCCGGTATCAACTAAAGTCAATGTTAGAACATCATTTTCCTTCAGATAAATTAATAACCAATCCGGCTGAATGTGACATTCCCTGAACCCTTGGTATTTCCCTTTTAGTTCATGGTCACGATATTTCTCTTCGAGAGGAATATCATTCTGCAACATAGTAATAACTTTATCTAAAAGTTTCAAATCCAAGCCTCGTTTCTTTGCCAACTTGAGACTTTTCTTAAATTTCCCGGTTAGTATTAATTCATATTGCATTAATCAATATCCTCCAAAGCCTCTGAAAAGCTGCTGTATCTCTTTGTATTAGGATCTTTGCTGATTCTCTTTGCTTCTTCCATTGCCTCTAATACTTCCGGCTTATACTGCGGCAGTTCAACACTAAAAGGAAGTCCGCCTCTTAATACACACTGTTTTAAGAATATATTCATTGCACCGGACATATCCATTCCTAACTGTGAGAAAAGTTCACTTGCCTGTTTCTTTAAATTTTCATCTATTCTTACTTGTGTAGGTACTGTAGCCATAAAATCGCCTCCATCTCAAAATACAATAATAATATTATATGCATCTCTTATAATTATATTATATCTTTTCGATTTACATTGTCAATCATTTGTATCATTTTTCTTAAAATATCATTTACATGTGGATTTCTCCAAATAACTCTCCTACAAATTACCCATTACAGTCCTTGCAGTTTACTCTTGTGTCTTTGCTGTTTAATTCCTTAATGTGATTTATGAAACTATTAACCACATTTCCCTATCTCCAACCAAATTCATCTAACTTAGGACATTCTATTTCATAATGATGTATATTCCCCAGTTCAAGAAGTTCCTCCGCAGCTTCTCTTGCAAGTTGCTCCGTACTGTACACCCCATAAAGAATCGCCTCATAATTACCATTCCCACATACATCATCATAGCCAATAACAACATATAGTTCCTTGTCTGCGTATGTTGCAAGCTTTTCATCCGGCACATCTGTCTCTAAAGGTAATGCCATTTCTTTTGCCTCACTGACAATCTCATATTCATAATCATTAATCCACATTTTCTCATTCGCATACACACATTCATAAATATGATCAACTGCCAAAGCACATTTGTTTTCCATCGGATGCAACTTATACCCCTTTGGAGCAATCATAAGTGCATCAATCATTTCTTCAACCGTTTCTATGTCATTGCTTAGAATTTCATATATAGGTTTCTTCATTTCCCTGATGCCTCTTTCCATAAAAATAAGCTATTACCAGAAGAATTATTCTCCCAATAACAGCTTATCAAATACATATACATATATCATTGTCTGTATAGTTTAAAGCTGTGTCCTTGTGGTTTAATATCCAATTGGCACAACTAATGACAAATTAATAACTGAATCCACCAATTATTCGTTAAATATAAAAAACTTTCCATTATATTCCGGTAATTCTTTAACAAATCGTTTTTTATACTCATCTGATGGCAAATATATAGATTTAATATCATCAATCGAAAATGTAATATTCTTTAAACATCTCCACTCTCTTTCCATATAATAGTTATCCGGATGATCATCTGGTAAAGTTGCATCATACAGCTTTACATATGACATTTGATTTGCAATTCCTTGCATGATACTGTAAAGCATAGGATGAAATTCTCCAGAGAAAAAAGCTTTTCGCACTTGGTCATTAAAAAGATCTAAATGTTTTTCCAATCCAGCTGCTTTTAAACAATTCTCCTTTTGAGTTAAGCTATCTCCTATATACCCCATTTCCATAAGCGGAAGAATATTCATGGACATCTGCAATAGATATGTAAAATATTGTTCCGGATTTCTAGGTGTACATGATTTTCCTTCTTGTGTTCCATCACCACGTTCTACAATGGAATAATTTTTAGGTACATACATTACCGGGTGCGCCCCCTGCGCAGCTATAAAGTTTTTGTCAAAGCCCATTCCAAATTTACTGTACTTACTTGTATGTACTTATTCCAACTTCAATAAATATGTCGTCGCTAACAATCTTCGACCTAAAACCGTAGCTAAAGGATATCCACGATATGAAACAGCCCCAGGCATTCAGGCTCAGGTTGATTGGAAGGAAGACATAAAAATTGCCAACTGCTATGGAGAAAACTTCACCTTTCAGGTGTTTGATTATAAATTGGGCTATTCTAGATACCCCATCTTTACTTACAAACTTTATAAAACTAGACAGGATGTAATCGACTGACTTATAGCATCATTTAAAGCTACAGGTGGAGTACCTAGAGAAATCCTTTTTGACAACATGTCATCTGTCGTTGACCGCGATGGTAACAGGCGAAATATAAGTAACCGAATGAAAGCTTTTGCCAAAGACTTTAACTTCAAAATCAAGCTCTGTAAAACAAGGCATCCCTTTACAAAATGTAAAGTCGAAGTTTTAAATAAATTTCTAGCTTGGATATATCCTTACGAAGGAGAGTTTGAAACAGAGGAAGAACTTATAGCTATCCTTGAAAAAATAAATGCTAAAGTAATTCGTCGTACATGCGATGAAACAGGTGTACCACCTCTTTTGCTATTCCAAAAAGAAAAGGAATACCTGCAATCATTACCAAGCAAAGAAGTAATAGAGTCTTATCTTACGTGCGATCGACAAACCATTGTCAGAAAAGATTCTATGGTCACTTTCATGAAATGCAAGTATTCCGTACCAGCTGAATACATTGAAAAACCAGTAAGACTGTGTGTAATCAATGATCAACTTGAAATCTATTATAGCACGGAATTAATAGCAAAGCATAGACTAAGTGACAAAAAGCTTAATTATAAAACTTCACATTACAAGCAACTTTTATCTGGTTGTATCGAAGATAACGCTACGATAGATGAACTTGCAGAGGGCAACCTAAGGCAGCTTGATCAACTCCTGTAAGGAGGTATCATGGCTACATATCAAAATTTATTATCTGGTCTAGAGGAATTAGGCATACACAAAATGCAGGAATATCTAGACACTTATGTCAATCTGGTTAATAATGGTGAAAAATCATTTACCCAAGCACTAGAGGAATTAGTTGAAATCGAAAAAAAAGAAAATCAAAAATGAAGAGATTTAGCAAATGTAAAGGTTGCCAATTTCCCATTTTTAAAAACATTTGATGATTATGAATTCGATTTCCAACCAAACGTAAACAAAAAAGAGTTACTAGAGTTAAACTCATTAGGATTTGTAGACAAACACGAAAATGTAGTGTTTGTCGGTTCTAGTGATGTTGGTAAAACACATCTTGCAACATCATTAGGAATAACCTGTGCAAAAGCAAGGTATCAAACATATTTTATTACATTTGAAAATCTAATTACTCAATTAAAGAAAGCAATTCAAGAAAACAGGCTTGAAAACAGGCTAAAATTCTATGCTAAATACAGAGTATTAATTATTGATGAAATAGGATACATGCCTATTGATCAAGATACTGCAAATGTGTTCTTCCAACTCATAGCTAAACGTTATGAAAAGAATAGTACGATAATTACAACAAATATGCCATTTTCAAAGTGGGGTGAATTCTTCGGTTCTGCAACACTAGCTAATGCAGTATTAGACCGATTACTGCATCATTCCACTGTTATATCAATAAAAGGTCCGTCATACAGGCTCAAAGATAAGAAACTACTTTTTGAGTCGAATTCAAAGGAAGGTTAACGGATAAAATGTACATTTTTATTTTCCACTTTTGGGAATGCGGACATATTCTTGGACTCGATGTTAATTATATCAGGAGGAGATTATGTTTACTTACGAAGAAAAGATTAAAGCTGTAGAATTATATTTGAAATCTGAAAGTTGGACTTTTACTATTAGAACATTAGGTTATCCATCAATTGGGGCATTACGACAATGGGTTAAGGAATATTTATCTTTTGGAGATATTAAAAAAATTCATAAAAGAAAACATAAATATTGCGAAGAACAAATTCAGTATGCTGTAGATTATTATATTAATCATGGACGCAACATTTCAAAAACAGTTAGAGATTTAGGATATCCTAATAGGGATTATTTAAAGCAATGGTTAATTGACAGAGTACCTGATTTTAAATATACTTGTCGTTCTGGGAAAACAATGGTAAACTTATCAGAAAAAGATAAGTTTAATGCGGTGACTGAATTATGCTTAAAAGAAGAAACCGCCCAAACAGTTGCTGAAAAGTATGGGGTTGAGCGAATGACTTTATATAACTGGAAACATCAACTGCTTGGAGATAAGGAAGGGGAACCATTGTCTAAACCAAAGAAGATTACAACTATTGAATTACAGAATGAAATAAAGGATTTGAACATACAAGCAGAAGAACTACAACGTCAAGTATATCAATTACAGTTAGAAAAGGATGTTTTAGAAAAGGTTGCTGAAATAATAAAAAAAGACCAGGGTATCAATCTAAAGACACTGACAAATAAAGAAAAAGCTATTGTGATTGGTACCCTTAGAGAAAAATACTTACTAAAAGAATTATTGTCAGTGTTTAATATGTCTAAAAGCAGTTACTTTTATCAAGTGAATGCGATTAATAAACCAGATAAATATATAAAACATAGAGAATTAATAAGACTTAGCTTTTCTGAATCAAATGGAACTTATGGTTATCGTAGAATACATTTAGATATGAAAGAATCTAATATGTGCATATCTGAAAAAGTTATACGCCGATTGATGAAGGAAGAAAATTTAGTTGTTAAAACTATTAAGAAAAAGAAATATAATTCATATATGGGCGAAATTAGCCCAGCTGTAGACAATCTTATCAAAAGAGATTTTCATTCTGATAAGCCAAATGCAAAATGGCTTACAGACATAACAGAGTTTCATATTCCTGCAGGTAAGATATATTTATCTCCAATTATAGATTGTTTTGATGGTTTACCAGTTTCATGGACTATTGGTATTCATCCAGATGCTGAGCTTGTTAATACTATGCTAGATAATGCAATTGCATCTTTAAAAGAATCAGAAAAGCCTATAATACACTCAGATCGAGGTGCACACTATCGCTGGCCAGGTTGGATAGAACGAATGAAAGAAGCTGGTCTTACTCGATCAATGTCAAAAAAAGGTTGTTCTCCAGATAATTCTGCTTGTGAGGGATTCTTTGGACGATTGAAAAATGAAATGTTTTATTGTCGTGATTGGAAAGATGTTTCCATCGACAAATTCATAGATATACTAGACGCATATATACATTGGTACGCTGAAAAACGTAGAAAACTTTCTTTGAATGGAATGAGTCCAATTCAGTTCAGAAAAAGTTTAGGGCTAATTGCGTAGAAAAAAAGTCCAAAAAAACATCCGCACCCCCTTTTGTACATTTTAATATTGACATTTACACCTGCCTGCAAAGTGCGGAATGGTATAAGTAATCGTAGTCACTTCCCGGCTTTAAATTCTCAAATTCTTCCCTTATGGCACTCTCTTCCATGGAAGAAATCCATAAGCGTTTCATCGGTTTGCTGCATCCCGCCTGTTCATACACCAGACGAAAGATAAGCTCTCCTTCTCGACCTGCATCTGTGGCACATACCACGCTGCCTACTCTTGTATCATGCATCAGTTCCTTTAATACCCTGAACTGTGCAACCGTGTCTTTCTTGGCCTCATGCTGCCAATGCTCCAGTATCATAGGCAGGCTGTCGTAAGTCCACTTTTTCCATGCATCAGAATAGGCATCCGGCTGTGCCAACTCAACCAAATGCCCTACGCACCATGAAACGATAAAACCGTTTCCCTCCATGTATCCGTCTTTTCTTTCATCTGCACCAAGCACCTTGGCGATTGACTATGCCACACTTGGCTTTTCTGCTACCACTAACTTTTTTTGAGTTGTAGAATATGTTGAGTTGTTGTGTGAATCCATTGTTTTTCTCCTTTCTTTTAAAGTTTACTCTACAAAATATTTAATAATTAAGTTATAATAATATATAGGTTATCCATTTTATATTGCAAATGGCTCCATACAGATTAGAAAAACTATATTATTAATTTCTTGCCACATTTAGGGCAATAGTTACATTTAAACATATAAACAGCACTATCATCACCATAGAATGTCAAATAATTAGTACCTTGCATAAAAACTTCGGCTTTATTATTTGAACCTGGTGATGTAAAATCTAATTTTTGTTTTTCGCATAATCTACATTTTTTATTATTCAACTTTAAGACCTCCGAGGTGATTATTATGGCTAAGAAAGCTCGTATTTGGAAACCAAATGGGAAATCTGTAAATGCAGGTCAGGTATATAGTAAGATTCCTTTTTATTGTGATACAGATAATTGTGATGCACCAATGTTGATTGTTTCTATGGGTGAAGATTCTGCACATTTTAGAAGTAAATCTAAACTTGATCACAAATTTCCAATTTGTATTCGTAATGATATTGAATTTGACACGGATAAATACAATAAAAATCTTTTTAAATTAAATAGTTTCAAAAACAGAATGCTTAGCATTTCAGAAAAACCTAATATTCATAAAGGTTCAGGTGGTGGTGGAACGGTTGGTACAGGTTCTAGAATTGCACCCGATACACTAAAATCAATTTATGCAGCGTATGTTGAAAGTTTATCTTCTGGAGAGGATACAATCGGTGATTGCAAATATTCTGATTTTATGAGGTGCAAAGAAAATTACACAGATTTTATATCAAATCCATGTGGATTTTTTATAGTAGAGACCTCTTATTATCATAAAGTAAAAGATGAATTTGCTATATTGTTTAATGTTCCAATGTTCAATTTAGAAACTCCAACTTATCATGTGAAAGTAAATTTTACTAACAGTAATGATTTTTGGAGAGTATATGAGCATCATAAAAAATTAAAGAAACCTTATTTGAGTATTATGTTAATAGCAGCCGAATGGGTCGCTGTTATAGGTAATCCTGATTATATAGCCGAATGTACTGTAACAAAAAGCAGTCAACATACATATATTACACTGGATTAAGAGCATTTTTTTCCACAAATAGGACAATAAATTATGCCATAAAGATATTCTCTACTTTTCTTTTTGTCAGTAATCACTAAGGTTTTTGAAGAAAAAGGTAAAGAAAAGTGATAATGGTTATTATTGTCTATGTGTTTTATTGGTTGATTTTTTTTGCAAAAATTTACAAATTCCCATGAAGTAAACTGTCCCCCTGGTCTGAATGCAAAATCACTTTAGGGTAGTTTTCCTTTTCAAGAGCTGTCTTCAGAGTGTTTATTGCCAAATCAGTGTTGATATAATCACTGTTTAACGAAGCGACAGCTGACCTGTCATACAAATCAATAATTGAACAGTTGTATCTGGATTTTCCATTTGGCTGGCGCATATATGTGAAATCTGTGCACCATACTTTGTTCTTGCAGTCGATAGTAAAATTCTGATTTAAGAGATTCAGTCTTGTAACCTGGCTTGGAGTGCATAATGACAGCACATAAGTTCAATTCCTTATTCATATATTTATGCATAGTGGTATTGCTTACTTCATATCCATAACGCTTAATAAAAATGCGCATAGCCCTATAACCTATAACACGGTTATTGTTGTAATAAACATACTTTATAAGCTCAAAAATATGTGCTAAGCGTTCACGATATTTTCGCTTTGCATCCTTTTTGTAGTTGTAATAACAATTAGGACTAATGTCAAACTTCTGGCATAGCCATCTTAAACCAAATATATTTTTATTGTCATCGATGAATCGATATACCACTAATCGATTTCCTTCGCGAAAAATGCAGCTGCTTTTTTTAGAAAAGCAATTTCCTTATCTTTTTTGTTAAGAAGCTGATTTAATCTTCTAATCTCCCTGGCTTCATTAGATTCAGGTGTAGTGTTGGTGGTATAAAGGCATTCTTCCCTATACTGATTAACCCATTGGCTAACAGTACTCCTTGCAATATTATAATCAGCAGCTATTTGGACTGTTGACTTATCTCCAGCCATATATGCTTTAACTACTTCTTTTTTGAAGTCTTCGGTGTAATGTACTGACATAGTAACATCATCCTTGTTTGAGTAATATTATAATATATTATTCGAACAAGGTGTTACAAATTTATTATATCACAACATCATCTTATAGAATCGTCTACGCAGTCTTTCATTAACGCTTTAAATGTTTCTTATTGACATTATGAATTTATCGTACTAACCTAAACTCGTAGAATATATTTCAATAAAGGTAATGTTTCGAAAACTTTTGGTTCCGATTATAATAGAGCAGCTTTTAGCATCTCTCATTGGAACCTGCCAGTGCAAATCTCTGCTTTGAGACGGTTCCCTTTATCACAATTACCAAGCCAATCTGCTGGGTACCATTCTTCATTATTCACAATTCTGTATAAATAAAGAACAACTCATATGGGATTGGGAATATGCCTCACTCATTATTGGAATAAGAAAATAACTGCAAAGGAGATTTTTACTATGAAAGAAATAATTTTAGGAAATCACATACGAAAGGTTCCTTCAGTTGCTGTTGGATGCATGCGCCTTTCTGAAAAATCGAAGGATGAGATGAATCGTTTTATTCATGCAGCTCTGGAACAAGGTGCATATCTCTTTGATCACGCGGATATCTACGGTGATGGTATGAGCGAGAGCATATTCGGCGAAGCGTTCGCAGATGATTCATCCATAAAGCGTGAAGATATTTATCTTCAGTCAAAATGTGGCATCCGCCAAGGCTTCTATGATCTCTCAAAGGAGCACATTCTGAAATCTGTCGATGGCATTTTACAAAGGCTCCATACAGATTATCTTGATCTTTTGCTTCTTCACCGTCCGGATACACTCGTAGAACCGGAAGATGTTGCTGCTGCATTTGATGTTCTTTATGAAAGCGGAAAGGTTCGCCATTTTGGAGTTTCAAACCATAAGCCGATGCAGATTGAACTGCTGCAGAAATATATCCGCCAACCACTCGTTGTCAATCAGGTTCAGTTCAGCATCCCCGTTTCCAATCTTGTTGCAAATGGCATGGAAGTCAATATGGAAACCCCAGGTTCAATCGATCACGATGGAAGTCTGCTCGACTACTGCCGTCTCCACAATATCACTCTCCAGGCATGGTCTCCGTTTCAGATGCCGGCATGGAAAGGCTGCTTTCTCGGAAGCGACGAATACCCTGAACTGAATAAAAAACTTCATGTGATTGCCGAAAAATATAATGTCAGCGATACTACTATTGCGGCTGCGTGGATTTTACGTCATCCGGCAAATATGCAGATTGTTACCGGCACTGCAAGTGAAAGCCGCCTGAAAGAAATTATCGCGGCGTGCGATATTACTCTGACTCGTGAGGAATGGTATGAGCTGTACCTGGCGGCAGGTCATCTGCTTCCATAGGGATTATCGATTACCAGCATTATTTTCAAAATGCTGGTAATCCTTAGAATTAGCAAGTTGTACAAAAGAATCTTCTCTTTTACGAAGTCTGGTCTCATAAACGAGATAAAGGTTCTGGCAGATGCAGAGCTTGTGTTGAGCAGATCAGAGTACACGACCTCAGACACAGTCACGCCAGCTTACTTATTAATTAGGGCTGTGATGCCTTGATGTTAGCAGACAGGCTTGGACATGAAAAGGTATCCACAACACTTAACACATACTCCCATCTGTTTCCACATAAATAGCAGGAGCTTGTGCATAGTCTGGAATCATTGCAGGCAACAGATTCGTCAACACCTGAACCACCATCTGATAACCCTCTGCTTGAAGCCGCAGGTATCACATGTGAAGTGCCGCAGACTCAGAGCAACGGCTCAGATGTAACCGCCCGACCTCAGTTCGGACCTTCGTTACTACCACCAAATACCGCATCAGGGAAAATCATCCAGATGCCACAACGAAAGATCATATAGTAGAAATCCCGCAGTCATCAGGGTTTCTTGCTATTAAAGTTAAAGCCAACATATGAAAACGATAAAAAAAGAGTAGTTGCTATTAGTAACAAATTAGTAGCAGTGCAAAAGAAAAAGTCTCGGAATCCGCTTGTTTAGCGGATTCCAAGACTTGTGGCTTCTATTCAAACTCGCAGAGTCTGGTTTGATTTTGGTTGTTTCAATATAGTTATCTATACTATCTTGTATTGATATTTCATATCTTTTCTACTCATTATTTTTCGTTTCACACATTTTTAGTACCAATCCAGTACCATTGCATATTTTCATTATTGTGTGTAGTTCCGATGGCTTGCAGGTTTGGTTACTATTCATAAAATAATAATCTGATGTTTTTCAAGTCAACCTATGGAAATTATAATCTGCAACCGCTAATTCTGCAATAAGAAATTTTGTGGTACTAATCGTTAGTACCACGATTCTTTTCTATGTACTGAGCAAAATCAATTACCTTTGCTGGCTCTTTCTTAGTAGCAATCCCTAATCGTTCCATGTCTAATTTAAAAAGTTCACTCGGATATCCATACGCATCAAATCCCTCTGGCTGGCAGATATCTCTGTTCAGATACT
>UQCD01000010.1 GCA_900539455.1 uncultured Eubacteriales bacterium
TTTATTGGCCTGGCTGGTTTAGTAGTCGACTGAGTCGGCTTAGTAGTAGCCTGTGTAGGTTTGGTTGCAGGCTGGCTTGGTTTGGTAGTTGGCTGGCTTGGTCTGGTGGTTGGCTGGCTTGGCTTGGTGGTTGGCTGGCTTGGATTTGTTGACGGCTGGGTTGAGCCTGTGGTTTCTTGTATCTTGCCTATTTTTAAAGGCGTGCTCTGTACTGCACTAAGCTCTCTTCTGGTCGCATAAAATAAGCTTCTGCCCTCTGCCACAACCTTTACATAATACTGCCTGCCACCATTTTCCTTATATTTTGTAGTATAGGAATTTTGAGTTGTTGTATAACAGGTGTAGGGACCATTTTTGCTTTCTGCAATATATACATTGTACCTTATATCTTGATAAGTGCCTGATGAATTGTCAAAAGAATCCCATCTTAAAACCATATAGCCTGATGAATCCACCTGATATTTCAGGTTAGTTAATGAAGAATATCTAATATACATGCCACTAAGTGCTTTATATTCTCCCATTTTCTTTATACCGTCCTCTATAATATACGGATATACATAGTAGGTAACCTGTTTGTTTTCATCATAATTTTTTAAATCATCTGTATATGTAGTAACATTTTTTACATCTATTTCTGTACTATTATTATCTATAACTCTTACGATGTAATAGCCAGTTGCATTGTCTACCTTACTCCAGCTAAGCACACCCTTTTTATACTGCTCCATATTAGCTGAAAACGCTGCTGGTGCTGACAGTTTTTTCTGTCCGTTTACAATATTACTATCTGTAGATTTGTAGTTATTGCTTCCATTTGATGTAACTGTCTTTATTTTATAATAATATTTTGTATTATATTTTTTTCCATATGTAGTATCTGTATAGGAGTTCAAATCTCCGGATATATTTTTAATAAAGCTAAAGGTCATTCCGTCCGTTGAACCATAAAGCTCATAAGCTTTAGCACCCTCTACCATATCCCAGCTAAGCATTATGCCATTGCCTGTTGATTTAACATTGGTAATCACTGTACTTATAGGGCCTACTGCAATACTTTTAATATCTGAGGCTTTTACATTTTCCAGAACAGTATTATTGTTGTATGCCTTTACATAGTAATAGTATTTCTTTCCTACTGCAACCTTCTGGTCCTTATATTCACATTGGCTGCCATCGTATATTTTAGTATACGCTCCGTCTATGGCTTCACTTCTATATAGTGCATATGCGGCAGCACCTTCTACCTTCTTCCATTGGATATATACATTATTCATACTTTCCTGCCCAATGCTTGTAATTGATGAACCAGACAAGGTATCGGTTGCGTCATTCGTAAATGCCTTAATACAGAAATTTACATCTGGGTAGTAGTCATTTTTTATATTTACATCCACCCAGCTATTTCTCCAAAAATAGCTCTGGTTCAGGTCTGTTGCATTATCTACACGCAACAGTTCATCTCCATTATCATCAACTGTAACATAGGAGCTGGTAGAATATTCTATCCTAGGAACACTGTCAAAGGTTATCACAACTGAAAACATTTCCTTTGGATTCAGCTTGATAGTTTCAGGCAATTCCACAGTATAGTAGCCTTTATAAGAGGTTTTTCCACTGGTTGTTGCAATAAGTGTGCCATTTTCCGGCAAAATTTTTCCTGTACTGCCGGCAAGCTTATATATATTCACTGTATATCCAACATTTTCATTTTCAAGGGCAAAAGAAACTGTTCTTAGTTCCTGTGTTTTTTCGTTTTCAATTTTGAATACATTGGCAAATTTAGTTGCATCATTGTACCAGCCAGTATATTGCTTTGTAATGTTTGCAAATATTGTACTGCCGTCATGTTGATAGTTATGCTCATAGGTGCCCGCTGGAACTACTTCATATATAGTACCCTCTGAGGCTGACAAACTTGCGTCATAGTAGGACATCCAGAAATATCCATTATCTCCTGCATATTGATTCCAGCTGTTTTTCACAAGCCAGCCCCCATTTTCAGGTGGCTCACTAACTCCGTGATTTGCAAATAATGCTTTATCAATATTGTCGTCCCAGCCGACTATAGTGATAGCGTGGTTGTAGCCTGTAACTTCGCTGTTATATACATACTTGTCTGAAAAGGTCTGTAAGCCTACAGCATACATCGCTGCAACTGCACCATTATCCATAACAGCATTTTTTATTCTATCAATATCCTTCATACTAATATATTTTTGCCCTGTTAAAATATATGAAATATCCTCTTTTTTGTATGTATATTTGTTGCTTTCCTTGTCTAACTCCCCATAATAAAGGCCATCTGCTGATACTGCCTTATCCTCATTTACAATAGCTGCCCATTTGCTAAGAGGTTTAAATGCCATACTATTATTTCCACCATTTTGGAAGGAATACTGCATTGATTTGTTGGTAGTCACATCACCAGTTGTTCCACCTATTTCATCCACAAAGGAACTGTCATTATAAGTCATATATGCAAGAGCATATTCGGACAAATCTACTTTGCTCGGACTGTCTACATAGCCATGTGACAATATATAGCTTTCCATAGCGGCACAGGCTGCATATGACCAGCAAATACCAAGACTTCCCTGATTTTTAACTGAGGTTACAAAGCCTTTTTCTACTGAGGAATATTTTTCTGGCAAAATGTTATTGCTAAGGCTGTTTACCACGGCCAGATTACTTGCAGCTAACTTATCCTCACTTACAGAAATATTTGTGTCCGAGGCATTTGCGGCAGCATTAGAAACCTCTCCTGCCGAAATATCCATAGGAAAATAAGCTGTTGTTCCAAGCATTGCAACAGCCACAGACAGAGCAGAAAATCTTTTACTTATACCCTTAAAATCAAATTTGTAGCTTCTCATATTTTATCCGTCCATATTCTTTTAATTTTTAGAAGTTAATCCTGCTATTTTAATTTTCTATATACTCACTATATTAATGCTCTTATTATACCATACATTTATACGATTCCCAAGCATTTTAGTCCTTTTTTACTATATTTTTTTAGATGTTTTTAGATGTTTTTTCCTAGCCTAATATCCTCTAAATACTTTTGAAATTCTGCATCTAAGCTATCAAATAAATATACCTTTCCCTTCTGCTCCCAAAGCTTTCTGGCAAACTCCTCTTTTGCATCCTTTAACCTAGCCTCTATTTCTGCCTTTAATTCCCTAGAGGAAATAAGCATACAACCAGCCCCTCTGGTTATTACCTGTTCCATCCCGTCCGAGGTTGCAACGGTTATGTCATATTTGCTGGCATTTTCGTGAGTAAATCTTTCTATGTAGGCGTCTGCTGTCTGTGCCTCTCTTGTATATATCACACATATATTGTGATACTTGCTAATACTTCCCTTGTTTTCAGGTACTTTGTACGCATCGAACACGACCATAAGTTTACAGTCTTTAACCCCTTGATAATTACATAAAATATCCATTAGCTTGTCCCTTGCTGCATCAATATTTTCCTTTGCCAGGGAGTTTAACTCCTCCCATGCAAATATAACATTATATCCGTCAACTAAAAGATATTTGTCCTTTTTTGCATTTTCCTTATGTTTTACAGACTTTTCACTTTTTGCAGTATTACTGTAATTTGAATAATTACCCTCTGCTCTTGCCTTTTTCTTGCCGTAGGTTTTTTCAAATATTTCCTCTAATTCCTTATCTAATACTCCATATTCTATTTCTGATTTTTTATTTTTTAGCCTGCTGACTTCATTTTCTGCCACAAGGTTTTTCCTATTTTCTCCCTCAGCATAAGCAGGCTCCAGGTGCATATACTTTTCTACTTCATCATAATTAACCACATAGCCTGCACCATTGGCACAAAAAACTGAATTTGGTGTATTTTCAATATCCTCTAATGGGTTATAGCCTATATTTTCTATTATCTCCGTCTGGTTTTCACATTGGTCATAGCCTGCAAAGGCTGTAATAAGTCTTCCCTTTCCTTTAGTGTAAGAAGCTAATTCCATATGGTACCCCATCATTTTTGCCACAGGTGCTTTACCTGTAATTATTGCAGCATCTCCTTCAATAACTGGTGCTTCAAATTTGCCCTTCATTCTTTCTAAGTCAACCATAGCCTTTCCTATACATTGACTAGGTATTTCTAATTGAAATTCATAATAAGGCTCTAATAATATAGATTTCGCCTTCATTAAGCCCTGTCTTATGGCTCTGTAGGTTGCCTGTCTGAAATCCCCACCTTCAGTATGTTTTTTATGTGCCTTGCCCGCTACAATTACAAGCTCCATGTCTGTAATTTCACTGCCCGTAAGCACTCCCTTATGGTGTTTTTCCTTAATATGAGTTTCTATAAGCCGCTGCCAGTTTCTATCCAGCTCATCAACGCCCACCTTTGAGGATACTTTTATTCCCTCACCTCTTTTTAGTGGCTTCATTAATAAATGTACCTCTGCATAATGCTTTAATGGCTCGTAATGACCTACTCCAACTACATTGTCCACAATAGTTTCTTTATAGATAATTTTGCCCTTGTCAAATGCAGCCTCAATATCAAATCTATCCTTAATAATACTTTTTAAAACCTCTGTCTGGATTTCTCCCATTAGCTCAACTTCTATTTCCTTGGTGGTATCATTCCATTTAAAGTTTAAGGAAGGGTCCTCATCATTTAATACCTTTATTGTATTAAAAACCTTCATAACATCCTCATTTTCACCTAAAATTACGCTTACCCTAAGTACCGGTTTAGTATCTATGCTTGTATCTGTTTCGTTTTTGCCGAAGCCCATACCAGCAAAGGAGCTTGTAAGTCCCGTAACCTCTACCACCATTCCCTTATAGGCCTCATTTACCATTTCATATTTTGAACCAGAATATATTCTTATTTGATTTATTTTTTCTTCAACACCGTTTATCTTAATTATATCCTTAGAATGCAGCACTCCACCTGTAACCTTTATATGTGTAAGTCTTTCTCCATTATCCCCTATTGAGATTTTGTATACTATACCGGAAGCCTTTACATCATCCTCTTGTTCCTTTTCATATTGTGTAAAATTGTTTATTCCTGCCAGTAATTCCTCTATGCCCTCTAGCTTTAATGCACTTCCAAAGAAAACCGGTGTAAGCTTTTCCTTTGCAACTGCCCAGGAAATATCCTTTCCTGTAAGTGTTTCTCCTTCTAAATATTTCTCCAGAAGTGTTTCATCACAGGCAGCTATATTTTCCATATATTGTTCATTATCTTTATCAGTAAAATTTATAAAATTGTCCTTCAGCTTAGTGAAAAGCTCATCTATTATGTCACTATTCTCTCTATCAGACATATCCATTTTATTAACAAAAACAAAGGTTGGAATATTGTATTTTTTTAGTAATCTCCAAAGTGTAAAGGTGTGGCTTTGCAGACTACTGCTGCCATTGATTACAAGCAAGCCATAATCTAATGCCTTTAAGGTTCTTTCCATTTCTGTGCTAAAATCTATATGTCCTGGTGTATCTAATAAAAATAAATTGGTATTTTCGTACTTAATCACAGCCTGCTTTGAAAATATAGTTATACCTCTTTGTTTTTCTAAAAAATGTGTATCTAAAAAAGCATCACCGTGGTCTACTCTTCCTATTTTTCGTACACTTCCACTTTTATAAAGCAATGCTTCCGATAATGTAGTTTTTCCTGCATCTACATGGGCTAAAATTCCCACCGTAATGTTTTTTTCTCTCATATTGTTCATTTTACTTCTTTATATTCCTATCTATATTTAGTTTCTTATATGTTCTCTCGTTAATTTCTATCTGTATATTTCTAATTTATTTTACTTTATATCCAACTACTTTCAATATATTATAGCACACCACTATGTTTTTATTCTTATCTTTCATCCTTTTTCTTAATTTTTTGTTTAAAAAAAATATTTTTTTGACACAATATCTTTATTGGTTTATTATTATAGTACATATGTGTACAAACCTAGAAAGGAAGTTTTTTATGATTAAAATAATCTCCGACAGCACTTGCGATTTATCTGCTGAATTATTATCTAAATATGACATTTCTATTTTGCCTCTGCACATTCTTTTAGGTGAAAAAGAATACAGAGATGGTTTGGATATAACACCTGATGACATTTATGTCTGGTCTGATGAGCATAAAACAACACCTAAAACCTCTGCTCCAGCACTTACTGATGCCATATCACTGTTTAAGCCTTTTATAGAAAATGGTGATGAAATAATTGCATTTTCCATATCCTCAGATATGTCTACTTCGTGTAATGTAATGAAATTGGCTGCCGAACAGCTTGATGCCCAAAACAAGGTTTTTGTTATTGATTCAGCAAACCTGTCTACTGGTATAGGACTATTAGTAATAAAGGCTGCTATTATGGCTAAAGAGGGAAAAACAGTACGCGAAATAGTTGAAAGTATTGAAGCTTTAAAGGATTATGTGCGTGCAAGCTTTGTTGTTGACACACTAACTTATCTTCATCGTGGTGGCAGATGCAGCTCAGTTGCAGCCCTTGCAGGAAGCGTTTTAAAGCTACATCCTAAAATTGTAGTAGAACATGGAAAAATGGACGCTACTAAAAAATATCGTGGTAAAATCGAGTCTGTAATTTTGCAATATGCAAAGGACCTTGAAGAAGCCTTAAAAAGCTCTCAGCCAGAAAGAGTATTTATTACACACTCAGGCTGTGATGAAAAGATTATTGAAGCTGTAAAGGACTATTTAAAATCACTAAACATTTTTGAAGAAATTTTAGTAACCCGCGCAGGTGGTGTTATTTCTTCCCACTGTGGTCCAGGTACATTAGGTGTACTGTTTATATCGAAATAACCCCTATATCTTAGGACATAAGTTTTAGTGTCCTAAGATATTTTTTTGTTTTATCAGAAATTCTTCTGCTTTCAATAGCTTTCTGAATTGATTTGTTGTGTGTCCACTTATCCATAACAGGACTTGTAAAATACCTAATAGCTATATCATATTGCTTTACCAACGCAATACTAAAATACCACGCTCTAGCCATATTTATATAATATTCCTCAGATATAATATTAGCTACTAAATCCAGCATTTCTGTTTTAAACAGCCCATCATCTAAAAATCCCATTAAAGTAACTATCCCATATCGTTTAACATATACTCTATCATCGGCAATCCACTCTTTTGCCCTCTCATATACCTGCTTCGGATATTTTTTGTATATTTTAAAGGTCATTAAATCACAGGTTGCCCAATTATCCACAAAAGGTAAAAACTGTTCTACATATGTAAGTGTTAAATCAATATCATTTTTGAATAATAGTTCAATAAGTATTCCATGAAGATTATTTTCCTCATAATAGGTATGTGGAAGTTCCTTCATAAAATCCATTACAAATTTTTCCTTGCTTATTTCCTTTGCATATTGTCGCAAAACTGGTGTCCTGACACCTATTACTACTTTTTCATCTACAGTAGGCATAAGACTGCTGTGAAACTTAGCATACTTTAAATCCCTGAGTGTAAATAAATCCTTTTGTATTTTTTCCATCTGACAAACTCTATTCTGCTTTTTAATTTTTACCTATCTTACAATATTTCAATTTGACACATTTTCATGGCAGCTATTGCATTGCAATGACTTTCCACTGTCACTCCGGCAGTGCAATTTTCCCTGACTACTACTTTTATTTCCGGCAAAAAGGCTTTGATTAATAAAGCATTTGAAATTACACAAATATCGGTGCATAAGCCTACTAATTCAACTTCTTCCAAATCCTTTATGGTCTTTAAATATTCTCCAAGCTTTGTTGAACCAAAGGTAATTTTTTCAAATTCCTTCATATCATCACTTTTTACATTCTCTATTTTCTCATCAAGCTCCCAGCCTGCCGTACCCTTTATACAATGTGTAACTGGTAAATGTCTGCCCTCGCTGGTTTCTAAATAATTTTCAAAATGCGTGTCCTTTGTAAATACAACCTCTCCCTCATACTCCTGTATCCTTTTTACAACATTATCAACGATTGCTGCTGCTTCCTTTGTTCCTAATGCACCGTCTATAAAGTCCTTTTGCATATCTACAACTATTAATACTTTTTTGCTCATATTTTCTCCTTACTTTACTGTAGACTTTAATTCATTAAACAAATCTAAATCTGACTGCTGTACCTTCATATTAGTAGTAACAGGAGCTTCACCTGGCTTTGTCACTGTGATTTCTATAATTGTTCCCTCTTCTATTCCAGAGCTAAAAACATGCTGAATAAAAGCGGCAAATTTGGGGTGATTACTTACAAAGGCATCCTTTGCCTTCATCATTTTCATTACTGACATTGGATTCATAACTTTTTTCTCCTTTATGTATTTTTAATTTTTTATAACTACGAGCCACATATGTTTATATAAAACATTAACTATTATATATTTTTCATAACTTTACAAGGATTTCCATATGCTACCACATTGTCAGGTATATCTTTTGCAACAATACTGCCTGCACCTATAACCACATTGTTTCCTATAGTAACCCCTGGCAATATAACTACATTGCCACCTATCCAGACATTATCTCCTATGGTAATAGGCTTTCCAAACTCCAATCCGGAATTTCTAACTGCCGCATCTATAGGATGACCTGCTGTATATATTGCTACATTTGGAGCACACATAACATTTTTTCCAATTTTTACTGGTGCAACATCTAATATTGTTAAGTTGTAATTGGCATAAAAGTCCTCACCAACTGTAATATTCCAACCATAATCACAATGAAAGGGTGCTTCTATCCACACTCTGTCACCAGTACTGCCAAACAATTCTTTAATAGCTGCTGTTCTTTTTTCGTCTGGCTCTCGTGGATCTATTAAATTGTAATCGTATATTTTTATTTTACAATTTCTTCGTGCCGCCACAAGCTCATCATCAGAGGCACTATATAATAAACCTGCTACCATCTTCTCTTTTTCTGTCATATGTTCTCTCCTTTAAGAATATTTTGTATATTATCCCATACAACATTTACATTTTCAAAGAGTTTTATTATTTTATTATGCCTACACCCTCTAATAAAATCTTTAAGGCAATAATTATAAGTATTACACCACCTGTAATCTGTGCCTTTGACTGATATTTTGCGCCGAAAATACTACCAAGCTTTACTCCAATAGCTGAACATACGAAGGTTACAACACCTATAAAGGAAACTGCTGGTATTATAGATACCTTTAAAAAGGCAAAGGTTACACCTACTGCCAATGCGTCAATGCTTGTAGCTATTGCAAGCAAAAACATATTTTTAACACCCATAGAAGCATCCACCTTTTCTTCTTCACCAAATGCTTCTCTTATCATATTTCCACCTATAAAAATAAGTAAAATAAACGCTATCCAATGGTCATATTTTGTAATCAAATCGGAGAAAAAACTGCCTAAGAAATATCCTATTAATGGCATCAACGCCTGAAAGCCTCCAAACCATGCCCCTGCTATACACATATGCTTTACCTTTGTCTTTCCTAATGACAAACCTTTGCATATAGATACTGCGAAGGCATCCATAGATAAGCCTACTGCTAAAACGAATAATTCAATAATACTCATTTTTTTCTCCTTGTTTCGTAAATCGTTTGTTAATTATTGATAATTTTTATCCTTTAATTATCGCTTGTTAGACTTGCTATTATACTATATTGTGCCACATTTTTCCATTATTATTTATAAGTATTATTATTAAATTCTACAGTATGTTTTCTCATCCAAATTGGAAAATGTCCCCTTTGGCAATTATAATTTTCCCTTTGTTTAATGGCTATGGAATCAAAAAAGGTCTGCCATAAAGTGGTATATTCATCTTTTAGTCTTTCGCTTTCTGAAAGTCTTTCAAACTGCTTGTCATCTAAATAAGTAAGATACATTTTTTCATTTTTAGGATGTACCACAGCAAGTTTTCTATTGTCATCAATAATTATCCAATTTTCTGAGGGCATTCTGTCTTGAAAATGGGCAGCCACATAGTATACAACATTGCTCTTTGGCTCTAAATGACAAATGTATACTTTGTTGTCTACTGAATTAAATCTGGCAAACTCCCGAAATAGGCTAGCTTCATTGGAAACACTTTTACTGATTTTTGATATTTTCATCACTATTGGCTCTGTAAGCATATCTGTAATTTTGCTGCCAGCCTTAAAGCCTAATCGTAAATATCTATAAACATCATCTAACCTATCCTCATAGAATAATAATACATTGTATATATCTATATAGGCTTTCATAGAAAGCTTTTTTACAATAGACCTAGTTACCTTTAGTGACTTTTCCCTGTCTTTTTCAATATGAATATATTGGTCGAATAAGGAAGTCTGCTCTATTGGCTCCTTCATAAGCCTTAGATTTTCGTGACCATTTTTAAGTGCCCACTCCCACCCTGCATAAATACAAGTCATCATATCCTCATAAGAATCCTTACAGGTAAAAATCGTCATAATATCACCACCTTTATTTTAACAGCTCTTTTTACCTTAATGGAAATCAAGTTTTCTTTTCCTCCAAATATGTCTACTGTATCTTCTCTTCTTATCTACAAAAACATACTGCCTATGATGAAATCCCAAAATCCTCAAATAATGACATTTGCTTTATATTTTCATTTTGATGGCTAACCTGCCAGTTTTCCTTTGTATTAGTAGATATAAGCTGTCTTGTAATATATTTTTCCTCTATAGGTGTGTTATACATCATTTTTCCTTTACAGGTAATAAAATAATGTGCTCTTTTTAATACTACACCCATCTTTTTTAAATCTTCAAAATCTATAATGCCATATCTACGCGCCTTAATTATCCTTTGAGCAGACTTAGGTCCTATACCTGGTACTCTCATAATAACCTCATAGCTGGCACTTTGAATATCTACTGGAAATAATTCTAAATGTCTTAATGCCCAATCGCATTTAGGGTCGACAAATTCATTAAAGTTTGGTCTATCCACAGAAAGTAGCTCGTCTGCATTAAAGCCATAAAATCTAAGCAGGAAATCCGCCTGATAAAGCCTATGCTCTCTAAGCAAGGGTGGTGCTGTATCTAAGGAAGGTAATGCACTATCCTCATTTATAGGTATGTAGGCTGAGTAAAATACTCTTTTTAAATCATAGCTTTGATACAAGGTCTGGGTAGTTTTTATAAGGTTTAAGTCTGTTTCGTCTGTAGCTCCAATAATCATTTGTGTACTTTGCCCTGCTGGTGAAAATGGTCTTTCAAGGCTTTTTCCTACAGATAAGGGTAGTACACTTTTTAGCTGCTCCTTTGTATATATAGAGGGACTGCCCTTAGACTTATCTTTAGCCTTAGGACTATCTAAGCTGATAAGCCTTTCGCCTGCCTTAACAGAATCCTTTTCTACTCTGGTGTTTTTATATTCTAGGTTTTTCTTTGAAAATATACTGCCCGATAAATACTGATTTCCACTACTTCTTTCCATGCGTGAATCCTTACCTATAGCCATTCTATGGACAGCTATGGTATCACTAACCTTTTGCATAGGTGTAAGTATGGTTTTAAAGTTTTTGTTTGGTGCAAGCTTTTTAAGGCTTTCTGCTGTAGGCAGCTCTAAATTAATGCTCATACGGTCTGCCAGATACCCTGCTGTAGCTATTAGCTCATCTGGTGCTCCCGGTATGGTCTTTATATGAATATATCCGTTAAACTTGTAAGTATATCTAAGCATATATAGTGTTTCACACATTTTTTCCATAGTATATGCAGGATTTTTTATAACTCCAGAGCTTAAAAATAAGCCTTCTATATAGTTTCGCTTATAAAATTCTACTGTAATATCACAAATCTCCTGCGGCGTAAACTGAG
This sequence comes from uncultured Eubacteriales bacterium, assembly GCA_900539455.1. GTDB lineage: Bacteria > Bacillota > Clostridia > Lachnospirales > Lachnospiraceae > SVEL01. Next base: position 11,835 of record UQCD01000010.1, read on the forward strand.
CCCGTTTTACATCATTTGAGGAACGATTTACACAATACTTACAATCATATATACAGTTGTTTGTCATAAGTATTTTTAATAAGGATATACATCTTCCGTCTGCTGCAAAGCTGTGACATATACCGCACGCCTGGGCATTCCCGAGAAATCCTTCCTTTCCTCTTCTATCTGCGCCACTAGAGGTACACGCAACATCATACTTTGCCGCATCGGCTAAAATATGCAGTTTTTCTTGTGTGGTAAGCTGTTGTTGAATATCGAACATATGTTCATTATACAACCATATGTTCGATTTATCAATAGCTTTTATATATTTTTTTCCCGGAAATTTTATGTAAATTATTCCCCTTATGTCCTTCTACATTTTTCACATTTTTTTATTACTTATTATAAACACCCAGCTTATTTATTACGATTTCCCAACTGCCAAAATGCAACTGCACTAGCTGCTGCCACATTAAGAGAATCCACTCCATTAGCCATAGGTATTTTTATTGTATAATCGCTTTTATCAATAATACCCTCTGTTAAGCCTTCTCCCTCTGTTCCTAAAATAATTGCCAGCCTCTCCTCTTTGTTTAAGTCCTCATCATCTATGGCAACTGTGTCCTTTCTAAGTGCCATTGCTGCACTTTTAAAGCCTAGATTATGAATATACTCTATGCCGAATTCCTTCCAATTTACATTATTATCAATAAAAGTCCACGGAATTTGGAAAACTGTACCCATACTAACTCTGATTGCCCTTCTATATAGTGGATTTGCACAGCCTCTTGTTAATAGCACAGCGTCAATATTTAGGGCAGCAGCACATCTAAATATTGCACCAACATTAGTTGGATTCATAACATTTTCTAATATTGCTATTCGTGTGGCATTTTTACAAATATCCTCTGCCTTAGGTAATGGTGGTCTTTTCATAGCACACAGCATTCCTCTGGTTAATTGAAAACCTGTCAGCTTAGTAAGTACATCAAATTTTGCAGTATAAATATTAACATTATTAAGCTTTTTAACAATCTCTTTTCCTTCGCCCTCAATATGCCTGTCCTCAATTAAGGCAGAAACAGGCACATAGCCTGCGGCTAATGCTCTTTCAATAACCTTAGGACTTTCTGCAATAAAAATTCCCTCTTTCACATTATCATTATTTAATAGCTGTGCCTCTGTAAGTCTGGCATACACATCTAATTCTTTATTTTCAAAATCTGTTATCTCAATTATATTCTTCATAAAAAAACTCTATCTTTCTAATTTATCTTAGCATTTTTTCATATCTTCTATTAAATCGTTTGTACATAATATAGCCAACTGTTGTTGTAATAATTTCAGTCATTGGGTATGTAAGCCAGAAATATTCAAGTCCAAACCTTGAAAAAATCCATGCTAAGGGTACAAATAGTGCAACTGTTCGTAAAACTGTAAGCGCAGAGCTTCTTCCTGCATATCCTATTGCCTGAAAATAAACTGGATAAATAAGCGATGTAACAAGGGGTATAAACGATACTCCTATAATTCTAAAAGCATTAACACCAATGTCAATAACCTTAGCGTCCCTTGAGAAAACTCCCAGCATTTGGGCTGGTATAAGCTCAAAACATAAAACTCCTAAAAGCATTAGAGCCATTCCAAATAATATAGAATCCTTAAGCGTTTTTTTACATCTGGAATACATTCCTGCTCCATAATTAAAGCTTAATACAGGTACAATACAGGTCTGCATTGAGCCTAAAGGAATAAAGAAAAAAGTCTGCCATTTATAATACAAGCCAAGCACCGTTACTGCCTGGTCGGAAAATTCCTTCAAAATAAGATTTAAACCGAATATGTATAAGGTGTAGGCTGACTGCATTAGTATATTTGGAAAGCCTAGATAATATATTCTTTTCACATATGCAAAATATTTGGAAAAGGCCGGTGATTTTCGATAGCCCTTTGTCATTACTATAAGTGCCGCAACAATCTGACCAGAAACAGTAGCTATAGCTGCTCCTCCTATACCCATTGCCGGTATTATTCCCACTCCAAAAATTAATATAGGGTCTAATACTATATTAACAATAGCACCTGCTATTTGTGCTATCATAGGTAATTTCATATTGCCTATAGCCTGTAATATTTTTGTCCACACACTTTCTAGGAATAAGCCAATACTAAATACAGATACAATCCTCCCATAGGTAATTACCTCCTTAATAACAGAGGCTGAGGTGGTAGATATTTTTGCATAAAATGGCATACCAAAATAGCAGATTATGGCAAATGCTGCCCACATTACAAGTGCAAGAAAGGTAGCCACCCCAGCTACCTCCTCGCTTTCCTTGTGTTTTTTTATCCCCTGATAATATGCCATCAGAGTATTTATTCCAACGCCTGTACCAACTGCTAAGGCAATCATCAAAAGCTGTATTGGGTAAATTATAGAAAGAGCTGTAAGCCCATCCTCAGAGTTTCTTCCGATAAAGAAGCTGTCTATTATATTATATAAGGCTTGTATTAACTGGGCAATCATAACTGGAGGTGCTAATCGAAGCAAAATCTTCATAACATCATCATTGCCAAAATCGATTGCCCTTTTATTCTTTTGTCGCATTTTCCTCACATCCACTAACTTATTATTGTAGCAGAAATAGTATAGACCCTGCGGGAAATATTAGCAACTGTATTTTTACCTATACCTCTTTTATTAATCCACAGGCAATTTTTGTTTCTGAAGCTCCTGAAGGCTGTGAATGAAAATCATCGGGATGTAAATGTATTATCACAGTTCTTCCTATTATTTCACATACACAGAATCTATTAGTAAGAAACATTGAAAAAGCGTATCCATTATTTCCGAAAAGTGGCGGCATATCACCTGCGTGATATGGATATTCACAATTAGCTGGATTATTCCCTACTATAATTCATTTTAAATTATAATATTAAAAAGTTGGGAATTTGTTACTTCTATATATTACTGTGGTGGATTACATACACTACATGGAGTTAAGCCTAATGACTTAGCCTTCTGCAAGGTTACCGCACTATCACTATTTCTTAAATATCTACATCCAGCACGATGATATTTACTGCCATTTGCAGTAATATGTACAGTTATTGAATTATTATTTGGGGCTGCTGTAGTAGCATTTTGGTTATTAATACTATTATTAGAATTAGAACTATTGTTATTCTGCTTAGTTGTTTTCTCTTCAACATAAGCTGTTGTTTTTACGGTTGTTGCTTTTTCAGTTGTAGTTACAACCTCTTTTCTAGCTGTAGTTTCCTTCTCTGTTGCGGCCTCTGTTTTTGTTTGCTTTTCTGTTTGTTTTTCTGTTTGTTTTTCTGTTGCAACTACTTTTTTAGCTTCAGTTGTTGTAGTAGTTGCTGCCTCTCTGTTTGTCTCCGTCTGTTCTATATTTCCAGTCTTTCCTTTCTCATCTGACAATGGAAAAATTATACAGGCTATAACAAATAGCCAGCCAAGCATTAAATATTTAATCCATTTTGAATGTCCTTTTAGCAATTTACTCCACAAGTCGTCAATTTGCTTTATTGGAATTAGTAACACTCCAACAGCAGCAAACAAAATACTTGCAAAGCTTGGTACTGCTGCAATCATCAGTATATCGCATATAATAATCATTATATATGCCCCTAGCTCCTTCATACTCGCCTTCTTCTCTGCCTCTTTTCTTCGTTCCTCTTCCTCTATCTTTCGCCTCTCCTCTTCTATTCTACGCCTCTCCTCTTCTTTCTTTTGTTTTCTTTTTTCAATACCAAACATTCTAACAACTCCTTTATATTAATTCTGTATATATTCTTAAACAGCCAGCCAAATTGTCAAATCTGGCTGGCAAAGTTTTTACTGTTCTTGGTCTTGCTGTACTTCTACCTGTTGTGTTTGTTGAACTGGCACTTGTTGTGTCTGCTCTTGCTGTGTCTGTGTTTGCTGAACTGACACCTGCTGTGTCTGTTTTTTATTTTTTGAGGTGGTAACAGCCTTAATTATTACTAATGCTATAACCAAAATTCCTGTCAATATCCACATTCCAAAGCAGCACCAGCCTATTACACTGGTTGTATGTAATAAATCATATGCCTTTAAGATAGACTTAGTGGCTAATTCTACATAGGCTGCACCAGATACCTGGATTTTGTAAATAATGTAAAATACAGTTAAAGCCACAGCTACAACACCTGACAAAATACTTGATATTAATAATGCTTTATTTATCTTCTTCATTCTTCTGCTTCCTCTTCTTAGTCAGTAATATCATTACGATAATCAGTATAATAGACGCTGATAATGTTATTATAAGTGGCAGATACTTAGCAATTTTACTGTTTTCTTCTATAATACTGTCGCCCTTTTCCTTATGTATTGTGATTACAGACCTTGTTTTTTTGCCTATTTTATTTTCAGCCTCAATAGTAATGCTGTTTTTTCCGTTTTTCAAATCAACTTCAACGAAAAATGTTCCGTCATCATTTTGAGTTACCTTGCAGCCTTCGGCTGATACTTTTGCATTTGCATCATCAAGCTTTCCTGCAATAGTGTACTTTGAGGTTTTAACTGTTATGCCGTCATATTTTTCTAGCAAAGTAATATTAGGTGCATAGTTAGCAATGACTACAGGGAATTTGTACAACCACTTTATGTTCTCCTGTGAATTGTACTCTACTGTAAGCTCCTTGCAATTTTCATCTTCAATTTCCAGCATAAAACTGCCAGTATTATTAAGGGTTAATTCCTTTGCACTATTACTATCTGCATACCATTTTACAATATTGTCCTTTGCATTATAGTATGCTATATTCCAGTTAGAAGAAAATCTTTCATTTTCCTCCGGAAACTCCAAATAAAATTCATTACTGCCTGTATTGTCTAAGTTAATAACAGTATCTACACCCTCTGATAACAAGCCCTTGCAAACCTGCTTTATATTTACAGTAATCTTCTTTGCAGTTTTTTCAAAGAAGGCCTCGTATTTACTTTCACTTATGTCTACCATTTCATCAGATACTTCACCGTCAATATCTATTGAAATAATAGCCTTATCTCCTGCCTGTCCGTACTTATCCCATTCTATTAAAAGCTGGTTTCCTAATACATCAACTGTATAATTAACATTTTTTAGTTCTTCAGCATAAGACTGCTGCTCATACTCAAATTTTTGTGAAAAGCCATAGCTAAACTGCTCTTCATCATTATATTTGTATTCATATAATATTTTAAATCTATACTCTGAATAGGAATTGGCATTATTCATATCAATATCAAAGGTAACGGTTTCTCCGGTTTTACCATTTCCAGACACCATTTCCTTTCCCTGTTCAGAAATATTAGTTACTAAATAAACTTTATAGCTATATTCTATAGGTCCTGTCACACCCTCTGCTGTTTTAGCTATCATAGAAATATTGTATATTTCATTTTCCATACTGTTTACAATAAATGAGTCCAATCCAACTACTGGCTCATCCTCCTCTACTGCCAATGCTTTAATTGGCAGCAGAAGTATAAAAAACATTAATAAACTAATTATTCCTACTATTTTTTTGTTAATAATTAATTTCACTGTTTTCTCCATTTCCGAGCATTAATATCCTTAAAACTCTTCATCAATAATAGTTGCTTTTTCGTGTACCTCTTTTTCAGCTATGTTAAGTTTATAAAATTTCAAGCTTCCTTTTCCGTCTACACTTGCTACTACAGTTACATGTGCTTTCCATTTTCCGTCCTTCCACACACCTGCACAAGCCTCTGCTTTTGCTTCACCTTCCACATCTATTTTTGTTCCGAATAATGAAATTTTAGCATTAGCAGCTACCTTTGCCTTTGCATAAGCAGCAATTAAAAATCTATCTACTGTTACATTGGCAGATACTTCTCCACCAACATCTGTACCTACTAAATCCCAATCAAAGTTTACACCCTGCTTTGATAAAAATGAAAATCCATAGTGATCTCGTCCGTCACTGGCATTTAATAAATCAGATACATAATCTCTATAAGATATTGCGCCTAATTTCATTTCCATTTCTGCAATTTGTATACAGCCTAATACATTTAATGTAGCTCCTGCTCCTAAATATGGGTAATTAATACCTGCCTCTCCATATAAATCGTCTAAGGATACTAGGCTTACATCATCACCCAGCCATTTATTAATCTTACTAGCAACATTTTCTGGAAGTGCATTAGTGCTAATTAATTCAATAGCACCGGATACCTTAAGCTTAGCTCCGTCTTTACTGCTCAGGTAGCTTTTAATTGCCTTTGAAAAAGCTCGTCCTGAAGCTATATTCTTGAGAGCCTCATTAATATTGTAATCTGATAATTCAGCCTTTAAATCTGTAATTGTAACTGGTATACCCTCTACATAAAAGGTTATAGACAATGGCAGGGCTAAGGACATATTTAGGTATCTATCTCCATATCTTCTGTCATTTTCATCGCCCTTTATGCTAAATTCAATACCTGCATCTCCTGTACATAAGGTATATGGTGACTTATCACTAGAATTGTGCTTGTCCTCCTGCTTTGTACTAAAGGATAAGCCCATTCCTATCTCCCGGTTATAGGTATCAAACATAAGCTTTGCCCCAGCCTTAGCCTCTAGGGTTATATAATCTACAAGCTTTAAGCCCGTATTAGAATTTGCCTCGGCTGATATATCCATATTGAAATATGTAAACGGACCCTCCTTCATCAGTCTTGCCTCAGCCTCTATTTCGCCCTTTATATAAGCTGGCAAATCATCTACCTTGAAGAAATCCACTCCATTTGTAAGCAGGTCGGTTATTGTATTATCCTTTAATACACCTATTGATGATTTTACACTTACTCTGTCCGGGTATATTCTTATTTGATTATCCTCTAGTGAAACAATACCTAAATCAAGTGTACCAATTTCACTTTCCCATGGTACATCTGTCTTATATTCCTCATAGTTATTATAATTTTTTCCGTCATCATAAATAACTACTTCAATTCTGTCAAAGGCTCTGGTAGAAGCTGCAGCAGGTAATAATATACTATCAATTAGTGAATACTCACTAACATTATGTCTTACATCTGCATAACTACCGGTAGATAAGGTAACACTTACATCCTTATCCACATTTCCCTTTAGCTCTACATCTCCAGCAAAGTAAAGGTAATCGTTAAGTCTTACATTTCCCTTTAAAACAGTACTGTTATCATTTTTTACAATGTTGTCTGCATTAAAGGTATATGCTCCAAAAGTAATCTCTCCTGGATTTGCATTACCAATTATAAGCTTATCAACCTTATATTTTTTGTTATTAATAGTTACAAATACTGAATAAGTTCCCTCTTTTACACTTGGTGCAACCTGAAAGGTTATTTTATCATCTGCTATACTCTTTATTTTGCAATGAGAGCTTCCATCTCTTGACTCTATATATACATCTGTTATTTTAACCTTTTCAAAGCCACTTCCCAATATATTAACGGTTTGGGCAGTATTTTTCTTTTCCAGCTGATTAACATCTATTCCCTTGATTGTCACACCATCTGGAAGAACTGTATCAAACTCTACATTTGTATCATCATCATCTTCTTCACCTGCTAATGAATAATTCTTTAAATCCTTTGGTGTTACAGTATTTTCGTCATCATTTACCTCAATATACAAATATCTTGATACTAAGTCTAAATCCTCTGCTTCAAAGGTAATTGTATATTCTGAGCTGGTTCTCTTATGAATAAAATTGTATGCATTTGTAAGAGCACTATCATCAGAGCAATATATAAATCTTCCTGCTCCAGCATTGGCAATAGTTGTAAGATATGATGTATCAAGACTTTCTCCTAAGCCAATAGTATAAATAGTAGCATTTACCTTTGAGGATTTTTCACTAAACTTACTAACTAAATCCTCACTTGGCCACGGATTATTGTCCTCACCGTCTGTCATCATAACAAGAGTTTTTGCAACATCATTATTACTAAATCTGTCTAATACAGAATAAGCTGCATCTGCTCCAGCAGTTCCTCCCTGCTGATATATATTTTTCTTTGCAAACTCTATTAACTTATTTTTGTCACTTAAAAAGCCTGATACCTGCCTTATACTTTCATCAAAGGTAATAATATTTACCTTTTCGTTATTCTCCATAGACTCTACATACTGGATAACTGCCTGCTGCAATGCTTCAAAGCTATTTGCCATACTACCTGAAACATCACAAAGCAATATGACCTCTGAGCCGTCATATTCCTTCTTTTGAATGTCAAAATCCTTTATTTCAATGTCACAGTCCTTAAGTGTAACCTTAACATCCTCTAAGGACTTGTTAGAAGAATATACAACTGAAGCCTTTATTTTACTAAATTCCTCTGTATCTATTCTTCCTATGGCTATCATGGCTGCAGTTTGTGAAATTGCAGTTCCTGTTGTACTTTTAACGCTATTTATTAACTGTTCTGTTGCAACATTATAATGGTGACTTCTTGTATATGCGTTGGCTACCATTTCTGACATATCAATATAGTTAGTGTCAGTATTTCCATCCTCATATACCTCCTGTATACTGTCCATAGCCTCTTCTATAACAGTATTGTCACTTTCGCTTCCCTTTTCCACTGCCTTATTAAAATACTCAATACTTGCATTACTTAATCCCTGCTTATTTTTAGAAATAGAAATTGATATATAGCTTTCTGAAAGCTGGTTATCTGATATTTCATTATTTTCTATTTTTTCAGCTATTTCATCTGTAATAAATGAAAGTATATGCTCATTATTTTCCTCTAATAAATCAACAGCCTGCTTAAGCTTTAAATCTCCCACATAATAGTCATCATCACTAGAACGCAAATCTCTTTCTACTGATTTTATCTGCTTAATAACTTCCTTGTATTTTTTTGCATAATCTCTTGTAAAGTCCTTTGAGAAATCGTCCTTTGTAACAATTCCAGCCAAATACATATCCATTACTGTTTGTAATGCCTTTGTATCTCCGTCCTCTAATAAGTCATCCAGCTTATTGCCAGCTCTGACGCAGGCTACAATATATGCTTCTAAATACTGGTTTTCATTAAATAGCTCTGGATACTCCTTCTTGTAATGGTCTAATATATCATATAGCCTTTTAAAGTATTCCTTCCTGCTGTCCTCGTCTAATTCATTGGCATCCTCTTTTAACAGTTCAGTATAGATACCTAAACCTGTATTCTCTGTTTCATTGTCATTGGTGCTATTTTCCTTATCTGTTTGTCCATCTGCAATATTTGAATTGTTATATGAATTATTGTCATTGGTGCTGTCACTATATGTGCTGCCGGTATATGTATTATAATCATATGACATTACCTTATCTGAAATTGCATTTATTAGTCCAATATCAGATAAAATTTCATTATCCTGTTCCAGCTCATCTACAACACCACTTATAATTTCGGGTACTACTTCTTTTTGAAATTTGTCAAGATATTCTGTATTGTCATTTATTTCTTCCTGACTTAGCTCTACAAAGCCATAGTCCTCCGGTTTTTGTCCCTGACTTTTTAAATAATTGGCATTGCCAACATTATAGGAAAGCATTTTAGCTGTAAATAGCTTTCCCCCCTGCAGCTTTTCTAAAAGCTCCTTTTCTCTTTTATCCAGTAAGGAGTCATCAACACTGTCAACCTTTTTATAAAGTGCTGTGGCTTCCTCCCATTTTCCTTTTAGTGCTAATAATCTAGCCTTAGCCAAGGTATATTTTATACTGCCTGCAAAGGTGTTCTTTTTAACCAACATATTTTCTGCCTGACCAGGGTTAGTTTTAATGGAATTATAGACATTATACATATCTATAGCATCTGTATCAGATAGCTCCATTTTATTATTTCCTATAAATATTACGGCAGTGATAGCAACTACAAGCTGAATGGCAATAGCTGCTATTGGTACTAATTTTTTCTTTTTCACTATCAGCATAATAATTGCAGCCATTAATACCGGTAATGAACCCAGAAAAATCTGAAGTACATTGTTCATTTTCATTTCCTCCTATATCCTTTTAAGTAATTGTACCATTTAATCTATAAAAATCAATTAATTTACAAATCACCACATATTCCTTCATTTACTTTTTAATTTAGAATTGTTATAATTCACTTATAAAACAATTCGGAGGTGTTGCAAATGAAACAGTTAAATGAAAAAGTTGCAATCGTAACAGGAGCAGGCCAGGGAATTGGTAAAGGTATTGCTCTTTGTCTTGCAAAAAGAGGTGTAAAGGTTATCGCAACAGGACGCCGTCCTGAGCCAATCCAGCAGACAATCGCAGAAATTAAAGAGCTAGGCGGAGAAGGCTTTGCTATGACTTGTGATTCTGCTGACAGAGCCAGGGTAGAAGAGGTTGTCAAAGCGGCTGTAGATGCTTATGGAACAGTTGATGTAGTTGTCAACAATGCACAGGCCATTGTTCCTTCTGCACCAGTTGAGGACACTACCTATGACAATATGCTTAAAGCTTGGGAGAGTGGCGTAATCGGCTCTCTTAACTATATGCAGGCTGCCTTTCCTTATATGAAGGAACAGCACGAAGGAAGAATTATCAATTTTGCTTCTGCAACAGGCATGTTTGGTATTGCCGGACAGTTGGCTTATGGCTCTAACAAAGAGGCTCTTCGTGGTCTTACAAAAATTGCAGCAAAGGAATGGGGACAGTATGGAATCTGTGTAAATGTTGTTCTTCCCGGAGCTGAATCTCCTGCTGCAAAGGCATGGGCTGAAAAATTCCCAGAGGAATATGCAAAGCAGGTTAATTTAAACCCTATGAAACGATTCGGTGACCCAGAAATGGATATTGCACCAGTGATTGCATTTTTAGCAGGTCCAGATTCCTGCTACTACTCAGGACAGAGTGTAATCGTGGACGGTGCTAATTCAATTATGCCATAAAATTAATTTATCTGTTTTCTAAAAAAAGACAAACAAAAAAGATGTGGTAGACACATCTTTTTTGTTTGGTTATTTGGTTGACTTTGTATAATAAATAAAAGGGAGGAGTTTGTGCAAGCACAAACCGTAAAATTATGAAAAAACTCGAAGGACTGTTGTCCTTTCGATGTATTAAGTATATTTTTTAAAAGTTAATAATCAATGTTTATATTTTAAATGTTTATTTAACAAAATATGAACAAATAATGATGAAATCCTTTTTCAAAAGCATACCTGAATTTGCCTTTGGCAATCAATTTTTCTAAAAGCAGCCTTTAAAGCCTTACCCTTCTAATAATCCATATGCGCATTCCACACTACTGTTTCCACAGCCATTTCATAGCAATTTAAGTGTTTAGGAAACACTCCTGCTACCTTTTCTGTTATCTCATCTAGTACAAATCCATAGACTGTTGGCATATAATTATCTTCAATTTTATAAGGCTCAATATGCTTTTCTAAATCATTGTATATTTTACTGTATTTATCTTTTTCCTCGTAAGGGTTATGTAAATTATCCCAAAGTCTGTACTCTTTACTTCCCATATTGCTGGTATTCTTTTTGTTTACTTCTTTTATATCCGGCATAACTATATCTTTATGTCTATTTTTATATAAACTATAATATACATTTATTACTGAAAAGCGGTCATTTACCAAATATTTGTTTATTAAATCTCCCACATAAAATTTGCCAGCCACAGTATCTACATCGACTAATGGTATGCTATTACTATTTAAATCAATTTTTGCTCTCATCTTAATAATATCGGCTTTACTGCTTTTAATACATGAAATGCCTGCTAGCACAGAAGCCATATACAGACACCAATCTCCCATTATAACCTTTTTGTCATCAAGACAAGCCTGCTGAATTTGAGCTGAAATTTCCTTAGCCGCAAATTCTACCTTAAGCATAGGATTATCCTTTGACTTTTCCTCAAGCTGTTCAAAAAATACTTTTACCTGTTCTGTCATTTTTCCTCCTTTATTGAACACGACACTATTTTGAAACGAATTTTATCATTTACAACCAATTTTGTAATCTTCTCCGTTAATGTTTTACTTTTGCCTAATAATGGTACTCGTTTCTGTTAAACCATACAGTAAACTTACATCTGCTTTCTCCCTTGCATTTTCCCTTGCATTTGTCCTCAATAAACTCTATCAATTCATCAATCGAAGATTCTTTTAAACAATATAAAGACCTGTCGCTAAAATCCAAAGACATTACACCTATTACCTTACCTTTCTTTGTCATAATCAGTTATTGGCTTTTGCAGATTTTTTCCTGCTTATTGCCGCTTTAACAGTCCACCTATCTGTCTTATTATCTCATATTATGAGTGTATTCTACCACAGATACTACAAAAAAGCACCTCAAAAACATAAGTTTTTGAGTACAATACTGTTTCCAAATCTTCACATATCACCATTAACAAAATAACCGTAATTATAAAAAATTTTATGCTCATTACAACCAATACAAGGACATAAGCAGCATTAATTTTGTATACAAAACAACTGTGACCATCTAATGACATAAACATCATCTCATATAAAATCTTTTAAACAAAAGATGCCAATATTGACTCTTGAAGGTTTCATTGTAGCATCAGGTTTTGACTTAACCTACTTTGAACTTGGATATACATTATGTAATCAATCCCACAAAAATAATCGCCCCCACCCAGTGAACTTGGGCGATTATTTTAATCAATCCATATACTGGGCTAACCATCTATCGTCGACACCTTTTCCCATTGTTTTAACAAGCTCCGCAAAAATTATAAAAAACGGATTAAAAAATCCCACAAATCCAAGGAAAACCTTGAATCTGTGGGATTGATTTTTGTTCTTGAAATTATCTTTGCTAATGTTTTGAGAGTGTGAAAAGCCCGGAAATTGGGGATTTGTGTATGGTAGTGTTACATATCTGTTACATGTATAGTGCTACCTATAGTGTTCCTCAACGAGTCTATAAAAGGTTATTCTTTTCGTGTTTCTTCTACATAATCATCCCATATATTTCCTTCACTAAGAAAATTCCTATTTAATGCAGCATCAATCACAGATTCCGTTATATTTTTTATGTCATAATTCTTAAATTCCTGAATAAACTTCTTAATGTTACTTTTAAATTTCTTTAAATTCTTTTTTCTCATAACAACTACTTTATGAGAAAAATTAGCATCTGGAGCTACATTATTTGTAACGATAGCCATTATTCTTAGCACTCTAGCATCATGATATACTTCCTCAAACTATCCACAATGATTTTCCATCTGCCCCACTTCTGATTTATATATATACTGTCTACTATCTTTCACCTCACTTTTGCATTCTATCATAATATATTTATCATGCCCTATTTTCCATAGATTATCTGGTCCTTTTCTAATCATTTTATCCGGTCTCTGGCAATCAAAACCTAATATTTTTCCAGCATAATCCATAGCTTGTTCAAACTTTTCTGCCCTAACACCATAAGATAAATTTTCTAACATATCATCAACCTGTAATATTAACTCATTATATGTTCCACAATTTTGAAATATTTTTTTGATATTACTTGCTCTAGATACGTTAATACCCAAAAACGGCTGGTAAATCACTTCTCTAGCTGGTTTTAATAACTGCCTATTCTTTTCAAATGCTGCGCTTTGAAATTTATCTGTTTCTATCCTACTTATCATATATTTTCTTCTCGCTATTTCTTGCAGATACCAACCTTTATCTTCTTCTCGTAATTTTTCATTATCTAAAAAATTCTGTATAATTAATGCTGATTCTTCGTATTTAGAGTCAATAAAAAGCTGTTCTGATTGTTTTTCCATCATCAACATTGCTTGATTACTTATAGTTTTATCATCTTCAACCCCATCCATTTCATTCTTATAGTATTCTTTCCAACCATCATCTCTCATAACAGATTGTTTAATTAAATCCATAAGATATTTCTCATCTTTCTCTTCCCCATCATCTGACATCTCTACAATAGATAAACCAATCTCTATTTGTTTCCTTGTTTGCGGAGAAAAATAATTTCGTGTTTCGGAACTCATAATGAACTTCACTAAATCTGCTCCAATAATAAAAATACAGCAATAATCCTTTTCTCCTCGAACTCCTCTTCCTAAACCTTGTTCAATCTTTTGTGCTATTTTTCTTCTAATAAATTCACACTCTATTCTTCCTTTTTCTTCATATATATCACTCATACTACCAAAAAAAGGCAATGAATCCAATATCAAAATTCTACATGCATCATCTGGCAAATCTATTCCATCATATCGGTTTGCAATCACTAATGTTCTCCCATATTGACCATCTTGTCTCCTTGTTATTTCATTAAAAATATTATTTGTGTTTAAGATATTACAATACAAATTTGAATAGTCATTTTGTTTTTCCTTACTTGGAACAATCGCACATGTTCCGAACTTCTTCCATTCAAATTTACATAAATACTCTATTACTTTTCCCCTTGAAAAATCATCTTGGATTAATGAAGGTATTATAATCATTTTTTCTCCTGACCATTTTTTATCAGCACAACTTATAGGTTTACTAATTGAATTTATCGAAAAATCCAAGTTTTTTACAAAAAACATATCATCCTGCGTTGTTGCAGACATCAAGATTCTATGTTTGGCCCTATGAAAACTACTAAAACGCTCTACATTAAATGCATGCGGTATAATTTGAATTTCTTTTCCATTTAAATAAGCATCACATTTTTCAATTTCATCTCTTATAAGCGGCCATGTAAATTTTAAATAATCTCTATCAACATCTTTTGAAAGCAAACTGATAACTTCACTCTTCCTATCAATCCATGCCCAATACGGTATTAACATAACACTTTCATAATCCTCATTTTCCTGTATATCAGTAAAAGTACCTTCTCCTTGTTCTTTTAATACATCATCAAACAATCCAATAATCTCATTATAAATTGATTCACTTCTTCTATTAATCCTCACAGTATATGCTTGTTTAATAGCATCTAAACATGCGTGAGCATCATCCATAACTATTGTATTAACTTTCTGATATTGATTGTCTAGTCCAAAAATTGTTTTTCCATTGAAAATTTTTTGGACATATGTAAGCAAAATAGCATTTCCTTCTATAAAATCATTAGGAAATGCGTTACTTTCTGTTATCATACATACTTTTATTCCAAACTTCTTCGCTTCATAAAATACCTGATCTGCTAAAAACTTATTAGGACAAACATAAACACAAGGTCCCCCTCCCTCGTTTAATTTTGATTGCAGCATTAACAAACCAATTAAAGTTTTTCCTTCTCCTGTATGCAATTTAACTATCAGATCTCTTTCAGCCCTATGTATATCATTCCACATTCTCAATACTTTTTCTTGAGTTGGTCTCAATGGTCCTGTCGTACTACTCCTATCCAATTCGTTATATAAATCAATGGGATTTATGTGTTTTTTGCTAATATCTTTACTTAATTTTTTCTTAAAATCAATCATTTTATTATACCTCTAATACAATACTTTCTAACCTAAATACCTCTTTCATTATTCCATTCTCCATATCATCAATACTATAAATAGTATCCATAACTTCGAATGTCTCTCTCAAATTTCCTCTGGCACTCTTCCATCCAATTCCATCTGTAAACCAGACAAATGTAAATCCATCTATTGTATCTGCTTCCTGTGAAAGCATCTTATAACTTCTTGCCGTTTCATTTAACTTTGAACCACCACTCGCATAGAAATTGGTTTCAATTGCATATATCATCTTATCCGTCTTAATCACAAAATCAAATCTCTTTGCTGCTTTTCCCTGATTCGAAAGTGCTGATAAATCAATATTCCACTTGGCTTCAATGTCCTTCAGATACATTTCTTTGAAATAATTTACATTCTTTTCAAATCCTGCTGCCACGATGTATTTTTCAACCAAATCCTCCATCTGATGACCGCCACGATTTTTACGACCATTAGAGTCCAGACCTGTTTCAATACCTAATGCATAGTCAACTAGGTTATTCACAATATGATTTGCAATCATATCAAATAATCCCGTTTTACGCATAAACGCCTTATACTGTTCCACATCATAATTCATAGTTTTAAAGTTATATAGAAATGCACCTTCCTCATCCTGTGCATAAATCTCATTCCCACGAACTGCAAGTAATAACGGAATGCACTTTAATGTTTCTGGATACTTGGTTACAATCTTTTCGAACTCATCTTCTATATTCTTTGATCCAATTAATGAATTCAAAATGTTGAGTTCTACCTTGATTTCATCAACATTCTTGATTACCTTTTCAAAATCTATGTAATAATCATAGCTTGAAATACTTGGTCTGAATTTGCTCAGCCATTCATCAAAATTTCTATCTGTCATTTAGTACCTTCTCCAATCTTCTCTTAGATATCTCTAAGTATTCTTCACTTACATCAATTCCTATAAACTTTCGCCCAAATCTTACTGCCTCCATCCCTGTGGTTCCTGAGCCACAAAATGGGTCTAATATAACCTGTCCCTCTTCCGTAGATGCCAATACTATTCTCTCCAGCAAATATTCTGGTTTCTGTGTAGAATGTTTTCCTTCTGTCTTCTCGGATGGCTTTGTCAATGAGCCTGTCCACACATCCTTCATCTGCTTACCACCATTCATTTCTTTCATTTTCTGATAATTAAAAAATTGCCGCGACTTCTTTTCATTTTTCCTAGCCCATAAAATAGTTTCGGTAGAATGTGTGAAGCATCGACATGCTAAGTTTGGTGGTGGATTTGTTTTCTGCCATGTAATGTTATTGATTATTTTGAAGCCTTCCTGCTCCAATGCCATACCAATCGAATATATATTGTGTAATGTTCCTGATATCCATATTGTGCCATTTGGCTTTAGTACTCTCTTACATAACCTAATCCACTTCCTGTTAAACTTATGTTTTTCTTCGACACTGGTTCCGCCTTCTGAAAACTTATCCCATGAGCCCTTATTTACTGAAACCATCTTTCCACCCTGACAGGTAATTCCGTCATTACTTAAAAAATATGGTGGGTCCGCAAATATCATATCTACAGATTCCGGTTTCATTTTTGTTAGAATTTTAAATGAATCACCAGCTATCAACTGTGATTCATCAGTCTCAAAGTATAATGGCACTTTCTTAGTAAATAAGTTATCCATTATATGTCTCCTTGTGTGCCCATTTAATAATTGCATATAATCACTTCTTCGCCAACTCTGTTAGATGCATCTGAATTAATCATGCGCTTTACTCTTACAACATCTATCTTATAATCTTTATTTCCATATAACTCATTTATCAACTCTGTATTATGATTCGTGAGCATACAGTAGCAGCCTCTGGCAGTTAATTCATCATAAAGCTTTGCTAATCGCTTGTGGCTTTCTATATCAAACCCTTCTTTTGTGTAGGATTCAAAGGATGTAGGATTCAAAGGTGCATATGGACTATCTATAAATACAAAATCACCTTTCCTTGCATTCTTACAAGCCTGTTCAAAATCGCCATCTATAATAGTTAACCCTTTAAGATACTTAGATGTAGCCATAATAACATCTTCATCAACAGAAACTCTTCGACTATTATTATATGGAACATTGAACAATCCCTTGCCATTCACACGATATAATCCATTAAAACAATGCTTATTTATAAATACAAATAATGCTGCCAGCTCTACACCATATTCAGACCGCATAAGCTTGTCATTATAATGTTCTCTGATAGAATAATAATACTTTTTCCCATCTTCCCACATATCATTATCTAGCCTGTTGACCTCTTTCAGAAAAGCATCAGGTTCATTACATATTGTTCTGTATGTGTTAATCAAAGCTTTATTTATATCGTTAATCAGAGCATTTGCAGGCAGTAGATCAAATATTACAGCACCACCACCTACAAACGGCTCATAGTAATCATTATATTTTTCAGGCATTCTATCTCTTATCTGCGGAATAAGCTGACGTTTTCCTCCAGCCCACTTCACAAATGGAGCAATACTTGAATTACTCATTTTGATTCCTCTTCTCTAGTCACTAAGTGACAAAATCTCATAAATTTATTATACTTGCTAACATAAAAAATAACAATCAAAACTTTCACTCCATGTGAATCCCATATAATTCCAATTACTTCTCAAAGACAAATATATACTCATGTGCAAGAAGCAAAAAGTTATTATTCTGTTTTTCCCAGTAACCAGTAGATTTACAATTATGCTGCTCTTTTATAATTATTTCTTTGTTGGTAAATCCAGCACGCAAAAAACTCTCCATCATACGAAATCCTAACGGAACAACTTTTCCACATTTTCTTATATCACCAATCATAACAGCACACATCTTTCCCTTTTTCAACACACGATATGATTCATATGCCACCTTATCCATTGCATCTATGAATGGCTTTACTCCCAGCATAGAAATATCCCCTTCTATTCCTTCGCTGTACTTTATAATATCAGCATATGGTGGATGAGTGCAGATAAAATCTATATGAGCATCTTTGATAAAATTCAATTCTGCTGCATTTCCCTCTCGTATATATATTTTTGAACTTGTATCACATTGGAATTGTAAATTTGTTTCTGAAATTGAAACTGACTGTGGATTAATATCTATACCTACCGCATTACGACCTAGTAGTTTTGCCTCGACCAGTGTGGTTCCACTACCCATGAATTGATCTAAAATCCAGTCACCTGTTTTAGAATATCGAAGTATCAGATTTCTTGGTACATATGGTGACCAATTTCCCCGATACTTTCCTGAATGTGTTGCCCAACTTCCTCTGTTCTGAAACGACCAGACTGTTGTTGGTTCAAGCTTAAAATTATTTGGTTGTAAACTTATAAGTCATGCCCCTTTTCTTGATTTGAATACATCTTAATGCCGCTTGCATTGATGACATAACTAATTTTACCTCAGGTTAATTAAAAAAGCCATCTCTTTTTTCTTTCACAATAAGTGAATTTTAATCTCATTCATAGCATGAGATAATATTCACAAATAGTGAATGAGGTGTAGCTATGCATTTTAATAATGATACTGACCTATATCGTACTATAGGTTCAAATATAAAACATTATAGACAACAAGCTAATTTAACACAGATGCAGCTTGCAGAAAAGGCTCAAATCAGTATCAGTTATCTTTCTAAAGTTGAGGCTTCTGGTTGTGATAAAAGTCTTTCCATATCTGTACTTAATCAGATTGCAAATGGACTCAATATTGAAATCAATGACTTTTTTAAGGAGGATGAGACAAATGCCAAGACAAGCTAATTGCTTTGGTGGCGGAGCTAACACCAATAAGAAATGGACTCCATTTCGAACAAACAACATCCCTAAATACGGCATTACAAAATGCTGGATTTATCATTGACAATCATTTTTGAAGTATATGATAGAAAACAGTTACTAGGTTACTCTATAAATCAAGACGAATTTTCTACAATATTTTTGAAACGCAATGGAATTAATGACCGAGCCATAAACTCCAAACAATGGAAGTCTGATGAAGCAACAAAAGTCTTACACAAGACACCTGATTCAGTGTTACTAATTTGTTTCTAACTTGTTACTAACAGACAAAATTTCATAAAAACGGATTAAAAAATCCCACAAATCCAAGGAAAACCTTGAATCTGTGGGATTGATTTTTGTTCTTGAATTATCTCTTTGAGAACTGTGGAGCTCTTCTCGCAGCTTTGAGACCGTATTTCTTTCTTTCCTTCATTCTTGGATCTCTTGTTAAGAAACCAGCCTTCTTTAATGTTGGTCTGTAATCTCCGTCTGCCTGTAATAAAGCTCTTGAGATACCGTGTCTGATAGCACCAGCCTGACCTGTGTATCCACCACCGTGAACATTTACAAGTACATCAAACTTATCAGCTGTTTCTGTAGCTGTAAGTGGCTGACGAACGATAACCTTTAATGTTTCAAGACCAAAGTATTCATCAATACTTCTTTTGTTTATAGTAATATTACCTGTACCAGGTACTAAATATACTCTTGCAATACTCTTTTTTCTTCTACCTGTTCCGTAGAACTTTCCTGCTGTTTTAGCCATTGTAATTTCCTCCTTCCAGTCCTAATTAAAATGTTAATGTCTCAGGCTTCTGAGCTGCGTGTGGATGTTCAGCGCCAGCGTAAACATGAAGCTTTGTGTACATCTGTCTTCCTAAAGGTCCCTTTGGAAGCATTCCTTTAACTGCGAATTCAATTACTCTTTCAGGATGTTTAGCGAGCATTTCTTTAAGAGTTGTTTCCTTTAAGCCGCCAACATAATCTGAATGATGATAATACATCTTCTGTTCTAATTTCTTACCTGTTACTTTAATCTTTTCAGCATTGATTACGATAACATAATCACCTGTATCAACATGTGGTGTATAAGTAGGTTTGTTCTTACCTCTTAAAACCTTAGCTACTTCTGATGATAAGCGTCCTAATGTACATCCATCAGCATCAACTACATACCATTTTCTTTCGATTTTTTCTGGACTTGCCATAAAAGTCTTCATGGATTTTTCCTCCTGTTTGATTAATAATATTCTTGGCTTTTAAAATTCAATCTGGGTTTTGATGTGAAAATTAAAAACCCGAGCTAGTCTTTAGCTCCTCTAGTCATTTGCATTACGCAAATCTTGGATTTATGATAGCCCTTTGCAGATAATCAGTCTGCTTACAAGCTGCCACGATTAAACATTATATCCTAATAGTTTCAATGTGTCAACTTGTTTCTAATGTATTTTACATCAACTTGTTTCTAATGTATTTTACTATTCTCAATTCCCCTATTTAATATCCAACCCTGCACAAGTAATTGAACCTTGTATAATAATTGTTGGTCCATCTCCTCCCTTACCCTTTGCAATATCCACGCCTGCTGCCGATGTACTAATATTACTCTGCACATTCCAATTCTGTGGGATATATAATTCTATACCCGAAAAGCTGGCATTTATATTAACTACCACTGTGCCTGACGGTACCTGTGCCTTATCAAAATAAACCTCCATACCACCAAAATTACATTTTATATTAACAACCTTTAAATTTGGGGAATCAATGTATCTGGCACTTCCACTAAAGGATGTAGCAATATTTACCACCTCTCCTTCATGATACTCAGCCTTTATGCTGCCGTCCTCGTAAACAGTTTGATTTTCTGTATCCTCATAAACTGTCTGTCCATCTGCTTCTACATTTACATAGCTTGTATTCATTGTATTATTTGCAAAGGAAACCTTTTTTTTGGGAAATATAAGATTTAAGCCTATGCTGCCAAGTGCTGCTGCCAGAAGCACAGGCCATGGTGTGATTTTTCCCAAATGGAGGAAATCTGAAAACAATATACACAAAAATGCTATTGAAAACAGCATACCTGTAAACGAACGCTCTATTATACTATTAATAAAGCAGCCTAATAATATTATTCCTACAATAATGTTAAATGGCGTAAAGCCATCTGTCTTTATCCAGCCTAGTTGGTCGGCCAACATTAAAATTGCTCCTAAAATTAATAATATTCCCCAAAATACTTTTCCAAATGATATTTTCTTCATAATACCTTTTTCCTTTCTAATATGACTTTTTTCGTTCTTTCAGCAATCCATAGTACCTTCTTGAAACATATACCTTCTTGTCTGAATTTTTAAAGCTGATAATACTTGTTGATGAAATATTTCTTTCTATTGAATATATCATATTCAAATTAACTATTGCTGACTTTGAACATCTGCAAAAAAATCCGGGAAGTAGCTGTTCCATTTCATAAAGCTTCATTTTTACATAATATATATTATCTATGGTATGTACCACAATCTTATCACCATCAGTTTCTACAAATAAAATAGCGTCAATAGCAATAAAATATTCCGTCTTTTCTCTTGTACATACAAGAGTCTTTTTTTCATTAATAACATCAGTAATGCTTTGCTTTATGTTTACAACTTCTTTGTTAATATCGCGACATCTTATAATGACTTCATCTTCTGTTAAATTTTCATCTACTTCTATGCGTACTTTCAAACTCATTATTTCCTTTCGCTTTATAAAGGGATTTTATCAAATTTAAAAGGTTTGTAAACCCATTTCCCCTATATGGTCAAAATCCACTTGTAAATGGTACATATTTGTATTGAATGGTTGATTTATTGATTTTAATTATATTGCTAAATCACTTAAAATAGGCTACAATATGGTAAATTGTTATTGGCTGACTTAGAAGTTTTTTTAATGTTTGCTTATTAATAGCAGATTAACATTTCTTCTATGTCAAGAATATAAATAAAGGAGATTTTATATGAACAAAACCTATGAAATCAGTGATGATTTAAAAAGAATGATAGGCAAAGAAAATGTTGTATGGAATGGCAAGCCTAAAAAGTCTTGTTTTGTACTTGAATGTATATTTAATCCTGCACTCGGGCTTTCAATTATCTGGTTTCTCGTTGATATGGTTTTTATGTCTGCTGCCTTAACAGCTACAACTTCAACCTCACCAGGGCGATACTTTGTATTAATGTTTATATTTTTACATATGATGCCCGTATGGATGTATCTGGGCGGTATAATATCCTCAATCAGAAAATACAGAAATACTGAATATGTAGTTACCGACAGAGGTATCTATATGACTGGTGGTTTTTTTACAAAACGGTATGATTTTAAGCCATTTACAGACCTTTCCCATGTAAATGTGAACAGAGGTGTTTTGGACCAGTTTTTAGGTGTAGGTGATGTTATTTCTGAATGTCACCACGGACATGCCTTTAAGCTTATTGATTTACCAGATTACTTAGAAGTATGCAGCCTTATTAAACAGTACCAGACAGATATTTATGCAGATACACAGTTTCCTAATGGCTTTAGACCTACAATTAATAGTGGTTATCAGACCTCTTATCTTCCATATGAAAGAGCTCCTCGTAATGCAAGCTACAGCTATCAGGATAACTATTTTAACCAGCCTACAGATAATGGAAGAGATTATTCTGACAACAGAATTATAAACAACACAATTAATCGCCCTTACAATGGCAATAATTCTTTTAATGCTGGCACCCCTTATAACAGGGACAATACTTATAACGCTGACAGCTCTTATAACAATAATACTTATAATACTAACAGCTCCTACAGCACCAACAATACATATAATGCTGATAGTTCCTATAGTAAGGATAACTCTTATAGTTCTAATACCTCCTATAATAACGCTGGCCGCTCTAGTGATGTTTATGGTGTTGACAACTCGTTTGATGCTAATAATTCACGCAACGCAAACAGTCCTTACTCTGGAGATAAACCTTTTAACACTGGCAGCTCTTATGACACTAGCAGTTCTCACAATACTGGCAGTTCATATGGCACTGTCGAGTCCTACGGCACTGCTAATTCATATAGCACCAGTAATTATTACAACAATGCTAATTCATATGATAGCAGCAATGCTAATAATAACTATAGCTCTCAAAATACATATGATGACTATCCTTCAAGTAGTACAAAACGCTATAAAGACTTTGACAACAGCATTGGTGGTAGTGATTTCGATGAGTGGAATATGCAATAAGCCTTATTCTCACCACACTATACAACTATAAAAAAGGCTGTCCCATTAATGAAAAGATATTTTATTTCATTAATAGGGCAGCCTTTTTTCTGCCATTACCCTTAATTTTTCTAACTAATTAGTAAACATCTGTACCCAGTATATTCCGTAGCTTCCACCTTTTACAACTCCAACTCCTATTTGTCCAAAGGAAGAATTCATTATATTTTCTCTATGTCCTTGAGAATTCATCCAGGCGTTCATTACCTCTGCTGGTGTCTGCTGGCCAGCAGCAATATTTTCACCTACTGTCATATAAGAAATATTATATTCCTTAAGAATAGTAAAACAAGACTCACCATTTGGTCTTGTATGTGAAAATAGGCTTGTAGTTTCTGTCGCTCTAATTCCCGCCACCTTACATAAGTCATTATTTTTCTTTAATGGCTGTAAGCCCTGCTTAGCTCTTTCTTCATTGACTATTCTTATAACCTCATCAACATAGCTATCCTCAGTTGTAGTAGTCTGACCTGTGCCTTGTGAATTTCCGTTACTATTTCCATCGGAATTTGTATTCCCGTTCACATTACAGGTTGTAGCTTTATTGGAATTATTATTACTGTTATTTGAATTAGTATTATTTTTACTTGAGGGATTTGCGTCAGCCTGTCTTGTTGTCTGTAATTGAGTAGTCTGCTTTGTAGTTAATTTCTCTGTTGATTTTTCTGCAGCTGCTTTTGTTGCAGCAGTTGTATTTTTGCTTACAGCTTCTATGTCAGCCTCACCCATTTCATTATCAGTACTCTTTTTAGTTGTGCTGGCTATATTATTCTCTGCTTTCTTATCTGTAGAGTTACTATTTTTTCCTACCTGAGTAACTATCAATACAATTACTCCAATAACCACCATAATTGAAATCGTAGCTGCCACTATTTGTGCAATATTTTTCTTATTATTTTCCATTGTATATTCTCCTTTTTTCTTTAGTTCCCATTTATGTTACAACGCTATTATAACATCTTTTTCTTTATTTTTATCTGTAAATTAATTGTTTTAATTTTTCCAGTTAAAAAATCCATTTTATATTTCTCCTTTATGCTATTGAATATTTTTCTACCACAAAAAAAGCCAGACAAGGAACAGACATCTCAGTCTGCGCCTTATCTGGCTGTTGTTTTCTCGAACAACTCGCCCTCCGAGCGATATGTCAAATACTATTATATAATATATTTTATGTCAATATATTATCTAGTCCTTTTTCTCATTCTCTTTCACACATTCTCAATTCCATAAAAATCAGTCTAATGCAATAATAGTTATGGAATACTTACCACCATTTAATATAGTATCTTGGTACAATAAATTATTATAAGAAAATTGCAATTTTATATCATCAGATGCTGTATATACTGTATTATATGCAACTATCAATCTGTTTTCTTGTCCAGTTGCCGAAAAATATAAGCTTGTTCGTGTTGTCATCATACAAGCACTTGAATCATATCCATCTACAAGTGCTACACCACCTATAATATTTTCCTTCTTTGCTTCAATAGCAACACTTCCACTAAAGAACATACTATATGAATGTCCTTTTTTTAGAGTAATTGTTTTTTCCGAACCATCATATACAATCAGATTTCCCTTATTTATTTTTTCATCAAATGAAAATGCTTCTCCCCATGTACTACCAGTTTCTCCTCTTGCTGCAAAATAGCCTGCACACATACCATCTTTTCCGTCTTGACCTGCGACACCTGTATCACCTTTATCTCCTTTGTCACCCTTGTCACCTTTTTCACCTTTATCTCCCTTTTCTCCATCTACGCCATTAACTCCCTTAAGTAATGACATATCATAAAGATTAAACCATATTTCATTACCACTGTAACGCCACTGCAATATATTTTCATTTACTCGAAATTCTGGTGTTTTGCCGTTATCACCATCCTTTCCATCGACTCCAGACGGACCAGTAATATCAGAAACAGCAATCAAATTTTGCCACTGTTCGCCATTATAACGCCACTGTATGTATGAATCTGTTTTTTTTACTTCTATATTCTTACCATCTACTCCGTCCTTACCATCCACTCCGTCCTTTCCATTTATTCCATCCTTGCCATTTATTCCATCCTTGCCATTTATTCCATTCTTACCATCTACTCCATCTTTCCCATCTATACCATTCTTGCCATCTACTCCGTCTTTCCCATCTATACCATTCTTGCCATCTACTCCGTCTTTCCCATCTATACCATTCTTGCCATCTACTCCATCTTTCCCATCTATACCATTTCTTCCATCTACTCCATCTTTTCCATTCTTACCATCCACTCCATTTACCCCAACTAAATCATCAATCTTAACCAAATCATGCCAACTATCACCACTACCATTTTTCCACTGTATATACTCACCATTGTTTCGCACATCAAATAAGTTAGTGCTTACATTTGCTTTTTCACTTATACAGCCACTAAAAATGACTGTGTAAAGCATTACTACTATACACATAATTTTAAATTCACATTTTCTCATAATCAACTTCTCACTTTCAACTGTTTTTGATTGCTTTGCTTATAGGTCAATTATATATCTTATCAAATAAACTCTTCCTATATTTATCCTCTGTACATGTCAAATATTTACCTATATTATAATTTATTTATATACTAATTACAATATTTCATATTACTTACAAATAAATAATGCCAGATATTTTGTGTTTACATTACATTTTTAATAATCAAACACAAACTTACCTGACATTTTTATTTGCTATTTTTAGATATTTATTCTAAACCTTCTATCTTTTATCAATCTTATAACACATTATATCCTAAACATATTACTGTTCTTTATAGTCCTTTTTCTCTGCTATTTTTGCCCCGGCAAAGCCTGCAAGTACAGAGCCTAAATCAATACCTGTTGATTCCTTCATGCCGTCTGTAACCTGATTAAGTGTATTCATTATATCCTTCATAAGCTTAGAAGAATTTCCGTCGCCATACATTGTAATCTTGTCAACCTTAGCAAGTGGCTCTGCAATATTTTTAGCAATTTCCGGCATTGCCTTAAAGTACATTTCAAGGACAGCAGCCTCACCCATTTGCTTCATAGCTTCTGCCTTCTTTTCAATACCCTCTGCCTCTGCCAATGCCTTTGCTCTTATTGCATCAGCCTCAGCCTGACCTTTGCTGCGAATACCTTCTGCTTCCTGCTCCATTGTATATCTGTTAGCATCGGCTGTTGCCTTTTCAGCCTCAGCCTTCTTTTCCTGCTCAAACTTGTCAGCCTCAGCATTTTTTTGTCTTTCAAAAAGCTGTGCTTCTGATTGTCTTTGAGTTTCGTAAAGCTTAGCATCTGCCTCCTGCTGTTTTGCATATTTTTCAGCCTCAGCCTGCTTCTTTACAGTAGCCTCAAGTGTTCTTTCTGTAAGCTCAACTTCCTTTTCCTTTAAGGCAATAGCCTTTTCCTGACGGGCTAAGTTTGCATCTGCTGTTGCAATTTCAACCTTTTTACGCTCTGTTTCCTGCTGAATACTATAGGCTGCATCAGCACTAGCCTGCTTAGTATCTGCTTCTATCTGTGCTTCCTGTGATTCACGATTTGCATTTGCCTGAACAATGGCCTTTCTCTTTTGAGCCTCTGCCTGTGCGTTTGCAATCTCAAGGTCTGAACTTACCTCTGCATCATTTGCCTCTTTACGAGCCATTGCCTTTGCTTTTGCTATTTCCTTCTCACTTTCAGCTCTTGAAATAGCCGCATTTTTCTGGATTTTAACAATATTGTCAACACCAAGATTTTCAATAACACCATTTTCATCTACGAAATTTTGGACATTAAAGCTTACAATATCCAGTCCCATGGCTGCAAGGTCTGGTTCTGCATTTTCCTTTACCAGTTCTGCGAACTTTTGTCTGTCTGATACCATTTCTTCAAGGTTCATTTTACCTACGATTTCACGCATATTACCTTCTAGGACTTCTCTGGCTACTGCTGCAATATAATCGGTGGTTTTGTTAAGAAAGTTTTGTGCTGCAAGCTGAAGTCTTACTTTATCTGCACTTACCTTAATATTAACTGCTGCATCAACATTAATGTTAATGTAATCAGCTGTAGGAACTGAATTGCTTGTTTTTACATCAATAGGAATTAACTGTAAATTTAATTCGTCCTTCTTTTCCAAGAAAGGAATTTTAATACCTGCTCTACCTATCAATACCTTTGGTGACTTTCTTAATCCTGAAATTATGTATGCTCTGTCTGGTGACGCCTTAACATAGCCTGCTATCATCAAACATAAAATAAAAAATACTACTATTCCAATTATAATATATGGAACATATGTGATTAAAACACTTGCTAAAATACTCATCTTTTTCTCCTTGTCATTTTATTCAAAATCAACCTTTTACAATACCTTTATCTCCAACACCGCATATAGTCTTTGCATTTTTTGTTTATGACCACCTCCACAAACTAATGTACCATCTTTCAATATATGTATTCATATAAAAGATAATTTATTATAACATTATCTGACAATATATTCCATAATTATTAACCTTTTGACCTCACAATTTTTAATAACTTATTTTTAATATTTTTTCTTGTGTTTTTTATTGTTTGTATGTGCTTGGTAATGTTTTTTATTTATTGATATATGCTTGGAAATGCTTTTCTACTATTTGTATATAGCATAATGCTTTTTTGATTGATTTTATCATTAATATTGTTTATAATAGAGCAATGAGAAAATTATGATGTATGACTCACGGATTTTCACTAAGAAGTCTGTGAGCCTTTGTATTTTAGCTTTATGGTATAATGCAGCCCTTAAGGACATAGCCTGTATCATAATGCTATTCTAAGAAAAATTAATGTGAAGGAATGGAGATTGGTGTGGAAAGAGAAAAATTCAGTTCAAGACTAGGGTTTATTTTGGTTTCAGCGGGGTGTGCAGTAGGATTAGGTAATGTGTGGAAATTCCCATATATGTGTGGTCAGTATGGTGGTGCTGCTTTTATTCTTATTTACCTTTTATTCCTGCTGATAATTGGTTATCCAATTATGGTTTGTGAGTTTTCTGTAGGAAGATGTAGTCAGGCAAGCTGTGCAACTTCCTTTAAAAGGCTTGAAAAAGAAGGTAGCAGATGGCATAAATTTGGTATTCTGGGTATGATTGGCAACTATGTGTTAATGATGTTCTATACAATGGTTGCTGGCTGGATGTTATATTATTTTGCTAAATCCCTTATGGGTGAATTTACAGATTCACCGTTGACCACAGAACAGATTGCAGGAAAGTTCAACAATTTGTTAGCTTCTCCGGGTATTCTTACTGTTAGTATGATTATTGTTGTTGTTTTATCCTTTGGTATTTGTTCATTAGGCGTCCAGAAGGGTGTGGAAAAAATATCTAAGATTATGATGCTTTGTCTGCTTGCCCTTATTGTAATACTGGCTATTCACTCAGTTACACTTCCAGGTGCAGGTGAAGGTATTAAATTTTATTTAGTTCCTGATTTTAAAGCAATTAAGGCAAAGGGTATCGGAAATGTTATATTTGCTGCTATGTCCCAAGCATTTTTTACACTAAGTATTGGAATGGGTTCAATGGCTATTTTTGGCAGTTACATAGATAAAAGCCGTTCACTTTCAGGTGAGGCAATCAGCATTAGCATATTAGATACCTTTGTAGCAATTATGGCAGGACTTATTATTATACCTGCCTGCTTCTCCTTTGGTATCAACCCAGACTCAGGTCCATCTTTAATATTTATTACCCTGCCAAACATATTCAACCAAATGTCTGGTGGCCGCATATGGGGAACACTGTTCTTCCTCTTTTTATCCTTTGCGGCATTATCAACTGTAATTGCTGTATTTGAGAATATTATTTCTTTTGCTATAGATTTATGGGGCTGTTCAAGAAAGAAGGCTGTGCTTACTAATATTATTGCAGTTATACTTCTTTCAATGCCTTGTATTCTTGGTTTTAATGTTTTATCTGGCTTTACACCACTTGGTTCTGGCACAAACATAATGGATTTAGAGGATTTCCTTGTATCAAGCAATATACTTCCTCTAGGCTCACTTGTTTATGTAATGTTCTGCACAACTAAAAATGGCTGGGGCTGGGATAATTTTATTGCAGAAGCAAACGAAGGCAAGGGTATGAAATTCCCTAAGAAAATCAGATGGTATATGACTTATATTATCCCTATTATTGTTGTAGTTATTTATTTAAAGGGATATTATGATTTATTTAAACCAAAGGGTCTTAAATACCTTATACCATGGTCAGTTATTGCCTTTGCCTTTTTAATTCTGATTTTCTCCTTTAGATTTCGTAGTAAAAAATCTAAAAAGCAGGAAACAGATAATCAAAAATAGCTAATTTTAAAATTTAAAAAGTATTCAATAAAAAATAAGCTGTAATGCTTGTGGTGCATATGTTTATAGCACAACCTGTCATTACAGCTTATTTTCATTAACCTAATATTGATTATGTCAGACAAACTACAAAGAATTTTATATTTAGTCTATAAGCTTCCTTGCAGCAATGTCTGACATTATCTAAAAACAATTATTTTAATCTACATAAAAGTGCATTGGATATGTTAAATATTCAATATCATCCAGTTTATCTACTGTAATATATCCAGTAGGTGCACTAAGCACTGTAGGAATACGATTAACAATAGTTGCACAAGTATGCTCTACAGTAGCCGGTTTTACAACATGAAATTCTGTATCTGGCTCGCCAGTAATCTTCCAATCACACATATCTCCGTCATCCGGACCATATACCTTTCCGATACACTGAGTTTCAAGAGTAATACCCTGATATGTTTCTGTGGTAACTACTGCACTCATACCAATACAATTTCCCTTTGGAATTGTTTCTCCCAGTGTTGCTGAATAAAGGTCCTTATCATAGAAATATGGAACGCATTTTTGTGATATAGATTTTATTGTAAGTCCCATACGATTTGCCAGGGACTCATTTGAATTCCATACATATGATGGAATAACCTCCTCTGGATGTGCTACCTCAGCCTCAAACTGCTCCAGCGTAAAGCCAGCTCCATGTGCCTTTGCCAATGCTAAACCATAATCTTCAACATTGTAACTTACAGCACCTTCAATCTTTGTAATCTTATGACAGCCTGCTGCCACCTGTGCTACCATATTTACCCAGAAAATATCCTGCATACCACTTCCTACAATAGTACAGCCATTTTCCTTTGCTAAACTGTCCAGATAATTGGTCTGTGCAGAATTTGTTGTCCATGGATAGATAGCCTCCTCACAGGTTGTAATAACATTTATTCCACGCTTTACACAATCCTCAAACATTTTAAAACAATCGCTTACAAAGCTGAATAATGTAACTACTGCAATATCCGGGTCACAATTATCTAAAACTGCATCTGCATCACTTGAAATAATAACTCCCGTCTTTACCCCCAGTCCTGCATAATCGCCAACATCCATACCGACTACTTCTGGATTCACATCAATAGCACCAACGATTTCTGCACCGCTTTCGTACAAATAACGCAAGGTATATTTTGACATTTTTCCACAACCATACTGCACTACTCTGATTTTTTCATTTACCATATAATTCTTCTCCTTTACCTAAATTATTAGTCAGGCAGGTGTGAAGCCTTGTATAGGAATTGTATAGGGAATTTGCAACTATTAATAATTCCATAAGCAGACCCAAAAAACGCTGATATTTAATTAATACAACTCTAACACAAATTGTATAATCTCACATTTTCACATATCATAACGCTTAAATTAAATACAAATATATCTGTGTTGGAATTATCAATATACAAAAAAGAATACAAGAAAATAGGCTTCACACTTCCTATTAAATTAACGCTACCAATGTACTTACATTTTATTATTTATCTATCTAATAGTCAATAATCCATTAGTACTATTATCTATCTTTCTAGTAGTCGTTAATTCATTAATACTATTATTTACCTATCTGATAGATAATAATCCGTTAATACTATTGACTTTATGTATTGATAACATTTGAAATTTATTATATAATTGGTAATGTTTTATGTCAGAATACAAAAAAGTATTTTAAATTAAATTATATATTTTAGGAGGACAACTATGAGTTTTGAATTTTTACGAAAGCTACCAACTCCAGCTGAAATAAAAGAACAATTCCCTTTACCTGAGCATCTTGTAAAGTTAAAGGCTGAGAGAGATGAACAGATAAAAAAGGTATTTACAGGTGAGTCTGACAAGTTTTTAATGATTATCGGACCTTGCTCTGCTGATAATGAGGACGCTGTTTGTGATTATGTATCCAGACTTGCAAAGGTTCAGGAGAAAATTGCTGACAAGATTATTGTTATTCCAAGAATTTATACAAATAAGCCTCGTACAACTGGTGAAGGCTACAAGGGTATGCTTCATCAGCCAGACCCTGAAAAGAAGCCAGATTTATTAGCTGGTCTTACTACAATTAGAAAAATGCACATAAGAGCAATGGAGGAAACTCATCTTACTGCTGCTGACGAAATGCTTTACCCTGAAAACTATCAATATTTCTCTGATATTCTTTCATATGTTGCAGTAGGTGCTCGTTCTGTTGAGGATCAGCAGCATCGTTTAACTGTTAGTGGAATGGACATTCCTGCCGGTATGAAAAACCCTACAAGTGGTGACTTATCTGTTATGTTAAATTCAGTTATAGCAGCACAAGGCAAGCACACCTTTATTTATCGTGGCTATGAGGTAAAAACCAGCAGTAACCCACTTACACATACTATTCTTCGTGGTGCAGTTAATAAGCATGGTCAGTGTATTCCTAACTATCACTATGAGGACCTTATCCGCTTATACAATATGTATAGTGAGAAAAATCTTAAAAATCCTGCTGTTATTGTTGATGCAAACCATTCAAATTCTGGTAAGCAGTATATGGAGCAGATTAGGATTGCTAAGGAAGTTCTTCACAGCAAACGCCATTCTGAAGATATTAACAATTTTGTAAAAGGTTTAATGATAGAAAGTTACATCGAGGAAGGCAGCCAGAAGGTTGGTGACGGTGTATACGGAAAATCTATTACAGACCCTTGTCTTGGCTGGGATCAGACCGAGCGTCTGCTTCTTGATATAGCAGATTTACTTTAGGATACACTACATTCGTATACATATGTTGTACTGATGTAAATATGCTGCAGGTATATAAATTATGCTGGTAAAGTTTGAATAAGTTTACTAAACAAATATAAATAAAAAGCTATTAAAGATAATTTATATCTTCTAATAGCTTTTTATTTACTTTATATTCTATTTTCACACCTTTCTAAGTAATATATCCCACTCATCCCTATTTAAACCATAATTTATGATTTTAATAACCTCTATACTCTTTTTTCGTCCTCGTACTCTATTCCTATAAGCGTAAGTCCACAGGCTGGTGCCTTTGGTCCAGCTGCATCTCTGTTTTCCGCCTCTATAATTTCCTTTATATGCTCTGGTGGATAAACACCCAGTCCAACCTTCATCAGCGTACCTACTATTATTCTTACCATATTATAAAGAAAGCCATTGCCTGAAATTCTAATATAAATCATTTCATCTTTTTTACTAATATCCAGCGAATACACCGTTCTAACTGTATTTTCTACCTGTGTTCTGGCTGAGCAAAAGCTTCTAAAATCATGCTCGCCAATAATATACTCACTTGCCTTTTTCATTTTCTCAATATCTAATGGCATATACACAAAGTGGGAATACAATCTTTCTGTTGGCATAGGAAATTTATAATTGTAAATTTTGTATTCATAAGTTTTTGTACTATTGCAATATCTAGGATGAAAATCTGCTGCCACCTCATAGGATTCTCTAATTCTAATATCCTCTGGGAGTCTTTGATTAAGGGCAAAGGATATTTTCTGTGCCGGGATTTTTGTTTCTGTATCAAAAACAGCTGCATTGGCAAGGGCGTGAACACCTGAGTCAGTTCTACTTGCACCTATAACAGCTATCTTTTCGCCTAATAGGTTAGTAAGCTCTCTATTAATAATTTCTTCCACAGTAATACCATTAATTTGAATTTGCCATCCACAATAATTTGTTCCGTCATATGCAATTTTTAGAAAAACTCTTTTGCTCATACAATTACCTTCCATAAAAAGTTACCACCAATTACTAATACTAACAATAATATTAATACCATATAACTTATTTTATCATACTTTTTATAAATAAGCGGTTTCATTTTTGTTCGTCCATCTCCACCCTTATAACATCTTGCCTCCATTGCCATAGCCAGATCCATTGCTCTTTTTATAGAAGAAATAATAAGTGGAATAATAAGTGGCACTAAGGCTTTAGCCTTTTTAATAATTCCACCTGTATCAAAATCTGCACCTCTGGCCATTTGTGCTTTCATTATTTTGTCTGTTTCTTCCACCAAAATAGGTATAAATCTAAATGCAATAGACACCATCATAGAAATATCATGTACCGGCACTTTTATTTTCTTTAATGGCGAAAAGGCTTTTTCTAAACCGTCTGCAATATCTGTAGGCGTTGTTGTGTATGTAAGAATTGACATTCCCATAATCATTAAGGCCAGCCTTGCCATAAGCATTGCTCCCTTTAGTAAGCCTTCTATTGTAATAGCAAATATTTTCAAATCTATTAAAACAGTACCCTCTGTAAAAATCACAGAAAATATTGCACTAAACAGCAAGAAAAATACTATGGTTTTCAGCCCTTTGAAAATAAATTTAAAGGGTACCTTTGATAATTTAATTATTACTATTAAAAATATAGCAGCAATCCCATAACCAATAATATTCTTTGCTAAAAAAAGTGCAATCATATACACCAATGACCCAAAAAGCTTTACTCTTGGGTCAAGGCTGTGAATTATTGATTTTTCTTCATAATATTGACCTATTGTAATATCTCTTAACATATTATTCCTTCAACTACTTCTCTTGGTGTAATAGCAACTCCGTCACAGCTTAAACCTTTTTGCTTTAATTCATCAAATATATAAACTGATTTTGGTGCTGCCAATCCGATTTCTTCTAATTTTTTGTATTGTCTGAATACCTTTCTTGGAGTATCATCAAATATTAATTTTCCTTTGCTCATAACTAACAGCCTGTTTGCAAATTTACCCATATCCTCCATACTATGTGAAACAATAACTATTGTAAGTCCTTCCTTTTCATTAAGCGACTTTAACAGATTAAGAATTTCATCTCTTCCCTTTGGGTCTAATCCAGCTGTAGGCTCATCTAAAATAAGCACCTGTGGCATCATTGCCAAAACTCCTGCTATAGCCACACGCCTTTTTTCTCCTCCTGACAGCTCAAAAGGTGAACGATTATAAAATTCCTCTCCTACGCCTACCATAGCAAGCACCTTTTTTGCAGTTTCTATTGCCTGCTCCTTATTCATTCCCTTATTTTTTGCTCCAAAGCATACATCCTCTAATACTGTAGACTCAAAAAGCTGATATTCCGGATACTGGAAAACTATTCCAACATTTTTTCTAAGGTCGCTTAGCTTCTCATTTTTGTCATATATGTTTTTGCCCATATATCTCACCTCTCCGCTGCTTGCCTGGTTAAGGCCGTTAAGGTGGCAGATAAGAGTAGACTTTCCTGAACCGGTATGACCAATAATTCCAATAATTTCTCCCTGATTTATTTTAAAGCTGACACTATCAATAGCCTTTTTCTCATAGGTAGTCCCCTCACCGTATACATAGGAAATATTATCAGCCTCTAAAATAACTTTGTCAGCTTCCTCATAAATATTATCGCTGATATTCTTATCACTAATGTTGTTATCAGTTCTAAGGTCATTAATTTTCCTATTTTCATCGTTATTACTTGCTATATTTTTGGTTTTATTATGTTTTTCTATATATCCTCTGGCAATTATCTGATTAATTAATTCCTCACTGCGAAGTATGCCTCTTGGCATTTCTTTGCCGCTTTTTTCAAGCAAATATGCTATTTCTGTAGGCTGTGGCACATCTAAGCCAATTTCATATATTTTTTCTACATTAGAGAAAACCTCTGCTGGAGTTCCCTTTAATGCCACCTTGCCCTTATCCATTACATACACATAGTCAGCATCTATTACCTCGTCCATATAATGTGTAACAAGGATTATAGTAACCTTTTCCTTTTTATTTAATTCCTTTATTGTGTTTATTACTTCTTTTCTTCCGTTTGGATCAAGCATAGCTGTAGGCTCATCTAAAATAATACATTTTGGCTTCATTGCCAGTACACCTGCAATAGCAACTCTTTGCTTTTGTCCCCCTGATAATTTGTTTGGAGAATGTTTTCTGTATTCAACCATTCCTACTCTTTCTAATGCGTAATTGACTCTTTTCCATATCTCTTCAGTTTCCACTCCTAGATTTTCCGGACCAAAGCCCACATCCTCCTCTACAATAGTAGCAATTATCTGATTGTCTGGATTTTGGAATACCATACCTGCATTTTGACGAATATCCCATATCCTTTCATTCTCCTTAGTATTCATACCTGCCACATATACCTCACCCTCATAAGGCATAAGAATAGCGTTCAAATGCTTTGCAAAGGTTGACTTGCCTGAACCATTATGCCCGAGTATTGCAATAAAATCTCCTTGCTTTATCTCAAGTGACACATCATCAAGTGCCATTTTATCGCTAATAACCTTTCCCTCTTCGTCTTTATCTAAAAATCTATGCTTTAAATTTTCTACTTTTATAATGCTCATAATTTATTTCTATTTAATGTAAATCAATTCTAGTCTTATGGTTAACAATTACCAATTTTATATTATAACATTACATAATTCAATAGTTTTAATCTATTTTCTTCCTTATTCTTGATACTTTAATTAAAGTATATTATTATATAGTGGTATTAAAAAGACTAAACAATAACTCAATATTAGGATGGTAATTATAAAATGAAGTTAAAATATTTATCAGCTTTAACACTTACTATTGCAACCTTATCCCTATGTGGCTGTAATGAAAGCAATAACAGCAGCACCCAAAACACCACTACAGCTATAAATGCCGTTACTACCCATAATCTGGCTACTACAGCCCCTATTGAAACTACTACTACAGAGCCAGCTACAGTTTATAATAATGACGGAACCAGACCAGATGTTGTAAACTTTTATATTTTCCATGACAGCACAGGCACAAGGGATAGACTTTCAGAGTTTTATGGTCCTTTTGTTGAAGGACAGGATATTAGAACCTTTGCAGCCTTTACTACTGCTGATGATTCGGTATATGGCAGCAGGTTTGCCGATATGTGGTTTCCTAAATGGGAAGCCTACTCAAATTCCAGTGAATGTAAAATAGGCTATAAAATCCATATTTACCTAAAAAATGGTGATGTAGTTGAGAAAAATATTCTTTCTCCAACAGATGTAGTTTACGATTACACCCAATATGTAGAAACTTGGATTTATGATGATGTTCATCACGCCGCCGGTCAATGGTACAGCCACCTTACAGAAGCTGATATGAATAATGATACAGTAATTACCTCCGTAAAATTAACCTGTGGTCCCAGAATAGGCGAGGTTGACTATATTGTACTTGATACCTTTGTATACACAGGCAAAGAGCAGTTTGACGAAAATGGTGATTATATTGGACCAATTAAAGCTAGTGTAAAGGTAAATCGCGCCGATACCGAAAGCTATGTAAAATAGTATTAATACAAAAAGCTGTCACGCAAACTTATCGTGACAGCTTTTTTAACAATTATCCGTTACTTACCCTTATTACCTTCTATTATTTATTATTACTTATTTTACCTATTATTACTTATTTTTATTTACTTTTTTCTTCTTTCTTCTCTGACTTTTCTTGGCAGTTCTAATAAGTAATACAAAATATGTAATAATTACTATAACGGCAACTATCAGAATTACTATAACAACTATTGTAATAACCATTGCCTTATCATTTCTTTGTTTCTCAGCTAAGTCATTGTTTTCCTGCTCTTTTCTACTTGCTTCCTCTATACTTTGTGCTTCAGCTATAGACTGGCTTTCCTTAATGCTTTCTTCCTCAGCTTTTCTTCTCTCCTCCTCAGCCTGAGTTTTATAGTCAACAATATGCTCCATTATGTCATTTGTAGTATCTACGCCTACAGTTGTTCTATAAAGACCGTATTTTGCACAGCTGTATTCGTACTCATCATCTACATAAAACCAGCACCATTGCTGCGATACATGCTTTTTATAGCTTTCACTGGCAACCTCTAGGGTTGTTTTACCGCCAAACCTCTCTAAAGGCTTTCTGCAATCTAAGGTAATCTGGTTTTTGGAATAAAGATGCAGGTATGTTTTTGGGACATCCCATACTCCATACTTTGTAGCTGACTCTGGGTATGAATCTGCATCCATGCTTACCTCTACAGCCTTTTCCATAGCATAAGCTGTAAGCTTATGTGTACCGTGACCATATTCTCCATTTTCATCCTGTGCAACAGCTACCTGTGGCTTAAATTTTCTAAGCATTTCCACCACAAAGCTAATTGCATTATCCTCTCCAAACATTTCCTTAGCCTTGTCTAAATCGTCTGCATAGGCATCATAAAAATCACCTGTATATGGATAATGGCGCACTCCTGCATGCCAAAGACCATCTAATTTTTCATGCTCTCTAATATTAGCTCCAGTCCAATATTCTGAAAAATACACTACCTGAACATCGTAATTTTTTTCACCTGCATAATATGGAATAATACCACCAAAAAACAGTATTTCATCATCTGCGTGGGTAGATAATAACAAAATGTCAGCCTTTTCACACATTGGCTCCCATATTTGTACATCCTCTGGCAAATCTCCTTCCCCATAACAATAAATATCACTTATTGTATTACCCTTGTCTGCAATTATAGTAAATTCGGTCATTAACTGGTCAAACTCTATATATTCGTGAAGGAAACCATTTTTACCTTTGCCTTCCTGCTTGCCAGCCACCTCCAAAGTCCATTCATTAACAGGCTTTCCCCATATAATGTACACACCCTTTGCCGGTGCATTTAGAGTAACCTTTGCACTTTCACCTGCGTTTAAGGTAACATTTGTATCATAAGAGCCATCTAAAACATTCTGGTCACTACTTCCATTTGAGAAGCTTACATTAGCATCAATTTTTGTTGCTGTAGCTGCTTTTACCTCTGACCCATTAAAAGCTAGTCCAACTATTACAGCCATTGCAGCTATGGCTAATTTAAGCATATTCTTGCCTTTTTTCATATATTCTACCTTCCTGCTGTGTTTTTCTATATTCTACATATTTCCCACCTATTTAACAGCATTATTCTTACCTGTCCCCCTCTTAAGATTTATATATCTACCACTACCTTGTACATTTTACCCCATTCTATATAAACTTTCATCTTATTTTCTTTTTTATTCTATGTACAATTCAAATATTTTTTATAAACAACTAAAAACTGCCACACTAGAAATATGTACTTACTTTCAAGTGTGACAGTCATCTTAATATTTAATTCAAATCAATTAAGCAAGCTTGAATATGTTTTAATTATACTAATTCAAGTACAACTTCCATAGCTGCATCGCCTTTTCTCTGGCCAATCTTGATGATTCTTGTGTAACCACCCTTACGATCTGCATACTTTGGAGCATATTCATTGAATAACTTATCTGTTAAATCAACTGACTTTGTGTTTTTCTTCTTTCCAGCCTGAGCAGTTGGAACTTCCTTAACTGTGTAAAGAACCTGCTTCATCTGTCTTCTAGCATGAAGTCTTGAAGGTAAATCCTTGTTGATTTTCTTTTCAACTGTATCGAACTTTGTAACCTTCTTGCCATCAACTTCTTCTTTAACTCTCTTGCCATCTTTATCTTTAACAGCAACCTTAGCCTGAACAGTAACTTCTTCAAAGTTATCCTTTTCCTTGATTGCTAATGCGATTAAACCTTCAGCTACCTTACGGATTTCCTTTGCCTTAGCCTCTGTTGTAATAATCTTACCATTTTCAAGTAAGCTTGTTACCTGTGCTCTGATTAATGCTTTTCTCTGTGCTGTTGTTCTACTAAGCTTTCTATATCCAGCCATTTGATTTTACCTCCATTTGTGGAACACTTAACCATACGCTTACGGTTTTATTGATTAAATGCTTTAATTCCATAAATATTTTCGTTACTGTGATTATTCATCACCTGAGCTTAACTGTAATCCTAACTCTTTAAGCTTTGCTAAAACTTCTTCTAATGACTTACGGCCTAAGTTTCTAACCTTCATCATATCCTCTGATGTTTTGCTTGTAAGTTCTGAAACAGTATTGATGCCAGCTCTCTTTAAGCAGTTATATGAACGAACAGATAATTCTAATTCATCAATGTTCATATCCATAACTCTTTGAGTTTCGTTTTCTTCTCTTTCTATCATAACGTCAACCTTCTGAGCGCTTTCTGATAAATCGATGAAGAGATTTAAATGCTCGCTTAATACCTTAGCAGCAAGGCTTACAGCCTCATCTGGAGCTAATGTTCCATTTGTATATACTTCTAAAGTAAGCTTGTCAAAATCTGTGATTTGACCAACACGAGTATTCTGGATTGATAAATTAACTCTTTCAACAGGAGTATAAATTGAATCAACAGCGATAACGCCTATTGGTAATTCATCATTCTTGTTTTTATCTGAGCTAACATATCCTCTACCTTTTGTAATGGTAAGTTCCATATATAGTTTGCTATCAGCTCCACCACTAAGTGTAGCAATAACTAAGTCAGGATTTAAGATTTCTACATCTGCATCTACCTGAATATCTGCTGCTGTTACAACTCTTTCGCCTGTAACATCAATGTATGCAATCTTAGGTTCATCTGTTTCGCTATTATTCTTAATAGCTAAGCTCTTGATGTTCATGATAATTTCAGTTACATCTTCCTTGACACCAGGAATTGAGCTGAACTCATGAAGAATACCATCTATTCTTACCTGACTAACGGCAGCACCTGGTAATGAAGAAAGCATAATTCTTCTAAGTGAGTTACCAAGTGTTGTGCCGTATCCTCTTTCAAGAGGTTCTACAACAAATTTACCATATCTTTTATCATCTGAGATTTCTGCTATCTCAATATTTGGTTTTTCGAAATCGAACATAAGGCCCCTCCTTCTATGGATTCGTCAGACTACTTATTATTTTGAGTATAATTCGACGATAAGCATTTCGTTTACTGGTACGTCGATAACTTCTCTGCTAGGTATCTGCTTTACAGTACCTTTAAGGTTTTCGTGATCTGCTTCAAGCCATTCAGGAACAAGTCTACCTTCTGTTACTTCAAGAATGTCTTTGTATCTCTGAGAAGCTTTGCTCTTTTCTCTAATTTCAATAACATCTCCAGCCTTTACAAGGTATGATGGGATGTTTACGCATTTGCCATTTACAAGAACATGCTTATGATCAACGATCTGTCTAGCTTCCTTTCTTGTTCTGGCATATCCTAAACGGAAGATTACATTGTCAAGTCTTGTTTCAAGGATAACCATAAGGTTTTCACCTGTTAATCCCTGCATTCTTTCAGCCTTGTTAAAGTAATTTCTGAAAGGTTTTTCTAATACACCATAAATAAATTTAGCCTTCTGCTTTTCTCTTAACTGAAGACCATATTCG
The DNA here is from genome assembly GCA_900539455.1 of uncultured Eubacteriales bacterium. Taxonomy (GTDB): domain Bacteria; phylum Bacillota; class Clostridia; order Lachnospirales; family Lachnospiraceae; genus SVEL01. The sequence goes on from UQCD01000010.1 coordinate 53,075, forward strand.
CTAATCTTCTTATTAGCTCTCTTTAATTCTCTATTTGACTTCTTGTCAATTCCTAAATAAATTGGATCCAAGCCAAGTGATCTACATCTTTTAAGTACAGGAACTCTATTTACTGCCATCTATCTGCACCTCCTATTAGACTCTTCTACGCTTTGGTGGGCGGCAACCGTTATGTGGAACTGGAGTAACATCTTTAATACTTGTTACTTCAAGACCGCTTGCTGAAAGAGCACGGATTGCTGCTTCTCGTCCTGAACCAGGACCTTTTACCATAACATCTACTGATTTTAAGCCGTGTACTAAAGCTGCCTTTGTAGCAGTTTCAGCTGCCATCTGAGCTGCATAAGGAGTAGATTTCTTTGAACCTCTAAATCCTAGACCACCAGCACTAGCCCATGATAAAGCATTACCTTCAGTATCTGTTAATGTAACGATTGTATTGTTGAAAGATGCCTGAATATGTGCCTGTCCGCGTTCAACGTTTTTCTTTACACGCTTTTTTGTCACTTTCTTTGTAACTTTAGCCATTTTAAACTAACCTCCCTTATGGGTTCTATCAATGATTATTATTTTTTCTTGTTTGCAACTGTTCTCTTAGGACCTTTTCTAGTTCTAGCATTAGTCTTTGTTTTCTGACCACGAACTGGAAGTCCTTTTCTATGACGAATGCCTCTGTAGCATCCAATTTCCTGTAATCTCTTAATGTTTAAAGCGATTTCTCTTTTTAAATCACCTTCTACAATATGATTTTCATCGATTACTGCACTTATCTTCTTAACTTCATCATCTGTTAAGTCTCTAACACGAGTATCTGGATTAACACCAGCAGCTTCAAGGATCTTTGTAGCGCTAACTCTTCCAATACCATAGATATAAGTTAATCCGATTTCAATACGCTTTTCTCTTGGTAAATCAACACCTGAAATACGAGCCATGTGTGTATTACACCTCCATCAATAATCTTCCTAAGAAATATACCTCTTTCGTAGCCCGTCAATAAATTGCCGTCTGAAATGTGTACGCGACATATACTTCTTTATCTTTGTTTCATTTTGTGAATAAATTCACTACAGGACAAGTTTTAGGTCGTCCTGCATTCACCACCATAATAATGGTTATAGTCATATAGACTATTCTATTAAAAGCAATTTTCCAATATTTCACATTAACCTTTGAGAGTAACAGGTTAAACGCTTCCTAGTGTTTCATTGCTGCAGCCGCATGCTTAGACGCACAAAAACCGAGTTTTAGTGTGTAAAACTCTTGTAATAATATAATTATTAGCCCTGTCTTTGTTTGTGCTTAGGATTTTCACAGATTACTCTGATGCTACCCTTTCTTTTGATAATTTTGCATTTTTCGCAAATTGGTTTAACTGATGATCTAACCTTCACAGTAAATCCTCCTTTCAAAAAAAGTCCGACTATGAGTATAGCATACAACTTTTGCAAATGCAAGTCTCTTTTTAACTTTTGTCGGATTATTTATCTCTCCATACGATACGACCTTTAGACAAATCATATGGTGATAATTCAATAGTTACTTTGTCACCTGGTAAAATTCTGATAAAGTTCATTCTTAATTTACCACTGATATGTGCTAATACCTTATGTCCATTTTCAAGTTCTACCTGAAACATTGCATTAGGTAATTTTTCAATAACTGTTCCTTCGATTTCAATAACATCAGACTTAGCCATTCAATAACCTCCAGTTTAGTCTTTTTCATTTCTTCTATATCTATAGTAACGATAGGATTTCTGGTTCACCTTTTGTAATAAGAATTGTATTCTCATAATGTGCGGATAAAGAACCATCATCTGTAACTACGGTCCAATCATCATCTAACCAGGAAACCTCACAGGTTCCTATGTTGACCATTGGCTCCACAGCAAGTGTCATTCCAGCTTGAAGCTTTATGCCTCTTCTTCTTTGACGGAAGTTTGGAATTTCCGGATCCTCGTGGAGATTTCTTCCAATTCCATGACCTACTAAATCCCTTACGACTCCGTAACCACGGTTTTCGCAATAATCTCCGATTGCATTTGAAATATCATGTAAATGATAACCTTCTTTTGCAAACTTAATTCCTTCAAAAAAGCTTTGCCTTGTAACTTCTATAAGTTTCTTTGCTTCTTCGCTAATTTCCCCTACTGCAACTGTTCTAGCAGCATCTGAATGGTATCCTTTGTATATTACTCCTGCATCTAAAGAAACAATATCACCATCTACAAGAATTCTGTCCTTACTTGGAATCCCATGAACAACTTCATCATTAACCGATACACATATTGATGCTGGATAGCCTTCATAATTAAGAAATGATGGAATACAACCATAACTTCTAATGATTTCTTCTCCGATTTTATCAATTTCTAATGTTGTCATTCCTGGTCTAATGGCTTTTGCAAGCTCATTATGAGTTTTAGCAAGAATTTTTCCTGCCTCTCTCATTAACTCTATTTCATGTTGTGATTTTATTGTAACTGGCATCTTACTTACCTAATATATCTATGATTGCGTTAAATACATCATTCATATCAACTGTTCCGTCAACCTCAACTAAAACACCCTTCTTTGTGTAGTAGTCAATAAGTGGCTGTGTCTGTTCATGATATACATTAAGACGCTTTGTTACTGTTTCCGGCTTGTCATCATCTCTTAAGATTAATTCCTTGCCACATCTGTCACAAATTCCTTCAACTTTTGTTGGAATATGAACAATATGATATGTTGCGCCACAGTTTACGCAGGCTCTTCTGCCTGACATTCTCTTTACGATGTTTTCGTCTGGAACTTCTACATTTACAGCATAATCTATCTTTTCACCCATCTGTGTAAGTGCTTCATCAAGACATTCTGCCTGTGGAATAGTTCTTGGGAAACCATCTAAAATATACCCATTCTTGCAGTCTTCCTGTTTGATTCTATCAACTACTAAATCACAAGTTAATTCATCAGGAACTAAAAGACCTTTATCCATATATTCTTTAGCTTTCTTTCCAAGCTCTGTTCCGTTTTTAATATTCGCACGGAAAATATCACCTGTAGAGATATGCGGTATAGAATACTTGTCAGCAATCATTTTTGCCTGTGTACCCTTTCCTGCACCTGGCGCTCCTAACATTATAATCTTCATATAATAATCTCCTTCTACATTTAGTTATTTGCACAATAACCCGCGACAAGCTTTCACCTATCGCGGGACACTGATTAATCGTTCAAAAAACCTTTATAATTACGAACTACCATCATTGATTCAATCTTGTTAAGTGTTTCTAAAATAACACCAACAACGATGATTAGTGATGTTCCACCGAATGAAACTGATGCGCTAAATACACCAGAGAATACGATTGGAATAGTAGCCACTATAAGTAACCCTATTGCACCAATTAATACTATATAATTTAATATTCTTGTTAAATATTCCTCTGTTGGCTTACCAGGTCTAATACCAGGTACAAAACCGCCCTGTTTCTTCATATTATCAGCTACTTCAATAGGATTGAATGTAATTGATGTATAGAAATAAGCGAATATTATAACTAATGCTGCGTACACAAGGAAACCTAATGTATATTTAAAGTTATCTAAATTGAACCAAGAGCCAGAGTTTAACAGTCTTAAAACCTTACCCCAGAATGTTCCATCTCCTGCCTGCTTGCCAAAGAAGTTTGCAATAACTATTGGAAGCTGCATTATTGATGAAGCAAAGATAATAGGAATAACGCCAGCAGTATTAACCTTTAATGGAATACATGATGACTGGCCACCAACCATCTTTCTTCCCTGAAGCTTCTTTGAATACTGAACTGCTATTTTTCTCTGTCCGCCTTGTAATATAACTACTAATGCAAATATTGCAACAATTACTAAGAAAATAATAACTGCAGCAAGAAGCGCACCACCGATAGATCTGCCATTTGTTGATGTAATTTTAACTTTTGATTCATATAAGTTATATAAATCACTTGGCACTCTTGCAATGATATTAATTACTAAGATAATTGAAATACCATTTCCAACTCCCTTCTCAGTGATTCTCTCACCAAGCCACATAAGGAATGCTGATCCTGCTGTCCATGTAATAACAACAAGTGCTATTGTAAGAACATACTGGAGAGAGGTCATTGATGACTTGTTTCCAAATGCGTTTGAATTGCCAAAGCCTATAGCCATAACAATCGATGTAAGAAGTGCAAGTGCTACTGTTACATATCTTGTAATTTCGGCAATTTTCTTTCTACCAGTTTCTCCATCCTTCTGCAATTCCTCAAGCTTTGGAATAGCTATTGTAAGTAACTGCATAATAATTGATGAAGTTATGTAGGGCGAAATGCCCAGTGCGAATATGGACATTTTTTCCAAACCTCCAGTAAACGCACTGATTAAAGTACCACTTGTTGTATCTGATACTTTTTTCATTAAAGATGAAACAACACTAGCATCTGTTCCGGGTGTGGGTATCTGACTACCTAATCTAACTACTATAAGCATTAAAAACGTAAAGAGTAATTTCTGTCTTATCTCTTTCACTTTGAAAGCGTTTTTAATTGTTGTAAACATTAGATCACCTCGCAAGTTCCACCTACAGCTTCAATTTTTTCCTTTGCTCCTTCAGAGAAAGCATTTGCCTTTACTGTAAGCTTTTTAGTAAGATTACCGTTTCCAAGTATCTTAACGCCATCTCTAACATTCTTAACGATTCCAGCTTCAACTAAAGTTTCAACTGTTACCTCAGAACCTGCTTCAAAAGCCTCAAGAGCACTTACATTGATACCAACTATTTCTAAAGTATTTCTATTTGTGAAACCTCTCTTTGGTATTCTTCTGTATAATGGCATCTGACCACCTTCAAAGCCTGGTCTTGTGCCGCCTGAACGAGCCTTCTGACCCTTATGACCTTTACCGGCTGTCTTTCCGTTTCCAGAACCATGGCCACGACCTCTTCTGAAGTTATCACTATGTTTTGAACCTTCTGCAGGCTGTAAATTTGACAAATTCATGAAATGCACCTCCTATTCCTTAGATTTCTTCAACTTTAACTAAATGTCTAACCTGTTGAATCATACCTCTAACTGCTGCATTATCAGGCATTTCTACAGTCTTGTTAAGCTTCTTTAAGCCTAAAGCTTCAACTGTCTTAACCTGCTTTGGAACAGCACCGATTGGTGATTTAACTAATGTAATTTTTAACTTATCTGCCATTTTTTGATCCTCCTATTAGCCCAAAATTTCTTCTACAGTCTTGCCGCGAAGCTTAGCTACTTCTTCAGGAGTCTTTAAACCAGATAAACCTTCGATTGTAGCAAGAACTACATTCTGTTTATTGTTTGAGCCTAATGACTTTGTACGGATATTCTTAAGACCTGCAAGCTCTAATACATTACGAGCAGGACCACCAGCGATAATACCTGTACCATCTGGAGCCTTCTTTAATAATACTGAAGCACTACCAAAGTTTCCTATAATATCATGTGGAATACTCAAGTTTGCATCTGTTGGCACTTCAATAAGCTTCTTCATAGCGTCTTCTTTTCCTTTACGAATAGCTTCAGGAATTTCAGCAGCCTTGCCTAAACCAGCACCTACGTGTCCTTTGCCGTCACCGACAACAACTAAAGCAGCGAATCTCATATTTCGTCCACCTTTAACAACTTTAGTTACACGCTTAATTGATACTACTTTTTCTTCTAATTCTAACTGACTAGCATCAATAATTGTACGTTTCATGTGTTATCCTCCTCAACTAGAAATTAAGACCAGCTTCTCTAGCTGCCTCTGCTAATGCTTTGATTTTTCCTTCATATATGAATCCGCCTCTGTCAAAGATAACAGTTGTAATTCCTTTTTCTAATGCCTTCTTTGCGATAACTGTTCCTAAGTAAGAAGCAGCTTCAACATTGTTTGTCTTGTCTAATTCAGCCTTAACATCTTTCTCAAGTGTAGATGCTGCAACAAGTGTGTTTCCAACTGTATCATCAATAATCTGAGCATACATATGATTATTGCTTCTGAAAACTGCAAGACGTGGTCTTTCAGCAGTACCGTTTAAACGGTTTCGTAATCTGCTATGCTTTTTAACACGGATATCCGCTCTAGATTCTTTACTAACCATAATTGTACCTCCTTGATTTACTTCTTACCAGTCTTACCAACTTTGCGTCTGATAACTTCATCAGCATACTTGATACCTTTGCCCTTGTAAGGTTCTGGTCCTCTTTTTGCTCTGATTTCAGCAGCGTATTGGCCAACTTTTTCTTTATCGATACCTTTAACAATAATTTTGTTAGTACCATCAACTACAGCTTCAAGTCCTTCTGGATCAATCATTTCTACAGGGTGAGAGTATCCAAGGCTAAGAACTAATTTATTGCCCTGTTTAGCAGCTCTGTAACCAACACCGTTTACTTCGAGCTCCTTTGTGTATCCTTCAGATACACCTATTACCATGTTAGAGATAAGTGTTCTTGTAAGACCATGTAAAGATTTCATTTTCTTTAAATCGTTTGGTCTTGAAACAACAACTGTTTCTCCATCTTTTTTGATTTCCATTTCTGCTGGCAACACTCTTTCAAGTGTTCCCTTAGGTCCTTTAACAGTAACCTTGTTATTTTCTGCTATATCTACAGTTACACCTGCTGGTATAGCGATAGGCAGTCTTCCTATACGTGACATGCCCGCACCTCCTTTTCGTGAATATGAAAACGAATTCTATCGACTACCAAACAAAAGCTAATACTTCGCCACCAACCTGAAGCTTTCTGGCTTCCTTGTCTGTAACGATACCCTTGTTTGTTGAAATAATAGCAATACCTAAACCGCCAAGTACTCTTGGAAGCTCATCCTTGCCTGCGTAAACTCTAAGACCAGGCTTTGAAATTCTCTTTAAACCTGTGATAATCTTTTCGTTCTTATCCTGACCATACTTTAATGTGATCTGGATTGTCTTGAAGTTACCGTCTTCGATAACTTCATATTTCTTAATATATCCTTCATTTAAAAGAATTTCAGCTATTGCTAATTTCATCTTAGATGCTGGAATATCTACTGTATCATGTTTAGCAGTATTTGCATTACGAATTCTTGTAAGCATATCTGCGATTGGATCGCTCATTGCCATTTTAAATGTCCTCCTTAAATATTGCAGTATCGCTTTTTTTGCGACTTACATTAATAGTAACTGACTCTTACCAAGAAGCTTTCTTTACGCCTGGTATCTGTCCCTTATATGCTAATTCACGGAAGCAAATTCTGCAAATTCCGTATTTTCTTAAGTAAGCATGTGGACGGCCACAAATTCTACAACGGCTGTATTCCTGTGTTGAGAACTTTGGTTTACGCTGTTGTTTAACCTTCATTGCTGTTTTAGCCATGGATTTACCTCCTAATTACTTCTGAAATGGCATATTAAATAATGTCAATAATTCACGAGCTTCTTCATCTGTGTTAGCTGTTGTAACAAAAATAATGTCCATACCTCTAACCTTATCAACTTTATCATATTCAATTTCAGGGAAAATGATCTGTTCCTTAATACCAAGAGCGTAATTTCCTCTGCCATCAAATGAGTTAGGGTTTACACCTCTAAAGTCTCTTACACGAGGTAATGAAAGATTTACTAATCTGTCAAGGAATTCGTACATCTTTTCTCCTCTAAGAGTAACCTTACATCCGATTGCTAAGCCTTCTCTAATCTTGAAGTTAGCAACAGATTTCTTTGCTCTTGTGAGTACAGCTTTCTGACCTGTGATTGTTTCAAGATCCTTAACAGCTGCATCTAAAACCTTTGCGTTGTCTTTAGCTTCGCCAACGCCCATATTTATAACGATTTTGTCAAGCTTTGGTACCTGCATAACATTTGTGTAACCAAACTTCTTTGTCATCGCATCAACTATTTCATTGTAATAAGTATCTTTAAGTCTGCTCACTTTGTGGACCTCCTTCCTAATTAATCGATAACTTTGCCAGTTGATTTTGCAAAACGAACCTTCTTGCCGTCTTCTACCTTGAAGCCAACTCTTGTAGCTTTGCCATCAACAACTAACATTACATTTGAAGCATTGATAGGTCCTTCTGTTGTAACAATGCCGCCTGCCTGATTCTGTGCGCTTGGCTTTGTATGCTTTGTAATCATGTTAACGCCTTCAACAACAACTGTGTTCTTTTCTTTGTTAACTGATACTATCTTGCCTTCTTTATCTTTATCTTTACCAGCGATAACTTTTACAAGATCGCCTTTTTTAATCTTTAATGCTGACACTTACGCACACCTCCTTATAATACTTCTGGTGCTAAAGAAACAATCTTCATAAACTGTTTTTCTCTTAGCTCTCTTGCTACTGGTCCAAAGATACGAGTTCCTCTTGGATTCTTGTCATCTTTAATAATTACAGCAGCATTTTCATCAAACTTAATATAAGAACCGTCTGCACGACGAGCGCCTTTAACTGAACGAACTACTACAGCCTTTACTACATCACCTTTTTTTACAACACCGCCTGGTGTTGCTTCTTTAACAGTAGCAACGATTACATCACCGATGTTAGCATATCTTCTAGTAGAACCGCCCATTACTCTAATTGTAAGTAATTCTTTAGCGCCTGTATTATCAGCAACTTTAAGTCTACTTTCCTGTTGAACCATAATGAAACTCCTTTCTACTTATCTAGCCTTTTCGATAATCTCAACAAGTCTCCATCTCTTATCCTTAGATAATGGTCTTGTTTCCATAACTTTTACTGTATCACCGATACCGCATTCGTTATTCTCATCATGAGCTTTTAATTTATATGTTCTCTTAACGATTTTTCCGTATAATGGATGTTTAACGTTATCCTGTACAGCAACTACGATTGTCTTATCCATCTTATCACTAATTACCTTACCGGTACGTGTTTTTCTTAAATTTCTTTCCACGACAACTGTCTCCTTTCTCAGATTCCATAATCAATTAACACTTATTAGTTAGCAGCTTTTGTCTGTTCTGAAATAACTGTCTGAATTCTTGCGATATTCTTTCTTACTTCTTTAATTCTGCTTGTATTGTCTAACTGATTAGTTGCGTTCTGGAATCTTAAATTGAAAAGTTCCTTTTTAGCAGCTACTAATTCATCATTTAATTCTGCAACTGATTTTGCTTTTAAATCTTTTACATACTCATTAATTTTCACTGTTATCACCGCCTTCTAAATCTGCGCGAGAAACGATTTTACATTTCACTGGTAACTTATGTGTTGCAAGTCTAAGAGCTTCTCTAGCTACTTCTTCAGGAACTCCTGAAATTTCAAATAATACACGACCTGGCTTAACAACTGCTACCCAGTATTCAAGTGTTCCTTTTCCGGAACCCATTCTTGTTTCTGCTGGTTTTGTAGTTACTGGTTTATCTGGGAAAATCTTAATCCAAACTTTACCACCACGCTTGATATAACGGGTCATAGCAATACGGGCAGCTTCTATCTGATTTGACTTAATCCATGCTGGTTCTAAAGCGACAATACCATATTCACCGTTAGTAATCTTGTTACCTCTTAAGGCTTTACCTGCCATAGTACCACGGAACTGTTTACGACGCTTAACTCTTTTAGGCATTAACATTAGTTATCGCTCCCTTCCTTAGCATTTTTTGTTTCTTTTTCTACTGTCTTAGTTGGAAGTACCTCGCCTCTGTAAATCCAAACCTTAACACCAACTTTACCATATGTTGTATCTGCTTCAGCAAATCCATAATCGATATCAGCTCTTAATGTCTGAAGTGGAATAGTACCTTCTGAGTAGAACTCTGTACGAGCCATATCAGCACCACCAAGACGGCCAGAAACTGAAGTCTTGATACCCTTTGCTCCTGCTTTTCTACATCTTGACATTGTAGACTTCATAGCTCTTCTGAAAGAGATACGATTTTCTAACTGAAGTGCGATATTTTCTGCTACTAACTGAGCATCCATATCTGGCTTCTTAATTTCTTTAATATCTACAACTATCTTCTTTGTTGTTAACTTCTGAACTTCTTCTTTAAGTTTTTCGATTTCAGCACCGCCCTTACCGATTACAACACCAGGCTTAGCTGTGTGAACGATAACTTTACATCTGTCAGATGTTCTTTCGATTTCAATCTTTGAAACACCTGCGCTATATAACTTTTTCTTAAGGTATGTTCTGATCTTGTTATCTTCAATAAGATTGTCTGCAAAATCAGCTTCAGCATACCATTTTGAATCCCAATCTTTAATAACGCCGACTCTTATGCCGTGAGGATTAACTTTCTGTCCCATTATGCGTTCTCCTTTCTGCTAATTACTTCTCGTTGAGCACGATTGTGATGTTGCTCATTCTCTTTTCGATTCTGTAAGCTCTACCCTGTGCTCTAGGTCTGATTCTCTTCATAATTGGTCCTTGGTTTGCATAACACTCCTCAATGTAAAGGTTGTCAACATTCATACCATTGTTGTTTTCAGCGTTTGCAATAGCAGACTTTAATAATTTTTCTATAACTGAAGATGCATATCTTGGATTGTAAGCTAAGATACCGAGTGCTGTCTGCACATCCTTACCTCTTATAGCGTCCAATACGAAACATGCCTTCTGAACTGATATTCTAGCATATGAAAGTTTTGCTGATGGTCTAGTGTCCTTATTAGCATTTCTTTCTCTTTTTATCTGGCTTCTATGTCCTTTTGCCATGGATGAAAACCTCCTTTCAATCTTCTTTCAACTAGCGTTTAGACTTCTTTTCGTCTTTTCCATGTCCTCTGTAAGTTCTTGTAGCAACAAATTCACCAAGCTTATGTCCAACCATATCTTCTGTAACATATACTGGTACATGTTTTCTGCCATCATGAACTGCTATTGTATGTCCAACCATTTGTGGGAAGATTGTTGAACGACGAGACCAAGTCTTAATAACTGACTTCTGTCCTGATTCATTCATTGCATCTACTTTTTTAAGTAAATGTGCGTCCGCAAATGGACCTTTTTTTAATGATCTAGCCATTGGTATTCCTCCTTACTTCATGTTCTTGCCATCGCGTCTTCTTACGATGAGCTTGTTAGACTGCTTGTTCTTCTTTCTTGTCTTTAAGCCAAGAGCAGGTTTACCCCAAGGAGTACATGGGCCTGAACGACCGATACCTGTCTTACCTTCACCACCACCATGTGGATGGTCATTAGGATTCATTACAGAACCACGAACTGTAGGTCTGATACCCATGTTACGCTTGCGTCCTGCTTTACCAATTTTAACTAAGTCATGTTCAATATTACCAACCTGACCGATTGTAGCACGGCAGATAATTGGAACCATTCTCATTTCGCCTGAAGGTAATCTAAGTGTAGCATACTTGCCTTCCTTAGCCATAAGCTGAGCTGAGTTACCAGCAGAACGAACTAACTGTCCACCCTTACCTGGATATAATTCGATGTTGTGAACTTCTGTACCAACTGGAATGTTTTCAAGTGGTAAGCAGTTACCAACCTTAACTTCAGCTGTAGCACCACTCATAACTACCATTCCGTCCTTTAATCCGTTAGGAGCAAGGATGTATGACTTTTCGCCATCTGCGTAGTTTAAGAGAGCGATATTTGCTGTTCTGTTTGGATCATATTCGATACCAACAACAGTTGCTGGAATACCATCTTTCTTTCTCTTGAAATCGATGATTCTATATTTTCTTCTTGAGCCGCCACCGCGGTGTCTTACAGTAATTTTACCCTGATTGTTACGACCTGAGTTCTTCTTAAGTGAAACAACTAAAGACTTCTCTGGAGTTGCCTTTGTGATTTCAGCATAATCAAGACCAGTCATATTTCTTCTAGAAGGTGTATATGGGTTATATGTCTTAATTCCCATCTTGTTTCTCCTTTCTTGTTATTCTGCAAATGCAGAACCCGTTTATTATCATGCTTTCATTGCATATAAGCTGCTATCTGTTATATTTTATAGACCTTCAAAGATTTCAATATCCTTGCTGTCTTCTGTTAACTGAACGATAGCTTTCTTTGTCTTAGCTGTCTTTCCAACTACAGCACCGCGTCTGCGGTTCTTTCCGTCTAAGTTAATTGTGTTTACACTCTTAACCTTTGTTCCTTCGAACATCTTTTCAACAGCTTCTTTAATCTGAGTCTTTGTAGCCTCTGTATGAACTAAGAATGTATACTTCTTTAAGCTCATAGCGTTCATACTCTTTTCTGTAATAACAGGTTTGAGGATTACATCGTAATATTTAATGTTTGCCATTATGCGTATACCTCCTCGATTGTTGCTACAGCTGCCTTATCAATAACGATTGTGTCATATTTTAATATGTCGAATACATTTATTGTGTTTGTTAAAGCAGTTTTAACTGTAGGAATATTCTTTGCAGATAAAACTACATTCTGGTCGTTTTCATTTAAAACAACTAATGCTTTCTTTACATTTAAGCTGTCTAATGCTTCTGCAAAGTTCTTTGTTTTAATGCTATCTAATTTTATTTCATCAACAACGATGAACTTGTTTTCCTGTACTCTTGAAGTTAAAGCTGATTTAAGAGCTAACTGCTTTTCTTTCTTGTTTAACTTGATTGAGTAATCTCTTGGCTTTGGAGCAAATACGATACCGCCGCCTGTCCACTGTGGTGATCTTGTAGATCCCTGTCTAGCGTGGCCTGTTCCTTTTTGCTTCCAAGGTTTCTTTCCGCCGCCACTAACTTCTGAACGAGTCTTTGCACTCTGAGTTCCCTGACGCTTATTTGCAAGCTGGCTGACTACTGCTAAATGTACTAAGTGTTCATTTACTTCAACACCAAATACTGCATCGTTTAATTCGATTTCACCAACTTCGCTGCCTTTCATATTGTAAACAGATACCTTTGACATCTGAATGTTCCTCCTTCCTTACTAAACCTACTTGCCAGATTTAACAGTTTCTTTAATTGTAACCAAAGCTTTCTTTGGTCCTGGAACTGCACCCTTAACAAGGATTAAGTTATTTTCTACATCTACCTTAACTATCTCAAGGTTCTGGATTGTAATCTTCTTTGCACCCATGTGACCAGGCATTCCTTTTCCTTTGAATACCTTACTTGGATCCGAACAAGCACCATTTGAACCCTGATGGCGATGGAACTTAGAACCGTGAGCCATAGGTCCTCTTGACTGACCTAATCTCTTGATTGCGCCCTGGAATCCTTTTCCTTTTGCAATCGCTGTTGCATCTACTTTATCGCCTGCTGCAAAAATATCAGCCTTGATTTCATCTTTAACTGAGTATTCTGAAGCATTTTCAAACTTGAATTCTCTTACATATCTCTTGTAAGATACTCCAGCCTTGTCAAAGTGTCCTTTTAATGCTTTATTTACAAGCTTTTCTCTCTTGTCTGTAAAGCCTACCTGTACAGCTTCGTATCCGTCGTTTGCTACTGTTTTAACCTGAGTAACAACACAAGGACCAGCCTGAAGTACAGTAACTGGTGTTAATGCACCGTCTTCATTGAAGATTTGAGTCATTCCGACTTTTGTTGCTAAAATAGCTTTCTTCATTTTGTTTACCTCCTGTTTAATCTACAGCGGTTTTCACCGATTATTCGGGAAAACATCCTAGAACAGTCCAATATAAGTGGAACACTATATTCATAATATGTTGATTCCTTCTGGAATGGAAGTGTTGCTTCTATATTTAAACCTTTAGGATTACTTGCTAATTTTTAGAACTTATTTGTTCTTCATTTTGATATCAATATCAACACCGGCTGGCATTTCTAATCTAGATAACGCATCAACAGTCTTCTGTGATGGTGTGATGATATCAATAAGTCTCTTATGAGTTCTCTGCTCGAACTGTTCTCTTGAATCTTTGTACTTGTGAACGGCTCTAAGAATAGTAACTACTTCCTTCTTTGTTGGAAGTGGTACTGGTCCGCTAACCTTCGCACCTGTCTTCTTAACAGTATCGATGATTTTTGAAGCTGACTGATCGATTAACTGATGATCGTAAGCTTTCAATGTGATTCTCATTACTTGACTTGCCATAAAAAAAGTCGCCTCCTTTTCGCACTTTTACTTAAGTACAACAAGCGGTGACTGTACACTCTTCCGTGTGTGTCGTAAATCTTACCACATCAACACGTTGTTTCCACAATATGTGGACTATATGGTTTGTACAGTGACTTGTCGCCAGTTTCCTAACTTGACATTCGCTCCACAGAAAACCCGCTAATTGCTAGCGGCAACCTCATGCTTCATCGCTATCATGTCACAGCATTTAGTAGTTTACACCATAAATCCAGTAATTGCAAGCACTTTTTTAACTTTTTTTATTTTTTAACTTTTTAACTTTTTTTATTTTTTTACTTTTTTATTTTTTTACTCTTTTATTTTTTAACCTTTATTATTTTAATATATTATAAGTTTATTACCTGTCCCTGCTATTTTTCATGCTTATTATTTTTACTTAAAATTTTAGTTACGAGCTGCTTTACCCAAACCTTAATAATAAATAATTTATTTAAAGTCTTAATTACATAAAACTTTCCTCAAATTCATAAAATATAAAAAATGCCAGACTTAGCTTGTATTAAAGTCTGCAGCTATGCCACAGCCTTTAACGCACGCCCTGCCTGACATTATTCATATTTAACTGCACCCTTATCTAAAAGGATAAAGCTCATTACTATAATCTATACTTATGTAAATTATAAATGTAGTTTTTAATTGCTCTTTCTTAACAGCTCGATAAGATTTATCTTGTTTATTTTGGTAATCTCAAAAAATGTTGCCATATAAACAGTAGCTATTCCGATTAAAGCAATTATTATAATATGCAGTATATTTACATTATATATAACTATTCCATCTATTACCAAATATCCAAGTGATTTTAAGACCTGCAGCACAATAAGCACTACTCCTGAAATACCAGCAGATATTAAAAATAAAAGCATATTCTCCTTTATATATAATGCACCAATTTGATTATTATTTGCTCCTAGAGCCTTTAAAACACCAATTTCATTGGTCTGATTAATAATATTAATCTTTGTAGCAAATCTAATAAACAGAAACGCCATTATAATAGCTGCTACTGCTAATACTGCCATTATAACTGTTGTTACTCTCATTTTAGATACTGCTACCTCTGCCTTTGCGCTTCCAGAGTTTCCATAATCATATCCATATCTGGCTGTAATATCAATAACCTGTTCTTGGTTTTCTCCTACATCTCTAAGATATATAACCATATCTGTCACTTTGTTTTTCTTAGCTTCATTATAGGTATTATCAGATATGTAAAAGTCCAAGGAATCATCAGTATCACTTGTAATACCTACAATTTTCAAGGTAACACAAGGCTCTGTATTAATATTTTTCTCTATAGGCACTGAGCTATTCAATATTGCATCAACAAGCACCTTAGATATTTTGCCGTTTACCACATCTTCAACGCTTACAAATGAATATGGCAGCTCTAACACACTTATTAAGGAGTTAATGCCACCTGCATTAACTAAAGCCTCGTTGTCGCCTTCAAGCTTTTTACCATAAACCACATCTTTTTCCTGTGAAGTATGCTTCAGATTTATATATGAATAATTTAGCTTTGACTGTGAATATAACATCATATCTTCACTATCTATTTTTTCTTCACCTAGCTTATTCAATATACTTGTATTAATAAACACCTTTGGTTCATCACCCTCTATTAAGGTGTCTGAAACACTCTTTACAACACATTGAATTTTGGTATCTGAAGCTGTGTATAACCAAACAGTTTTGCCACTACAATCATCACTGCCGAAAACCTTTTTAGAAAATCCTGTATTTACAATTATTTCATTTTCTTCCTTTGGCAGCTCTACACCATAGTAGCCAAATCTTTCCTTAAAGAAATCATCAATATTGAATAATTCATAAGACACAGAAACATAATCTTCTTCTTCATCATATGTTCCTATAGGAATACCGTAATAAGCAACAATCTCTTTACTATCAGTATTTTTTATTTCTTCAATAAATTCATCAGACAGACTATAACTTTTTCCATCATTTTCTTGATAGCTTATTTGTACCTTATCATTACCAAATATAGAATTAATACTGGTAGATACATTTTCCATTGAGTTTAGCAGGCTGATAGTAGCTACTGTAAACAGCATTAATATTACACAAATAGATACAATCATTATGTTTCGTCTTTTATTCTTTTTTAAATGACCTTTTATTATTGGTTTTAGATTAACCCTTCTTTTTGTATATTCTGCCTTAGTTCCAGCTTTTTCTATTGTATTTGATGTATTTTGGTTTTTATCATTATAGCTTTCATCTGACAAAACACTTCCATCTGACAAGGTTATTAATCTATCACCATAAGAGGTAGCTGCCTCCATATCGTGAGTTACTACTATAACAAGCCTTTCCTTGCTGATTTTCTTTAAAGCATCAAACACTATTTTTGTATTAGTATTATCTAAGTTTCCTGTAGGTTCATCAGCTAATATAATCTGGCTGTCCTTGCAGATTGCTCTAACAAGTGCAGTTCTTTGTCTTTCACCACCAGACATATATTTACACTGCTTGTCTTTGCATTGGTCAATTTCAAACTCTTTATAATAGGAAGAAACATCATTTACATTACACTCTGACAAATCCATTGCTATATTAATATTTTCATCAACTGTTAAATCTCCCAGCAAATTGAAATCCTGAAATACAAATCCGATTTTTTCTCGTCGCATTTCAAACATAGCTTGGTAATCTTTTTTGCATACATTATTATCTAATACTACTTCACCACTATACTCATTGTCTAGCTGTCCTATTATATTTAATAATGTACTCTTGCCAGCTCCAGACTTTCCAACTATAAACACAAGTCCGGTCTTTTCAAACTCCAATGAAATATTGGATAAAATATTGCTGCCGCCAACAGTTTTACTTACACCTTTAACTGATAAATAACTCATTAGCTGCTCCTTTAATGTAATAATCTGTCATCATATATCTATTTGTTGCCTCCTAGCTCCTTACACTTTTCACTTAATCCACTTTTTACATATCTTTCATAATGTTCACTAAGCATATCACTAAGATTTGCATTTAGGAAATCGTTATATATACTGCCTACAGTTTCATAGTGAATTTTTAACATAGCTCCAAATATAACAATACCTTTTTCACTTTCTATATCAAATTCAAAATCCTCGCGTGAATTTATTTTTCTAAATTCTTCCTTTGATAAAGCAGCATAATCTTCCTCTGTCTTATATTGGAATATATCTGAAACATATATTAAATCGTCAATCAAGCCCACATCTGGCAAATTAGTCCCAAAATTAGCTATATCCTTAGCTGTATCATCTATATACCTTTTCGCATTTTCACTCATATATTCATAGTTCAATTCATCTAACGCATACTTGTGTATATAAAAGTCATACAATATAGTATATAAATCACTTGCATCCTGGTTTGTATCAATAATATTTTCTACATTTTCATTAAACCATTTTTTTAATATTTCATTCATATTACAGCTTGTGAAGAAATTATCATCTACACCAGATAACAGCATATCTGACATATAATTACTGCCTAATGCTGATTCTGTTTTAGACTGTTCTCCGTCATAACGCATAGTATTGTACATTTTCTCATCTTCCATATAGTATTTGTCTATACTAGCTTTAATTTTTGTACAATCCAGACCGTAATATGAATATATATATGCAAGCTGTGCCAAATTATAAAGATCTGCAGAAGTATATGTGCCATCCTGTGTGTCTAGTACATAATACATATCCTTTACTGACTGTTCTATATCCTTTGATAGTGCTTCATCAATTTGCATATTAGATTTTTCTGCATAATCCATACATTGTACATAACCACATACTAACTGTACATATCGCCTGCATTCACCGAACGAATGGGTTTTATCATTTTCAATTATATTTTCTATAACTTTTCTTGAAATAAACAACGCCCCTAATGTACATATTATAAGCAATGATATAATTATTACAATTTTTTTTAGCTTTTTATTTTGTTTTTTTTCCATAACATTTACCATTTAATTAATGTAAGTAAATCAACGCGTGCAACCCTTTTGCTTCCTCTTTTAATATAATATTGAGCTGTACTTTTTTGTTCATAAGTAGCAGTCCAGCAATTTGCTGTTGTTCTAATATGATAGCTCCAATATGGCACTGTACACTTATATGTTTTTCCACCATCAGATTGTGAAACAGATACAGAAGGTGAGCCCGAAATTGTTGCATTACAATTAAGACCTGACATATATGTTGTCAAAGTGCTTTCTATAAATTCCCATTTAAAGCTTGTATTTCTTTTTCCAAATGAGCAAACCATATATCCATCTGCTTCAACAGCTGACTTTCCATACCACCAGCTATTAATAGTAAATGATAATTTAGTGTTATCCAAAAGATTGCCTTTTGTACCTAATGTAGTATCTGTATCTGTTGCATAATACCTTAAACTAAATTTTTGGTCTGCATACGCCTGTGTGGGAACTAACGCAACCATTACTGCACACATTAATACAGCACCTAATACCTTGAGTTTACCTGTGACCTTTGAAATTTTTTTAATAGATTTTACAGAATTCATAAAATCCTCCTTCTAAATGTATTTAGTCAACCGTCCAACCCTAACCAGCCTAAATCAACATATTCTAAATAATCACTTTTTGTACTTAACTATTAATTATACTTTCAGTATTTAATTATCAATTATACTTTTTGTACTTAACTATTAATTATACTTTCAGTATTTAATTATCAATTATACTTTTGTTTTAATTATTAATTACATTTCAGCATTAACTATTAAATATACTTTTATTTAATTATTTAGTATACACGCAGAACAACCTGCTTCGTCAACATAGTAACCGTTCAGTCTATAAAACGCTCGCTGTGACCATTGTACAATCGCTGTATACTTTTGTCAACATATGTTTTTATAGTGTTCATACAATTTATTGCTTGTTATTTTTTATCAAAGAATACTCTATTTATTTTTCAACATTCTTGCAGATATATAAGAAACAAAAGGTACTGTAAGTATTACTCCCATTGTACCTGATATACCTCGTAAAATTTCTATACATTTTAATTGCCTTTCAACTTATTGTTTTCTTTTGCAGAGTATTAATCCTCTTTCTTTTTAACTGAAAGTCCAATAATAGCTATACCAGAAGCAATTACTAAAAATATTAACGCTGCTGTATGTGTTGTGTCACCAGTTTGTGGTGCTTTATTTGTGTTATTATTTGAATTACTATCTGCGCCATTATTTGAATTATTTATAGCTTCGTTCAAGCTGTCATAGGCTTCTACAAATTTTTGTGCAGCCAACTTATTTTCTGCATTGTCATTGCCATATAAGGTTTTGTCTGACAATGTAGATACGCCCTGCTTTAAGGCTGTTGATGTTTCATTCTTATAATTCGTCTGTGCATAACCATAGTAATTAAGTGGGTCATTTACATTATCTGCATTTAAGGAATTGTCATAAGCACCTGATAACTGTGTAATTGCAATATCTTCGGCATATTGTTAATTCAATGCCTTGACTTAGTTAAATTTAAACTAAGGTTAAATTAAAAAAGCTATTTTTGTTTAATGTAAAATATATTTTTCATTCCATATTTTTACAAAAAAGTTCTTTATTTTCGTCTGTATATATAGTATAATCTCTCTGAATAACTATCGTGCTTTTATGTCAGTGTTGTCTGAATTTATGCTTTAATTTGGCGTTTCATGACATACGGCTGATATGGATTATAATGTAAATGTTAGGAGAGATACTATGAGGAAAAGACTTAAACACATTACTACTTTCATTTTAATGTTCTCAATGATTATCGGTGTTTTTTCGATGAGCGGATGTACATCTGGTGGTGATGCCTATGCAGACAATGTTCCCAAAAATCTGCTAAACGCTTTAAACAGATTGGATTATAGTGCATATTTAGATTTGCTTTATCCACCTCTTAGAGCTGGTGTTGAAAAGGAACGCGAAGAGCTTGATTTATCTAAAGAAGAATATATGCAGCATCTAAGGGATGAAAATCTTCCTTTTGAGGACAAGACTACAAGAATTGACCATGCCTCATCTATTACAAAGAAAAAACCTACAACAATGGATGATTTTTCATTAGAGTTACTTATTGACCGCTATATTTACTATGATGATTATGAAACTATTGATTCTGCTTTGGTTTATGATTACATAATCAGAGATAGTCATTTCCAAAATGACGCTGAAGCTACAGCCTTTTACGAAATGCAAATTACTGTAGTGCTTTCAAACACAAATTACTATCTCGCCTCCTTTAGCATTAGCCAGACACCTTATGAGGAGTCATCTACAGGCGAAGGTGAAACTACTACAGAAGCAAATCAAGACACAACTGCTGCAAATTAACTGAACATTTTCACCCTTTAAGCTATAATATAAAAAGAAGATTATCCCTTGAGTTATCGCAAGAGATAGTCTTCTTTTTAATTGTTATTTAATAATAGTTCTTTGCTATTGTTTTCCTATTTGTATTATTTTTTGTATGCGAAAAATATCTATAGACTTTCCCAACGGCCAGATGCACCACAAGGCAACACCAATCCAGTGTCCTTAACTGGCAGACCTATTTCCTCTGATTGAACCTTTCCACCAAACTTGCTTACTATTTCTGTAGAAATCATATATGTAAGTACAGATGGTGCAAGCCCTGTTGTATAAGAATTAATCAAGAAAAATACAGGCTTGTCTGATAATATTTTTGTACAAAGCTTCACAAAATCATATATGGAGTCCTCTATTTTCCAAATTTCTCCTTTTGGTCCGCGTCCATAGGATGGTGGGTCCATTATTATTCCGTCATACTTGTTGCCTCGGCGTATTTCTCTTTCTACAAATTTTACACAATCATCAACCAGCCATCTAATAGGAGCCTCCTCCAAGCCAGATGATTTAGCATTTTCCTTTGCCCAGGCTACCATTCCCTTTGAAGCATCCACATGGGTAACATTTGCTCCTGCCGCTGCTGCTGCCAAGGTAGCTCCACCAGTGTAGGCAAAAAGATTTAATACCTTAACACTTCTATTTGTATTTTTTATCCTTTCAGAAAACCAATCCCAGTTTGCTGCCTGTTCCGGAAATAAACCAGTATGCTTAAAGCTAAAGGGTTTTAAATTAAATCTTAGGGTTTTATATCCTATTGTCCACTGTTTAGGTAAATCAAAAAATTCCCACTCGCCGCCTCCCTTTGCTGAGCGGTGATAATGGGCATTCATTTTATTCCACTTTTTGTTTATCTTAGGTGTATTCCATATGACCTGAGGGTCAGGGCGAACCAATGTGTATTCGCCCCACCTTTCAAGCTTTTCACCTTGCGAACAATCGATTACTTCATAATCTTTCCAGTTGTTTGCAATCCACATACATTACTCCTCATCATATATTTTATGGCTTCCGACATTCATATTTGCTATATACCACTTACCATCTGCCATAACTACTGTACCTGAAATACTGTATGTACCCTTTTCTCCATCAACCTTTATAACAATCTTTCCTTCAAAATTAGCTGCTTTTTCAATCTTAATATATCCATCAACTTTCTTTAAGCTTGAGTTATATTGCTTAACAGTACTTGTTGATGCGTTTTCCTTATCTGTAATCTTTGCTGTACCAAAAGAAACATTATCTGTATTTTCTGCATCTGATACAGGACCTGTAGATTCAATTAATGCCTCAACAAATTCATCTTTTTCATATAAATCTTCATCGTAGCCATCGTTGAATACTGCCGGATACATTATTCCTTTCAGTTCGCCAAAGTCTTTTTCATTTAATGCCTCAAAATATGTATTTACTGCCTCCTGTGGTGAAGATGCACCCTTGCCACCGCCACAAGCAAATAAAAGAACTACTACAAGAATAATTACAACAGCTAAAGCTGCACCAACTAAGCCTAAAATCAAAGGTGTTTTACTTTTCTTAGGTTTCATTGTAGGGTTCCACTGTTGAGCTGGCTCTGCCTGCTGGGCTGCTGGCTGTACCTGTGCAAATGGGTCCGCCTGCTGGGCTGCTGGCTGTACCTGTACAAATGGGTCTGCCTGCTGGGCTGGCTTTGCCTGTGCAAATGGCTCTGCCTGCTGGGCTGGCTGTGCCTGTGCAAATGGCTCTGCCTGCTGAGCTGGCTGTGCCTGTGCAAATGGATCCGCCTGCTGGGCTGGCTGTACCTGTGCAAATGGGTCCGCCTGCTGGGCTGGCTGTGCCTGATTTAAATTATCTCCTACAGGTGTACCACACACTGCACAAAAATTGGCATTATCGTTTAACTGTGTTCCACACTTTTTACAGAACATATCTTTTCCTCCGTTTCATATAAATACCAAAGGCTATTATTAGTTTACGCCCATAGCCTTTGACAATTATTTTTCTTACATCATAACCTCTTATTAATACCTTGTCAACTTATTCAACAATTTCATCAAAGGCTACATCTGCAATGTACCAATTACCAGACATTTTAACAATCATCATCTGACAGCCTACTGTTTTTACATCATTATCCGAATTTTTATATTTTACTGTTGTATCAAGAGTCTTCGCCTGGTCAACACTAACTGCATCTCCAAACATACTTAAATCCTCAAAGGCAGCTTCTACTTCTGATTCATCTACGACTTGTGTATCATCAATAGAAATTGATACCATTTCAACACTTTCTCTTATATCAACATCTTCAAAAACAGACTCTTCTACTTCTTCCTCTGTAAAGTATCCCTCATCAACAAACACATCATACATTGCAACTATTAATGGCATTATGTATTTCTTGCTCTGTGTGTAGTTCTTTGATAACAAAGCCTTCATTCCCTTTTCTGCGATATTCTTCTCAGAAGATGCACCTGTGCCATTGTAATCCATTTTGTCAATTACACTCTGTATTAACTCTTCCTGGTCTGTTACACTACCACCTGTTGTACTATCATCTGTTGTAGTTTCCTTCTCACCATTGTCAGGTATGTACCAATCACCAAATTTGTCTTCACCCTTGCCATTAAATTTATAATCATAATTTGCAAATGAGCTGCCATATCCATATAAATCATACAATGTAAGAGAGTCTTTTGTCTGAATAACATAGCATGAAAATTCAAATGTACCAGTTCTTTCTGATGATTCAACTGTCATTGTACCTTCTAAACAATAATATCCTATCACATCATCAGTGTCCTTTACTCCACTTCTTTCAGCAAAAGAATCATCAGCTTCAGAAAAATACTGACATTTCACTTCATTTATTGTAAATTTCTCAACAGTTCCAAAAGTATCAGGAACTAACTGTAAATCTTCATACATTTCATCATCTGTATAATTATATTCCTTATATTCATCCATCATCTTCTCATATACACTATCAAGATATAGCTTCTTTATATCATCAGATGACTTATCAATTACAGCATTCATATACTGGTCAATTAATGTCTTAGCTTCATTTTCAATTTCGCTGTCAGTATACTTATCCTCTTTGTCCTTTGTTTCGTCCTGTGGTGTGGTCATTTCAGCAACTGACTTAGTAGTTTTCTTGGTAGCTTTATCATCTTTATTATCTTTTGAGTTGCTAAATACAATTACTAATACAACTGCTACAACTGCGATTACTGCTATAAGTGCTACTACAATACCAATTATAAGCGGTTTTTTGTTTTTCTTTTCTGGCTGCATCATAGGTCCCCACTGATTGCCATTCTGCTGTGGTTCAAAAGAGCCTTGTGGCTGGAACGAATCCTGTGGCTGGAATGCACCTTGTGGCTCAAATGGATTTGGTGTTTCCTGCTGTGGTGCTGCCTGTGCAAATGGATTTGGTGCTACCTCTGGCTGTACTGGTGCTGCTGGCTGTGCCTCAAATGGGTTTGCTGCTGCCTCTGGCTGTACTGGTGCTGCTGGCTGTGCCTCAAATGGGTTTGCTGCTGCCTCTGGCTGTACTGGTGCTGCTGGCTGTGCCTCAAATGGATTTGCTGGCT
>UQCD01000011.1 GCA_900539455.1 uncultured Eubacteriales bacterium
ATTCATCCTTTAAAAGGCGCATCATACCAACGCCATTTTCAAGCTGGATATATCCGTCATATCTTTCTTCTTCCGGAAACTCTCTTCCTGCCATTATATACCATTCATCAGAGGCATGGATAAAGTGAAGTCCATATTTCTCATAAAATTTTGGCTGGAAGCTTTCAATAGTATCAATAACCTTCCCGGCGTCCTCTTTTGTAAATAGCTCTAAGGGATATAAACCCTCCCTATATTTTGTAAGTCCTGATGGAACTACAGAAACACTTCTCATATGAGGAAGATATTTTGATAAATCGTTAATGGATCTTACAAGTTCAGCACCATCATTTACATTTTTACAAAGCACTATCTGCCCATTCATTTCAATATAATTTTCTGACAGCTTGTCTATTTTTTTTAGTGCCTCACCAGCAAATCTGTTGTGAAGCATTTTACATCTAAGCTCAGGATTTGTAGTATGCACAGATATATTTATAGGACATAAATGGTACTTTATTATTCTGTTAATATCCTTATCCTTCATATTTGTAAGTGTAATATAATTTCCCTGTAAAAAGGAAAGTCTTGAATCATCATCCTTAAAATATAAGGTTTCTCGCATACCCTTTGGCATTTGGTCAATAAAACAAAACATACACTTGTTGCTGCAGGATTTGTAATCATCCATAAGGCCTTTTTCAAATTCAATCCCTAAATCCTCTTCGTAATCCTTATCTATTTCTAAGAGCCATTCCTCACCATCTTTTTTTCTAATTAAAACCTCTATATATTCATCATTAATCATATAATGATAATCAAATACATCCTCAACTATTTCACCATTTATTTCTAAAAGGGCATCTCCTGCTTCTATTCCCATTTCCATAGCAATAGAATCCGGCTCTACGCTTTTAATCAAATGGCCTGTATTCTTATTCATAACATACCTTCCATATATTTAATTTAGGTCATGGTTTCATTTTATAATATTATAATTTACTTTGTAATACTCATCTACCAGGCTCTTAATTCTTTCTGTTGGAGATAATACAGCATTTGTTGATTTGTCATGATTTAAAGTATCAATAATAATTGCCAAAAATCTGCTCATATCTGCTTCAAGATGATACGGTCTTTTTAACAATTCAGGATTTTGATAGGTAAGGTTTGTTGTAATTACATAATCAAAATATCCCTCTTCATAGTATTTATCGAATTTTTCAAAACCATCTGTGAATAAGCCAAAAGTTGTACAGATAAATACCTTTCTGGCCTTTTTATCCTTAATCTTTTTAGCTACATCAAGCATACTTTCACCTGAAGAAATCATATCATCTACAACAATAACATCTTTTCCTTCAACATTTGTACCTAAAAATTCATGCGCAACTATAGGATTTTTTCCATTAACAACAGTTGAATAATCACGGCGTTTATAGAACATACCCATATCAACACCTAGTACATTTGCAAAATAAACTGCCCTTCCCATAGCTCCCTCATCAGGACTTATTATCATAAGATTGTCATTATCAATTTTTAAAGTCTTATCTACCTCTAAAATTGCCCTGATAAACTGATATGGCGGCATATAATTATCAAAGCCCCTGAGTGGAATAGAATTAACTACTCTAGGATCATGGGCATCAAAGGTAATAATGTTTTCGACGCCCATATCTGTAAGCTCCTGTAAGCCCATAGCACAGTCTAAGGACTCTCGTCTGGTTCTTTTATGCTGTCTTCCCTCATATAAGAAAGGCATAATAACATTAACTCTCTTAGCTCCTGCTATAGCTGTAGAGATTATTCTCTTTAAATCCTGAAAATGGTCATCTGGTGACATATGATTTTCATAACCACACACCTTGTATGTTAAACTATAGTTACTAACATCAACCATAGCAAAAACATCATCACCTCTTATAGACTCGCCTATAACACCCTTTGCTTCACCAGAACCAAATCTTGGGCAATGGCAGTTAAGCAAATAGGAGTCACAGTTATATCCATTAAATTCAATAGGTAATGTATTTTCTCTGCTTCTCTTTTTTCTAATATCAACAATATGTGAATCTACCAGCTTTGCCAAATCCATACAACCCTCTAAAGCTGCAATTTTAAGTGGTGCTACTGGTAAAGCAATATCTGTATTTTTTATATTTGACATCTTATCCTCCGTTCTAGAAGTAAAACACATAACAATCCAAATTATTTTATATCATTATGCGTTAAGATAGTCAAGTTTAAATGCAATATTTAAAAAGTATATTTAAATATTTTTAAAAATATGTATGTAATATTTTCTTTCTTAACATTTACATTATATTACATAATATTTTTTTGTAATAGGAAGAAACTAACTATAGAATGTTAATTTAACATTTAATAATAAAAAAGGAGGATTAGTATGAATACAAAGTGTCTAGATTATACCGTATTAACTATTGTAATTATCGGAGCTATTAACTGGGGACTTATTGGATTTTTCAGACTAAATTTAATTACACTTCTCTTCGGTGAAATGACAATAATCTCTCGTGTTATATATGCAATCGTTGGATTATGTGGTTTATACTTAGTCAGCCTATATGGACGAGTAGCTACCTCTTTAGGGGAATAAACAAAAAATATCAGGATGTGCTTATAGTAGAATTGTATATCAATCCAACTATAAGTATACCTGATATTTTTATATTATTTAGCACCATTCACATTTCATATATTACTTGTACATTTCTCTCCAGTCCAAATCGCCTCTGTCCAATGCTAATATAAGTATTTCTGCCATAGCAAGATTTGTAGCATAAGGAATATTATGCTCATCACATAATCTAAATATATTTCCTGAGTCTGGTTCATGTTTGATTTTTGCATGAGGATCTCTCATAAATATTATCATATCTATTTCATTATTTTCAATCAATGTACATAATTGATTTTCTCCCCCCAGATGTCCAGCTAAAAATTTGTGAACATTAATCCCTGTTGCTTCCTCTACCATTCTTCCTGTAGTTCCCGTTGCATATAAGCTGTGTTTAATCAAAATTCCTCTATATGCAATACAAAAATCCTGAAGCAATGTCTTTTTTGAATCATGAGCAATCAATCCTATGTTCATAAGAGCCTCCTCATATCACTGTCTTATATTAAGTGTTTTGTTTATGATGCAATCCCACATTAAATACAAAGCCCATTCCTATCATCATGCTAAGTAAGGAGCTTAATCCATAGCTGACAAATGGTAATGGAAGTCCGGTATTTGGCAAAAGCCTTGTGGCAACGCCCATATTGACAAAGCTTTGAAATGCTATCAAACCACCAATTCCGCTGCATATCAACTTTCCCGCCATATCTGGTGCATGGGCTGCTGTATAAAAACACTCATAACAAATAAGAGCAATTAAAACAATTACCGAAATGGTACCAACAAAGCCCAATTCCTCTCCTACAATAGTAAAAATAAAATCTGTCTGTGGTTCGGAAATATAATTACCATTTTTTACACTGTATTCACTATCATTATTTAACCCTTTACCCCATAACCCGCCTGAACCAATGGCTATAAGGGAATTATCCTGCTGGTAATTAATTCTTTTTGCGATTTCATTATCAGCCTCATAAAACCCAATAATTCTGTCATACTGATAAGAATCTAGTATTTTCTGGTTTGGCTGCAGGAGTAAATATAACAATACTATTGCTACTGGAATAGCCGCTGCAAATACACCTATTATTACCTTATAGCTTATTCCTGCAATATACATTATTACGCAAAAAACAAATACTATAACAATACTTGTTGACAAATCCGGCTGCTTTAAAATCAGCAGTAATGGAATACCAAATAAAACTACTGATAAAATCAAGGTTTTGGGTGTATTTATTTTATCCTTATACTTCATTAAAAACTTGGCTAAAAAAAGTATAATAAAAATCTTTGCAAACTCAGAGGGCTGAATTTGTATACCACCGTATTCTATCCACCTTTGAGCTCCCATATGATTTACACCTACAAATTTTACCAAAAGGAGTACCAGTAGATTTCCTGCATATATCAACCAATAAAATTTCAAAATAAAGTTATAATCAATAAGTGCAATTACTATCATAATAACTGTACCTGCTAAAAGTCCTAATAGCTGTTTTTTTTCATAGGTACTGGATTTAGTTGCTGATGCAATTACATTTACGCCTAATACATTAATTGCAATTAACCAAATCATCAATCTGAAATTAAAATATTTTAGTTGATAAGATCTTAGCTTTTCAATAACTTTTTTATATAAATTAGCCATCATTACACCTAACGGATATTAAGAATTATGCTTAACTTCCTTAATTGGAATATTTGCGATTAAGGCTGGAACATTTCCGTTTGAACCCTCTGACTCTGTCTGGGTAATCTGAATATCCAATCCTTCTGAATCAATTTCCATATATTTTGCAATAACCTTAATAATGTCATTTTTTATCATTTCCATTACCTCAGGAGAGCAATTTGCTCTGTCTGAAACTAATAACAATTTAAGTCTGTCTTTAGCTACATTACTTGATGATTTCTTTCTGAATAAATCCAAAACGCTCATTGCAATACCTCCTAATTTTTCTTAAATAATTTGCCAATTTTTGCGAAGATGCCATTCCCACCAGATAAATCAAGCATAGGTACATCTTCTCCAATAATTCTCCTACAGATATTCATATATGCCTGCCCAGGCAGAGTATTGTTTCCAACTAATGGTTCGCCTTGATTTGTTGCAATAACAATATTTTCATCATCTGGTACAGCACCAATTAAATCAATGGCTAAAATTTCTAAAACATCCTCGATAGACATCATATCGCCTTTTTTAACCATATCCATACGAATTCTGTTGACAATTAAGTCTATTTTCTTCATTTCATTTGCTTCTAATAAGCCAATAATTCTATCAGCATCTCTAATTGCAGAAACCTCAGGTGTAGTTACAATTAAAGCTCTGTCTGCTCCTGCAATGGCATTCTTAAAGCCCTGTTCAATACCGGCAGGGCAATCAAGAATTATGTAATCAAACTCTTCTTTTAATTCATCAACAAGCTTCTTCATCTGTTCTGGTGTTACGCTTGTTTTATCTCTAGTCTGTGCTGATGGTAATAAATAAAGATTTGGGTATCTTTTATCCTTTATCATAGCCTGTTTAGCCCTGCAGTTGCCTTCTACCACATCTACTAAATTGTATACGATACGATTTTCAAGGCCCATAACGACATCAAGATTTCTTAATCCTATATCTGTATCTATAAGTACAACTTTCTTATCTAATTTTGCAAGACCTGTTCCTACATTTGCAGATGTAGTAGTCTTTCCAACACCGCCTTTTCCCGATGTTACGACGATTACTTCGCTCATAAATTCCTCCATCCTTGCCTTTTAGCAATCTCAATAATTATAATTTTATATCATTTAAAACCTCTTTTGAAAAAGGTTCTATATAAATATTTCCGTCTTCAACATATGCAATTTTCGTTTCCGGCTTGCTGTTCTTCTTAGGCTTATCACCACTTCTTGCTATTACATCACCAATTCTTATCTGAACAGGGTGCATATCTAAGGAAACCACAAATGCTCTTGGATCTCCAGATAATCCAGCATACACCGTACCCTTTATAGAGCCCAAAACTACAACATTGCCACCAGAAACAATTTTAGCTCCTGGATTAACATCGCCTAATATTACAATGCTCGAATCACTTTCTAATACTTGTCCACTACGAAGTGTCCCTCTATAAAACTGACCTCCGGTAATATTTGCTACCATTGCCTCCGTAGATATTTCTGCCTTTGGAAGATTTGCATTTTCAATAGCATTTTTAAACTTTTCTTCATTTTCATTATCAACTACACAAACAATATCCAAATCTGAATTTTCACAGATAATATCAATTAACTGCTGTTTTTCATCATCATCTATCTTTTTTCCTTCAAAGGAAATAGCACTTTGTGCATTTTTAAAGAATTTTGAAGCTTCTTTTATTTTTTCTGCTACCTCTGTCTTAACATCTTCAATAAGGGCGTCTTCTTTTATTGATAGGACAATACCATATTTATTGCCTTTTATCACAACTGAATTTTTCATCTTTTCATCCCTTTCCTTAGATATTTTACTAAAAAAAGCCTTAGTAGTCAAACTCTTTCAAGCTTTGAAAATATATAATTTCAATACTACATAAGGCTTACAGTAGTATTACTCTGTATCACCAGCTGTTTTTTCAATTCTTGGTCCCTCTGCGTTTCCAGCCATTATTTCATCCTTTGTAATTTCTCCAAAATAATATCTTAAAACATCTGCTGTCAAGTCTACCGCATATTGTGACTTATATCCGTACTGGATATTAACACTAAAGCTTATTTCCGGATTTTCATATGGAGCATAGCCTACGCAAAGAGCATGGTCAGGATAATTTGCACTTTCCTGTGCTGTACCTGTTTTTGCTGCAATATTCATATTTAAGTTTTTAAAGCCTGAATAGGAATTAGCCGCCATACTCATACCCTTTTGTACGGTTTCCATAGTGGTATTGCTTACATCTATCTGTGTATGGTCTTTTTTCTCCTTTGATACAATATTTCCATTTGTATCTCTCACACTATTTACCAGCGTAAGCTCACTATTCAAACCATCCGCTGCTATTGTATTAATATATCTGGCAAGCTGTACTCCTGTAAAGGAGTTTGTACCCTGTCCAATAAAGGAAGCAATTACATTTTCGTCAGTAAAAAGTGGGCTGTATTCTTCAATTTCAACACCCGATTTTGAAGTTAAGCCAAATTTTTCACCATATTTTTTCAAGGTATCCAGACCATTTTGTTCATTAAATACTCCTGTTTTTTTAGATGATGTTCTATAACCTACCTCATAGAAGAAATAGTTACAAGAAACCTCTATGGCTCTGCATACATTTATAGTTCCATGAGAGCCTGGATATATCCAGCACTTTGGTGATGGATTAACTGTTTCATATATACCCTTTGTCTGTATGGTAGAATACTGGTCAATTACACCCTCCTCCATACCTGTTACTGCTGACAACATTTTAAAGGTTGAGCCTGGTGCAGTACGCATCTTCGTAGCACGGCTATAAAGCGGACTAGACAAATCCTCACTAAGCTGTTTCCAATAGGCTGAATCTATTGAGCCTGAGAAAATGTTATTATCATAACTTGGGTAAGATACCATAGCTAAAACATTACCAGTTTTTGGGTCTACTATTGTACAAGAGGCAGAGCATGGTGTAAGAGCAATCTGGGCTGGTGTAATTTTAATCTCTTTTATCTGCTCCATCATAAAATTATATGGGCTATAAGTTCCATTACTTAATTTCTGATAAGTGCTTTCATCAAATTCTAATACCTTTTGGTCAAATAAAAGCATACATACCTGATTTCCGGTTATATAGCCATATTCTATTAAATATTTGTATATAAGTTTTGTAAAAGAACTATCATATATTACCTTTGTTTCTATATATTTTATTATAGCATCAAATATTTCACTGCCGTCTGAATAATCTCCTTCAAGACTAAGTACAGAGGTATCTACATAGTTGTTAGCTACCGCATAAAGTAATATATCTCTTAAACTAAGGTTATCTCTCATCCATTCAGCATAGGTCTTGTCCCCTGACGGAATATTATCCTTTAATATTACTCCGTCCTTTACCAGCTTGTTAAAAACAAATGTAAAATACTCGTTCATTTCCTCCGTAAGCTGTGATAAAGGTAATGCTTCCGTATTGTTAATTTCATTTCTAATTTTTTCAACAACACCTGTTCTTGACTCTGTCATTGTGCTGTATACCTTTTTTTCGTTTTCAGTAGCATTTGCCTCTGAAAACTTACTAATGTCTACTACATTGTTATTTATCATTTGAAAATAAACAGATTTTATAGAAATCATCCAATCTTCTTTATCCGCAGCAGTAAGATTTCTATTTACAACCTTATCCATAAGAATACCTGCAAGATGTTCTTCAATCAAATGATATATACCTATCTGTAAATCTGACTTAATTGTTAAATATACATCATTTCCAGATTTAGGCTCTACATACTCAGATACACTTAACACCTTACCTGTTGTATTAGTAAACACCTTATCATAGCCTTTTGTACCGCTCAGACTTAATTCAAGCGAGGCTTCAATGCCACTTTTACCGACAATATCATTAAGCTCATACTTTATCACTCCATTGTCCAGCTGACTATTAAGATTTACCAACTCCTCCTCAGATATTTTTCCTGTATAGCCTAATATCTGTGCAAAGTAAATACTATTGTTGTAAACTCTTATAGTATCCTCTTCAATTTTCACACCTGGTATGTCTGCTTCACTTTCATATATAGCTGCTGCAGTTTCCTCAGAAACATTTTTGGCAACAGTTGTAGAAATATACTTCTGATAGCCATTTAATGAAAGATTATATCTAATCATCATTATTTTTAACATTTCACCATTGCTGTACTCTTTATCAGTTAATTCATACTTTTCCTTTAAATAATTAAATGTTACATATGCCGACTCCTCAGAATGTTTTACCTTTTCTGTATCTAAAGCCTTTACTCCATAAATATCCTTTAAGAAACGCTGTCTTGAGTTTTCCGAATAGGAATCACTAAAGGATAATCTTCCCAGCTCATCTATTACTATAGGAAAGTCACTAATAAGACTATCTCCGTTTTTTTCAATAAGTGTTATTGTTGTATAAATAATTTTGTTTAACTGTTCATTTTTAATGTTGGAACTATCAAGAGTATCTTCTATAGTTACTGAATAGGTTGGTTTATTGTACGCCAATAAATTGCCGTCAGCATCATATATGTTACCTCTGGTCCCTGTATAATATCTAGTTTTTTCGCTTTGCTGATTGTACTCGGAAGCATACTTTTCGCTATCTACTATCTGTAAATTAAATAATCTGATTACAAGAATTGCAAAAAGTAATGTACATATTGTAGCAAGAATAAAAATCCTAGATTTAATTACATTTATTACTATCTCAAATATCTCCTTGATCAATTTTTGCTTCCTTTCTGCTTTCATAATCTGAAAGCTTTTTATAAATAATTAATATAAGCTTATACACTATTAAAGTAACAATAATTGTATACACTATTTCAGGGATAATTATATTTTTTGTATAATAAATAAAATTAAGCTTGTTTCTCAACAAAAATGTAATTATATAGTTTACAAAAGAAACCGCAAGATCACTTAGTCCAACTGAAATAAGTGGTATATGAAAGTTGTTTATGTAAATAATATCTTTAAAAATACCATTTACCAATCCAATATACATATAAATCAACGCATTTATTCCAACAACATTTTCATAACCATTAAATAAGTCAATAAGTAATCCTGCGAAAAATCCAAAAATAAGTCCTGCCCTTCTGCCTTTTAGAAGTGCATACATACATACAACTATTATAACAAGATTTGGTACTATGTTTCCCATTTGTAATGCACCTGCAAATGTGGTTTCTACCAAATATGCAAATATAAGCATTAATGTAAATACGATATTTATTAACATAAAATCACCTAGTCAATTTCTTCCTTTAATTGTGTAATTACAAGCACCTCCTCAAGATGTGCAAAATCAACAACCGGCATTACATACCCCGACTTTGTAAGTCGGTTTGAATCATCTGTTATATTTGTAACATACCCTATAAGTATGCCTGGTACAAATTTATCACTTATGTATGAAGTAAGAAGCATATCTCCTTCATTAACATCTGCATTTACATTAATGTTTGATACCTTTATAAGCCCTTTGTTCATTAATTGTAGATCACCTCTAACTATACATATATCTGAGGTGGTGGCAAACTTTGCGCTTACATTACTGCCATCATTTATGATTGATGTTACCTTTGCATAATTTTTACCAACATAAGTAATTCGTCCTACTAAACCGCCGTCAGCTATAACATTCATATCCACCTTTAATCCGTCCTCACTGCCCTTATCTATAGTAAAAATAGTAAACCAGTTACTTGTTTCTTTACCAATTACTCTTGCAGCTACCTTTGGATAATCTGAATATATATCATCGAGCTTATATAATTCTCTTAGTCTTGCCAGCTCATTTTGCTGCTGGCTTAAAATGACATTTTCTGACTTCAGCTCAGCATTTTCATTTTTCAGTCTGTCATTTTCTGCCTGTAAATCACTAATTTCCTTTAGGGTATCAGCCTTATCGGCAAACCATCCACCAACATAATTCATTCCCTTTTGTACAGGCAATACTATAGTTGCGGCTGCTTCCTTAATAGGTCTTGCAAAATTTTCATTTACAAGACAAAGTGTTACAAAGGAAATACAGATAACTGAAAGAATTATTGCTATATATTTAGTTGGAATTACAAACTTTCCACGCTTTTTCATATATTATATTACCTCAATTTAGTCATATTCCTTTTCTCTTGGAACATATGTTAATTCAACCAGTTCCTCTGAAGAAAGTATATCTGATATACCTCTGATAACAGATTCTGAAGGATTATCAGCAACATTTACCTTAAGGCCTGTTTCATTAGTAATAAGTGTATCTAAATTTTTAATCATTGCAGAGCCACCTGTTAAGTAAATACCTCTGTTAATAATATCTGCTGATAATTCAGGTGGAGTTCTTTCCAGAATAACCTTAATATTTTCAATAATCTGATGTAACAATTCACTAATACCATCGTGTACTAATGCACCTGTAATCTCTCTTGCATTTGGAAGTCCTGTAACAATATTTCTTCCATATGCCATACAAATAGCATTTTCATCTGCATTAATTGCATCTGCCAGCTCCTTTTTTACAACCTCAGCAGAGCGTGAGCCTATAATAAGATTAAATTTCTTTCTGATTACACTGCATATAGCATCGTCTAATTTATTTCCGCCAATTTTTATAAGCTTGCTAAGAACTATACCACCTAAAGAAATAACTGTTATTTCCGTAGTATCAGCTCCAATATTTACAAGTAAATGTCCATTAGGGCTGTTTACATCAATGCCTACACCAACAGCGTCAGCTATAGGCTTTTCAACAACAGTTATTCTCTTAGATTTTACCTTAGCATCCATAACCACATCGTAAAATGCTCTTTTTTCAACCTCTGTAATATCTGTTGGTACAGCTATACAAAAATCCGCACCTGTAACAGCCTTTCCACTGTTTATCTTCTTATAAAAGCAGTTGAAAATCATTTCCATATTCTGAATATCTGCTATAACCCCATACTTTACAGGGAAAGATACATCTATATTTGCCGGTGCTTTCTCATACATCTCGAATGCTGAGTCACCAAAGCTGAAAATTTCATCTTTATTTTTTATAGCAATAACATTCTTTTCATTTATTGTTCCATTATTTGCTAATGAAAACATTTTTATATTACTTGTTCCTAAATCAACTCCATATACATGTGCAGCCATAATCTGCTCCTTTCAAATTCGTATTATAAGTAACCTTTTTCTCTAAAACTAATGTAGTTATTATTTCCAATAATAATATGGTCTATCAAAGAAATACCGATAAGCTCTCCAGCTTCTTTAATTCTTCTTGTCACCAGCTCATCTTCTCTGCTGGGTGCAGGGTCGCCACTGGGATGATTGTGCAGCAATATAATAGATACTGCTCTTACTCTGAGTGCCTGAATAAATATTTCTCTTGGCGAAGCAATAGAAGCATTTACAGTTCCTTTAGAAATAAGAAACTCATCTATTAAAACAGATTTTGTGTTAAGTGCCAGCATTATAAGATTTTCATTTTCTTTATGTCTTAAATCTGCTCCATAATATTGTGCTATAGTTTCCGGATTTGTAAACGATAAATTTGTTTTTTTATCTGCTTTAAAAATCCGTCTGCCCAGCTCATACACACACTTAATCTGTACTGCCTTTTTCTCGCCGATACCATTTGCCCTCATAAGCTCTTCTATGTGCATATAATGTAAGCCTAAAAGTCCGTCAGAGCTCATATGTAAAAGCTCATTTGCTAAATCCAGTGCTGATTTACCCTTTGTGCCAGTTTTTAATATAACTGCCAGCAGTTCAACATCTGACAAAGACTTAGCACCTAGCCTTAAGCACCTTTCATATGGTCTGTTATCCTCTGGTAAATCTTTAATTTTTAGTATTTTTTCCAAATTGAAACCTCCACCTGCAACTCTCCAAAGTTCTAGTGGCAATTCCAAAATATTCTATCACATTTAATATAATTTAACAATACCCGCATCAACTAACTTCTGAAGGGACATCATAATTCCATACTTAGCGTGAGGGAATGTAAGTCCCCCCTGAAAATATACTGCATATGGTGGCTTTATTGGTCCGTCTGCACTAAGCTCTATTGATGAGCCGGATACAAAAGCACCTGCTGCCATAATTACATCTGCGTCATATCCTGGCATCGCCCAAGGCTCTGGTTCTACATAGCTGTCAACTGGTGCTGCTGCCTGTATACCCTTGCAAAATTCAATTACACCCTCAGGTATTCCAAATTCTACTGCCTGAATTATATCGTGTCTTGACTCTGTTGCGTTTGGCACGACCTTAAAGCCTAATTTTTCATATACATTTGCTGCAAATATCGCACCCTTTAATGCACTGGCTGTAACTGTTGGTGCCATAAACAGACCCTGATAAAGACTTTTATTAATATTAAGTGATGCACCTACCTCTTTTCCAAGTCCTGGTGTTGTTAAACGGTAAGCACAGTTTTCAATACATTCTTTTGTTCCTGCAATATATCCACCTATAGGAGCAAGTCCGCCACCCGGATTTTTAATTAAAGAACCAACTATCATATCAGCCCCGAAGTCCGAAGGCTCAACTGTTTCAACAAACTCGCCGTAGCAATTATCTACCATTACAATAAGCTTTTTATTAATGCCTTTAACAAAATTTATTGCTCTTGCGATTTCTGCTACTGACAAGGTTTTTC
This sequence comes from uncultured Eubacteriales bacterium, assembly GCA_900539455.1. GTDB lineage: Bacteria > Bacillota > Clostridia > Lachnospirales > Lachnospiraceae > SVEL01. The sequence continues at coordinate 12,964 of UQCD01000011.1, forward strand.
TTGTCTGATAGCCCTTTGAGCGCTGTATTGCTACAACCTTTGTTTTTTCGTTTATTGCTTCCTTTATTTTATCTAAATCAAAGGTACCATTTTCTAATAAATCCACCTGCCTGTAGGTAATTCCATATTCAGCTAATGAGCCCTTTGACTCTCTTATACCTATTACCTCCTCTAAGGTATCGTATGGCTTTCCTGAAATTGATAAAAGCTCATCGCCCGGTCTTAAATTTCCAGCAAGGGCGATTGTAAGAGCGTGTGTTCCACATACTAAATTTGGACGCACCAACGCATCCTCTGTATTAAAAACAGAAGCATATACAGCCTCTAAATTATCTCTTCCATCATCATTATAGCCATATCCAGAAGATCCGTTGAAGTGCATTTCACTTACCTTGTTTTTCTGCATAGCATTAATTACCTTTATCTGATTATATTCTGCTACCTTATCTATTTTTTCAAATCTTTCCTTTAAGCTGTCTAAAATTTCATTAGAAAACTTATAAACCTCCTCACTAATTCCTGCTGTTCTGTATATTTCTAAATTATCCATTTATTTTTCTTCCTTTAACATTTGATTTATATCGTTAATCATAAATTCCAAAACCTTTTCTTTATCAAAGTCAAAATCCTCATAATTTATAAAGGTTACTTCCTTTTCCCTTCTAAACCAGGTAAGCTGTCTTTTTGCAAATCTTCTGGTTTCCTGCTTTATCATTTCCACAGCTTCCTCTAAGGTTATATTACCCTCTAAATATAAAATAATTTCCTTATATCCAATTCCCTGCATTGATACAAGATTTTTTGAATAACCCATATTAAGCAAGCTCTTAACCTCTTCTACCAGCCCATTTTCCACCATAATATCAACTCTTTTATTAATTCTTTCATACAATAGCTTTCTATCCATATTCAAACAATAATATTTGAATTTGTAAGGGGAATTTTTCTGTTTTTCCCTATCATTATGGGTAGATATTTTCTCGCCATTTAATTGATAATATTCTATTGCTCTTATAACTCTTTTTACATTATTTTCGTGAATAGCTGCTGCACTTTCCGGGTCAATTTCCTTTAACATATTATGAATATAGGCTGCACCCTGCTTTTCATATAATTGGTACAGCTCATTTCTTATCTGGTCATTAGACTCTTCATTTTTAAATTCAATATCATATAAAAGGGACTGTATATAAAAGCCTGTTCCTCCTGCCACAATAGGAATATGATTATTCTTATAAATTTCATTAACATATTCCTTTGCCTTTTCCTTAAAATAAAATATATTAAATTCTTCATCTGGCATCAACTCATCAATAAGATAATGCTTTACTCCCTCCATTTCCTCCTTAGTAACCTTTGCTGAGCCAATATCCATATATTTATATACCTGAATTGAATCAGCACTTATAATTTCTCCCTGCAATGCCTTCGCCAGCTTTACAGACAACTCTGTTTTACCTACAGCCGTTGGACCTGTTAATATAATCAATGGTTTTTTCATTTTGTCACCTATATTATTCTCTTAAATTTCTTTTCCATTTCATATTTTGTCATAGAAATAATAGTCGGTCTTCCATGTGGGCAGTTGTATGGATTATCCAGCTCTAACAGCTCGTCAATAAGCTTATTTGCTTCATCCATACTAAGTTTGTTATTTCCCTTGACTGCCGCCTTACACGCCATAGTTGCCATTCTGTCAATAAGCATATCCGGACTTACTCTTATACCATCATCAATATTAATGCCGTCTAACAGCTCTAAAAAAAGTTCTCTGCTTGAAAGTGACAGTAAATCATAAGGCACACCTCTTATAGCGTACTCATTTCCGCCAAATTCTTCTATTTCATAGCCAAACTTTCTAAAGCTATCCATATTAGCCTTTAATACCTGCTCCTCCTTCATACTTACAGATACAACAATAGGAGGATTAATTTCCTGTGAAAGCTGTTCCCTCGCATTATATCTTTTTAGTATTTTTTCGTATAATACCTTTTCATGGGCAGCGTGCTGGTCAATAATAAACATTTTGTCATTGTATTCTACAATCCAGTAGGTGTCGAATACCTGACCAACTATTTTATGATTAATTCTGGCCTTTTTTGATAACAAATTGTCATCAAATAATTCCATCTGATTTTCTACAACAACTTTTTTTTCTTCTTTTTCTATTATCCTTGAAATTTTATTTTCTGGAACATACTTATATTTTTCGCTATCCTCCATTAAAATTTCATTTTTTTCATTAAGCTTAAAAATCTGTTCTTTTTTATTGGCAATCTCTATTTCCTTAATGCTTTCTTTAATACTCTCATTTCTTTTTATTTCAAATGGCTCAGGTATTCTTACCTTTTTGCCGTCACCAGCCATAACCTCTGATACAATTTGTGTTACTGTTTTCTCTTTTTCCTTTTTTTCTTCTATTTCTACATCTGGTATAAGCTGTCTATGATGTAAGGCAGCATCAACTGTATTAAAAACAAAAGGATATATTTCCTCCTGGTTTCTAAATCTAAGCTCCATTTTTGAGGGATGTACATTTACATCTAATAGCTCCGGGTCTACCTGAAGATTAATGCAGGTAAAGGGATACTTGTGCTGCATTAAAAATGATTTGTACGCATCCTCAATAGCTCTGGAAATAAAATTACTTTTTACATATCTGTTATTAATAAAATAATTTTCATAGCCTCTATTGCCTCTTGAAATCAAAGGCTTTCCAATATATCCTGTAATTTTCATAAACTGGCAGGAATTGTTTATTTCAATTACATTTGTAGCAATTTCTCTGTTGTATACTGTATAAACTACATCTCTTAGTGAACCATTTCCTGAGGTATGCAGCTTATTTTGATTATTAATAATAAATCTGATGCTTATTTCCGGGTGGGATAAAGCAATTTTTTCTACAATATCACTAATATAAGAAGCCTCTGTATTTGCATTTTTTAGAAACTTTCTTCTGGCTGGTGTGTTATAGAATAAATTTCTTACAATAAAGGTGGTTCCGTCTGGAACTCCTATATCCTCAAGGCTTTTTTCCTCCCCTCCTTCTATAACATATCTTGTTCCACAAAGGCTTTCCTTAGTCTTTGTTATAAGCTCAACCATAGCAACTGCTGATATACTTGATAATGCTTCACCTCTAAAGCCTAAAGAGGAAACTGTAACCAAGTCAACTGCTGTTCGTATTTTACTTGTAGAATGGCGTAAAAAAGCTACCTTTATATCTTCCTTTTCTATTCCACAGCCATTGTCTGTAATTCTGATAAAGGAAATGCCACCATCTTTAATCTCGACTGTAATGGCTGTTGCCTTTGCATCAATAGCATTTTCTAACAATTCCTTAACTACTGATGCTGGTCTGTCAATTACCTCGCCAGCCGCAATTTGATTTATGGTATTTTGATCTAGAACCTTTATGTTTGCCATACTAAATAATTCCTTTCTTTACTGTTACCACCTGTTTTTAAGTTTGTTTTGCAAGCTGTATAATGTATTAAGTGCATCAACCGGAGTCAGATTTCCAATATCAATATTCTTTAATTCCTCAATAATATCACTATCCTTAACTGTATCAAATAATGACATCTGAGCCATATCCACCTCGTCTAGCTTTTTCGCCTTTTTCGTCTTGACAGAATTTGCTATTTCCTTGGCATTTTTAGAAATATCCGCTTCCATTAGACTATTAACGATTTCCTTTGCCCGGTCAATAACTGCTTCTGGTACACCTGCAAGCTTTGCCACCTGTATGCCATAGCTTTTGTCAGCCCCACCCTTAACGATTTTTCTGAGAAATACTATATCATCTCCCTGCTCTTTTACTGCAATGCAATAATTAACAACACCAGGGATAGTACCCTCCAGCTCTGTAAGCTCGTGATAATGAGTAGCAAAAAGTGTCTTTGCTCCTATTACTTTGGGATTACTAATATGCTCAACTACTGCCCAGGCGATACTTAAGCCGTCAAAAGTTGAAGTACCTCTGCCTATTTCATCTAAAATAAGAAGGCTGTTTTGTGTAGCATTTCTTAAAATATTTGCAACCTCTGTCATTTCCACCATAAATGTACTTTGTCCGGAAGCTAAATCATCTGACGCACCAACTCTTGTGAAAATTCTGTCACAAATGCCTATATTTGCTTCCTTTGCAGGAACATAGGAACCGATTTGAGCCATTAAGGTAATAAGTGCAGTCTGACGCATATAGGTTGATTTTCCAGCCATATTAGGGCCTGTAATAATAGATACCCTGTTGTCTGAATTATCCAGAGCTGTGTCATTGGCAACAAACATATTATTAGTAATCATTTTCTCAACTACTGGATGTCTGCCTTCTTTTATATTGATAATTCCTTTTTCATTTATTTTAGGACGGACATAATCATTCTTTTCAGCCACATAGGCAAGAGAGGCTAAAACATCTATTTTTGCAACTGCCTTAGCACTATTTTGAATTCTAACAATCTGGTCTGATATTTTCTCTCTGAGATCCGAAAATATGTCATACTCTAATGCAAATAATCTGTCCTCAGAGCTTAAAATCATATCCTCTAATTCTTTTAACTTTGGAGTAATATATCTTTCAGCATTTGTAAGTGTCTGCTTTCTTGTATAGTCCTCCGGTAATTCAAAGGTGTCTTTGTAGGTATTAGTTATTTCTATACAATATCCAAACACCTTATTGTATTTTACCTTTAAGGTTTTTACACCAGTTCTTTCTCTTTCGTATGCTTCTAATTCCATAAGCCACTTTTTACCGTCTGTCTTGGCAAGTCGAAGCTTATCCACCTCTTCATTGAAGCCCTCCTTTATAATGCCTCCCTCTTTTATTGTAATTGGTGGCTCCTCAACTATTGAGGTATCAATTAACTCATATATATCATTTAATTCATCAAAGCCCTCATATAATTCCTTAAAGGCTTCACAATTAAGCTCTCCTACTATTCTTTTAATAAAAGGCAGCATGTATAGGGAGCTTTTAAAGGCTACCAAATCTCTAGGTCCAGCAGATTTATTGGCAATTCTGCTGACAAGTCTTTCCATATCATAAATAGGATTTAAATACTCTCTAAGCTCATCTCTAAGTATTAAATCCTTGTTTAGAGAGGCAATAGAATCCTGACGCTTTAAAATCTCACTCTTGGATATGAGCGGTTGTTCAATATAGGTTCTTAACAATCTTGCACCCATAGCTGTTTTAGTTTTATCTAAAATCCAAAGCAATGAGCCTCTCTTTTGCTTTTCTCTAAGGGTTTCTACAAGCTCTAGGTTTCTTCTTGTAGATGTGTCTAAAATCATATATTTTCCTGTGGTATATGGGACAATCTTTGTAAGCTGAATAGCACTTGATTTTTGAGTTTCATATACATACTCTAATAACACACCTGCTGAAATAACCCTTGCGCCACCATTGTCTAAGCCTAAACCTGCAAGGTCAAATACCTTAAAATGCTCTTTAATTATTTTAATACAATTTTCGTCCTCAAAATACCAATCCTCTAATTCAAATACAGAAATCTGTAATCTGTTTTTTATATCATCAGCATCTACACCACTAAGATAAAAGGCTTTATTGCAGATTATCTCTGAAGGCATAAACTTGTTTATTTCATCTAATAAGGTTCTAATAGAATCTACCTCAGTAACAAAAAAGTCACCTGTAGATATATCGGCTGTGGCAACTCCAAAGCTGTCACCAATATAAACAATACACATAAGATAATTATTTTTACTATCCACTAAAGCTGTTTCGCTAATATTTGTTCCCGGTGTAACTACTCTTACAACCTCTCTTTTTACTAAACCCTTAGCAAGCTTTGGATCCTCCATCTGCTCTCCAATAGCCACCTTATAGCCTAAAGCAACTAATTTATTAATATATGTGGATGCAGCATGATAAGGAACGCCACACATAGGTGCGCGTTCCTCTAAGCCACAATCTTTTCCTGTAAGTGTTAATTCTAACTCCTTTGATGCAAGCTTTGCATCCTCAAAAAACATTTCATAAAAATCCCCTAGTCTATAAAACAATATGCAATCCTTATATTCCTCCTTGGTTTGCATATATTGCTGCATCATTGGTGATAGCTGGCTCATTTTCTTTTCCTTCCTTTTTTACCGTATTAACAACAATGCCATATACACTAAGTATAGCAATGCCATAGCTTATTACAAGCTTAACGATTACATCCACCCTGTAGTCGGTCTGATTTTTAAAGTGATATTCATATAAATCACTGGCTTCTTCAAAATCTACCTCTTTGTCGTAACTAGAGGAATATTCCTCCTGCACATTATAAATATTTGTAATTCTTTCAAGAGGATATATTAAAAGCAATGTTGCCGAGCATATTATAACCGTTGCAACAAGATTATGTCTTTTTGCAAAAGATGTGTACATTGCACATGGTATAGATACAAAAAGCACACTTTGAAATCTGATATAGTATCCCATTCTTCCAAGAAAATACCAAGCAAAAGAAACTATTGCCAAACCTAATATTGCCCCTATTATTCCTAGTGGAATATTCTGCTTGGAGTACTTTTCCTTATTTTCTTTTATCTTTCTTTGTTCCATTTGAATTGATGCACCATAGGTGTTATCACCATTTGGAGAAACAAAGTTTGTAGCTCCACAGCTTGGACAATACATTGCAATATCATTCACTCTACTGCCACAGCACTTACACTGTTTCATACCTTCCTCCTTATACTAAAGCAATCTTAAAACCAAACAAACCACACCTGCAATTACTGCTAATATAAGTATGGTTAAAACAATCTTTAAACCTGGATTTTTCTTTTTTTGCTTACTTACAGCATTTTTCATATGTTCTGGCATCTGTCCGCCAATATTTTCTGTATAATGAATAGGCTCTGACAAATACTTATTTCTACTTTGTTTTATGTATATATTGGGGTCATACTTGTCATTCTGCAAAAAAGTATTATTGTAATCATAATAATTTTCTCCTTTGCTTGCAAAAACCTCTCTTGGATCTCTCTTATCATGAGTAAACTCAGACTTTGCAGCCTTTGGCTCAACCTTTTCATCACTTGCAGATGCTACTGCACCACAGCTAAGACAAAACTTGTCTCCTTCCTTCAATGTGGCTCCACAAAACTTACAGTACATAACTCAAACCATCCTTTCAAAGAACTATTCAAAATTCTTTTTCTTTTTTCTGTCTAAATGGAATTCCTTCTCTAATTGATTTGCTCTCGCTAAGGCTTCATCAATATTCTTACAGAAATTATCTTCACCTATCTTGTCAACAAATTCATCTTTTTTCATTACTGCCATAGGCTGCTCATTTACATGTGAGAATATTAATTTTATGTTGTTTTTGACACAGGTACTATATATCATTTCTAAGGTGTGCATTGCTGTTGCATCCATTGCAGGAACACTCCTCATTCTAAGAATTACTATATCTGCATCTGTATCGTGAACAATTTCATTAAGCTTATCCGATGCTCCAAAGAATAATGGCCCTGTTACCTCGAATACAAGTGTATGTCTAGGTACTGACTTTAAGTTAATATTGTCAGAATCCTTATCCTCATCGTAGCTGTCATTTTCCTTGTTTATTCTATCATAATCATCTATATATTGCCACTCTTTCATTTCTGTTACATCAGCCATTCTCTTCATAAATAAGATTGCTGCTAAAACAAGACCTACACCAATAGCTACAACTAAATCGAAAACAACTGTTAAAACAAAGGTGGTAACAAGTACAAGTATATCACTTTTTGGCGCGTGCTTTATTGTATCTGCAACACTTCTCCAGCCACTCATATTATAGGCAACTACAAACAGAATTGCTGCTATAGTTGGCATTGGAATAAGCTTTGCATATGGCATAAGCACAACTAAGATTAAACCTAAGCACACTGCGTGTACCATACCTGCAACTGGTGTTCTACCACCGTTTTTAATATTTGCAGCAGTTCTTGCAATAGCACCTGTAGCCGGAATACCGCCGAAAAGTGCTGAAGCAACATTACCTGTTCCCTGTGCAATAAGCTCCATATTTGAACGGTGTCTTGAACCAATCATACCATCTGCAACCACTGCTGAAAGCAGTGATTCTATAGCTGCTAAAATAGCAATAGTAAAGGCATCTGGTAATAAATCCCTAACCATTGTAAAGGATACCTTTGGTATTGAAAAGTGTGGTAAATCTCTTGTAATAGTATACAAATCTCCGATAGTATTAACCTTTAAATTATCATTGACCGCACTGTTTAAGAAATAAACTCCTAAGGCTGCAACTATTACTGCAATAAGTGATGCTGGAATAGTTTTATTTATGTACGGCCATACAATTAAAATTGCAAGGGAAACAAGTCCTACAATAAGTGCCATATAATTAAAGGTATCAAAACAGCTAAACAAAGCTTTAAGCTTGTCTATTGTTTCAATAGTTGCACCCTCATATGCTTTTGTACTTACTCCCAAGAAGTCCTTAAGCTGTCCTACAAGTATTGTAACTGCTATACCTGCTGTAAATCCAGTAGTTATTGTGTATGGTATAAATTTAATCAAACTACCAAATCTGCAAAATCCCATAATTATAAGCAGGATACCTGCCATAATTGTTGCTACAACAAGTCCGTCCATTCCATTTTTAGCAACTATACCTGCTACAATAGTGGCAAAAGCCGCTGTTGGTCCTGCTATCTGTACTCTACTTCCACCTAAAAGTGAAATAACAAAGCCTGCTACAATAGCTGTATATATACCAGCCTGTGGCTCTACTCCCGATGCAATAGCCAATGCTATTGACAATGGTAACGCAATAATTGCAACGATTATACCTGCAATTAAGTCTTTAATAAACTGTGCTTTTGTGTATGTTTTCATATTTGAAAACAACATAGGTTTCAACTTATCCATTTTTGTTCCTCTTTTTTTAGATATTTACTGGGCTAATGTTCCCATAAAATAAAATCCCTTGGCTTCATCTAAATGTACATTGACAATTTTACCTAAAAGGCTCTCCTCACCTTTAAAATGTACTATTAAATTGCTACCTAAACGACCTGTCATATACCCTTCAATATGGTCGTTTTTCTCCTCTACAAGAACCTCCATTGTTTTACCTTCAAATCTCTTTATATTTTCACAGGAAATTTTTTGAACCTCCTCGAGAAGCCGGTTAAATCTATCCTTTACTACCTCCTTGGAAACCTGTTCCTCCATAGCTGCTGCTGGTGTGCCAGTTCTCTTTGAGTAGATAAATGTAAATGCACTATCATATCTGACCTTTTTAACAACCTCAAGTGTTTCTAAAAAGTCCTCCTCTGTTTCCCCTGGAAATCCCACTATAATATCAGTAGTAAGGGAAATATCAGGCATTGCTTTTTTGATTTTTTCTACTAATTCCAAGTAATGCTCCTTTGTATATTTTCGGTTCATTACCTTAAGTATTCTATTGCTTCCTGCCTGTACCGGAAGGTGTAACTGTCTGCATATTTTCTTAGATTTTGCCATTACCTCTATTAATTCATCAGATAAATCCTTTGGATGTGATGTCATAAATCTAATTCTCTGTAAGCCTTCTATTTTCTCAACCTGTTCGAGCAACTGAGCAAAAGTAACTGGTTCTTCAAGGTTTTTGCCATAGGAATTAACATTTTGTCCTAAAAGCATAATCTCCACAACTCCGTCTGCCACCAGATTTTTAATTTCAGCAATGATATCCTCTGGTTTTCTGCTTCTTTCTCTTCCTCTAACATATGGAACTATACAATAGCTGCAAAAATTATTACAGCCAAACATAATATTTACTCCTGACTTAAAGCTAAACTTTCTTTCTATTGGCAGCTCCTCTATGATTTCGTCTGTATCCTTCCAAATATCAACTATCATAGAGTCTTGTGTAAGCCTTGTATATAAAAGCTCTGCAAATTTGAATATATTGTGGGTACCAAATACAATATCAACAAACTTGTAATTTTTTCTTATTGTTTCAACAACATGCTGCTCCTGCATCATACAGCCACAAAGACCTATCATCATATTAGGATTTTTCTTTTTGTAATTTTTTAATAGTCCTAAATGACCATATACCTTTAAATTTGCATTTTCTCTTACTGTACAGGTATTATAAAGCACAAAATCTGCCTTTTCATTCTCTGTTTCTTCATAACCTATTATCTTTAAAATACCAATTAATTTTTCAGAATCCCTTGCATTCATCTGACAACCGAAAGTATTCACACAGGCTGTCAGCTTTCTGCCTATTTCTTTCTCTTTTGAAAGCACCCATTCCTTACATTTAGCCATATAATAATATTGCTTGTTAATTTCCTCTTTTGGAATATCTCCATGAATATTAATTTTGCTTACAGCCTCTTTAATTTCGTCGTAGTTATTCACTTTTTTTCTCCTAGCTATCTAATTTGTCCATTTCCATATATAATATATTTTGATGTGCATAATTCTTTAAGCCCCATAGGGCCTCTTGCATGAAGCTTCTGAGTGCTTATTCCGATTTCTGCTCCAAAACCAAATTCGTTTCCGTCTGTAAATCTGGTAGAAGCATTTACATAAACACAAGCTGCATCAATTTCATCTAAAAACTTATTCGCGTTATTGTAGTCATTTGTAACAATAGTTTCACTATGCTTTGTATTATGCTCATTTATATGCTCTATTGCACTATCTATATTATCAACTATTTTTACTGAAATAATATAATCTAAATATTCTTTATAGAAGTCCTCATCGTTTGCAGCCTCTATATCTCTGCAGATTTTTCTAGACTCTTCATCACCCCTTATTTCTACACCTTTTTCCTTTAGGGCTTCTACTGCCTTAGGCAAAAAGGCAGCGGCGATGTTTTTATGTACTACTAAGGATTCGCAGGCATTACACACGCCTATCCTTTGCGTTTTAGCATTTATAAGAATATTTACTGCCATATCTATATCTGCACTTTCATCAACAAATATATGACAATTTCCTGTACCAGTTTCAATAACTGGTATCGTACTATTTTCTACTGTGGCTGCTATAAGACCAGCACTTCCTCTTGGAATTAATAAATCTACATACTTGTTCATTTTCATAAATTTTCTGGTAGTTTCTCTATCTGTTGAGTCAATAAGCTGAACAAAATCCGGATTATAGGCAGCCTCCTCTAAAGCCTTCCTAATTACCTTTACAATAGCAATATTGGAATAAATAGAATCACTTCCACCCTTTAATATTACAGCATTGCTGGTTTTAAAGCACAAAGCAAAGGCATCTGAGGTAACATTTGGTCTGGCTTCATAAATAATACCAATAACTCCCATTGGTACTCTTCTTTTTCCAATAACCATACCATTTGGACGCTTTGACATTTCAGTAACCTCTCCAATAGGGTCTTCTAACATAGCTACATTAACTACACCGTCAGCCATTGCCTGTATTCTTTCTTCATTAAGTAAGAGTCTGTCCTGAAGGCTCTTTGGCATATTATTGGCAATAGCATTTTCCATATCCCTTTTATTTGCTTCAATAATTAAGTCTTTATTTGAAACTAAAGCCTCTGCCACCTTTCTTAAAAGCTGATTTTTTTCATTGGTATTAAGCTTTGCAAGCTGCTTTGCTGCAGCCTTGCTGTTTTCTCCTAATTTTATTAAATCAAATTCGCTCATAAATTCTCCTTTTATTGCCATATCTTCTTTTCAGTAACAATATAATCCATTTTTATATCATTTTCTTCTACATTGTCAATATTAAAGCATTGTTTTTCAAAAGCAATACCTATTTTCATATAGGGTGGCTTATTGATTAAATATGTATCATAAAAGCCTCCTCCATATCCTACTCTGTTTAATTTTTTATCAAAGGCTACCATAGGCACTATCATAACTGCCTCCTTTGATATTTCATCAACACTTGTTTTCGGTAATGGCTCTAAAATGCCTCTGTAGCCCTTTACTAATTCCTTTGTAGAATTAACCCTGTAAAAGGACATTTCTCTATTTTTACTTAAAACCTTAGGATAGGCTATAACATTTCCTTTTTTCATGAAAAAATCTGCTATTTTAAAGGTTTCTGCTTCATTGTTATAGCTGGCATATATAAATACAGGTCTTTCGCCTATAAGCTCAGCCACCTTACCCATAGTAACTCTTTTAAAAATTTCTTCATTCATTTCCTCAAGAGAATTTCTATCTAAGCTGTTTCTTAACATACTAACAGTTTTTCTTATTTCTGTTTTTGTCATTTCTTTTTAGCTCTATCCTTTACATTTTCAATAGTACCGTCAGGATATTGAATTTTCATTTTATCTAATGTTCCTCGTAAATTGTTGTGAAATGCTGCCACATATTCATTACGAAGTCTTGTCTGTTCTTCCTTTTCTTCCTCTGTCAATCCAACTGTCTTAGATTTTCTATATAATTCATTAATTCTGTCAATATTTAAGTCTGGCATTGTTTATCCTTTCTTGGTCAATATATATGTTTTTCCAAATCCGTCTGTAATACAACCAATAAATTTTCCTTTTTCGCTATGTACTAACGATAAACCAGGATATTTGTATACGCTGATGTATTCTCTATTTTTACCGAACAAACCTTTTTTTATGCTGCTTCCAATAATTGTATCATTTACAGCATATTCAAATTTTCCATGATTATTAAATATAAAATCTGTTTTCTTATCTAATATATTATAAAATTCTATACCCTGCGCAGTATCCACCATAATATACGGCTTTTTATTAAATATAATAGTATTAGCTAATTTTATTTCTTCGCTTTCTGATTTGTTAATACAAACATACTTTTTCTTTTCTGTATAATTGTAATATACGACTGTTTCTTCCTTTTGCTCAAAGTTGTACTTTGAATAAATAAGATAATCTCCCTTAACCTTAAAATAAGGAATAGTATCTGTATAAAAGGCTTGGTCGATTGTATTCATAACTATATTTGTTTTTGATATTATTATATCTGAAACTAATTGTCCTAAATTTACAAAACTTATGCTTTCTACTGATACCTCTTCCTTTTCTAAAAGTCTGTATCTGTCCTCCTTTAAAAGAGAATAGCCAGTCTTTAAAACACAGACATTTCCACTTATAAGCTTTATATCTGCTATTCCATTTGAATTAAGATTTTCGTCAACAATTTTTATTGTTTCCTGCTGTAAAATATTGTACATGCTCAATTCAAAATCTAAGTATCCCTCATAGCTTTCAGTAAGATTTCTTCTTAAAATCTCATTTTGTATAAGAAGATAATATTCGTTTAATACATAAATTCTTGTTTTCTGATAATTTTTATATTTTTCAAATTTATCAGTAATAGTATAGATATTTTTACAATTTTTCTCTTTTATGGAATATCTGAAAATTCTAATTTCTATGTTTTCCTCATCTAAGTGAAAATTTGAAAAATATACAAACTCTGAAAATCTGTTTATATCCTTTATTTTAACAATATTAAGCTTAGGAATATTTGGTGCAAGCTCAACCTTTGTATTTGTTTCCAGATTATACATAAAGTATTTCTGATAAGTATAATCCTCAAGCTTTTCCTCTGTTTCCTCAATAAGCAGAACACATTGGTTAGACAAAACCACACCATTAACACCCTCTGCGTTTTTTACTATTCTTAAACTGTTCATAATACCTCTGCAAGATTAAATTTATCATCCTTATTTGCAACAAATAAAGTACCCACATCTTCACCATTAATTATTCTTTCAATATTTAAAATATCATCACCATTGGCAATTACCATATCTGCTCCAGCTTTTGTAGCAATTTTTGCAGCTCCAATTTTAGCGCTCATGCCACCTGTGCCAACATCTGAGGAGCTTGTATTTTTTCCCATACTTTCCAGCTTTTCATCAATACATTCAACCTCTTTTATAAGCTTGGCTGATTTGTTTGTATTTGGGTCATCAGTAAATAATCCGTCAATATCTGATAATAAAATAAGTAAATCTGCACTTACTAAGGTTGCAACTATAGCAGATAATCTGTCATTATCTCCAAACTGGATTTCGTAGGTAGAAACTGTATCATTTTCATTAACAACAGGTATAACACCAAAGCTTAATAACTGATTAAAGGTGTTTATCGCATTAGTTTTATTAGGCTCATTAATCATTGTAACCTTTGTCATTAATACCTGAGCTGCCACCTGATTATATTCACTAAAGAGCTTTTGATACATCATCATAAGCTGTGCTTGTCCTATTGCAGCACACGCCTGCTTTTCCGGAATTGATAATGTTTTTTCAAGTCCTATTTTCTTTCTTCCAACAGCTATAGCTCCTGAAGAAACAAGTACAACATCTTTCCCTGTATTTCTAAGATTTGTAAGAACTCTTACTAATTTTTCAAGTTTTGACAAATCTAAATAACCAGTATTTTTATGTACTAAAGATGATGAACCGATTTTTACAACTATTCTGTTTTTATCCTTTAATGAATCTCTATAATTCATCTCATTATCCTTCCTTCTATGTGTAATAATGCTCTAACTTATCAAGTATATCACAATTACAGTCATTCGTCACTAATCAATTATTATTGAATTTAATCTATTATTTATATGAATACTTGCCAGCTATACCTTCAAATATTCTTATTCCATCCATAGCAGCCGATGTAATTCCACCAGCATAGCCTGCACCCTCTCCACAAGGATATAATCCTGCTACACTGCTTTCAAAATTTTCATCCCTGTTTATTCTAACCGGTGATGAGGTTCTGCTTTCTACACCTGCCATAATTGCATCTTCTCTGCTATACCCTTCTATAGAATTGTCAAACTCCTTTATACATTGCTGTAAGGCTACATTAATTTCCTTTGGAAATATATTGTTTATATTGCCAAAATTATATTTTCCCTTTATGCAAGGTGTAACCTCACCGAATTTTTCTGATTTTATGTTTTTACAATAATCACCAAATAATTGTACTGGTATAGCACCCCTTCCTTCTTCATATGCCTTTTCTTCTAAAATTCTTTGAAAGCGCATACCAGCAAGCGGGTCATCGCCTATATAATCTTCCTTTGTAACTGACACAATTATTGCACTATTTGCATTAATTCCGTCACGCTTACTATAGCTCATACCATTTACAGCAATTCTTCCCTCCTCTGAGGACGCATCTACAACATAGCCTCCCGGACACATACAAAAGGAGAATACACTTCTGCCATTATCAGCGTGTCCTGTAAGCTTATAGGGGCTTGCAGCAAGCACCTTTGACTCCTTATGGGAAAAGCCATACATTTTTTTGTCTATCATTTCCTGTGGATGCTGAATACGAACACCTACTGCAAAATTTTTCGCTTCCATTTTTATACCCACACTATTTAATCTTTCAAAGGTATCTCTGGCACTATGACCAATAGCAAGCACAGCCACATCACAGTCAATTTTGTAATCATTATTTATTACTAAAGACTTTAAGCTGTTATTTTCTACAACAAAATCTGTTACCTGTGACTGAAATCTTACCTCTCCCCCTAGCTGTATAATTTCATTTCTCATATTTTTCACAACATCTATAAGTACATCAGTTCCAATATGAGGCTTGTTTGAATACATTATTTCCTTGTCTGCACCAAATTTACAGAAAGTTTCCAGTACAAAGGAATTTTTACCACCCTTATCCTTTACAACTGTATTTAATTTTCCGTCTGAAAAGGTTCCTGCACCACCCTCGCCAAACTGCACATTTGAGGTAACATCCAGCACTCCTGTTTCCCAGTATTTATCTACATCCTCTTTTCTTTCCTCTACACTTTTGCCTCTTTCTAAAATAATTGGCTTATAACCATTTTTCGCAAGTAAGTATGCAGCAAATAAACCAGCAGGACCCATTCCTATAATTACTGGTCTATGGCTTAGCTTTTCACTTCCAAAAGCATTAAATTCATATTTTACAGGATTATACTTTGCAATATTTCCACTAAGTATTTTCTTGTTAATTTTATTTTCGTTTTTAAGCACCACATCAACTGTATACACAAACATTAATTCTGGCTTTTTTCTGGCATCTAAGGATTTTTTAGAAACATCTATGCTTACTAAAGCACTTTTATCAATATGTAACAGCTTACAAACCTTTTTTTCTAAATCATTATCACTATGATTAATTGGTAACTTTATCTGACTAATTCTTATCATTTTTATATAATCCATTTATACTTATGGATTTTGCTTCCTTTCTATGTACAACTATTATACATTTCTTCCTGCTATTATTCCGCTTGCAAAGGCAAAATGAAGATTATAGCCTCCACATATTCCGTCAACATCTAATACCTCTCCTACAATATACATTCCCTTTACTATTTTAGATTCAAAGCTTTCATTTACTTCCTTAAGGCTTACACCACCTCTGCAAACCTGAGCATTATCAAAATCCTTTGAACCAACTATTTGAATTTTAAAACTCTTAATGTTATTTACTAAAATATCAATATAGTCCTCTGCTACGCTTTTATTACCTTTACAGTAATTAATAAACTGAGTCTTAGTTTTTTCAACTATAACTTTTGCTAATTTTTCATTAAGATTATTTTCTATAAATCTGTTGGCTGACTCTATATCCCGATTTTTCTTTTTATAGGAAATAATATGCCTTTTTATATACTCAATAATATCTGTCCTTAAGTCTTCGCTGCTTATATCAGCCATAAGGTCTAAAACCAAATCTACTTTGGGGCTATTTTTTAACATCTGATTGACCTTACCGGAAATCTGGAAAACCACAATTCCAGACACTCCATAATCTGTAAACTGTACTTCTCCCAAGCTTTTGGCTGCTACTGCACCATTACTATCTAATACCTTAATGGCAGCATCACTTCTAACACCAGCCAAAGCCTTCATATAAGCCTTTTTGTTGTTATCACTGCATACAAGTGGAACTAAAGCTGGTACAACCTCATTTACATTATGGGAAAGCTTTGATAATAAATAATATCCACTACCATCTGAACCTAAGGCCTTTGCAGCCTTTCCGCCTGCTGCAACAATGACCTTGTCCCCTGTAAAATACTTTTTCTTATAATCCTTGTTTTCTAAGACATTTCCTGTAACAACAAAGCCTTCCTTAGTCTTTTCAATATTTTTCACATTACAATTATATACAAATTCAACACCAAATTCCAAGCAGGCACTTAGCAACACATTTACAACACTTGCTGCCCGTTTTGAATAAGGATATACATAATAACCTATGCTTGTAAGCTTTAAGCCTAGCTTATTAAAATAATCCTGCATATCCTTATAGGTAAATTCCTTTAGTATTTCCTCTAAAAAATCATAATCATCACAATTATAATATTCCACTCCCATTTTTTTATTGGTAATATTACATCTTCCGTTTCCAGTAGAATATATTTTCTTTCCAGCTTCATTTTTTAATTCTAAAACTATTACCTTATATCCTCTTTTTGCTGCCTCTAATGCAGCGGCTAGTCCTGAAGCTCCAGCTCCTATAACAATTACTTTCATATTTTATCCTTCTATGTTGTAAAGCTTTCTAATATTCTGTACAATTCACTTATATTTTTTACAGGTATACCCTGCTTTAATTTATCCATACTATCAGTATCTAAGGTTTCTACATTTATTGAGGTTTCTAAAAATATGGTTGTCTTATCCTCTCTATAAACAATAATTTTGTTTTCCTGTAAGGTGACATAATATTTGCACTTTTCCTCCTCTGTAGTTTCTTCTATAATGCTAATAGATTTTCTAATTACCAGCTTATCCTTCTCCATTGAAACTAACATTATATTTTGTACCTGTTGTCCCTTGTCTGCAAATTTCTTTTTATTTGCCTTTAGGTAATCTATAAGCTCCTGTCTGTTCATTCCCAAAAATTCGCTTGGAACATTTTGGGCGGCTGTTTCTATTGTTTTGTCATTTATATTATAGCTTTCTAATATATATGACATACTGTTACTTACTATTAACTCGCTGGTATTAGCAGCTTCCTTTCCTTCCTCTGTGCTATAAACTGCTGGATTATTTTCATATACCCATTCTCTGGTTACAGCATTTGTATTATTGTATTTTTTTCCGATGGTATATCCTAGATAATAAACTAAGACCATTCCCAACACAAAACAAAACAAGCAGATAATCTTTTTCTTTTTCATGGTTACTCCTATTCTTTTTTTATTGATTATCTGCTTTTTTTTATATTTTATACATTATAAAAGGTGTAATTTTTTTAATAGTCTTGCTATTGTACTTCCCTTTGGAAGCATATATATTTCGCTTTCATCAATAGCCTTAAGTCCAATAAGTAAAATCCCATATACCACCATAGCAATAATTATTGAAACTGCTAAGGCTATTAAATTGCTTCTGAATAAAATATATATGCCTTTATATACAAGCATCGCTGCTACTGCCATTAGTATAGAGGATACTGCTGGAATAAAAAAGGTTTTATATATCTCCTGTCTATAACCTAAGTATTTTCTAATAGATAAGGTATTTAATATACAAACCAGCAATGCAAATACAAAATCAGCTACCACGATACCTAAAATATCCATTTTAAACACGATTAACAATACCAGCACTAATACAATGTGGATTGCTAAGGAAATACTCGAGTTTATTACAGGCTTAGACATTTTATCTATGCCCTGTAGGATTGAATTGGTAATTGTTGAAAATGAGTATGCCACAACTGTAACCACTGCAAATCTCATTAATCCGACACATATATCCAACATTTCGCTTCCTGGAAATAAAAGTATGCAGATAGGCTCAGCCAATGCTGATATACCTACTCCACAAGGAATAGCTATTATCATAGATAATCTAACTGAGGATTCTATTTTATTAATAAGCTCGCCTTTATTTCCTGTAGTAAGAGAACGGATAAGGCTTGGTATGATAGCACTGGATAATGCCGATGCAACAGCTATTGGTGCCGTTGTTAAAAGCTGGTATTTACCACTATATATTCCGTAAAGGCTTGAGTAGGTAGACTCATCCAGCTTAAAAATATTTGACATGACATTTCCAAACAGACCACTATCAATAATACTGCTTAAATTGTAAATAGTTGTACTAAGGAGTACAGGAACTATAGTTACAAATAATACCTTTGTTAAAGCACTATGATTTTCGTAAACTGTAGATTTATCTCTTTTTATTCGTTTGTTCATTACAGGCTTGTAAACACCATATACAAATATCATAAATAATAAAGCAAAGGCTGCTCCTACAAGTGTACCTGTAGTACCACCTGCTGCCGAATAAGCTGCACCTTTTCCTACCTTATCACCTACACTAAATAAAAAGGCTGCTGCTACTATACTTACTATTGCATTAATTATCTGCTCGGTAATTTGCGACATAGCCGTAGGAATCATTGTACCTAAGCCTTGAAAATATCCTCTAAGCACACCTAAAACACATACAATAAAAATAGTTGGTGCTAACACTCTTAATGCTAATGCCATTGATGGATACTTCCAAAGCGAAGCAAAAAAGTCAGCTCCAAAAAATACTATAGCTGAACAAAGTCCACCTACAATAAATGAAAATATAAGTGCCCCTGTAAATGCTCTTTTTGCATTTTTAAACTGTCCCTTTGCAACTCGGGTGGATACTATTTTTGATACTGCCACCGGCAGGCTGGTTGAGGAAATAAGTAAAAAGATTGAATATACTGAATAGGCATTTGAATAATATCCAATGCCTTCATTACCTAAAATATTATTGAGGGGTATCCTATAAATAAGTCCAATTACACGGACTAATATACCTGCTAATGCTAATATACTTCCCTGAATCAAAAAGTTAGATTTATTTTTGCTCATATCAAATCACTACATATTAAAAGCTTCCGGAAGAAGTTCTTTTAACATTTTTTCCTTTATTTCTCCTTTATTGTTGCTTAATACAAATTTTATATCAGTTCCAAATTCTGCCAAAAATTGTCTGCATATTCCACATGGATATGTAAAATCCTTAGAAGATGATACTATAGCTATTTTGGTGAATTCCTTATAACCCTCTGATATAGCCTTTAGTGCTGCACATCTTTCAGCACAGATAGTTGCTCCATAGGAAACATTTTCTATATTACAGCCTGTAAATATTTGTCCTGTTTTTGTTGCTATAGCTGCTCCCACCTTATATTTTGAATAAGGTGCATAAGCATTATTCATTGCATTTTTTGCTTTAAGAATAAGCACCTCATTGTCTGCATCAATTTTTGATGATTTTATAGTGCTGTCAAAATCTTTATCTCTGGTAATTCCAAGCTTGTCAAGTAATTCCTTTTGTAACCCTTCCATTTCTATACGCTCTTTCTCTTCCATATGGTCATAGCCAAAAAGGTGAAACATACTGTGGGCAACCAAAAAGCCCAGCTCTCTATATGCTGAATGTCCATATTCCTCTGACTGGGTTAAAACCTTATCCTTAGAAATAATTATATCTCCAAGTATAAGCTGTCCAGAGTCCGGATCAAAACAGTCATTGTATTCATCCTCCTCTAAAACCTTAAAATCTCCTGGTATTTCATATTCAACCATAGGAAAGGATAACACATCTGTTGCTTTATCTATCTTTCTATATTCTTTATTTATATTTCTAATAGCTTCATCATCAACTATTGTTACATTTACTATTGTTTCATAAGGGCAATTAATGTATTCAATAGCACCTTCTACAACTGTAGCAATTAATTTATTGTAATCAAATCCAAATTCTTCTGTTGTTTCATTTTCAATGTTAATTTCCATTTTCCATCTCCCTATCTGTGGTAATAAGTTTCAGTATTTTTCTAAATTCATCAATACTAAGCTTTGATTTGTCCAAATATCCAGACATAAGTCTTTGTACAACTGCCTTCTCATAAATATCCTTTGTCCTTACGCTGTCACCCTCTTTAGCCTTATAATAATTGTAAGCACTTATACAGGTATCTACAATTAAAACTATAGCACATTCTTTATTTTTTGCCACTCCATATTTTATATTGTGATTTGCAATAATATCAATTATCTCTGGTGGAAAGCTGTGCTTCTTGGCATATATTACTCCGTCCTTTACATACTCCCTGCCAGATATTTTGCCGATTTCGTGATATAAGCCTCCCACATAGGCTATATCCTCGTTTGCTCCTATAGCCTTTGCACATGCTTTAGAAAGCTCTGCTACCTGTACACAATGGTAATATGTACTTATTGCTTTTGTTTTTAATTCCTTTAAAGGCGGAAATTCCTCTTTAGTCATTGCTTTAAGCACTGACCTGGTAGCCTTCTTCAAAACAAATTTTTCAAACAGATATTTTATTATGACATATACAATACAGGATATTATACAGCCAACAGCTCCTACTAAAATATAGGATACCTTCTCATATTCTAAATACGCATCCTTGCAGTATATTCTGAATATGCTGTTTAAAAACATATTAAATACTATTATACAAATAAGTCCTATATATTTTGTAAGATTCTTTCTTTTGCTGGTTACTACTAAGCAGCCTAATATACCTGTAAGCAGCATTATTATTGTAAAGAAAAACTCTGGCTCGGATGCAAGAGAAAAAAAACCAAAGCCGCATATTGCCCCATTGGTAATAACGCCTGTTTCTAAATTAGTTACCATTGAAACAATTAGCAGCACTAATAAATATGGTCTGAATTCATAAGGTAATATCATTATTAATGCTGTTCCTATTATTATAAAATGATATAAAATCACGGTTTTTATAATGTTTTCTTTTTTGTACAGCATATAAAAATATGGAAGCAAAACAGAAACAGTCATAAAGATAACAACTGCCACTCTTTCGTTGCTCCATAAAAGTTCATAATACACCTTTGAGGTCTGATAGCATATAAAAGCTGAAACAGCAATAATATATACTGTTAATATAGCTTTAAATACAGGCTTTTCTAATATATTTAATGTTTTATTGTTTCTTTCGTTTTTCATAATCATCATATGCCTTTACAATTTTTTGTACTAATGGATGACGCACTACATCCTGATTAGTTAATCTGATAATTTCAATATCCTCAATACCACCAAGTATTCTTACTGCTGTTTCCAGTCCGGATACCTGACCCTTAGGCAAATCCTTTTGTGTAAGGTCACCTGTAACTACTATTTTAGAATTAAAACCAATTCTGGTTAAAAACATTTTCATCTGTGCAGGTGTAGTGTTTTGTGCCTCATCTAAAATAATAAATGCGTTGTCTAAGGTTCTGCCACGCATATAGGCAAGTGGAGCAACCTCAATTAAGCCTTTTTCAGAATTGTGTAAAAAACTGTCTGCTCCCATTATCTGATATAAGGCATCATAAAGAGGTCTTAAATATGGGTCAACCTTGCTTTGTAAATCTCCCGGCAAAAAGCCCAGATTTTCTCCTGCTTCTATTGCTGGTCTTGTAAGAATAATTCTATTTACCTCATCATTTTTAAATGCCTCTATTGCCATAGCCATTGCCAAATAGGTTTTGCCTGTACCTGCTGGTCCAATACCAAAGGTAATAGTATTTTTCTTTATGGCATCTGTATATTTTTTCTGATTAATAGTCTTAGGCTTTATAGGCTTTCCGCTAACAGTTCTGGTGAGGATTTCTCCATCTATATCAACAATTTTTTCCGTCTGTCCCTCCATTGACAAAGCTATTGCATAATCAACATTTTGCTCTGTTATAGTATTGCCTCTTTCGGAAAGTGTTAATAAATTATTGATGACCTCCTTTGCCCTTTTTACCTGCATACTCTCTCCTGTAATTTTCACAACATCATTTCTATATATTATAGAAATATGTAATGCTCTCTCTATTTTTTTTGCAAACTCATCAAAGCTGCCAAATATATTTTGCCCATGAACAACAGGCATATTATCAATAGTAGCTATTTCACTCATTTTATTATGTTTTCACCTCTAATGTATTCGTTTTAAAATAACAATATCGCCCTTAGCAATATAGTTATTACCGTTATCTTCTATAATAACATTATTCTCTATAATCTGTATACTTTTTTCATCTATTTTTTCTAAAAAGTAATTAAAATTCTCATTAAGAGTATTAATACATTCCTCTTTTGTATATTCTACATTTTCATAAGTATACTCCTTTTTTGTGTAAGTATACAAATAAATTGGCAAATAGAAATTATCCGTTAATTTTAACTGCTTTACCTGTCCTACTGTATCTACGCTTTCTTCTTTTACATTTTTAATTTTTGTATCAATAAGCTTATCAAAAATCAAAAATTTGTATGTATTATTTTCATTAATATATTTTTTATTTTTGCCAGTTCTTGACACTTCATCATAATAGTCATAAACAACCATTTCATACACACTTCCATCAGCCTGTACTCTTTTCGTATCAATAATTGTACCACTATCGTCCACAATATTATATTCCCCTTTTATAAGAATATCTCCTTTTTTTACTATATCTCCTTTTTTTACTAATGCAGTTCCACTTCTTGTAACTATATTATCTACAATTCCGTCTTCTGTGGCCATAATATCCCATTGATTACTTTCTTTATGCTTTTCAACATTAAAATTTTCCTTAATATGTACTATCAGCTTTGTACCCTTAAGCTCTACCGATACCCAGGTTATATCAAAATACTTATTTCTAATTTCTCTTTCTATTTTTTCTCCGTCAACACTTTCAGCGTACATTCCATGAGTTATGCCCTGTTCATTTAGAAAATCCAATATTTCTTCGTCTGAATAGGTATAGTTTCCTTCTACAGTTATCTTCCAGACAAATAATGATAAAACAAAAAGAATGGTAAAAGCTGACAATATTCCTATTATGCACATTTTTCTTTTTCTATATAATTTTATAAAAAAAGGAAAGCCTATTTTCTTTTTTATCGAAATCTTCACATCACATTTTTTCCCCACCTCATATACCTTGAAATAGTCCCTTGCCCTTAGCTTAATCACAGCTTTATCATCCTTATATATTACGCTGAAAAAGACTATTTTTCTTGCTCCGCATACATTTAAAAATCTGCTTATGTTTTGACTTATAACCTCAATATATATGTAACCCTTAAACCATTCTATAACTCTTTCAACCAAAGAAAATTTTTTCCACCCTTCCTTTAATAATCATGTCTGTTTTTGTAAAATAATCTATCTTTAAATTGTCGCCAATAATTGTAACTAACTCATTTTTTCCTCTTATAACTATCTTTTCATTAGTATATTCAGCAATAGACTTATAATTTTCAATATATGCTTCATATTTTCCCTGTAATGAAATATTCATTGCTCCCAAAACTAAATCCTTTGGAAGTTCCAGCTTATCCGTTATAGCGTACCTTATTTTCATAGCTCCTCCAAAGTAATCTATTACTATATTTATATGTTGTTAATTCAATTTTGACACAAGGACAGCAAAAAATCCCTGCAGACAATCTACAGGGATTTACACAATCATAATAATACTAGTTAAATTTTCTCTTTCTAGCAGCTTCTGATTTCTTCTTACGCTTTACACTTGGCTTTTCGTAATGTTCTCTCTTACGAATTTCCTGCTGAATACCAGCCTTTGCACAATTTCTCTTAAATCTGCGTAAAGCACTATCTAAGCTTTCGTTCTCTTTAACGATTACATTTGACATTGACTCACCTAACCTCCCTCCAGTTGTAGGATTGTGCACTATACAACTGTATGGGTATATTTTATTGCACAACCATCATTATATCATAATAAATAAATTCGTCAACCCCTCTTTCTGCTTTTATCGATTTAATTTGTATTTTTACTTGTATCAGCTTAAATACTTAATTGATAAGCATATGAGAGTAAACTTTATTATATTATATTTTATATTTGTGACTTCAAGGTTTCTTTTGCTGCTGCAAGTGCTTCTTCAATTTTTTCTGGATTTTTACCACCTGCCTGAGCCATATTTGGGCGTCCGCCACCGCCACCACCAAGAGTTTTTGCTACCTCTTTAATGATATTTCCTGCGTGTACACCTTTTTTTACTAAGTCATCTGTTGCCATCGCAATAAGATTTACCTTGTCCTCTGAAACCTTAGAGGCTAAAACAACAACACCACTTTCAAGCTTGCCCTTAAGGTCATCACCTAAGTTTCTAAGCTCGTTCATTTCAATATTTGGTGTACTGATTCCTAAGAATTTAACACCATTAACTTCTTCTACCTTACTCATTACATCACCCATTGCCTGTGATGCAGCCTTGCTCTTTAAGGACTCGTTTTCGCTTGTAAGTGCCTTAATTTCTGAAAGCATATGAGTAAGCTTGTCATTAATATTTGCCGGAGTAGCCTTAATTAGCTTAAGGACTTCATCAAACTTAGCTTCTACCTCTTTGTAGTAATTAAATACTGCATTGCCAGTTAAAGCTTCAATTCTTCTAACACCTGCTGCAATACCTGTTTCTGAAACAATCTTAAAGGCATTGATTACACCTGTATTGCTTACATGTGTACCACCACAGAATTCCTTTGAAAATTCTCCCATACATACAACTCTGACTACATCTCCATACTTTTCGCCGAAAAGTGCCTTTGCTCCTGTCTTTTTAGCATCCTCTATACTAAGCACCTTTGTTTCAACAGGAATTGAAGCTGCAATTTTTTCATTTACTATTGCTTCAACCTTGGCAAGCTCTTCATCTGTCATAGCTGAAAAATGTGTAAAGTCAAATCTCAATCTGTCCGGTGTAACCAATGAGCCAGCCTGTTCTACATGAGAACCAAGAACCATTCTAAGTGCTTCCTGTAACAAGTGAGTTGCACTATGATTCTTAGCTGTATCAGCTCTAAGTCCTTCATTTACCTTTAGGGTAACTACATCATCAGTTTTAAAACAGCCCTTTATAACCACTCCAACATGACCAACTCTGCCACCCTTCAATTTGATTGTATCGTTAACATTAAATATGCTGTTGCCTAAGGTAATAACACCTGTATCACCCTGCTGACCACCCATTGTTGCATAAAATGGAGTTTTATCTACTATAATAGTGCCTTCCATACCTTCTGAAAGCTCACTCACAATTTCTTTATCTGTTGTCAATACTAAAATCCTGCTTTCGTCAGTAAGAGTTTCATATCCCACAAATTCAGAAGTAATTGATGGATTAATCTGGTCATATACAGTTGCGTCAGCTCCCATATAGTTGCTTTCTTTTCTAGCTCCTCTGGCAGTTTCCTTCTGCTTGTCCATAGCCTTATTAAAGCCATCCATATCAACACTGAAACCTTTTTCCTCAAGGATTTCAACTGTTAAATCAATAGGAAAGCCATAAGTATCATATAATTTAAAGGCATTGTCACCACTTAAGCAGTTTTCTTTATTTTTTACTAATTCATCCTCCATATCTGAAAGAATTTTCAGACCCTGATCTATTGTTTTATTGAAGTTTTCTTCCTCGGTCGTTAATACCTTTAAGATAAGCTCTCTTTTTTCTTCTAATTCTGGATAGCCGTCCTTACTGCTATCAATAACTGTAGTTGCAAGCTTTGCTAAAAATAATCCGTCAATACCTAATGTTCTGCCGTGTCTAGCCGCTCTTCTAAGTAATCTTCTAAATACATAGCCTCTGCCTTCATTTGAAGGAATGATACCATCCGAAGCCATAAAGGTAACCGAACGGATATGGTCAGTAATAAGTCTTATGGAAACATCCTGCTTTTCATCCTCCAAATACTTAACACCTGCCAACTCACATATTCTGTCACGAATAGCCTTCATTGTATCAATATCAAATACTGAATCAACCTCCTGTACAACTACAGCAAGCCTTTCAAGTCCCATACCTGTATCAATATTTTTCTGTTTTAATTCTGTATAATTGTGATGTCCATCACTTTCAAACTGAGTGAATACATTGTTCCAGACCTCCATAAATCTGTCGCAATCACAGCCCACCTTACAATCTGGCTTTCCACAGCCATATTTAATTCCTCTATCATAATAAATTTCTGAGCAAGGACCACAAGGACCTGCACCATGCTCCCAGAAATTATCACAATCTCCATTTTCATCTCTATAAAAACGAGTGATTTTTTCTGCTGGAACGCCTACTTCCTTAGTCCAGATGTTAAAGGCTTCTTCATCATCAGCATATATAGAAGGATATAATCTATCCTCTTCCATACCAATAACCTTTGTTAAAAATTCCCATGACCAGTTAATTGCTTCATGCTTGAAATAATCACCAAAAGAGAAATTTCCTAACATTTCAAAGAAGGTTAGATGTCTTGCTGTCTTGCCAACATTATCAATGTCACCAGTTCTAATACATTTCTGGCAGGTTGTAACTCTTTTTCTTGGTGGAATTTCCTGTCCTGTAAAATATGGTTTTAATGGCGCCATACCTGCATTAATTAAAAGCAAGCTATTGTCATTATGCGGAACTAATGAGAAGCTGTTCATTTTCAAATGACCCTTACTCTCAAAAAATTCCAAATATTTTCTTCTAAGCTCATTTACACCGTACTTTTCCATAGTGTCCTCCAACAATAAGTAATTTTTAAATTAATATTCATTCTATAATAAGGTAATGAATTCTTCTAGTATTAAGCATTTTCTGCTTTCTTTGCAGTTTTACTATCCTTAGCATCTCTAAGCTTCTTGCCTACAAATACGCCAGCAACTGCAACTGCAACGATTGAAACAAATTCTATTGAATAGAATATAAGCATTTTGAAAAATTCCATATATGTCACTCCTTTTCTTCAATATCAACTTACAATATTTTTGAATTTTATCACATTTTTGTACCAATTTCAATACCGTTAGCTACTACTATTGTGTTTCGTCCACCCTGCTTTCCCTCGTATAATTTATCATCTGCCTCTTTTATGATTTCCTCTGACTGCATAGAGGTATTGCCCAGTGCCATACCAAAGGTCATAGTAACCTTTATCTGATTATTTTCATATTCAATAACGGTATGTTCTATTTCCTTATGAATATCAGCAACTATATCATAGACCTTTTCCGGACTTATTTTATAACAGCAGATCAAAAATTCCTCTCCTCCCCATCTGATTACAAAGCCGTTATTTGCAACCTTGTTTTTAATAATGCTTGAAACCTTCTTTAAAACCATATCTCCGGCTACATGTCCATAAGTATCATTTACCTTTTTAAAGTAATCTATATCTCCCATTATAATAGTAATCTGCTCATTGTACTGCTGATTTCTATTCCATACAGACTGAAACTGCATCTCACCAAATCGCCTGTTATATAGTCCGGTAAGTGCGTCCTGCTCGATAAGCTTTCTAAGCGAATTTTTCATTTCCGTTGTGGACTTTCCTATCTGATATAATTCATCATTTCTCTTATACACACTTTCTGATAATTCTACATCAAAGTTATGATTTGACACTTCTTCCATATAACTTTCCAGATTTCTAATATCTCTGATCAAACCATTTGAATATGCACAGGTTATAATTATAGTAATTATCATTATAGCTATTGGCACAAGAAAAATTGGAATTACTGCCTTTATAATAAGTGACTTGACCTCCTTTTCCGGGTCAAGAATTGCAATCATTCCTGCGATACTGTTATCGCTATTTTTTAATGGAATATAATAGGCATAATACCTGCTATTTCCAATTTTCACATTGGTATAAAAGTTTTCCCTGCCATTTTCCAATACATCCTTTTTCACTACCGTTGGCGCTTCTGTATACAAAAATCTTTTTCCTGTATCATCCACTATAGTAGTAACTGCTCTTATTTCACCATAGAAAAGTGTAATTTCTTTGTCTGACTTTCTAGAAATGTCATCAACATAATCCCCTATTAAATCAGTAAGATTATTATTGCCCTTATACAATATTATCTGATTATTTTTTCTTTCTACAGAATAATCCCCCTCATACATATCATCAATATATCTGATAATAGTTTCACCCAAATTACCCATATTAACCCTTACCTGCTTTTGCAAAACACTATTTATTTTATCTGTACTAACCAAAATTAAAATAAAGCAGATTACAATAATTGGAATAATGTTTAATGCCAGCAGGCTTTTCTTAATAGTTCCTTTGTGCTTCATTCTTACATTCCTTCTTTACTATCCTACCAGCTTCCAGTATTCATAAAATTGTCAGCCAGCTCCTTTGCTGCATTTATAATGCTATCATCGTATCCTATAATTTTTAACAGCTTAATGGCATTTCTTGTTGTAGCCCTTCCCTTATTTAAAATATAATTAAACTTAATATCATCATCTAATACATTTTCTTCAAAATGATAATTTGAATAATACATTTCTAAAATGTGTGTCAGTTCAATATCGTGTGTAGCTGCAAAGCAAATAACATTATCTTTGCATAAGCTTTTTAAAATCTCTGACGATGCCGCAATACGCTCTATTGTATTTGTGCCACGAAGCACCTCATCTACAAAGCAGATCATAGGTTTTTCTTCACCGGCAGCATCAATAATTCTCTTTAAGGCTTTAATTTCAACTATATAATAGCTCTCGTTATTTTTAAGATCATCGCGAAGTGACATAGATGAATACACTCTGAACGGACTAATCTCAAAATTTCTCGCTGTAGCAATAAATATTGTTCTTGATAATATAACATTTATAGCTACAGTTTTTAAAAAGGTGGATTTTCCTGACGCATTACTTCCTGTAAGTAACACTCCCTGCTTTTCAAATATAGAATTTGCTACAGGCTCACTAATTAATGGATGATAAATATCATTAAAATTAATATGCTTTTCTAAGGAATAATTAATATCTGGAATTGCAAAATATCCATAGTGATTATTTAGGTACTTTCTGTAAGATGCAACAGCTATAGCTGCCTCGATACGGCCAATACATAAATAAAGTGCATCAATATGCTCCATATGTGCTTTTGTGGTAGTAAGCATAGAATTAAACTTAATAATATCTAAATGGAATATCATTCTTACATAATCCATAATAATTTCTATTATAGAGCCTGTCATACCATCCGAAATCAAAAACAATCCCTTTTGTAATGATTGAAGATTCTTGTTTATCTGTTTTATATCAGATTTATATTTTTCAAAATCATTGCTTAGTAACCCCTCTAGCTTTTTGGATACTATATTTATATTAATTAAATATTTAAAGCATATAAAATAGCTTTCAATTACACTTTTTTGTCTATAATAAGTAATTACATTGTATGCCAAGGACACTATAAAGAACACAACACCAATAGGTGGATTTACAATCAACAAAGCTGTAGCAGCAATAAATGCAACTATCTGAATATAATGAACTAAATTACTTCTTTCTCCTAAATCACCTAATCTATGAATAAAATCGAAGAAGCCAATCTTTTTAGAGCGTCCAATCTGACAAAGAAGCTTTTGTATTTCTTTTGCGTTATCCTCATTTTTTTCAAAGCTTGAAACCATTTTGTCAAACTCCTTAAGTTCCTCCTGCTCTCTAGGTGTACGGAGCAGCATATATAAATACTCTTCACCCATAGATGAATAAGTGTTGTTTATATTAACAAACACCTCATCCATACTCAAATCATTCCATGTAATATCGTCTATATTTTCTTCATAGGTATTTTTTAAAGCCCTATATAAACTGGCTATTCTGTTCATTTCTGTTTCTGTATAATCCCTGTCCGGAATAGCTCCATAGTTTTTATTAATGTATTCATTTAATCTTCTCTGCTTTTCTTTATTACTTCTGTATGATTGAATTGCAAAAACTATCGCAATAACCACTACAAAACCTATATATACATATCCTTCCATAATACCTCCAACATAAATATAACTTAATTATACTATAATTTATGTGGATATTCCACATAAAAATAAAAAATCAGACTGGCTGATTTAAAAAAACAAGGCTACTCCTTTAATGTAAAGAGTAGCCTTGTAGACTGTTTTTACTACACTATTATTTAATAAGCAAAGACTTTCCTGTCATTTCCTCTGGCTGCTTCATGCCCATAAGCTCAATAAGCGTTGGAACTATATCAGCAAGACAGCCATTTTCTCTTAATTTGTATGCTGGATCAGCATTTACAAGAATAAACGGAACTGGGTTTGTAGTATGTGCTGTAAATGGTGCACCTGTTTCGTAATCAATAAGCATCTCTGCATTTCCGTGGTCTGCACAAATAAACAACTGGCCGTCTACCTGCTTGATAAATTCTACTACTTCGCCGACACATTCATCAATAACCTCTATAGCCTTAACTGCTGCATCAACAACCCCTGTATGACCAACCATATCCGGATTAGCAAAGTTACAAATAATTACATCATATTTTCCACCTGTTATAGCCTTACATAACTCATCACATACTGTATAAGCACTCATTCTAGGCTTTTTATCATAAGTTGGAACATATTTTGGTGAATTAACAAGTATTCTGTCCTCTCCCTTGTTTGGCTCTTCTACACCACCATTAAAGAAGAAGGTAACATGTGCATATTTTTCTGTTTCAGCTATTCTGGCCTGAGTCATATTGTTAGCTGCTAAAAATTCACCAAAGGTATTTGTCAACTGAACCTTTTTGAAAGCAACAAGCTTGTTTGGAATTGTAACATCATATTCTGTGAAGCATACAAATTCTACATTTTTTCTTGTGCCTCTGTTAAAGCCATTAAAATCATCATCACAGAAGGCTCTGGTCATTTCTCTTGCTCTATCCGGTCTAAAGTTAAAGAAAACAACTGAATCATTATCATTAACTGTAGCTACAGGAGCTCCGTTATTTGTAATAACTACCGGAACAACAAACTCATCATTAACACCCTTTTCATAAGATGCTGCAATAGCTTCTACAGGGTCATCAGCTTTTTCCCCTTCACCAGCAGTAATTGCTACATAAGCCTTTTCAACTCTATCCCAGTTGTTATCTCTATCCATTGCATAATAACGGCCAGAAACAGATGCTACTTCACCAACACCGATTTCCCTCATTTTGTTTACAAGTTCTTCCATAAAGCCCTTGCCAGATGTAGGTGCTGTATCTCTGCCATCAAGGAAAGCGTGTACATAAACCTTTGTAAGTCCAGCCTTCTTTGCTAATTCTAATAAACCATAAAGATGTGTATTATGGCTATGAACACCTCCGTCTGATAATAAACCAAATGTATGAAGTGCGCTTCCATTCTTTTTACAATTTTCTACAGCAGCTACTAAAGCTTCGTTTGTAAAGAAGGTACCATCTTCTATTTCCTTTGTAATACGAGTAAGCTCCTGATAAACAATTCTACCAGCACCCATATTAAGATGTCCAACCTCTGAATTTCCCATCTGTCCGTCTGGAAGTCCAACTGCCATACCACTAGCATAGCCTTTTACAAATGGATATTCCTTCATAAGTCTATCCATTACTGGTGTCTTTGCTAATGCAACAGCATTTCCTTCTGTTCTATCATTTAATCCATATCCATCAAGTATCATTAAAACGGTAGGTCTTTTAGCCATAATGTATCTCCTTTTATATCTTTTTCTATAAGTATAACCTACGATTAGTTATACCTTACATACTATAACATTAGAAAATAAATTTATCAAGTACAGTATTGTGCATATTTTTATCAATATTTCCGGCTAAATAGAGTAATTAATTATCATTTTTATATGGCTACAAGCTTATGAAATACTTTTTTACCCTTCTTCAGTTTAACACCATTAAGAATACTATCCCTTTCAATAATTGTTTCATATTCTTGCACCTTTTCTCCATTAATTGATACCCCACCCTGCTCAATTAATCGGCGTGCCTCGCTTCTGCTTTTGGCTAATCCACAAATAACAAATGCCTCCATAATTGAAATGCCATCCTCTGGTACTTCCTCAGCTTTAAGCTGTGTTGTTGGCATATTGCTGTCATCACCACTGCCATTAAAAAGTGCATATGCTGCAAGTTTCGCTTTATCTGCCTCCTCTTTTCCGTGTACAAGCTCTGTTAATGAATATGCAAGAATTTCTTTCTTTTCATTAATTCTTGTATCATCCCATTCATCCATTTTTTTAATTTCCTCTAACGGAATAAAGGTCAGCATACGAATACATTTCATAACATCTAAATCATCAATATTTCTCCAATATTGGTAAAACTCATATGGACTTGTTTTTTCAGGGTCAAGCCATACAGCACCCTTTGCAGTTTTACCCATTTTCTTTCCTTCACTATTCATTAAGAGTGTAATCGTCATAGCATAAGCATTATCTCCAGTTTTCTTACGGATTAAATCTGTACCAGCAAGCATATTACTCCACTGGTCATCTCCACCAAACTGCATATTACATCCATAGTGATTATGCAAATATAAAAAATCATAGCTTTGCATAATCATATA
This sequence comes from uncultured Eubacteriales bacterium, assembly GCA_900539455.1. GTDB lineage: Bacteria > Bacillota > Clostridia > Lachnospirales > Lachnospiraceae > SVEL01. The sequence goes on from UQCD01000011.1 coordinate 46,300, forward strand.
ATTAAATTCAAAAAAGCTAAGACCTCTCTCCATACGCTGCTTGTAACATTCTGCACGCAGCATATTATTTACCGAAAAACACGCTCCCACATCTCTTAGAAGTTCTACATATTTTAAATTTAAAAGCCAGTCTGCATTATTTACAGCAATAGCCTTATTATCTCCAAACTCAATAAATCTGCTTATCTGCTTAAGAAAGCATTGACAATTATGCTGTATTGTTTCAGCACTCATCATACTTCTCATATCTGTTCTGCCACTAGGGTCACCTATAAAGCCAGTTCCTCCTCCAAGTAAAACTACTGGTTTATTTCCTGCCATCTGAAGTCGCTTCATTAAGCATAATGCCATAAAATGACCAACATGCAATGAATCGGCTGTTGGGTCAAAGCCAATATAAAATCTTGCCCCACCATTATTAATTAATTCTCTAATTTCCTTTTCATCTGTTACCTGAGCTATAAGACCTCTTTCCTGTAATTCTTCATATATATTCATATACTTTTGCATCCTTTCATTAAAAAAGCCAGATAAGACTATTTCGTCTTATCTGGCCATAATATAATGTCCATCCGGCAACCTTTATTCAGGTACCTTGCAAGGTGTTTTTTTACACCGTCCGACTTTTTTAACTTTTATATTATATTGTATTGTCATAGTTATATGCAATACCAAAACTAGATTTTAGTTATTTGTTGTAATTTACAATTTTACCAAAATCTGGTTTTAATGAAGCACCACCAACTAAGCCACCATCAATATTTGCCTGAGCAAATAATTCTGGAGCTGAAGCTGCCGAAACGCTTCCGCCGTACTGGATACGAATTGCTTCACCTGTTGCTTCATCATAAATTTCTTTAATGCAGGCACGAATTGCAGCACAAACTTCTTCAGCCTGCTCTGTTGTAGCTACCTTACCTGTTCCAATAGCCCAGATTGGCTCATATGCAATAACAGCACTCTTAGCCTGTTCTGCTGTTACATTTAAGAAAGCAATCTTAATCTGCTGACGAATCCAGTCGATTGTTATTCCCTGTTCTCTCTGTGTTAATGACTCACCACAGCAGATAATAGGTGTAAGACCATGTTCAAAAGCCTTTAAAACCTTCTTGTTTACTGTTTCGTCTGTTTCAGCGAAATATTCTCTTCTTTCAGAATGTCCAATAATAACATATTTTACGCCAGCGTCTACAAGCATATTAGGTGCAATTTCACCTGTATAAGCTCCGCTTTCTTCAAAATACATATTTTCTGCACCAATGCAGATATTTGAACCTTTAGCAGCTTCCATAGCTGGAATAATATCAATAGCTGGTACACAAAATACTACATCTACTTCATCATTTGCTACTAATGGCTTTAATTCATTAATTAATGCAACTGCTTCACTAGGAGTTTTGTTCATCTTCCAGTTACCAGCAATAATTTTCTTTCTTGACATAATAACGCCTCTTCCTTTCAACAAGCATTTTGTACTTGCCCGCTATGTCTGATAAAGAGGACATAACGGTTTGTTAAGTTTTTTATTTGACCACCGTAACTACTAGGGAGTGTAGGTGGGGATTTTACATTCACTACTTTGGATTACCTTTACACCCAGCAGGCACCGCAAGGGTGCCTGCTTATAGTTACTACTTTGGATTGCCTTTACACCCGTATGGCTGACTTCGTCAGGCATACGGGGCAGGCACCGCAAGGGTGCCTGCTTATTTATCGTTAGCTGCTGCTACACCTGGAAGTTCTTTGCCTTCAAGGAATTCAAGAGAAGCTCCACCACCTGTTGAGATGTGTGTCATCTTATCACCAAATCCAAGAGTATTAACAGCAGCTGCTGAATCACCACCACCAATGATTGTTGTACCATCAACATGTGTTAATGCTTCTGCAACAGCGATTGTACCCTTTGCAAAGTTAGGCATTTCAAAACATCCCATTGGTCCGTTCCATACAACTGTCTTTGCATCTTTTACAGCATCTGCAAATAATTTAGCTGTTTCTGGTCCTATATCTACACCTTCCATATCTGCTGGAATCTGTCCACGACCTACAACCTTGAAGTTTGCATCATTTGAAAATGCGTCAGCTACTACTGTATCTACAGGAATGAGTAACTTAACACCCTTTTCTTCAGCCTTCTTCATCATATTAACTGCATATTCTTTGTAATCTTCTTCAAGTAATGACTTACCAACTTCTTCGCCAAGACCAGCCATAAATGTATAAGCCATACCACCACCGATAATAAGTGTATCAACCTTATCAAGTAAGTTTTCAATAACTGAAATCTTAGAAGAAACCTTAGCACCACCAAGAATAGCTACAAAAGGTCTAACTGGATTGTTTACTGCATTTCCTAAGAAATCAATTTCCTTCTGCATAAGGTAACCAACAACAGCAGTATCAACATACTGTGTTACACCAACATTTGAGCAATGTGCTCTATGAGCTGTACCGAAAGCATCATTTACAAATACATCACAAAGAGAAGCTAATTCCTTGCTGAATGCTTCACCGTTCTTTGTTTCTTCAGCTCTGTAACGGGTATTTTCAAGGAGAATTACATCTCCGTTGTTCATTGCTGCAACAGCAGCCTTTGCATTTGGTCCAACAACTTCTGGATCAGCAGCAAATTTAACTTCTTGTCCTAAAAGCTCTGTTAATCTCTTAGCAACTGGTGCAAGTGATAATTCTGGCTTTGGTTCTCCCTTTGGCTTTCCTAGATGTGAGCAAAGAATAACCTTTCCTCCATCTGCGATTAATTTCTTGATTGTAGGAAGAGCTGCTACAAGACGGTTTTCATCTGTAATATTTCTGTTCTCATCAAGTGGAACATTGAAATCACAACGAACTAATACTCTCTTACCATTTACATTAATATCATCTACTGATTTTTTATTAAGCATCGTTATGCTCCTTTCATAATTTATATTTTGACTTAAGATATTTTGTTTTACCTTAAGTAAGTTAATTTGGATAAATCCAAAATAATTTTCCTGTTTAAATACAATATAATGACCTAAAAGGTCTTTCAACTGTTTATTAAAAAAATGGGTCCAGCACTAGGGCCGGACCCTAAAAGGATCGTATAAATCCAAATAAAAGACTAAGCTAATTCAGCGAAGTACTTAATTGTTCTAACCATCTGGCTTGTGTATGAGTTTTCGTTATCATACCAAGAAACAACCTGAACTTCATATAAGTCATCAGAAATCTTTGATACCATTGTCTGTGTAGCATCAAATAATGAACCAAATCTCATTCCAACGATGTCGCTAGATACGATCTGTTCCTCATTGTAACCGAATGATTCTGAAGAAGCAGCCTTCATAGCAGCGTTAATACCTTCAACTGTTACATCTGTACCTTTAACTACAGCTGTAAGAATTGTTGTAGAACCTGTTGGAACAGGAACTCTCTGTGCAGAACCGATTAATTTTCCGTTTAATTCTGGAATAACTAAACCGATAGCCTTTGCAGCACCTGTTGAGTTAGGAACGATATTAACTGCAGCAGCACGAGCTCTTCTGAAGTCACCTTTTCTATGTGGTCCGTCAAGTACCATCTGGTCACCTGTGTAAGCATGAATTGTTGACATAATACCAGACTGGATTGGAGCATAGTCATTAAGTGCCTTAGCCATAGGAGCTAAACAGTTTGTTGTACAAGAAGCAGCTGAGATAATCTTATCATCTGCTGTTAATGTCTTTTCGTTTACTGAGAAAACAACTGTTGGAAGATCATTTCCAGCTGGAGCTGAAATAACTACCTTCTTAGCACCTGCATCGATATGAGCCTGTGATTTTGCTTTTGAAACATAGAAGCCTGTACATTCAAGAACAACATCAACACCGATTTCGCCCCAAGGAAGCTTAGAAGCATCTGCTTCTGCGTAGATCTTGATTTCCTTGCCATCTACTACGATTGAGCTTTCCTTAGCTTCAACTGTATCTGCTAAAGCATATTTTCCCTGTGAAGAATCATACTTTAATAAGTGTGCTAACATAGCTGGGTTTGTTAAGTCGTTGATAGCAACTACTTCATAACCTTCTGCTCCAAACATCTGTCTGAATGCAAGACGTCCAATACGTCCAAAACCGTTAATTGCAACTTTTACTGCCATTGTTTTATAGTCCTCCTATAATGAAAATAAAATTGTGGGATTTAATAGTGTAATCCAACTGAATTAATTCTACCTAATTTACTCCAAAATATCAAGTCTTTTTCTATATTTTGTCAAAAATTTATCAAATAAAATCTGTAGACTAATTTATTACTATTTTATATAATGAACTAAATATTAAAAGAAGAATTGCCATTGTATTTACCCTACAGACAATTACAGTCGGTTAATCGAATTACAACTATACGCACTTTAGAAAGAAGGTTTAATATGATTTCAGATTTACATATACATACCAGTTTCTCCTCTGATAGTAAAACAAATCCTGAGGATATAATAAACAAGGCTATTAGTTCTAATATCCCTTATATCTGCTTTACTGACCATAATGAATTTGACTATGATGATAACCTTTTTATTTTAGATACAGCAAGTTATTTTAATACCTTATTAAATTTAAAGGAAAAATACAAAGAAAAAATCAATGTTCTTATCGGTGTTGAACAAGGCTTAGAAACCACCAAATCGGCTAAAATTAATAATTTTCTTAAAAGTTTCCCCTTTGATTTTATAATAGGTTCTTCACATATGATTAATGGAATTGACCCTTATTATCCAGTTTTTTTTGAAGGTCGTTCAACCTATGAAGCAATCTGTGAATATTTCAGTTCAGTACTGGATAATTTAGATACCTTTAACAATTTTGATGTTTATGGTCATATTGATTATGTTATACGATACCCTTTAGTTCCAGATATTGATTATTCATTTGAAAAATATAAAGAATATTTAGTGCCAATTCTTACAAAAATTATACAGTCTGGAAAAGGCATTGAATTAAATACTGGTGGATTTCGTTCAAAAATAAAAGAATCCAATCCTTCTTTTGAAATTATAAAAAAATATCGTGAATTAGGTGGCGAAATAATTACTGTGGGTTCCGATGCACATAACCTTTGTGATGTTGCGAGCGGCTTTTCTAAAGCAAAGGAATATTTAACCTTAGCTGGTTTTGATTATTATAATGTATTTATTAACAGAAAGCCTATAAAAATCAAGCTTGACTAAATCTGCCACCAGCTTAATTTATTATCTAATATTTTAATTATAGTTTTTATACATATATAAATATAAACTATGTAAAAGCTAAAATTTTTCATAGCAATACTTGCTTTTGTAATATAATGAAAGCTTATGGTTATTTCTTGCGTAATATCTACATTTTGGAAGAAATTTCTAATACATAATTACAATTAAAAAAGCAGCATAAAATCTATTTTCGTTTTATGCTGCTTTATTTTTTTAGTTACATATTATTTATTCATTATCAAGTAATTCCTTGTACAACTGTGAATAATCTCTTCTATTTTCCTTAATGAAAGCAATAGCTGTTCTAGGATGTGAATTAAGAACTCCTGTTAAAAGATATGGAACATCATATCCCCATACAGCGCCTTCCTCTTTTATCTTCTGAATATGTTTCTCCACAAAATTCATAACAGGTACAAGATTGTACTTTGGATTTTTAAGAAATGCTAATAAAGACTCTGTATAACAATTTCCCGCACCTCTGCCCATGCCCGAAACAGTTGAGTCTAATAAGCTGACACCATTTCTAAGAGCTTCAATAGTATTTGCAAATGCGAGCTGCTGGTTGTTATGGGCATGTATACCAATCTTCTTGTTGTATTTAGCAGCAATATTTAAGTACTTATCAGATAATCTCTTCATCTGTTCAGGATAGAAGGAACCAAAACTATCTACAATATAGATTACATCAACAGGAGACTTTGCTAATATTTCTAAGCCATTTTGTAAGTCCTCATCATTAACCTTAGATACAGCCATAATATTTGCTGTTGTTTCATAGCCCTTTCTTTTGGCATCCTCAATCATTTCAGCCGCCGTAGGTATCTGATGAATATAGCAGGCTGTTCTAACCATATCAATTACACTGTCTTTTTTGTCAATTATATCATTTTTGTAGTCTGTTCTTCCAACATCAGACATTACAGAAATTTTCATATCAGAATTGTTGTCACCAACTATTTTTCTTATTGAATCCTCATCACAGAATTTCCAAGGTCCAAAATCCTCAACATTAAAAACTTCCTTTGATGCTTTATATCCAAACTCCATATAATCAACACCAGCCTTGATGTTTGCATTATATAAATCCTTTACAAACTCGTCACTAAATCTAAAATCATTAACAAGACCACCATCTCTTAATGTGCAGTCCATAACCTTAATGTCAGGTCTGAACGATACTATTGTTCCATTTTTTTTGTCATCCATTAACTTTTCCTCCATATTTCATTGTTACATAACTTTAAACCATTAAAGTTGTTTTATACTATACACTATATAAATACATTTGTCAAGTATATTATAAAAGCCCACCTTTTATATATGGATGAGCTTTTAGTGTTACATAACATCATTGTACCCTATTTTATGTATAAACTTATTTATATCCCAATTATTTTACATACAATATTAATCTGTTGCAGTCTGATCATATTTTTCCATCATCATCTTCTTAAATTTCATAAAGATTTCTAATTCATGTTGAGTATTAACAATAAATTCATTATTTTTTACATTTCCATATTCAGTTGATGAGTCTTCAACAATAACATTATCTTTATTTTTATAATTAAAATATGGTGTAACTACATAAGTTTCAATATAAAAATACTCTCCCTGCAATTCAGTCTTTTCTTTTGATCGTATAAAGACCAGATATTCATCGCCCTTTTTCATTAAATTAACATTATATAAATTCATGTGATTTCGATCTTCAAAATAATGATAATTTGCATTAAATAGAACAATTTCCTCGCCAACTTTAACATCATCGCCTTTAAATACTTCTAATACTTTTACCTTATGAGTTACTGTTTGAAAATCAAATGTTGGTTCTTCAAGTACTTTCACTTTAAGAACATATTGAGATTCATCTGGAATTAACTGGTATAATTCTTCTGCCAATTCTTTATTTAATGAACTTTTCAGTGAAACATCCAGCTTGTCCATATTATCTAAGGCATTCATGTATGTACCTTTTTTACTCATACCTATTGCTACTGCTATTCCAATAACTATTATCAGGCATACTGCTATTATTATATATTTTTTACTAAATTTAAATGTTTTTTTCTTTTTCATTTTCTTCCTTCTTTACTATACATCCGTTTTCCATATAAAAAACTTTATCTGATAACAATTTTATATCTTCCTTATTGTGACTGGCAATTAATATAATCGCACCCCTTTTTCTTTCATCCTGTATAATATTCCGGATTTCCTCTACTCCGTTCTCATCTAGTGCATTAGTAGGTTCATCTAGGAGAATAATATCTGGTTTTTCCATGATTGCTTGTGCGATAATTAATCTCTGTTTCATTCCAAGAGAATATTTCCTTACCGTCCGTTTATCATCCGGGTCTAATCCAACTCTTGTAAGAGCCTCTCTAACTTCATCTTCACCAATCTTTTTATTAATGTTTGCCAGAAGCTGTAAATTTTTCAAACCTGTATATTCACTATATAATCCTGCATTTTCAATAATAATACCTGTATTTGGCAAAATATCCATATCCTTATATAGTACCTTATCATCAAGCAAAATCCTGCCTGAATCTAATTTCATAAGGCCACATATAGCTCTAAACAGCATAGTTTTGCCTGAACCGTTTCTTCCAACAAAGCCATATATTTTTGAGTTTTCAAACTCAATACTTATGTTATCCAATATAACCTTGTTTTTTATTTTCTTACTAATATTTTCCAATACTAATTTCATACTAATTCTCCATTTCTTTATTTACATTTATAAAATCAATTTCCTTTATAATAACATACCCAATAATAATCATAATTACTGCAAATACTATAGAACATTTCAAAGATATACTTAAATCGTAATTTATTCCGAACAAATTAATTCTTGAGTTTAATGTATCCATAGTGCTACTATGCCAAAATAGTATTAAATGGGAAAATAAATCATATTTCAGCAACTCACCATTTGCTATTATCAGGTCATACGAAAGCATTTTTTCTGATTCTAGTGGAAAAATACTAATCCATAAGCACAGCATAACAATCAAGCACATTATCACAGCTACAACTATTCCATATGACTTTACTGTTCCAATTTTTATTGACATAACATTAATAAATAATGCCATTCCAAATAAAAACATTGTATATATAGCCACATAATACAAATATAAAATTAAGGATGGTTTATCAATAACTACTTTATTTTTAATACTTGCAATCAGCATTGCAATAGCCGGCACTAATACAACATATAATAAAGTGTTAAAAAACAGCCTCCACATCTCCTTAATACACCATTTACTTCTATTTTCACATCTGGTAAAAACATATGCACTTGCTGTGCAGAAATGTCTATAAATATCAGTACCAAATACTATTAAATAAATAAGTATTGGAAAACAACTCATTGTAATCTGTATAATTCCGTCATATGATAATTCACATATTCCCATAGATGTTTTAATTATAATACTGCTAAAATAAACCTGTTCATCTGTAGCAACAAAATATAAACTAAAGTATATGCCGAAAGCAACACCTAATAATATACTTTTTCTGCGTAGGCTCATGCTATAACACATCCCTTCGCTGTTTTACATATATAAGCAATATTGATATTATAGCTATAGTACCAAATAAACATATATATGAAGATTCGCTTTTATACGATATGTCAAAAGCACTTAAATATGCAAAATGGCTTGTCTTGACCTCAATCTGCGGAAATAAGCTGTCAACCATTCCTATTCCATAAAGTAATATATAAACTGGAAATAACAATCCAATCTTAAATCTGAAAAAAAACATTGAAACAGCCAGTGTAAAAATACCTAATATTCCTGCAACAATCCCAAACATTATACATGATATAAACGCATATAATATTGGTGAAATCTTAAAAAAATCAAAAAACATATAATTTTCTGTAGACATTATGTATGATAAATCATATGTTGCAGAATTAGCAAAATTTCCATTTGCATCTAATGGAAAAGCAAGACAGTTCAAAATAATTTCCAACATTAATGGTAAGGCAAATACACAAAAATTAACAATAAATACTGCTATGGTCTTACCCCAAAAATATTTTTTCTTTCCAACTCTTGAAACTAAATATATCTCTTCTCTGCTATTCTTATCATCTGCATAAGAAAAACCAACAGGCAAAATCACAAGTAATGGAAAAAGCTGTAAAAAATAAAATGATAGAGTTCCAGGATCCATACTCTCACTGGATAAAAATAATAATCTCATTGGGTTTATCATTGCCTGAACATCGGTACCTTGATACTTAAATACATTACTAAAAAAATTAATAAGTACAAGCGTGAACATTAGAAGTATAACACCTACTGCCCATCTTTTTTCTATAACTACTCTAAACTGTGATCTTATTGAATCAATCATATCCTAATCTCCTTACATATTATCTTGCATCATACATTACCTCAGCACCTGCTGCTGGAGCTGTATTACTATTACCTGTAAAATAAAAATTTATAGTATAAAAATTCAGTGGAATATCGTAAAAACGTATTAATGTATTAGCTGTATTTTCCTCATTTAAAACAACAGTATCTGTAATCTGCCTATGATCTGTACTGTATACTGTTACCCTTATTCTTTTATATGTATCTTTTCCACCGGCATAAGGATATACCGAATAACATCTGGCATAAGCAGAAGCATACTTTCCACTACGAGATGCACTTCTTACTGTAGGTGACATATTTGTCAATAATTTTACTGTTTCACGCTTAGGTGCTGCAAATACCTGCGTGCCAAATACTAGTAGTGACACAATAACTACCGATACAAAAGTACCTAGGAATCTCTTATATTTATTCATATATTTTTCCTTTCATTAATGAAAATTCCACAGAAATAGTATATACCTATGGTATACTCTTGTAAAGTTATTTTTACATTTTCTTCATATACTTTTTATATTTTCTTTATTTTATATATAATGTTGCACAAAAGTTAATATACAAAAACCGAGAACTCAAATTCTCGGTTTTTTACTATTTTATACTTATTAAGCAATGCTCTTAAAGTCTTATTTCCAAAAATACACTCATAGTGTTTTTTATTCATCCCAGTTATGATATACAGCCTGAACATCATCATCTTCATCTAATAAATCAAGAATTCTGTTCATCTTTTTAATATCATTTTCATCACTTAATGCAACATAATTTTGAGGAATCATAGTTACTTCTGCCTCTGCCATTGTAACACCTGCTGCTTCTAATGCTTCTCTTACAACTGAGAAATCATCTGGATTTGTAAGTATTTCATAGCTATCCTCTTCGTCTGCAAAATCCTCTGCTCCAGCATCCAATGCTACCATCATAACTTCATCAGCATCCATATCACATTCTTCTTTGTCAATGATAATCTGACCCTTTTTATCAAACATAAATGAAACGCAGCCCTGTGTTCCAACATTTCCGCCACCCTTTGTAAAAGCGTTTCTGACATTTGATGCTGTTCTGTTTTTGTTGTCTGTAAGTGCATCTACGATAATAGCTGTTCCGTTTGGACCATAGCCTTCATAAGTAACCGTTACATAGTTTACACTATTTGCATCACCAGCAGCCTTTTTAATGCCTCTGTCAATAGTATCATTTGGCATATTGTTTGCTTTTGCTTTTGCAATTACATCTCTAAGCTTTGAATTATTAGCCGGATCAGCTCCACCTTCCTTAACAGCTACAGCAATTTCTCTACCTATAATTGTAAAGATTTTTCCTTTTGCTGCATCATTTTTTTCCTTTTTGTGCTTAATATTAGCAAATTTTGAATGTCCTGACATTTTTCTCTCTCCTTAAAATATAATAATTAACGGCAATGATTATTCATTATCAATATCCGTATCACTAACTACATCATTATTAATTGTAATTTTCACAAGGGAAATCATATTATTTTCAACAGCTAAAATATCATACTGATACCTGCCTGCTACAACAGATGGTTTCTCGTCCTCTTTAGGAATATAGCCTAACTTTAATATAAGATAACCATTTAGTGTATCGTAGTCATCCTCCTCATACTGAATATGAAGCTCATCCTCCAGCTGTTCCAGTGTAGTCATTCCTTTCACTAAAAATACATTTTCCGACTGCTTTACAATGTTATTTTCATCTTCATCATATTCGTCCAGAATATTTCCAACAATTTCTTCCAGTATATCCTCCATAGCCACAATACCAGCGGTCTGACCATATTCATCAATAACTATTACCATATGTATTTTTTCAGACTGCATTTGTCTAAAAAGAATATCAATATGCCTGGTTTCCGGAATAAATCTGGCCTCTCTAAGTATTGAGGAAAGATTTTTTACTAAAGCCTTGCCTTTGTTTTCCTTATGATAACACTCAAGCGCATCTCTAAGATGTAAAATACCAACAATATTGTCTATATTGTCAACATATACTGGAAATCTGGAATTGCTTGCATCTAACATAAAATTAACTGCTTCATTTAAGGTAAGATTTCCGTCTACTGCAACGATATTTTTTCTATGTGTCATAATATCGCCAGCTTCCTTGGCATCTAATTCCATAATATTAGAAATCATTTCAACTTCTTTTTCTTCAAGAACACCTTGCTCATGTCCTTCATTAACCATTGAAATAATCTCATCCTCTGTAACATTTTCCTTCCTATCCTTTGGACTAATACCAAATATTCTTAAAATAATATTAGATAAAAAGCCAATAGAGGCTGTGATTGGCAGTAACAACGCCATTATAAAATATATAACATTTACAAAGGCATATGCAAACAGCTCACTATGCTTACTACCTAAGCCCTTTGGCACCATTACACCAAGGCTCAGATATATAACCAGTATAACAGCAATAACAATAATAGATGACAAAATATGTATTGTGCTTTCTTCAATATTTTTTCCTATAATATTGTTAAAGGCTTTGTCTAATTTATTGATATAGTATACTGATTGCATATATCCTATAATCACTGACATACAGGTAGCTGTAAGCTGGATTGTATTTATGAATTTTACAGGACTATCGATTATCTTCAAAAGCTTTATAGCCTTTTTATTACCATTTTCAGCTTTCTTTGATATATCAGACTCATTAAGGCCTTTTACTGCCTCTCCAAAACCATACATAATAACATTTATTAAAATAAATATTATAAATAATATGATACTATACGCGGGACTACTGTCCATTGTAATATCTACTCCTTTATATTTAATTCGCAGTTTGTCTGCTAAATGTTAAATATACCATATACTCCAATTATTCGTCAATATTTATGTATCTAGTTTTAGACTAATAAGCAAAGCCTTATCAACTTTTACCATAATATTCTCACTTAAATGACATACCTTATCCTTTAATCTTTTTTTATCTATTGTTCTTAATTGCTCCAGTAAAATTACCGAATCCTTTACAATATCACAATTTGCTGTTTTAATTTCGACATGGGTAGGCAGTTTTGCTTTGTTCATTTTACTGGTAATTGCTGCACAGATTACAGTCGGACTGTGCTTATTGCCCATATCATTTTGAATTATTAAAACAGGTCTTATTCCCCCCTGTTCAGACCCGATAACAGGTCTTAAATCAGCATAAAATATATCTCCTCTTTTTATAACCACTTTTTTAACACTCCAATCAAATACTATTCTCTTAAAGTGTTTCCTATAAACTTCTTTTTATTCATATTTTTATACTTAGTCTAATCATATATTCTCTAAACACTTAATTATATCAGTTGGAATCATAGCGTAAATCCCCTTTTTATCTCGTGCCATATCCCCACACAGCCCATGAATAAACGCAGCAATAGCACCGGCAGTCTCTATTTTTGTACCTGTTGCTATTAGTCCAGCCACAATTCCAGAGAGCACATCTCCTGAGCCACCCTTTGCCATTCCATTATTTCCTGTAATATTAATATATGTTTTGCCTAAGGTATTGCAACTACAACTTCTGCTATCCTTTAAAATAATATTTATATTATTTTTCTTTGATGTTTTCCTGCATACCTCAACCAGATTTTGTCCAATTTCAGCCACAGGCACACTTATAAGCCTTGACATTTCCAACAAATGTGGTGTTATAAGTACATTGCTATGCAATAATTTACCCCAATCCTTAATCTTTGCTAATGTATTTATTCCATCAGCGTCAATAACTATATTTTTACCTGTTTCCAAACAGCTTCTAAGCAGGGCTTCTGTCCTATCTCCAACTCCCATTCCTGGTCCTATGAGAATAGTGTTACACCAATTTAAGCCTTCCTTAACAATACTAATATAATTGTCATTATTATAGGTACTAATCATTACCTCGGGCAGCTGACTACACAATAATTCCTTATTTTCCTGTGTGGTTATTACCTTTATAAGTCCTGTACCAATGTTTTGTGCTGCTTTTACAGCCATATACAATGCCCCATATATCTGCTCATTTCCTGCCACCACCAGCAGCTTACCATATGTACCCTTGTTTGAGTGGTCCACTCTTTTAGGAAATACTTCCTTAAGGTCACTTTTCTCATAACTATATATAATATCTGCGTTTTTGTATGCAGCAGTTGGAAATCCTATTTTATGTACAGATATTTCTCCTGCATAGTCAGCACCCGGATATAAAAGCTGACCAATTTTATAATTGCCAAAGGTAATAGTATAGCTTGCTTTAACTGCTATTCCCATTACATTTCCTGTATTTCCGTCAATGCCTGAAGGAATATCCACAGCATAAACTACCTTTTTGCTATTATTTATTTGATTTATAATATTATAAAATATACCTGTAACAGGTCTTGTTAATCCAATTCCAAAAATACCGTCTACTATTACATCATATTCTGAAAATACATTTTCATTTTCTAAATCAGAATAATAGTAAAACGGAATATCAAGCTTCTTAGCTATTTCAAATTGTGTGTCCCACTCTGCTGTATGTTTTGTATCCTTTGAAACCACTATTACGGCTACATTATTATATCCCTCTGCCTTTAACATTCTTATTGCAGCAATCCCATCCGCTCCGTTGTTGCCAGTACCTGCTACTGCCACTATTTTTTCAGTTACCTTATGTCTTTTTCTAATAGCCTTATAAACATATCTGGCTGCTGTTTCCATAAGTGCTAAGGCTGGTATTTTATATTGATTAACAGAGCAATCATCCACCTTTTTCATTTCAACTGCAGATAAAATTTCAAGCATACCTAATCATCTCCTTCTAAAACTACATATGCAATAGCATATTCTTTTATATTTGAAAGGCTAATATGTATATTTTTTACACCTAATTTTTCTGATAATAGTTTTGCATCCTCATAAAGTTTTACATATGGTTTTCCTAATTCGTCCCTAAGTATTTCAATCTGGTTAAGTTCAAAGCCTCTTACTCCTGTACCAAAGGCTTTTGCTATACTTTCCTTTCCAGCAAAATTAGAGGCTATGCTTTGATAATTTTTCTTTAAAATCTCCCTTTCCTTTAATGTAAAATACCGCATTAAGAAAGACTCACTACTGCAAGCCTTCTCTATGCGGTAAACCTCTATTATATCAGTTCCAATTCCAACTATCATTTACTGTTCCTCCCTATATTTTTTGTATTGTCTTACAACCTCAGGATGAAAGGTATCCGATATGTACTTATCCATCAATTCGTTTTCTTCTCTTTTCTTTTCACGAACTAATATTCTCTTTTTTAATTCTATACGAGTTTCATCAATCCACTTTTCTAAGCTGTCAATGTCATCGTCATTCTTTTTTATTTTATTATATATTTCCTCTAAGCTTTGATATGCCAGCAGTGCATTAGCATTATTAATATTTGATGGAACATCCAGCTCCTTGTCCTGCAGCAAAAGTAATTCATCATTAATGTCCTCAATAAGCTCCTTACTTTTGTCTACCTTTTTTCTGGCTCTGGAGTTTTCCTCTGCGTCCATATTAGAAACTATTTCCTTCATCAAAGTCTTTTTAAGACTAATAAGCTCATCTCTTTTTGTATTAATAGTTCCCTGACTTTTAAGTGATGTATTTACCTTTTTTTCTAAAATTGCTATCTCATCACTTTTTTCATCTGTATTAAATATATTAAGCCATTTTCTATCCAGCGTAAGCACTGGCAGCCTGGATCTTTTTATAAGCTCTATAATCTCTTCTTTTGTGACTATATCATATTCGCGTTTTGCCATATTTTATTCTTCATCCATTCTTTTTAGATTGTAGGATATACGCATCAGACTTTCAGATAAATGAACACTTTCCACTATAACATCTGATGGCACCAGTAAATCTGTATGGGCAAAATTCCAAAACGCCTTAACACCTAATTTTACCAGCTTATCTGCCACTTTTACTGCTTCGTTTTTTGGAATTGTAAGTGCTGCAATATCTATAGTATTATTTTTTGCAAATTTATCTAACTCACTTAAATGTTTTACTTCTATTCCTCTGATTTTTGTTCCTTTAAGCTTCTCATCTATATCGAATATACCTGTAATCACAAAACCACGCTTTTCAAAATTTGCATATCCTGCAATGGCTCTGCCTAGGTTTCCTGCACCAATAATAACTACATTGTGCTTTTCATCTAAGCCTAAAATCTTAGCAATTTCATCATATAAATACTTAACATTATATCCATAGCCTTGTTGTCCAAAGCCTCCGAAATTATTCAAATCCTGTCTGATTTGTGAAGCGGTAACCTTCATTCTTTCGCTTAATTCACCTGACGAAATTCTCTCAACGCCTAGCTCTAATAATTCGCCTAAATGTCTATAATATCTTGGCAATCTTTTTATGACCGCAGTCGATATTTTCTCACTCACGACCTTTACCTCCTATATTTTTAATCCGAATACATTGGTGAGTAAAAGGGCGTACCTTTAACACTCACCTTATAAAATAATCATACATCATATTATAATAACAAATTAAAAGATTGTCAAATTTTAGACAAAGATTGTGTGTAAGTTTTTTTATTACCAAAGACCATGTTTATCTATATTAAGCATTGAATTATTAATATGCTCTATAGCCAGTCTTTGAGCTTCTTCTACATTTCTTTCCTTAATGGCATTTGCTATTTTTTGATGCTCAACATGGGATTTTTGGGCTCTTTCAATATCATTAAGGGTAGTTTTTCTCATTCTCTCCAAATAATGATGAAAATCTGAAAGTGTCTGGCTGATCATTCTGCTGTTGGCTGCCTTGTATATAACCTGATGATACTTATTATCCAGTTCTAATATTGCATCCATTTTTCCCTTGCTTAAATAATAGCTATTTAAATCAAGTATTTCAAACAGCTCATTTATAATATCATCATTAATATTTTCGATTGCCTTTTTAACACAAAGACCCTCAAGCAGGGCTCTCATTTCATATATATCCTTTACATCCTTTTTGCTAAAGCCTATTACAGAAGCACCCTTATTAGGGATTAGTAAAACCAATCCCTCTAATTCCAGCTGTTTTAATGCTTCCCTAACTGGAGTTCTGCTGACTCCCAGCTCAGTAGCTAAGGCATTTTCCTTTAACAAATCATTTTCCTTATATTTGCCATTTAAGATTGCTTCTCGGATTGTATCAAATACATACTCACTTAATGAGCTTTTTTTTGAGATTTTACTGGTGGAATCAATAATATCTATTTCACTCATATAAGCCTCCGTTAACCTAATGTAATATTAAGTTCCTCGCAAGTCTTTGATATTACATCTAACAATTCATTATCAGTTATAACTGTAACTCTTCCTTCGTCATACTGTTCATCAACCCAAGCCTTAACACGAGTAACTAATTCACTCTGCTTATCTACAGCCTTGTCGCCCTTTAGCTTAAAGTATGTATTAATCCAGTGAGCTACACCCGCAAGTCCAGAGGTATTAGATACTGCAACTAATACTGGTCTGTTTAAAATTTTATCTGTATCAAATATGTTATAAATTTCTTCGTTCTTAAGTAAACCGTCTGCGTGAATACCTGCTCTGGTTACATTAAATGCTGAACCAACAAAAGGTGTTCTTGATGGAATTTTGTAGCCGATTTCCTTCTGGTAATATTCAGCAAGCTCTGTAATTACCTGTGGCTGCATACCGTCAAAGGTACCTCTGAGCTGTGCGTATTCAAATACCATAGCCTCAAGCGGAGTATTACCTGTTCTTTCTCCAATACCGAATAATGAGCAGTTTACACCACTGGCACCATATAACCAGGCTGTTGTTGAGTTTGTAACAGCCTTATAGAAGTCATTGTGACCATGCCACTCTAGCTGTTCACTTGGCACACCACCATGCTCCTTTAAGCCGTATATAATACCCTGTACAGATCTTGGAATAACTGCACCTGAGAAGTTTACTCCATAGCCCATAGTGTCACAAGCTCTGATTTTTACAGGTATGCCATATTCCTCTTGTAATTTCATAAGCTCTAAACAAAATGGAATTACAAAGCCGTGAATATCTGAACGAGTAATATCCTCAAAGTGACATCTTGGACTTATACCTGTTTCCAAACATTCTCTAATAACACTTAAATAATGTTCCATACACTCTCTTCTAGTCATTTTCATTTTGTAGAAGATATGATAATCTGAACAGCTGACTAATATACCTGTTTCCTTAAGTCCTATATCCTTAACTAATTCAAAGTCCTTTTTACTTGCTCTGATCCAGCTGGTTACCTCTGGGAATTTGTATCCTCTTTCAAGACATTTGTATACAGCATCTCTATCTTTCTTGCTATATAAGAAAAATTCTGACTGTCTGATAATTCCGTTTGGACCACCTAAATCGTGGAAATAATCAAACATTCTAACTATCTGTTCTGTTGTATAAGGTGCTCTTGACTGCTGTCCATCTCTAAATGTAGTATCAGTAATCCATATATTTTCAGGCATACAGTGAGGAACTATTCTATCATTAAATGCAATTTTAGGAACTTCACTATATGGGAATAGGTTTCTAAATGTATTTGGCTGTTCTACATCTACCAAATGATATAAATGCTCTTCAAGCTGTAATAAATTTGTGTGTGAATTCATCATTACTTTTCTGTTATCCATGTTTCCTCCAAGATGTATGCACTCTGTGCTTTTTTAATTTTGTATAATTGTATACAATCATACAATTATTGTCAAGAGAAAAATAAAAACACCGTATTTCTACGATGCTTTTACTTTTTTATATGTTCTTTTTAATTATCTAATGATTGTTCCACACTTAAGTGCAATACCCTCTTTTGCCTTTGCAAGACTTGTGATAACTGCACATCTGTCGGCCTTTGCCTCTACGAAATTTAAAGATGCCTGTATCTTTGGAAGATTTGTCAACTGGTCAAGCTTTCCATCTTCAATAAGCTTTTCTGCATCCTTCACTGAAAGTTCTCCTAATACCTGTTTATTTTCTCCTTCACCTACAACCACATTGTCATTTGAGGTAAGTATAAGAAGCATAGAAGCGTCTACCATATCTGCAAGCTTTGCAGCAGTATAATCCTTTTCAATAATAGCTGAAGCACCCTTAAGAGTTGTTCTCTGGTCAAGAACTGGTATTCCACCGCCACCGGCAGCTATAACTATCTGGTTTGCATTTAATAATGCGTTAATAGAATCGATTTCGTAAATATCTATAGGCATTGGTGAAGCAATAATTCTTCTGTAGCCCTTTCCTTCTTCATAAGTAACATAATTACCCTTCTTTTCTTCTACCTCTGCCTCTTCCTTTGTCATATAACGGCCAATAACCTTTGTAGGATTATTAAATGCCTTGTCAAAAGGATCAACTCTTACCTGAGTAATAATTGTTGCTACCGGTTTGTAAATACCACGATTTAAAAGCTCACTACGGACTGCATTTTGTAAATCATAGCCAATGTAGCCCTGGCTCATAGCACCACATACTGACATAGGAGCAACAGTATACTTTGTATCAAGTCTGCTAAACTCAGTCATTGCTGTCTGAATCATACCTACCTGTGGTCCGTTACTGTGTGTAATAACTACTTCATATTTAGCCTCTACCAGGTCTGCTATTGCCTTAGCAGCCTCCTTTACTCTTTCCTGCTGTTTTGGGAAGGAATCGCTAAATGCGTTTCTGCCCAACGCTACAACTACTTTATTATTTGCCATATTAGTTCCTCATTTCTGCGTTCACGCTATATATTTTATAAGGTCTTAACAACCTAAAATTTCTACAATAAATATACCAAAAATATTGATAATTAACAACATTAATCTTCATCTTTCATATTAAAGAAAAGCTCTGAATTATAACGGCGTTTCCTTTCTAACATCCGCTTTCTTCGTTTCATTCGATGTATTTTTAGTCTGATAATTAAAACAATATATAATAAAATTATTAATGCAATAACAACCAGTACAATAATTCCTATAACCTTAAGAATAGTTAAGAATATATTAGAACCGCTCTTTTCGGTTGTAGTAGTGCTTGCTGGCACATTCTTGTCATTATTTGTATCTGAATTTGATATATTTGTAGTATTATCTACATTGCTCTCTTTATATTCATTATACTTTGCCTCTATCTGTTCAAAGTAATCCTCTGATACATTTTCCTTAATATAGTCATATATTGTTGTATGGTCTGCGTATACCTGTGTAGCTCCCTTTGCGCCTAAGGTAACAACCATAATACTTCTGCCGTTAATACGGGCATAGGATACAAGTGTCATACCGGCTTCATCAGTAAATCCGGATTTTCCACCAATACAATCCTCATAATAATACTTCTCATTCTTATTAAACAACTTGTTTGTATTACTCCAGTATCTGGTTTCACTTTGTTTATTTGTTGGAGGAACCTCGTACATTTGTGTACTTATAAGTTCCCTATAAAAATCATAATTTCTGTAAGCATTTAATCCCATTATAGCTAAATCATATGCACAAGTATAATGGTTATCATCATGCAATCCATGTGGGTTGGTAAAGTTAGTATTAACACAGCCTAGCTCGGCTGCCTTTTTATTCATAAGCTTGGCAAACTCTTCATTTGACCCTGATATGTGTTCAGCTAATCCATTAGCTAAGTCATTGGCAGAAATAACGATTAGGCCATACATACACTGCCTAACAGTTAATTTCTCACCTTCATCTACAAAGGCAGCACTGCTGCCTGATTCTATTGAAAAAACTGCATCATGGGAAAATGTTACTATATCGTCCATATTTCCCTTATCCATTACAACTGTAGCTGTCATTATTTTAGTTGTACTTGCTGGATAAAATTTTTCATACATATTTTTCTCATATATAGTATATCCTGTGGCCATATCCACCACTATAACCCCATTAGAATTAAGCTCCGGCATATCAATTTCATTATGACTTGAATCTCTGTCCGTAACTATTATGCTTCCATACGCAACCATTCCACAAAAAATCACACCAACAATAAATGCACTTATAGTTGATAATTTTTTAAGCATTTCTATTTTTGTTCTTTCTTTGTATTTTGTTCATCATTAACAAGTGTTTCTATTACACCAAGTATTTTTGTAACCCTTCCTCTAAAGCCTCTTATAGCATAAAGCTTAACAAGACACCCTATAGGCTCATTTTTATCATTTAACAATCTAATTGAAAATTTAACATAATCATTTGTTTTGTTTATTCTATCAACTCGTCGTAAAAATTTATCTATATCTTCTTCATAAACATATTTTGTCATAATTGACTTCATATCTGACTTTGGAAGCTCATATCCAAAAATATGATTCCATTTATCATTACAATACATTGTATCATTTTTTACGCTATAGTCAAACATAATAGTTTCAGAATTATCAGTTACAATGTAGTATCTTTCTTTATTTATTCTGCTGCTTCTTATATGTGAAGTAATAAGATAAATAAAGTATACTAATAATAAAATCAATAGCACACTTATCTCCATAATAAAGGTAACACCTGCCCCTCTTATTACAGAGGTATGCTCATCAACTGTATCTGCTGAAACGATTGTTACTACATACCATTTATTGTATGAAGTTTTAGAGTAGCATAAATACCTTTTATGATTTCCATTGCCATAAGAAACATTACCTAAGGTTTTCTGCTTCATTCCACTAATTAAAGCATTGGCGCTTTTAGTATCATCAGACAAAATCAGCTTTATATTTTCAACCTCATCAAGACCATTTGCTCTTGTGAGCAAGGTTCCATCCTGTTTTACAATAAAACTGTCCCCATTATTTCCAAAGGCATCAATATCTGTAAAGCTTGAAAATTCTTCATAGGAACAAAATACAACCAAAACTCCTTCTATCTTGTCATCTCTGTAAACAGGCACAGAAAAGCCTATATCACGGGATTTAGAATTTTGGTCATTGTAATCAAAAAGCATATTTTTGCCCTTCTTGGTTTTATCAAAAAAATCCGTATTGCTATAATCTACACCACCTTTTTCTATTAAGCCATGTCCATCCAGTCCAACAATATCATAGCCTCCAAAGCCGTCTATAGCCACCTGTGCATCTAAAACCTTTGATACCGTAGTATAATCACCATTACTATAGGTACCTATATACATGGCTAATGCCTCTAAGGTAATAAATCTTTCGTTTATTTTAATGTTTACACATTCAGCTGCTTCCTCAACTATATTGTTTAAGTAACTTTTTGTCTGCTCTCCTAAGTTATAATATGTATCAGTATAAAAATTGTAGAATATGCCAATATTCACAAGTATTATAATAAATGTAATCACGATTGAAACTGCATATCTTTTTAAACCTTTTATATGTTTCATAGTATTATTACCTTTCAAAATTCACTAATTCAGTATACTAATCAATTCCTCCTTTGACAAGCTTGAAAGAGAAATATTTTCACCATTTACAATATCCCTGCTTAGCTTTTCCTTAGACTGCTGCAGGCTTACTATATTCTCCTCTATTGTGTCCTTAGCTATAAGCTTGTATACTGATACTATTTTGTCCTGCCCAATTCTATGGGCTCTGTCTGTAGCCTGATTTTGTACAGCAACATTCCACCAGGGATCATAGTGTATTACAATATCTGCACTTGTTAAATTAATTCCAGTTCCACCCACTCTAAGAGAAATCAAAAAGACATTTGTATTATCTTTATTAAATTTATTTACTATTGTCATTCTTTCTTCACGCTTAGTTGAGCCTGTCATTGCATAGAAGGATATATTCTCCTGTGAAAGTCTTTTTGCAATTATTTCCAACATTGATGTAAACTGTGAAAATAAAAGTATTTTATGTCCACCCTCTACAGAATTTTTAATAAGGTCAATACACAGCTCTAATTTTGCTGAGGACTCATCATATTCCTCATAGCATAAGGAAGGATCACAGCATATTTGTCTAAGCTTTGTAAGCTCTGCCAAAAATTTAATTTTGTTTGCACTAAACACACCTGCATCCTCATTGCTTAATTCTTCCTTGAGCTTAATAGCATTTGCAGTATATAGCTTATGCTGCTCTCCTATAAGCTTAGCATATAAATTATATTCCAGCTTTTCTGGAAGTTCCTTTAATACTTCGTCCTTTTCCCTTCTAAGTACAAAAGGTGCAATCATTCTTTTCAGTCCATTAATTGCCTCTGCCTGATTATCTCTGACTATAGGCAGCTCAAACTTTTCCCTGAATTTTCTATTAGTATATAAAAGCCCCGGCATAACAAAATCAAAAATGCTCCAAAGCTCTCCTAAATGATTTTCTACAGGTGTTCCTGTAAGTGCAAATCTGGTTTCTGCTTTAATCTTTTTAACAGCCTTGGCATTATTGGTTGTATAGTTTTTAATGTTTTGTGCTTCATCTAAAATCTGGTACCTAAACTGAATATTTTCGTACTCATCAATATCTCTTTTTAAAAGCTCATAAGAGGTAATAAAAATATCTGCTGCAGAATTTTTAATTATTTCAGCTCTTTCACCTCTGGTACCTACTACTGGCTGGATTTTAAGACTGCCTGCAAATTTTTCAATTTCATTTTCCCAGTTAAAAATCAAAGAAGTAGGTACAATAATAAGTGACTTTTTATTTGCATTACCCGCCTTATATTCCTCTGTCAGTAATGCTAAAATCTGTACTGTTTTTCCCAGTCCCATATCATCTGCTAATATACCGCCAAAGCCACACATATCCATTGTTTTAAGCCATCTATATCCACTTTTCTGATAATCTCTTAATATTTTTTTAAATTCATCGGGTACTGCTATTTCACTATCCTCTACCTGCTTAATTGCTCTGACTAATGACTTAAATTCAGCATCCTTTGAATACATTGATACACGCTTTGAAAGTCTGCTATCCAGATATAAGGCTCTATATCTTGGAACAAATATATTTTCACTAACTAAATCCTTGGCCGTAAAATCCAAATCGTACGCCATTCCGGCAAGAAGCTCTAAATCATTGTCATCAATTTTAACTAAAACATTTTTATTAAGCTTTACATACTTCTTTTTTTCTCTATAGGAATTTATAAGTATCTCTAAATCCTTTTGAGAGTATCCTGCTGCATCAATTTTTAAATTGAGCCAGTTTGAATTTACTGAAACATTTGCACCTATTTTCATTTTATCTATCAGTGTCATATCCAATAAAGCTTTATCAAGCGAAACCTGACCAAAGGCACTTAAGCTTTTAACTCCATTCTTCAAGAAACCATAAATATCCTCATAGTCAGTTATAACCATTTCTCCATTTATAGTATTTATAAAATGATACTTTCCAATTATATTTTTAATAATGTACTCTAAGTTATAATCCCTGCATACATTTTTATCCTCACATATTCCACTGAACAAATCAAATTTTTTGTTGTTATACTCTGCTTCAATTTTTAAAAACACCTTATCATCCCTTGAATAAGCAAAAAATTTACAGCCTAATTCCCATGGCTTATATGTATCCAACAGCCTGTCAGGCATATCACACACACAGTATTCCTGAAGTATCGGAAGAACGCCATTGCAAAAAGAGGACATATCCTTATTATTGATTAATAAGGTGTTTGCCTCGCAGCTGAATATACCTCGTATAAAAACATACATATCCTTATAAAAGTCCTCATCAATTTTGTATATATGCTTTTCGTCTAAAAGGTATATTGTATTGCTCCCACAAATATATCCCTTTATATTTTCAATGGATACCTTGTAGCCACTATTGCCTATTTTATTAATAACCAAATGAATTTCTGGCGTTTTATCAGAAATGGAAAACTCGCCATTACCTGTATGAAGTGACAGGGAGTTTTTGTAAAGTATATCAATATATTTATCTAACTCCTCACTGCAAATAACTATTTTTTTATTATTTTTTATTAAAACATTGCTGTTTTTACTTATTACACAATAATTTTGCTCATTAATAATACATTGTCTTATAAACTTAACCATAGGTAAGACTTTCTCTGAAAAGCTGGTGTTTTCGTGCTTTAGAGAAAAATTTCTGCCATAGGTATAAATTCCATTTTTTTCAAATAATCGTTCAAATTCAAAAAGATTGTTTATCTGATACAACTTCTCGCCTTTTTTTAGATAAACAAGTATTTCTAAATGATTTGAAATAATTTCTCCAATAGTATATAAAGATATATCGGCAGCTGATTTTTCACCTTGACTGCTAATATTTCTTTCTAAGTAGGAATTGACCATTCGTCTGGTTTCTATACTGGTATAAACAATATTATCCTGCTTTCTATCCTCCATGGACTTTAAATACAATGCTCCTATGTGTGCACACACACACTTTGCAGCTCCAAAAGCAGCACAATTACACCTATAAGAAGTAAGTTCTCCCTCTGACAGTGTAATTGTGCAGTTGTATTTATTATTAGAATCTATTACACATCCGCTTACAGATATATCACTTTTCCAAAAGCTATTGCTTTTTATTTCCTCTACACATCCTAAATCGTATAAGGCTGCTGCCTTTTTTATATAATTCTCGTTTTTAATATACTTTCTTAGCTTTTCCTGAACCAATGCTTATCACCTTGAAAATTTTAATATTTTCAGTATATCACATTTATTTTTTTATGGAAAGTATTCATAAAAAAGATTAGGCTTGAAATTACATTAAAAAATTTATCACTAAAGCCTAACTACTTATATTCTCTTAATTTTGAAACACTGCTTTTTATTATATCTATTGCCGTATCTATTTCTTCTTTTGTATTTTCTTCTGACAAGGTAAGTCTTAAGGTTCCCCTTGCCACCTCCTCGCTTATTCCCATAGCCTCTAAAACATGAGATATTGTCTGCACATTTGAATTACAGGCTGAAGCCCCTGAGGCACAAATCCCCTCTGCATCAAGCAGTTCTAAAAGGGTTGAGCCGTTTACAAACTGAAAGCTTAAATTAATATTGTTGCATAATCTGTCCTTTAAATCCCCATTAATTCTGGTATATGGAATTTCCTTTAACAGCCTTGCTGCCATATAATCTCTAAGCTCTTTAGTTTTACTATTCCATTTTTCTAAATGCTCATAGGAGCAGTTAGCTGCCTCTCCCATTCCTACAATTCCTGCAACATTAGTTGTTCCTCCTCGCATATTTCTTTCCTGAGAGCCTCCGTGTATATACGGAAAAATATTGCAGCTTTCATTTATATACAAAAAACCAACACCCTTCGGTCCACCAAATTTATGTGCCGAAGCAGACAATAAATCTATATGCTGTTTTTTACAGTCAATAACCTCATGTCCAAAGGTCTGCACTGCATCTGTATGAAATACTATATTATTATTGTGTGCCAATTCGCCTATCTGACTTATAGGCTGAATAACACCAGTTTCATTATTTGCCATCATTATACTAATAAGTATTGTATCTTTTCTTATATTTCTCTTAATCCATTGTATATCTACCTTGCCATTTTCAAATACTCTGGCATAATCTATATTAAAGCCAATGCTTTTTAAATAATTTAAGGAGTTTAACACAGCATGGTGTTCGATTTTGCTGCTTATAATATGCTTACCCCTATGCTGATTAATTAATGCTGTGTTTTTTATTGCCCAGTTATCTGCTTCTGTTCCTCCTGAGGTAAAATATATTTCCTTTGGCAGTGCATTAATATGACTGGCAATATCTTTTCGGGCCTTTTCTACTGCCTCTTTACTTTTTATGGCAAATTGATAATTACTAGCCGGATTACCATAATACTCATTTAAATATGGCTTCATCTTTTGCTTTACAATATCTAAAGTGGCTTTTGTTGCCGCATTATCTAAATAAATCATATTTTTTCCCCACTTTCATATAATATACAAATAGCTTCAGAAGGTATCTATGCGTAATAAAATAATAAAAGGAACCTTTATCCTTACTATTTCTGGAATATTATCCAAATTAATTGGCTTCTATTATAGAATATTCTTATCTGACACTATTGGTGCAAACGGTGTTGGTATTTATCAAATGATTTTGCCTATTATTGGACTTTTTGCAGCAATCAGCTGTGCTGGTGTAGAAATCGCGATGTCTAAAAACATTTCCTCAGCAAAGGACAAAAATCATATATATAAAAACTTTAAAACCGGATTTATATACTCTGTTACAATGTCTGTTTTGTCAACTATACTCCTTTTGCTATTTACTCCTATAATTAGTCATTTTTATATAAGTGGTCCAATTATAAAAAGACTTTTATTTCTGTCTGTCCTTCTTTTACCCCTGATGTCAATACATAGTGCCATTTTAGGCTATTATCTTGGTATGAAAAGGTCTTTTATTCCGGGACTTTTTCTTTTTATTGAAGCCTTATTAAAACTTGTTTTTACTATGCTTATCTATCTCTTTTTTCTCAAAGCCAACAGACCCATTACTGCCTGTATCCCCATTCTTGGTATGTTATGCAGTGAATTAGCTTCCTCTGTTATAATGCTGTTTTTAATTAAAAAGGAATTTAAAGCTGTTAAAAAGTCTGGCTTTACTTCACTATCTGAATATAAGGACTTTTTTAAGCTTGCTATGCCTGTTTCCTTTACCAGAATTTTTTTATCTCTGGTACATACTGTAGAGGCATTTTTAGTTCCCTTTTTATTAGTCGTTTTTGGATTAAGCGAAGATACTTCCATAAGTATTTTTGGAATATTAACTGGTATGAGTATGCCCTTTATTCTTTTTCCCTCTGCTATAACTAATGCTCTTTCCGCAATGCTGCTTCCCTCTATTTCTGAGGCGGCCAGCCGTAATGATTTTCAACTTATAAAAAAGACCTCCTCTGTAGCACTAAAATACTGTATGTCTATGGGAATATTTTTTACCGGATTTTTTATAATTAATGGCTATGACTTAGGCTATATGTTTTTTGGCAATGAGCCTGCCGGACAATTTCTTAGAATTTTGGCCTGGTTAAGTCCCTTTATTTATGTAGGAATGACCTTATCTAGTATAATAAATGGATTTGGATATACTAAAACAACTTTAATTTATAATACTATTTCTGCAATAATAAGAATTGTTTTTATTATAATTTTTATACCCTTTTTCGGTGTAAAGGGCTATCTTTTTGGACTTTTAGCCGGAGAAATTACTAATACCCTGCTTTCTATTTTTAAAATAAATAAATTATGCCATCCATCCTATAGCTTATTCGATAATCTGCTTAAGCCTGTTGCAATTACAATTATCGCCTTAGGCTTTTCTTCATCTTTAAGATATTTGATAGACGGCATTAATCTGTTTCCTAATATTCTTACCTTTATTTTTTCATTAGGAGTGTCTGTTTTTATATATTTAGTATTAATGATTTAGTTTTGCCACATAACGCTTTCTCTTTCTATTAGTGGATACCTTATAAGCTTACAGCTATCTAAATCCTCTTTATACATATTAACTGCTGTAATCTGATGATTATTGTAGGTGGTATAATAATATATTCCTTTGTCAGCATTGCAGCAGGAGGTGTATATGGTAATTTCATACTTTTCCTCAGCTACAAGGCAGCAGCCTCTTTGTTGGTCAACTGAGCCTAAAATATGAAAAAACTGACTAACACTTTCTTCCTCTGTATCGGCTGATACAGAATGGGCTTTTACAAATGCTACTCTTGCAAATCTGGAGGTTGAGGATAAATCTCCCGGAAGTCCTATTGCTCCCATACCTCTGCTGTATTTTTGTAAATTCAGTTCGCTTGCAAATGTATTTTCTGGCTGTTTTTCAGATAAACCCATATATTGATTTAGCAAAAACA
>UQCD01000012.1 GCA_900539455.1 uncultured Eubacteriales bacterium
TCAAGACGACGAAAGAGGTGCTATCCGATTGAGCCTCCCTAAAGATTTCTCTTTACACTATTATTATATGTAAAGTTTTCAAAAAAATCAATACGATTTTTAAATCAAATACCTCAAAAATTTTTTATTTTTTTACATATATTTTTATCCCCTTGCAATATACTTCTTTCTCCCATATAATCTACATATATTTAACCCCTATTATATTCATTTTTATATTACTAACTTCATTGGAGGCAAAATGACAATTTTAAGAATACTTTTATCAATTATAGGAATTACTGGTGTTACCTGGTTTTCACTACCCTTTATTTCTAACAGAATATTAAACATAGGCAATGCCTCTGGTATTTGCATTTTTCTATTAATTTTTGTATATGGAATATTTTTCAAGAAGCTAAACCACCTTATTGCCTCTATATGGAAACACATAGGAGGCAAAATTGTACTTTCCTTAATTCTTGCTTTCATTTCAATTTGTTTTGTTATTGTAATTATCGAAAGCTTTCTTATTATTAAAGCTAATTCCACTACACCAGAAAATGGTGCTACTGTAATCGTGCTTGGCTGTAAGGTCAGGGGTGATAAGGCATCCTTAATGCTAAGAGAGCGACTTGATGCTGCTTACGAATTTCTTATTAAACATCCTGACTCCGCCTGTATTTTGTCTGGTGGTAAAGGTGAGGGTGAAAATATTTCAGAAGCAAGGTGTATGTATGATTACCTGATTGAAAAGGGTATCTCCCAAGAACGATTATATATGGAGGACAAATCCACCTCCACAAGAGAAAATCTCTCCTATTCAAAAGAAATTATTGACAGTAACAATTTAAACCCTGATATTGCCATTGCCACAAATGAATTTCATATGTATAGAGCCAGCCAGATTGCGAAAAACTTAGAGCTTAACTCTACCAGCATTAGTGCTGACACAGCCTGGTGGCTCTTTCCAACATATTATTTTAGAGAACTATACGGCATAATGTATCAGTGGTTTCTATAAAGCCTCAACCTTCTTTATATAATCCATAATCAGCTCCTTAGTTCCTACCAGCCCTAATCTACTACTATTAATACACAAATCATAGCTTCTTGAGTCGCCCCACTTCTGGTCGCAGTAGCTATTGTGATAATTCTTTCTATTTTTGTCATGTCTTGACATTTTGCTTAATGCTTCGTCCTCAGAAAGCTTGTATTTGTTCACTATTCTTTTCTGCTTTTCTTCCTTATCTCCAAGGATAAATACAGATACAACACCTTCTCTTCCTTTTAAAATATGCTCTGCACAACGGCCAACGATTACGAAGGACTCGCCTGCGTCAGCCTTTTCTTTAATAAAATTGAACTGAAGGTCTGCAAGATTTTCTTCCATTGAGCTTGAAAATTCGCCTACTCTTCTTGAAAAAAGGAATCTTCTAGGTTTTTCGTCAAATTCATCAAAGGTTTTAGAATCAACATTCCTTTCCCTTGCAATATCATCAAGCATATTTCTGTCATAGAGTTTTATATTTAACTCGTCAGCAATCATCTCGGCAATAGCGTGACCGCCACTGCCAAACTCACGACCTACTGAAATAATCAACTGTTTTGCCATTTCATTTACTCCTTTCTTCTATTTACATACAGTAACGAATGAAAATCATTGCCATTGATACGGCAATAACAATAATTGTTGCTGGAACTGCTGATTTACAATACTTGCCCCAGCCAATCATATAACCATTCTTAGCTGCTACTGAAGTACCTACTACATTAGCACTTGCTCCGATTGGAGTTGCACTACCGCCAATATCTGTTCCCATTGATAAGGTCCATGCCAATGTGGCAAGTGGCACACCTGTTGATGCAGCAAGACTGTTAATTACAGGTATCATTGTAGCTGCAAAAGGAATATTATCAACAAAAGCACTTGCAAAGGCAGATACCCAGATAATAATTGCAACCATTACCATAATATTTCCACCACTTACCTTACCGATAAACGATGCTATTATCTCTAATATACCAGTCTGTTCAAGACCCCCTACTACCATAAATAAGCCGATAAAGAAAAGTAATGTCTTATAATCTACCTTCTTAAGAAGCGAAAGTGCGTGCTTTCCTGCTGTGGCTAATGTTGCAATAGCCACTACTGCACCAATAAAAGCAACTGTAAGACCGGTCTGTGCGTGAGTAATGAGCATTACAACTGCACAGGCAAAAATAACTGAGCTTACAATAAACTCTCTCTTACTTGATATAGCTTCCTTTGGCTCTGGAAGTGTCTTAGGGTCTACAGCCTCACCTGTTGTTACAGAAAGCTCTTTTCTGTATACAAGGTAAAAATAAATCACTACTAAAATTAAACATATTCCGGCAATCAGACCTGTATTTGTTAAGAAGTCCGCAAAAGAATATCCCAAAGAAGTACCAATTATAATGTTTGGTGGGTCACCACACATTGTTGCCGAGCCTCCAAGATTTGCACAGAAAATTTCTGACAAAATCATTGGTATAGGATTAAACTTTAACAGCTTTGCTAATTCTACTGTTACAGCTGCTAAAAATAGTATAACTGTAATACTGTCAATAAACATTGATAATATAGCCGACATTACCATAAAAGTAATGAAAAGTGGTATAGTTTTGTAATTAACAAGCTTTGCCAGTCGCATACACAACCATCTGAAGAAACCAGCCTTAGCCATTCCTTCAACCATTATCATCATACCTGCTATAAAGATAATTGTTGCCCAATTAATGCCTGATGAAGTTTCGCTTGATTCTCCGGCAGCATACCAAAACTGTGTTGTAAAAATACCCTTTACATTAAGAGTTTCAACTATGGCATTTACATCTCTCATTGCAATGCCAAATACTACTACTAATGTTAGTAAACCACATACTAATGTAACATATTGTCTTTCAATCTTATCCATTACTATGAGTATAAACATTGCAGCAAAAATAATGACCGCTAATATTTGTGGTATAGTCATTTTTCTTCCTCCTGTTTCGTCTATTTTAGACATTTTCCTAGGTATGATAACACTTTTAATCCTCTAATGTAAAGCATTATTTTATTTTTCTTTTATTCTATTTTTATTACCCGTTAATAAATTACCACTTAATCAATTTTTGTATATCTGCAAAAAACACTATCCCAGATTTCTCTAAGATAGTGTTTATATTTTTATATGTTTAGTTTTTAGTCTAATGCAAACAAATCTCTTGTTGTAAGCTTAGCTCTTGCAGAACCTGTTGCACCGTACATATCAGTTGCTTCAATAAGGAAATACGCTCCATCAGCAATAATCTGATTTTTTATTTCTGTTTTTGCTTCGTTTGATGCTAAGGCTGGGCAATCAGCTATTGCAATTTTAACTTCCTTAGCATTGTAAAGCTTATTGCCATTTCTTGCATAGGTTTCCATAACCACATCTACGCCTTCATCATATACGCCATTTTTATTCTTATCCCAGATAACTCTACCACTTTCAAATACACCAACCTTGCTCCAATCACCATCTGCTGTATCTATAGTAGCTAAATCCTGGTCAGTAGCCTTGAATCTAACTGAGTAATTATCACCTACACTTGCATAGATATTATAAATACCACTGCCTAAGGCACCATTTGTAACCACTACCTCTGGCGCAGCATTACCAGAATCAATAGCTTTAATAATTGTATTAACGAAAAGTTTTAACTCATCTGCACTATTAATATCTGCATGACCTGCACCTGTATATGTTACATTACCCTTAGAGTAAATGTAGTAGTTATTCTGGCCATCTTTTCTTGTGTAATTGTAGTAGCCGCTATCTGTACTTAATGTGTACCATACTACTAAGTCCTCATCCTCCATATCCAGCTGATAATACTGTGCGTGAGTAGTAGATATTCCAACACTATCTCCTATTTTGTATGGGAACATAGTAACCTGACCCTCATTTACCTTGTCAACTCTGGTAGATGTCCACCAGCAATTTGTTTTTGTGGTAAGTATATTATTAGGGTCATTAAATGGTTTTACAATATACCAGCCATTATTACTATTAGTTGTACTATAGTTTGACACAAGGCCCTGTCTTAAAAGAACCCAGTCACTAAAGCCTTGTAATTCTTCTACATAGTATTTTCCGTCAGAAGACTTATTTGAATAACCCATCTGCTTATCATTAGCATATGTAGGCTTTCCTTTACCATCTCTGTCAGCTTTAGCTAAGGTTACACCATATCTGTCCATTCCTGTGGAATTTCTAAGGAATAATGTAAGGTTAGTACACATCTTATCATTATCAATATGATTTGTTGCAGCCCATCCATTTTCTATATAAACTCTGTCTGAAAACCTATTTATTGATGATACTGTTGTACCACTATATGTGCCATTAGAGTTCTTTGAATAGCTTCCATTAATCTGTACATAATTGTTTGATGAATTAAAGCTCATCGTATCATGTGCAAACATTACTGAGTTGCCATTATCTATAAAGTCCCTAATACAATCCAAAGCACCATACATATTAGAAATATCATCACCACGATATATATCACCAAAGCCTAAAACTACCATATCATAGAAGTTTGCATTAATATAATCCTTTGCAGTATTATAATCAGTTCCTCTAATATATGGGTCTGCCTTTGTAAACTTGTTTTCAAACTCATATGTATACATCGTATGAACTGTAATATTATATCCTACAAGACCATTATTAATTGCAGTAAGCTTCTGTCCAAATAATGGATTTTTAGCCTGTGGCTGTCCCAAGCCATTTAAGGTATAGGACATATCAAGTGCTAACGAAGCCTTATTTGCTGAATACTGAGGATTTGGAATTATCTGTAGTACCTTTACATCCTGTACTTCTGATGCCCTGACCGCTGTATATCCAATGTAGGATGATCGCAAGGTCGACTCATTAGCTCCCTTCATCTGGGCTACTTCAACCTTATAGGCAACAAGACCATTTTCATTATCAGCAAGCTTTGCGCTAAACTTCACATCTGCGTGGCCACTTGCATCTGTAACTACCATTAAAGTCTTATAAATTTCATTTGTATCATCAGTTACTATTTTGCCTGTATCAGCAAATACACCATTACCATCTTTATCAATAATAAGCTTTACCTTATATTGTGTATTGGCATAAGAGTCAATAGAAAATTCAAATGCTAATGTACGATCATAACCGTCTGGCATTTTTATAACACTATCACCATTACCATTTGTTACATATGTAACAGGTGTTGGTGTTTTTTTAAAATCAAGTTTTGGTGACATAGCATTAATATGTGTAATAAAGCCGGCAAGATTTGACTCTCTTAAGTAGTTTGCCTCTGAGCCTGGTGCTGTAACACTATTCATAAGCTGTGCAAGGTGTGAAGTCGGATAAATCTTTGCACCATCATTGTCATATACACAGTCCGCAAATACCATTAACTTTCCTGCAGCTGCATAGTCCTGTAATGCCTTCATTGTCTTAGCCGTAATATCATTATCACTAAATCTGGCATTACCTACCTTATCACTAAATACCTCATTCATCATATTTACATTACTTCTGGCAGCCTTTTTGTAATCCTTGTAATAATATGATGTATCAATAGTACCTAGTAGGTCGCTACTATTGAATAAGGTTGTAAGTGTTTCCCACTGATAGTCAGTCCATAATCTTCTAGTGTTTGAATTAAGTGTGAAAACCTGATTATATCTAACCTGATTTGACAGCTCATTATTATCACTTGAACCAACAAATCTTGTACTATTCCAATTATATTTACTATATCTGGTTGTTTCCGGATAGTCATTCATTCTTAAAATATATGAGCCACCCTGAACATTTGTAATAGCATTGCCTCCAAACTTATCTGTATTTGAACTATATCCACCATTATATCTTGCATATTCCCATGGCATCCATCCCATAAGTGTACTTGAAAGCTTTGTAAGATCTCCATAGGCAAGATAAATATATCCGTCAAGATTTTTATCATTGTATCTGGTTACGCCACTGCTGTCTTTATTAAGCATTCCTGTATCATCACTTATTATAATAACATCATAGGTTGAAATAAGGTCTGTTGTTATTGTATTAAGTGTTTTTGTAGATACACTCGTAACCTCCATATACTCTTTATAATTTGTTGCTGTCCAAGACGAAGTATTAATGTTCATCCTTTTGGCTAAAGCCTTTGCACCTTCATATCCACTATATTTAAAAGAATTGCTTGGCTCTACCTCTAATACATTTATCTTTCCATAATCATATTTTGGTACATACGAGCCCTTACAACCAAGAAGGTATCTAACAATATCTGCAACTGTTTTATTGTTAAGTCCTCTCTCTGTCAAGCCCTTGTATTGTCCTTCATTTACCTTATTTACCAGATTTGAAGGAACCATTCTCGCATCATTATTGTGTACCCAATAGTCATTTGTAACTCTCTTTGATGCATTTGGATTTGTATCTATACATTGACTTGCATCTACTACCTTCAAAATATCCTCATGGTTAAACTCATTAATGAATTTCATTGTCTTTGAAGGAAGTGGAGCCGTGGTTTCTTCAACTGTTGTTTCTACCTCACTTGTAGTTTCGCCTTCGCTGGTTTCTTCTTCAACTGTTGTAGTTTCTGGCTGTGTAGTTGCTGTTTCTTCTGTTTCATAGCACAATGCAGCAGTAGGAACACCTGTAGATGTAAGGAACTTGTTTCCAGCAACATCTACTGTAGACATATGATTATTCATAAAATCATCATACTGTGTAGTTTCCAACATTCTATATATCATAGAAAGCTTATACATATTGCTGCTCTTTGATATTCCACCTTCAGTAAGCGTAGCACTAAAAATAACTGGAGTTTGTGAATATTTACCTGTTCCAAGTAAATCTCTACCCTTCTCCATGTAATCAAGAAGCTTCTTTGCCATTTCCCAGGAAATATCACGGCTGACATACTTATCGCCTACTTTTTCATAGGTATCATAAGTAATACTTGTAGAATTGCTTACCTTAAATTCCTCATATGTATCACCTGTTTTCTTATATACACCAGTCGTATCAGCTGCTTTTCCCGTAGCTAATACATTTCCAGTATAATAATTATATGCCTGTACTGTACTATTATCCTGAATAGTTGCAGTAAGTATAATCAAATCAGCCTCTTCTATATCCTTATCAGTAAGGTCATTGGCTTCTACTGTGTTTACACGAACTCTGCCTTCCAAAAGGGAACGATATGGCTCTGTTAAAACATCATTGTAAAAGGTCTTTGTACATCTAATCTCATATTTGTCCTGAAATGAATTATATTTCATTTCATATCCGAAGTTTGAGAAGTAGCTGTTTATCTTAATCCACTCATTTTTCTTTCCGTATGCACCCTGCTCAATATAAAATCTTTGTAACTCACTTTGAGATTTTGAAAGTATTCCCTTCTCTACCTCATCAGAGCCAACAAAGTACTTGAACTCGCCCATACCTGCATATGGCACAACCTCAAGAATAGTAAAGTATTTTTGCTTACCTTCTGTGATACGGTCGACAATATCAGAAAGATAGGTTTTTTCTTCAAGTGTTTCTGGATTTTCTCCCTTAGCCTCCATACTGCTGACACCGTATGCAACTGCGCCTACAACCAAAGCTAATATGAGCACGCTACAGGTCATTTTTGCTGCGATACTCATTTTTAGGATTTTGTTTCTAAATTTTTTTAGTTTTTTCATAATATTCTCCTTAAAATCCTACTTTACAGTAAACTCTTTGCCATTAACTACTACTTTTTTTAATTGATTTCTAACTGTAATCTTCACTACCTCTGTTTTATCGGATTTTCCATTACTAACATTTAGTTCAATATTTAAAATAATTGGATTGGCATATCCGGTATGTTCCAAAATAGTTTCGTGGGGTATCTTTTCTACTTCCTTGTAGGTTTTACAGCTATCATCTATAGAAACCTTAAATTTCTTAACACTGCTTGATATACGGTTTCCCTTAGTAAGACTTGCTTCTTTTGACTTTGTAATATACAGTGAATTTGAATCTGGCTTAAAGGTTATAATTCTTTCTGTTGTAATACTTGCAGTTGTTGCACCCGTAGTTGCTGCCTCTATAGGCTCTGTTGCAATGCTCTCGTCCGCAGCTCCTGTAGTTGCTGCTTCTATAGGCTCTGTCGTAACTGGCTGTAATGCCTCATCACTTCCCCTGGTTCCTGTATAAAGGGTAAGTGTCTGGTCGCCATCGCCATTATCCACAATATCTATCGTTTTAGCTTCCATTAAGGTTTCTGATAAAAATCCATCTACAACCTGAAATTCATTTTGCAAATCAATGTTCTTGTTTTCATTATTAAACAAATTAGAACTATTAACTATGAGTAATGAAATCATTACAATAACAATTCCACTAATGGCTAATGCTACCAGTAATTCTACCAATGAAAAGCCTTGATTATTTAATTTTGAATTATTGTCTTTCATTATCCCACCACCTATTCAATAACTTCATATTTGCCAGTCAGGGTGTATACTGCAATTTTCTTTGTGTAGCTGCCTCTATTAATTATAAAATAAATAATATCCGAAGGTTCCTGACCTATTGTATGTTTTAATGTATATCCTGATATTCTCATATCCGAAATAGACCCTTGTGTCTGTGAAAATACCAGTCTTAAGGTATTCTTTTCAGAATTTAACGATACCTTTGCTGCATCCTTATCATCACCATTTATAAAAGACACCTCTAGGTCACCCTTGTAAACTTGTTTTTCTATTACCTCGTAACTTCTTTTTTCGTTTCCTTTATCATCCTTTGTAATAGTTACTTTATTTAAAGTATATGTGAAATCTCCACTTTTTTTATCATATGAGATTTCTACATTCCACTCGTCGGCAGCTATTGAGGTAGCCTTAGTCCTTGCAGTTGAAATAAAATCTTCTATACCTCTGGCTGCCTGTTTTGCATATGTATTTGTAAACAGTGAAATTCCTGTAACTACACCACCGACCACTATCGCCATTATTGCTACAACAACCAGCAATTCGACTAATGATAAACCATGGTTATTAAGTTTTTCCTTCTTATTTTCCATCATCATATTTTCTCCAATTGTTTGTGCCTACTATGTCATTGTAACTAATGTTTTCGATTTTGACCGGCTCACTTGTATCCTCTTCTGATGCTGACTGTTTATACGCGTAGAAGTAATTTCTAAAAGGTGTTCCCTCCTTCTGTCTTTCTTCATCAGTTGTTGCACCATCATAGAATAAATACTCATTTTTAATAAGATTTTCAATCATAGCCGCATCAGTAGTAACTGTTGCGTTATTTGTAATGATTATATTTCCCTTTGAAATGATTAAGCCTTTAAAATCATGGTCTAGCTTAACTTCTCCTGTATTTATTATTATACCACCTTTTACCTTTGTTGGAACTACATATGTAGCTTTATTTAAAGCTACTTTTATAATTCCACTATCATACATAACAAGATTTTGTTCTTTATTGTATTGTTGAGATTCTACTGCCGAATAATCTACAATATTTGCAGATGCATTATTAGTCATCTCTGAGCCTGTAGGCTTATAATTTGAATAAAATTCTTCAAGTGCAGCTTCTCTGTCATTAACAATATATTCAACACCCTGCTTTGTTTCTGGTATATCTACAAGAAGGTGTGTAAGTATATCATATCTGTTTTTATAATTAAGCGATGCCAATGTAAATACATCTGTTGGAATTACGCCACTACTATTTGCATATGAAAGTGTACCAAGATTTCCTGATGTAGCAGCACCTGTATTATTAACAGAGCTTCCTGATGTCTGCATTAACGCACCGGCAGCATACATAGAGCCTGCTGTAATAGATACACCTTTAGTTGTACTTGTAAAATATGAATTTAAGCTTTGCTTTAAGCTGGCATCCTGACCGGCTAAAATTCTCTTCACATATTCAGTAGAAGAAGCTTTATCCTTGAAATGGTAGTACAGGTAGCTTACATTCCCCGAGGTTTTTACAACATAAGGAGCGTCCTTATCTAACAATCCCTCTGTAAGAGAGCCTGAAATCTGTACCAAAGGTGTATTTGTGTCATTTATAGCTGGGTCTTTCTGGTCAGCCTTTAACTGTGTCCATGCGGACTTTGCCATTGGATTAGCCTGATTTTTGTATATAAATTTTGAAGGTACTAAATATAACTCCTGATCTGCCTTAACTGAAATAGATTCACCAGTCATATAATTATAAGTTTCACCAGGAATAATTACATAGGAACGACCACCTACTATAAGTCTGTTTAGATTTAGTCGAAGCTGTGAGCCTTCACCAGTAACAATAATTGAGCTTGAGGTTGCGTGATTAGTATTGTCTGAGCCATCATAGCTGTACGCATACATATTTCCACCAATTATTACATTTGAATCTGAACCATACAGGTTTAAATCATCCTTAATATAGGTCTTGGAGAATGCGTCTATATTAATATCTGCACCTATTGAAGTATCTGCTGTTTTACTTTCTGAGGCAATATAACTGTTAATTGTAAGATTGTTACACCATACATCACCACTATTTACTGTAAAAGAGCTTTTGTATAATGCAGAGCCTCTTACAATAATATCTCCTCTGGTAACTATGTTTGCATTTGTACTGCTACCATTTTTAGACAGCATATTACCTGTTACTGTAAGTTTTCCACTCTGTCCTGTAGAATCTGCACTGGCTGCAATAGAAATATTTTCTCCAGCATAAATATGCGCTGCATTAACAGTTAAGCTTTTACCTGTTATCATTAAATCCTTATCTGTAATAAGGGAATATTCTGTAAAGCCTGATAAGCTATTACCACCAGCAAAGTCTACTGTTAAATTTGGGAATGTAATATCTAAGTCTACTGTTAATGTTGAATAGTAATCTTCGTTTGTTCTATCCTGCTTATAATCTATAACAAGATTTTGTAAAATAATACTATATCTAAGACCATTTCCTTCTTTTACTGCTGTAACCTTATCAATACTTTTCACTTCTGCTGTTTTTGCTTTAGATTCATAGCCTTTGATAAAAGAATTTACATATTCGATTGCATAGTTTGTAACTGATTTTTCAGATGAACTGACCACCTGATTATTTTCAAATAATAAATGACCATTAGTTACTTTTCTTAGCATATCTGCAACAAATTTTTCCTTAAACTCTTTGTTAGCCTCATCATTATTGATAACATATCTGTAGGAGTCCCCTTGTCTTACCATTGTAGTAAGCACGGCCTTATAAGCATCACTCATTGATGATATACTATCGTGACCTACACCAGCCTTTATTTCGTCCAAAAGAGTTTCGGCTGTATAGAAGGTATCCTTAGATCTGTTATTCATCTGCTTGATTTTCATATTTGCCATAGCAGCAGATAATATAGTAACAACCAGCAATGCCACAAAGGCTATAGCAATAACTGCCATAACCAATGTTGAACCACTGTTATTTAATTTTTTTCTGTTTCTAAGCATATCTAATCCTCCTTACTGCCAGTAAAGGTCGTTAATACATCACTATCTGTGCTATCATATCTAATATCGATTGTAATATTGTACAATACTGTATTATCCGTTTTATCTGAATAAGTAAGCCCTTGCA
Source organism: uncultured Eubacteriales bacterium (assembly GCA_900539455.1). GTDB lineage: Bacteria > Bacillota > Clostridia > Lachnospirales > Lachnospiraceae > SVEL01. Next base: position 11,625 of record UQCD01000012.1, read on the forward strand.
CTACATCTGTTGTGGCAACATCTGATACACTCTTTTCTATATTGGTATAAACCTTAAATTTTTTATTAGTGTTATCATATTGATATAGAGTTGCTGTAACTGGTTTTTTAGGTGTATTATCAACAATTTTTATCTTCTCACTTTTAAACTTTTCAAGCATTAAATTGTTAGAACTATTTTTTATCGCCTGTTCAGCAAGATATACGGACAGCTCCGGCTGGTAATCTTCTGCCTGACTAAATTTATAAGATATTGTCAGTTCATCAGTAGAATAGTAATTTCCTTTTTTGTCAGTACCATTAGTTATTGTTGCATTATCATATGGTGGAAGCATTAAATATATAGAATGTCCTTCTTTTCCTTGATAGGTTTTCTTTATATCCTTTTTTACTTCTACACTTTTACTACCATTATATGTATATTTCATATTTAAGCTGATTACATATGAATATATTTTTGTAGTTTTATCATAATCACCAGTTATTTCTACAGTTGTAGTTTTCTTAACAGTTTTTGGTCCTAAATCTTTCAGCTCTGCCTCTGAAAATTCTCCACTTGCTCTGCAATAAGACTCCAGATCGTTATCCGGGTCTGTATACTGTTTAAAAATCATAATAGCATCAGAGCCAAACAGACTTGAAAACTGATAAGTAGTCATACTATTTACATAATTTTTACCACTTCCTGAAGCCTCTACATAAGATGTTGGGTCTAGCTTAATGGTTGCATAAAAATCTTCACCATCAGCACCCTCCACTTTCCAATTCTTAAATTCATATACAGGATACTGTGTAGCACTAGCCTCACCTACCAAGGGTGTCATAGTCTTCGTTGGCTCTACCTTATACACCGTCTTGCTTTTTTCTATCATATCCTCAATAGAATTTGCCTTGAACTGTTCCATAATATCCTGACTTACCATTGAAGCATTCTGCAATTTTCTGGCATCACTATTTATATTCATAGATAAGAAAAAGCTACGAAGAAATGGTGCTACCACAAGAGCTAATACGGCTATTGTAACGATAATCTCAATAAGGGAAAAACCTTTATTATTGTCTTTTTTCACTTAAATCATCTCCTATTACTGAAGAATCTCAATGTCGCCTGTTGTCTGTTCAATGATACATCTTGGATTTTCTGGGTCATCATTAAGGACTCCAAGATTTACACTCTTATCCGAATCGTTTATAACTGTAAGTACAGCTGTTGACTTATCGTCATCACTTAATCTTTCCTTACTTACAACTAATATATCAATGCTTTCTCCTGGTACAAAGGATGCACCCTTGTCATAATCAGTTACTGGATATGTATTATCCCCTACCTGATAGCTTATCTTGTATGCACCATTAGTTCCGGTAATATGTATCTGAACCTTTTCCTTATCATTTGAGTTAGCTGATACCTTAGTTGTTCCGATTACATCACTTCTAAGAGCTAATACTATAGAGTCAACATCTGAAGTTGCAGCATTAAGAGCTAAATATACATCATAATCACTCTTCATCTTCTCAAGAGCTGACTGGTCAACTGGCTTTGTAGTATGTGTACTTGAATCAAATGGATTCTTTGTACCCTGTGACACACCCGGAATATCAATATCCATCCATGGTCTGTTCATACCTGTAACAGCATAGTAGTTAACTACCATAGAACCATTTACCAGCTCCTCAGCTTTATTGTAGCTAATCTGAAGGCTATCAATTTTGTATTCCTTGTTAGTATTATTTATTCTGTTAATAAGTGTCTTTAACTGCTCATATGTTCCTTCATAAGAAATAGTTTCGGTAGATCCTATTCCTAACATATCTGTACTATACACACTTTTTCCTGCTTTAGATGGGTTTGTAGATGTTATCTGTCCAAAGGTATACAATGTTCCAACCTTTGTAAATGCTGCCTGATTAATCCAGGTATCAGTTTTATTTTCCATATCAGCCAAATCCATAATTGTAACAGGCTCATCAAGACCTGCTGCATATGAATTAATTACTCTGGTATACAAAGCATCATAAACCATTGTTTTAACGATATATTCATTTTTATGTGAAGCCTTTTCCTGCAAATCCTTGTAAACAGAATCAAGCTCCTGTGTTTTTTTGTCTAGGTCATCTACCTGCTTATCAATGGCTCTATATCCGAAGAAAGCAGCTATTATTATAGCAGCTATGATTAAAGTATATATAAGTCTTTTATCTTTTACTGCCAATTTAAAATCAAATTTCATCTTTTCTTCCTCCTTCTATTCAGCCTCTTTTTCAGGTTTAACTGTTTCTGTTTCGTCAAGGCTTTCGCTAAATCCCCAAACCTTATTTATCTCTTTAACATGCTCATCTATAAACTCATCCACTGTCTTTTCCGGATTTTCACCAGTTAAAATAGAACGAGCTTCACTGTAATTAATTGCGCCTAAATTAAATAGCTCCTTCATATAGTCTTCAGCATCTGGAAGCTTTCCAAACTGACAGGTAAGTGAAAAATTAGTAGTAATTACTCCGTCTGCATCCTTAGATTCGGATAAAGCTGATACAAACACATCTTCAACACCGTATGTACCACTTAATGCCTGTATAAACTTAGCTACTGTAGGCTTAATACTTGTAGTCCCGGTAAGACTAACCTGACCATTAGTGAATGTAATACTGTTTATACTTACATCACTAGGCATTTTAGCTTCAAGATTTGAAATAAAATATAATAATGAATCATTGTTGCCATCTGTAAGGTTTTTAAAGCTTTCAGCATCTGTAAATCTGTCTAAGGCTGTATAATAATCATCAACAACCTGATCAATGTCTTTTATGTTATCAATAGAGCTTTGAACTCGGCTCTGTTCTGCCTTTGCAATAACAAGCTTTGTAAGTGGAATTGACACAGCTATCACTGCAATAACTGCTGCTGCTAAAACACCAATTCTTAACAATCTAAAATTATTGGCACTTCTCATTTTTTCCAAAGTTTCCTTTGGCATAAAGTTTACAGGCTCTATGCCTGCACCAAGACAGCCAACATACTTGGTTACAATCTTATGTAATAAGTCATTTTCATTTTCAAGTGTTACACCGTTAAATCTAATTAACTGGTTTACTGATACATCGAACTCATTTGCAAACAGGAAGTCAAGACCTAATAAGGATACTGACTCACCAACCAGATATGCCTTTTCTACCGGGTCATCAGAATTTCTTGAGTTGTAGTAGTCTACTACTCTAAGTACATTATTAATAATTGGTCTTATTGACTCTGTAACAGGGTCACCATCAAAGGTTTCGTGAATGTAGCTTTCTGTTTCAAGTAAGGTTGCTGCCTCATCTTCGTCAATATTAAGTTTTTCAGCCAATGCCTCTATAGGTAAATTCTTGCCATAAGGTATTGTTCTTTGAAGCTTTAGGATATTGTCCTTTAAAATATTAACTGTTGTTGTTTCCTCCTGTACCTGGATAACCAAAGAGGTTGCTGCCGGAATCTGTCTTCTAATCATCTGATAAGCAGAGTTACCGGCATAATCTATAGACTTAACATTTAGCTTTAATCTTTCAGCTATCTGGAAATAGTCATCTATTAATTCCTTTGGAGCAGCAAACACAAGCACTCTCATCTGCTTGTCGCCCTTTTTAGGATTACCTTTCTCAAGAATATTATGTGCCAAAATATAATCGTCCAGATAAATTGGGAAATACTCACTTGCATTTGCCTCTATCATTTCTACAAGCTGTCTTTCCTTCATTATAGGAACTGTAATTTCTTTTGTAGCAATCTTTCCTGATGATATTGAAAAAATAACATCTGTCGCTGTCATATTATTTTCTCTGATAATAGCACTCAAAAATGACTCTGCTGCAAAGAAATCCTTAATAAAACCATCTTCTACTACATCTGGTGGTGTCTTTGCCTTTAAAATTCTGTTTACATATACACTTTTCATATTGGTTGTATACTGTAATTCACAGATTTTTACATATTTTTTTCCAATTCTTACGGATAATAATTTAGACATCTATTTTCCTCCTTATCCCTTTTAGGTGATATTGTTTTATAATCTTTAAAGTCTTTTTATCTATATATTCGCATCCTAATGCTGTTATTTTCTAATTAAATTTTGAATAATGAAAAATACCAGCTGATAAAGCTATTTCCAAACAACATAGCTATAAATATACCAACTGACAAATATGGTCCAAATGCAAGCACATGGTCCTTTTTTTGTATTTTCATTCTGGCTATATGTATAATAGAGCCAACGATACAACCTAGTATTAATGCCAAAATACTGTTTTTCAAACCAATCAACAGACCAGCCGCAGCCATAAGCTTTACATCACCGCCGCCCATTGCTCTTCCTTTTGTAACCAATACTAATATATACAAAAAACCACTTACTACTACAAATCCTAAGATATGCTCTAACCAATTTGTATAGTCAGCCACTGTGCCAATAATACCCAGTATAAAAATAAATACATTTATCCCAAAAGGTATTTCATATGTCCTGAAATCAATAACACTTAAAACTATAAGTGCTGAAAAGCATAAGGAATATAATATGCTAGTGAGGTTAATTCCATTTATAAGGAATATAAATACATACCCGAGTCCATTAAGTGCCTCCACTAATGGATATTGTATAGATATTTTGGCTTTGCACTGCCTGCATCGTCCTCTTAGGAAGAGGTAGCTGAAAAGTGGTACCAAATCGTACCACTTTAGCTGACCTCCACAGGACATACAGTGAGATCTGCTCTTTGCGACACTTTCTTTTAATGGAATTCTATATATACAAACATTTAGAAAGCTTCCTATACACAACCCATATAAAAAAACTACCACATAAATAAACAGAATTAACTCACTTGGCATATTTCTAAATCCTTAATCATCTTAAACTATTTAATTGTTGCAGCTTCTCCGCTAGCAGCTTCATTGCCATTAGCTAAATAACCAACTGCAAATCTCTTTCCATTGTTTTCTTCATCAACTGTCTTATCAGCAGTTGTTGCATCATCAACGTCGTCTACAGTTGTCTCGGCAGAAATAATAACTGTTACATGACCCTGTTTATCAACATTAATCCAAATACTTGCACCATCATTAACGCTTGCAGATAAAGAACCATCTACATCATTGTTTTCACAATATTCACTTACCTGTGCCTCAAACGCATCTGGTGTCGCAGCATCAGTGACAGCTGAAAGTTTTCTCCAGCCAGCGTCCTCTATACCAGCTTTGTTACCAGCTTCATCACCTAAAGCTGTCTTAACTGCTGAGTATACTGTGTCAAGTGATGTAAAGTCCTTAGACTCTCTTGATTTTTCAATGTTGCCAATAAGTGCTGGTGCTAATACACCGATGAGTACTGCCATAATAGCAATAACTACGATAAGTTCTACTAACGAGAAACCTTTGTTGTTTTTCTGTGTCATTTTTTTGTCTCCTTTTATTTTATATATATATTTGATATCAACCATCGGGCTCGGGTCCCAATGAATATATCCATTTTTAGCCAAGGTCGCTGTAAAGCTGTACCATTGGTCCGTATATAACAGCAATAAGTGCACATACCACTAATGCCATCATAACAATGATAATCGGCTCCATAAGAGCTGTTGCCTGCTGTGTAGTCATTTCTACTTCTTCATCATAGTAGTCGGCTACATTTGTAAGCATTTCCTCCATACTACCGGTTTCTTCACCGATACTAATCATATGGATAACCATACTAGGGAAAAGTCCTGACTTTTCAAGTGGTGTAGTAAGGGATACACCCCTTTCTACCTGTCTTGAGGTTTCCACTAAAGCATCCTTATATAAAACATTGTCCAATACCTTTGCACATATATTGATTGAATCAATAAGAGGCATACCAGATGCCATAAGTGTGGACAAGGTTCTTGCAAATCTGGCGCAGGCTGTCTTTACTGACAACGAGCCAAATACCGGTATCTTTAATTTAAGTGCTGCCACTACTCTTGAACCATTTGGTGTACTTACATACAGCTTATATGCCAGTATAAGCACTGCAATGCCAATGAGCCAGATATACCAGGTATTTTGCAGGGAGTCACTAAGTGCTAATGCTGCCTTTGTAAATGCCGGAAGGTCTGAGCCTATATCATCAAACATAGACTTAAACTGTGGTATAACGAAGGTAAGCATTACAACAACTACTGCTATCATAACAAAAATAAGCACTATAGGATACATAAAGGCTTTTTTAACCATACCTTTAATTTTTGCATCCTTTTCAAAGTGTACGCTCATTCGCTCCAGAGAAACCTCCAAGCTACCTGAGGATTCACCTGCGGCTATCATATTTAAAAGAATAGGTGGAAATAATCCATCCTGCTTTTTCATAGCTACTGACAATGTATCACCTTTTTCAACATTGTCCTTTACCGATTTAAGTCCTTCCTTTAATTTTTTATTTTCAGTCTGGTCTGTAAGCATCTCTAATGCTGAAATCATACTTACACCAGCCTTTAAAATACTAAGGAACTGTCGGCAGAATACACTTAAATCTCTAGGCTTAAGCTTTTTCTTGCCTATGTTAATATTAATATCTCTGTTTAAAACACTAGCCTCACCAATCTTAACAACAGTCAAACCATCATTTCTAAGAAGGGAACGGGCTTTTTCCAAACTGTCGGATTCAATATTTCCTTTTTTTATTTTGCCATCTAATCCAACGGCTTCATATGAAAACTGTGCCATCTAATACCTCTTTTCTAGTACAATTTCTTTTCCAATGACTGCTGATCCTGTGCGTAATTAAGAGCTGTATCTCTTGAAATAATACCCTGTGCATACAAGTAGAATATTGAGTCATCCATTGTCTGCATACCCATCTTTTTGCTAGTCTGCATTGTAGTAGCAATCTGGAAGGTTTTGTTTTCACGGATAAGGTTTTTTATAGCAGGTGTTGAATGTAAGACTTCAAACGCTGCTACTCGTCCATGTCCGTCTGCTGTAGGCATAAGCTGCTGAGATATAACTGCCTCTAATACCATAGCCAGCTGTACTCTTATTTGCTGCTGCTGGTGTGGTGGGAATACATCGATAACACGATCGATTGTAGCTGCCGCACCGATTGTATGTAAGGTTGAAAATACTAAATGTCCTGTTTCGGCTGCTGTTATGGCGATTGAAATAGTTTCCAAGTCTCGCATTTCTCCGATAAGAATAACATCCGGATCCTCACGGAGTGCTGCTCTTAAGGCATTGTTGTAGGAAAGTGTATCCATACCTATTTCTCTTTGGTTTACTGTTGAAAGCTTGTGTGAATGCAAGTATTCAATAGGGTCTTCCAAAGTGATAACATGTGCCGGTATATTTTCATTTACAAGATTGATAAGTGAAGCAAGTGTTGTCGACTTACCACTACCTGTAGGTCCTGTAACAAGTACCAGTCCTCTTTTTTTCTTGTAAAGATTGATAACTGAAGGTGGCACACCCAAATCCTCCGGTCTTGGGATAATAGTATTTACAAGACGAAGAGCTGCTGAAAGTGCTCCTCTTTGCTTGAATACATTTACTCTGAATCGTCCAACCTCTGGAAGAGAGAAGGAAAAATCGACCTCGCCTTTTTCCTCTAATATCTCTTGCTGTCTTTCCTTCATTGTCGCCTTGATAATTGTGTCAGCATCTGCCTTTGTCAATACCGGATAGTTCATATTGACCAAGTCACCGTGTACTCTCATCTTTGGAGGTACGCCAACGGTAATATGTATATCTGATGCCTTGTTTTGTTTTCCAACCATTAAAATTTCTTGTACTGTAATCATGCCTTACTCCTCGTCTGCGCTGTAGGTTGCCTTCATCATTTCTGCAATAGAAGTAATACCTTCTTTTACATACTTTGCTGCTGAGGTTCTAAGTGAACTCATGCCTTCCTCTTCAGCCGCTAATTTTATTTCTTCTGCTGTAGCATTTTTTGCTATCAGTCTTTTAATTGTATTGGTAATGGTCATAATCTCGTAAATACCGATACGGCCTCTGTAGCCCGAGTTGTCGCAGGCCGGACAGCCACCTGGCTCATATATAGTCAGGTCATCAATATTTCCAAGACCCATTTTTCTAATATCATCAGGAGTTGCTTTTACTGGCTTTTTACATTCCGGACAAAGTCTTCTGACAAGACGCTGTGCAATAATTCCAACAAGGGAATCACCTAAAAGATAAGGCTCAACACCCATATCTATAAGTCTTCCGACTGTAGCTGCCGTACTGTTTGTATGTAATGTAGAAACAACCAAATGGCCTGTAATAGACGCCTTAACAGCAATACCTGCTGTTTCACCGTCTCGGATTTCACCAATCATAATGATGTCCGGATCCTGTCGCAAAATAGAACGGAGTGCACTGGCGAATGTAAGATTTGCCTTTGGGTTTACATGAACCTGATTGATGCCGTCAATATTTGCTTCTACCGGATCTTCTACTGTGATAATATTAACATCCTCTGTGTTCAACTCACTAAGAGCCGTATAAAGGGTTGTTGACTTACCACTACCTGTAGGTCCCGTAACAAGGATAATACCATTTGGGTTTTTTAAAATATTGTCAAAAAGTACTAAGTCCTCCGGTCTAAGACCCAAGTCCTCTTTGTTTTTCTTAAAGCCTTCCTTGGAAGCGATACGCATAACCACTTTCTCGCCAAATACTGTAGGCAGACAGGATACACGGATGTCGTATTCCTTTCTGTCTACTATCTGTGTAATACGGCCATCCTGAGGCTTTCTCTTTTCTGATATATCCATTCCTGAAATAATTTTTATACGGGCAATAATCGCATTAAAAAGTGCTTTATCATACTGAACAATCTCTCTAAGAGCACCGTCTACACGGTAACGAACTCTTACATTGTGTTCAAACGCTTCAATATGTATATCACTGGCTCTTTGTCTAACAGCCTGTTCAATAACGCCTTTTACCAAAAGAACGATAGGAGAGTTGTCAACATCCTCTCTACGGTTCTCATCCTCTGCAGCATCGCCCTTCTTTCCTGTATCGTAATATGCTTCCTGCTCTTTTTTATACTGCTCAGCTATATCCTGCGCCTGCTGCTGTCCAAATATGGCATCTATTTTCGCTTTGATTTGTGATGTGGTACTAAGCACCGGCTCAATCTGTAAGCCTGTAAATATGCCAATATCGTCAATAGCAACGATATTCATCGGGTCCGCCATAGCAACTACTATCGTATTTGCTTGTTTGTCTGACATTTTAACCGGCATAACCGTATATTTTTTGATAAGGTCTTCAGATATAAGTGCTATAATATCATCTGGAATTTCTTCAATTTTTCTAAGATCCAGATATTCTATGCCTAACTGCTCACAAAGTGTATCTATAAGTATATCTTCAGAAACAATGCCAAGCGTTACCATCGTTTCACCCAGAAGGCCACCAGATTTTTTCTGTTCCTCCAGAGCTTTGTCTAATTGTTCAGTGGTAATAAGGCCTTTTTGTATAAGGACATCACCAAGTCTGATTCTCGTTCTAAATCCTGCCATAGCAAAATCCCCTTCTATTTTGTAAATATTTTGTAATAACCAAACAAAAAAGTGTCACCATATCTATATGGTTTAACTGTGTACATTCTAGCACTTTTTACCTATTTTTGCAATTTGTTTTTTATAGAAAAAGCTCTTTCATCGAGGGTTTTTTGTGCATTTTTACCAATACACAATATTGACACCCCCCTCTTTTTTCCACCATATATTGTACCCCTTTTCAAAATAATGACATTAATCTTTAATTTCCAACACAATTTAAGTCTTAAAATAATTTAGATAATTTTTATTTTTTGTAACTATTTACCAATTCAAAGAACTTTTCTCCTCTTTCTTCAAAATTTTTAAAGTAACCGTAAGAAGCTGCTGCCGGGGATAAAACACAGCTTTTGCCCACACCGGTTACTTCTGTCGCTGTCTTTACGGCCTGTGCCAGATCCTTTACCTTAATAACTCTTTCAAAGCCTTTAAAATCACCTTTTTCTAAGATTTCCTTATAAATCCTTTCTCCTGTTTCATACATTAAAATTATATGAGAAACCCCACCCGTACTTAAATAGTCTATAAGCTCAGTATAATCTATTCCTCTATCCATGCCGCCAATTAATACTGTGTCGGCATCCTTTATGCTGTTTAAAGCATTTATAGTAGTATCACATATAGTTGAAATAGAGTCATCATAATACTTAATACCATTTATTACGCCCACAAGCTCTAACCTGTGCGGCAGGGCTTTGTAGCTTCTAAGTCCCTTATCAAATTCCTCTTTTTTAACTCCAATATGAGTAAGCACCCCAAAGGCCACTGATATATCATAGTAATTATGTTCTCCAATTAAGCTTATGTCGCCAACAGGTATACTATAAGTGTACTTTTTGTTATTTTCTATATATATAGCCTTATTATGAGCATTAACTATGGCGTCTTTATCAGAAATCCCACCTTCAGCTTCACTATTGACTGAATATATAGGCACTATTTTGGAAATACCCGTCGCTTCAAGCTGTGCATTTACAAAGCATATGTCCTCTTTCTTTTGATTTTTATATATGTTTTTTTTGGCTGCCACATATTTTTCCATTGTTCCATAGTGATCTAAATGCTCCTCATGGATATTGAGAAATACTCCAATATGTGGTGACACCTTCATATACTCCAGCATATGAGAGGACATTTCAAACACAATAACCGTATCCTTTTCCACCTTATCTGCAATATCAAAGGCAGGTATGCCAATATTTCCTGCAAGAACGCTTTTGTAACCTGCATTATCTAATATATGATATATAAGAGTGGTTGTAGTGCTTTTGCCCTTTGTTCCTGTAATTCCAATAATCTGCTTTCTATATTTTTCAAAAAACAATTCTGTCTGGCTGGTTATATTAGTCTTGTACAGGGATATATCTTTCTCTAAAACAATTCCCGGACTTTTTATTACTACCTGATAATCGTCTAGGCTTTTTTGGTATTCCCCGCCTGTTATAATTTCTATTTGTGATAAAGGAAAGTCCGCTTCCCCACAAATATTTTTTATGTCCTCTGCAGCTATAGGATTTTTATCCAGAATAGTTACTTTTTCAAAGCCTTTTGCTATAAGTAATTGCTTAAGAGTAGACTTTCCCTCTCTTCCAAAGCCCAACACAGCCACCCTTTTATCTTTAACATATGTTTTTAAAAAATCTATCATAAGACAGTTATTTTCCTTTCTTCAAGCCTAAAACCACTTCATCATATACAAGCTTTTTGAACTTTTCCGGCAATAAATTTTCTTCATTAAATTTATTAAAATATTCATTTTCTTTATGAGAATATTTATCATATAAGGCAGTTGTTTTGTAATATTCAAACAATGCAGGAAGCTTTTTATTGCTATTTTTTTCTATTGCAATGCAAATAGCTGTATTTACCTCATCTCTGCTGCCAACACACTCAAACGGCTTTTCTGCTGTCAAGCCTATAAGCTTATCAAGATTTTCCTTCATATTAATATCATTTAACATATCTGTACCAAAAATTTCCTTTAGCTTCTCCAACGAAAGGAATGGCGACATAATTAAATAAACAAATAAGCATTTAGGACAATGTCCACACCATATATCTTCTTTGCTGCCGACATTACAGCTTCTAAAAATTGAATGATATTGTTTAAGTGCTGCAAAATATCCGGCAATCTGAAATTCGCTTAACGGTCTGAGCAGGCTGAAATATAATGTATTGCTACCTATATAAAGCTTCTCATAATTGTGGAAGTCCATTTCAAACTTAAAGCTCTTTGAATACTGGTGATTGACATTACTACCCTTAACTGTACTTTCGTTTGCACTATCCTCATTAGAAAGTGTAATATATTTTAAATTATTAAGATATGCTGCAATAGTCGAAGAAAAGGCAACAATAGCCGAATATGGTGTATGACCATTTAAAAAGCCTTCACTATTAAGCTCCAGCATATTTTTATCTAATGTACGCTTTGCCACTATTAAATTCTGCTCCATTCCACCTGCCTTAACCGTATTCAAGGTGGCACCTCTAGGATTAATAATGTAGCATTTAATATTTTCTCCCGACTTTTTAAGTAATTCTAAGGATACCGAAGAATCCTTGCCTCCACCTATAGGCACTAAACAGCCTTCATTATTTGTAAGAGGCTTTCTCTTTTTGGTGTTTTCCTCTCCTATGGATATAATCTCCATAAAATCCTCTTTTGCAGTCTTTATGCCATTTGTATAGAAATATTCTCCAAGTCCCAGAAAGTAAAGCTCCTTCCACCAGTCTATCTGCTTTTCATTAAGCTTATAGCCTGATACATACACTTTTTTAGGGCAGGCTGTTTTCCAATAGCTAATAAGCTCTACCATCCCCAAAGAGAACACCATTTCCATAAAGGTTCCATTTTCTTTAAGCTCTTCTATATTATTATCACCTAATGGAAATCTCCACTTTGGATTAAATTTCCTTAGACCGTCTATTTTAAAATGATATTCTATCTTTATATCCTCATCTTCTTTTGCAACCTCAAAGCCTGTATATCTAAAGGCTTCATATTTTTTACGATATTCTAAAAATTTGTCCATATTATCTCCAAACCTATTATATTCAAATCTTTTATGATAAATTTCTCTTTTAGAAGACTTCTTATTCCAAGCACTTTACTTGTTGTATATCCGCTTAACTCTTTCTGATATTGAGCAGACATATTCATAGTTAAAGCTGTCAGAAAGTGCTGCAATTTCCTCTACAGGTATGCTTTTATCACCGTCACAGCCAAACAGTGTTACTATATCCTCTACCTTGACATTATCAATATGGCTAATATCCACCATCATCTGGTCCATACAAACTCTGCCGATTACATTAGCATATTGACCATTTATAATAACTCTGCCCTTGTTGGAAATGCTTCTTTTATAACCGTCAGCATAGCCAACTGATATTGTAGCAATTCGTGTAGGCTTTTTAGTAACATATGTTGCACCATAGCTTACACCTTCGCCCTCTGGTACTTCATTTATTTTTACAACATGGGTTTTAAATTCCATTGCCGGCATAAGGTCCAGCTTTGTACAATCCACCTCATCAGACGGATATAAACCATATGTTATAATTCCTGAACGAACCATATCTAAATTCATATCATCAAATTCCATAATACTTGCGCTGTTAGAGGTATGCTTTATCGGGATATTTATGCCATTTTCCTCACACTTTTTAAAGAATGTTAATATTCTTTCTTTTTGTTTATAATAATATGATTTGTCGTACATATCGGCACAGGAGAAATGGGTAAATGCCCCCTCCAGCTCTACATTTTCAAGGGTACACAGCTTTTTGATTTCTTCTATGCTTTCATCTATTCTATAATCTGCCGAAAATCCAATCCTGGTCATTCCTGTATCTACTGCAATATGATATTTTGCTTTTTTTCCTAATCTCTTAGCAGTTTCATCCAGATATTTTCCGTCCTCGTAGGTGTAAATAGTCTGGGTAACGCCATAGTTGATTACATATTCAAACTGCTTCGGTGAAGTATAGCCTAATATAAGTATCGGGGTATCAACATCTGCCCTTCTAAGCTCTACTGCCTCTCCTATAGTTGCAACTCCAAAGTAATCAACCATATCTAAAAGTGCCTTTGCCACCTCTACAGCCCCATGTCCGTAGGCATTTGCTTTCACGACTGCCATTACCTTTGTGCCATCTTTAATCTTTTTTCTAACCTGTTCTATATTGTGTCTGATAGCTTTTAAATCTACTGTTGCATAACATCTAACATATGATTCCATTGTAATATTCCTCTGTTTTCCTAAAGCATAGTTGATTTAATTATAGTCTAATTCATTAACTTTTTCAACTATACGAGGGTCTTTTCGCTTAGTTGCTCCTCGCAGCCGTACTAAATTCGTGCTTCGCACTTATTAAGCACCGACGGTCGCAAATGTATTGGAAACAAGTTTTATATTATGGTATAATCATAAGATATGTAAAGCCTATTAGGTTTTGCAAATTAAACAGCAAAGTGAACTATTTATGATGAAAAAACAATTAAAAAACACCAGTCATTCAGACAATAGCTGTGTCAAAGAAAAAAGCTCAAAAAATGACAATTTTAAAAGTCCAAAAGCGTATGTAGGTTTAGTTTTATTTATATTAGGCATGGTTTTTCTGCTTACCTGTGTCTGGGTGCATGAAACCTTTGGTCCCGTAAGTCCCGAAAGCATAATGTTTCAGCTTAAAACTCCTATGACCGGAGCTGGCGGATATGTGCTGGATTATATTAAATATGTTGTTTTAGTATCAGCTGCAATAGGTGTATTACTTTTTATAACTATAGGTAAAAGAATTAAAAGAATTATAATTCTTATATCCGGCATATGTGCTTTTATTATCTCCTTCATTGTTTTTGCAGTTAATTTAGGATTTTTTGAATATATTTATCATCAAATTAAAACAACAGAAATCTATGATGAGTATTATGTTTCACCGGAGGAAACCGATTTGACATTCCCTGTAAATAAAATAAATCTTATTTACATTTATATGGAATCTATGGAGAATACATATAAATCCAAAGAGTCCGGAGGGTATTTTGACTATAATCTTATTCCTTATCTGACTAAATTGCAGGAGGAAAATGTTGCTTTCGGAACAGACGGAAAAGGTGCTGATATTGCATCAAACTGTGATTGGACTATCGCAGCTATGACTGCTATGTCATCAGGTATTCCCTTAACACTTCCTATAGGTGGCAATGAATATGGCAGCTTCGACAGCTTTCTTCCAGGGATTTGCAATCTTGGTGATATACTGGCAAAGGAAGGTTATACAAACGAACTGTGTATTGGCTCTGATTCTACCTTTGCAGGCACCCGTCACTTCTACCAGCAGCACGGCAATTATAAGATTATGGATTATAATGCCCAGGTAGAAGCCGGCTATGTTGATAAAGATTACTATGTATGGTGGGGCATAGAAGATAAAAAACTTTATGACATTTCTAAGAAGGAGCTTCTGGCTTTAGCTTCACAGAAGCAGCCCTTTAATTTTGTTATGGCTACTATGGATACGCATACGGAAAATGGTTATAAATGTTCACTATGTTCTGACACATATAACTCACAATATGCCAATGTTATTAAATGTGCAGACAGACAGGTATATAATTTTGTTCAATGGATAAAAAATCAGGATTTCTATGAAAATACAACCATCGTTATTGTTGGTGACCATTTAAGCATGGACCCTAATTTTTTTAAGGAAATAGACAAAACTGATTACCAGCGAACAACCTACGGTGTAATTATTAATCCCCATTTTGAAGCAGGTAGTAATATTCTTGAAAATCTTAATACTGAAAGGGTTTTTAATACAATGGATATGTTTCCAACCACCCTTGCTGCACTAAATGTCAAAATTGCCGGCGACAGACTTGGACTTGGCACTAATCTTTTTTCCGGCAGGCAGACATTATCTGAAATGTTAGGAACAGAATATCTGAATAATGAAATTCTGCTGCGAAGTCCTTATTACGAAAAATATTTTCTTAATAGCAATTAAATAATACACATTATTTGTATACTAATTAAACTTTATCAAATCATACAGAATCGAGGTACTTTTATGTTTATAGTCGTTGGATTAGGTAATCCTACTAAAGAATATTCCGGCACGCGCCACAATGTTGGTTTTATGGCAATCGATGCCCTTGCCGAAAAATACAATATTTCCATAAATAAAGCTGCACATCACGCTCTTACAGGTACTGCCTGCATAGGTGGTGAAAAGGTTCTATTTATGAAACCACTAACATATATGAATTTAAGTGGTGAGGCTGTTATTGATGCTGTAAACTTTTACAAGGTGGATTCTTCCTGCCAGCTTTTAGTAATCTATGATGACATCAGCTTAGATGTAGGCAGGCTGCGCCTTAGAAAGAAAGGAAGTGCCGGTGGGCATAATGGAATTAAAAACATTATTGCACATCTCGGAAATGATTCCTTCTATCGTATAAAGGTAGGTGTCGGCAGCAAGCCTGCCAGCTATGATTTAGCCGATTATGTGCTAGGTCATTTTTCAAAAGAGGATTTAGCCATTATTAAGGCTGATATGGAAAAGATTTCTGACGCTGTTTCGCTTACTGTTTCAGGTGAATTTGAAAAAGCAATGAATTTATATAATTGAGGTAATTATGACAAATTTATTAGATGCTCCTCTGCTTTCTTTAAATGCAATAGAGGAAACTGTTAATATTTTTAAAAAAAGTCAGGCAAATATCCAGATTTCCGGAGTAAGTGATAATGGTCTGGCACATATAATAAGCGTACTTGGCGATAGCTTTAAAAATAAAGTTATCGTCACTTTTAGTGAGCAAAAGGCTATGGAGCTTTATGACAGCTTAAGACTGTTTGTTCCTGATATAGTGTATTTTCCACCAAAGGACTTTATTTTTTATAATGCTGATATTTCCGGAAAGACTATGGTCACAAATCGTATAAAGACTATCGAGGCTATACTTACCGACTCTGCGACTATAGTTACTACAGGAAGCTCTCTAATGGATAAGCTTATTCCTATGGAGGAAATCAGCAATAATATTCTTACTATTGATATGACCTCCATTATTGAGCCTGCTGCCATTTCCTCAAAGCTTACTGCCTTAGGCTTTGAACGAAGCGACCAGGTGGAATCCCACGGTCAGTTTTCAATACGAGGCAGTATTATAGACATTTTTCCATTAACCAGCGAAGTACCCTATAGAATAGATTTATTTGATGATGAGGTTGACTCTATTAAAACCTTTGATGTAGATAGTCAGCGTACTATAGAAAATGTAGAAAGCGTTACTATTTTTCCAGCCAGTGAATATATTTTATCCCCTAAGCAGATTAGTGCCGGTATGGAAAGGATTAGAAAAGAGCTTGCTGATTATGCAAAAAAGCTCCGAGCCACTTTTAAAACCGAGGAGGCTCACAGAATAGAAACTCTTACTAATGACTTTTTAGAACAGTTGTCTATTTCTCCAAGCTTTGTTACCCTGGATAGTTATATTTCCTTCTTTTATGAGGAAACTTCCTCCCTTTTTGACTATCTGCCCAAGGATACTATATATATGCTTGATGAAACTAATCATATATGTGAGCATATAAACGCTGTTTTTGATGAATTTAAGGATAGTATGATAAGTCGTTTGGAAAAAGGCTATTTACTCCCTTCCCAGACCAATACCTTAACTATGCCTACAGAGGTTTTTGCGCGGCTTGCAAATGCAAAATGTGTACACTTTACTACGCTTTTACAAAAGCTTAAATATTTTGAGGTATCAGGCTCTTATTCTATATCTATGAGAAATATTACCTCCTACAATAAAAGTATGGATATTCTCATTAAGGATTTGACCCGTTTTAAAAAGAATGGATATAAGGTAGTTATTCTTTCAGGCTCTAAAACCCGTGGTATGCGTTTTAGTGATTCCCTGCAAAATGATTACCAGCTTTCCTGCCATTATACAGAGGACTATTCCCACACTCCTGCTGCTTCGGAAATTGTTATTTCCTATGGCAATATTAAAGGAGGCTATGAGTTTCCTTCCCTCAAATATGTTATTATTTCTGAAACTGACATTTTCGGCACTGGTGCTGCTAAAAAGAAAAAAAAGAAATCCACCTACAACGGAGAGCATATTTCCAGCTTTTCAGACCTTTCTATCGGTGATTATGTAGTACACGAAAATCACGGTCTTGGAATATATCGTGGTATTGAAAAAATGGTAGTCGATAAAACCGAGAAGGATTACATTAAAATAGAATATGCCTCAAATGGTAATTTATATATTCCTGCCTCCTCTCTTGATATGATACAAAAGTATGCCTCTGCAGACAGCCATAGACCAAAGCTTAACAAGCTAGGATCAAAGGAATGGGACAACACTAAATCCCGTGTTAAATCCCATGTAAAGGATATTGCTGCCGACCTTGTCAAATTATATGCCAAAAGACAGGCTAAGGCAGGCTTTGTTTTCAGTCCTGACACTATATGGCAAAAGGAATTCGAGGAGCTTTTTCCATATGAGGAAACCAGCGACCAGTTAGCTGCCATTGAGGATACAAAAAAGGATATGGAAAGCCCTAAAATAATGGACAGACTTATTTGTGGTGATGTAGGCTATGGAAAAACAGAGGTTGCCATCCGTGCTGCCTTTAAGGCTGTTCAGGACGGAAAACAGGTGGTATTACTTGCACCTACTACAATTTTAGCAGGTCAGCATTACAATAACTTTGTAGAACGAATGAAGGATTTTCCTGTAACTATAGCACTTCTTTCAAGATTCAGGACTTCCTCACAGCAAAAGAAAACCCTTGCTGACTTAAAGGCCGGCTATGTGGATATAGTTATTGGCACACATCGTGTTCTAAGCAAGGACATTAGTTTTAAAAATCTAGGGCTTTTGATTATTGACGAGGAGCAGCGTTTTGGCGTTGCCCACAAGGAAAAGCTAAAAACTCTCCGTGAAAATGTAGATGTTTTATCACTTTCAGCTACTCCTATTCCCAGAACTCTTCATATGTCCTTAGTCGGTATTCGTGATATGAGTGTTCTTGAGGAGCCACCTATTGACAGACTTCCTATCCAGACCTTCGTTATGGAATACAACCTGGAAATGATTCGTGAAGCTGTCAACAGAGAGCTTGCCCGGGGTGGTCAGGTTTACTATGTATACAATAGAGTAAACAATATAGAGGAAATTACAAATGTTTTAAAATCTGTTCTGCCTGATGTAAATATCGAATACGCCCACGGACAAATGAGTGAGCGAAAGCTGGAGCAGATTATGTATGACTTTATTAATGGGGAGATTGATGTATTAGTTTCAACTACTATTATCGAAACAGGCTTAGACATTTCTAATGTTAATACAATGATTATCCACGATGCCGATAAGCTTGGTTTGTCACAGCTTTATCAGCTGCGTGGCCGTATAGGCCGTTCCAACAGAACTGCCTATGCCTTCCTTATGTATAAGCGTGACAAGGTATTAAAGGAGGTTGCCGAAAAGCGTCTTATGGCTATCAAGGAATTTACAGATTTAGGCTCCGGCTTTAAGATTGCTATGCGTGATTTGGAAATTCGTGGTGCCGGAAATGTGCTTGGAGCAGAGCAAAGTGGTCATATGGAGGCTGTAGGCTATGACCTTTACTGTAAAATGTTAAACGAAGCAGTCTTAGTTGAAAAGGGTGAAATCAAGGAAAAGGATGACTTTGAAACTACTGTTGATTTGGTAGTAGATGCCTTTATTCCGTCTACCTACATTAAAAACGAACTGCAAAAGCTTACTATTTACAAGAGAATTGCAGGCATTGAAACCTATGAGGAATATGAGGATATGGAAGACGAGCTTTTGGACCGTTTTGGTGATATTCCAAAGCCTGTTATTAATCTTTTAAATATTGCCCTTATGAAAGCCTTCGGACATAAAGTTTATATTAGCGAGCTTTCAGGTAATAAGTCAAAAATAGAACTTATTTTATATAACAAAGCACCTTTTAAGGTAGACCAAATACCTACCCTGGTTTCAAAATACCTTAATATTTTAAAATTTGTACCAGGTGCAACGCCAAAGCTTATATATACGCCTGACCACCCATTCAAGGACACTAATGAAATGCTGAAAGCACTTTCTGAATTATTTGTGAACATGGGTGGAATTATTGACAACTCTTAGGTATTTTGTGATATACTTATAATATTGTTTTTTCGCAATAAATTGGCTAGTTTTTAGCGCAAGGAGGATACTATGAAAAAATTTAAAAGGCTTGTGGCAAAAAGTCTTAGTATTATTACCGCACTTTCATTATTTACAGGCTGTTCATCTGATAATGCCAATACCAATACCAATAATACTTCTGCGGATGATAATAAAACCTTAATTACTATTGATGATATTAACATTCCATTTAGTGTAGGAAAGTTCTATGCTTACAATACACAGGCAAGCTATGAAGCATATTACCTTGCAAATGGCTATGTAATGGATTGGTCCGTAAAATATACTGGCACTTCTACAGATATTACTGAGCCATCTACTTTAGAGGGCGAAACTGTTGCTGCTGATGCAACCATCGAGGATATGGTAAAGGCAGATGTTCTTGACCGTATTAAAATTTTCTACACCGTTGCAAAATATGCAAAGGATAATGGTATTACCTTAGACGATGCTGATTACAAAGAAATTGACCAGTATGTAAAGGATTACCTTGCAGGTAATGCAAAGGTTAGTGCCGCAACCGGTGCTACTGCCGAGTCCTTAAAGTCTATATATGAAACTGAGTCCTACTACAACAAGGGCTGTGACCTTATTTTAAAGGACGAAAATTTCACAGTAAACGAAGAGGATATACGCCAAACTCATATATATGTATTTGAATTATACCCTGACAATATTGAGTTTCCTGAGGATACTGCTAAGGGCATTTTAAAAAGAATGCAAAACGGCGAGGACATCAAGCAGATTTCTGATATATACGGCATAAAAGTTTCAGAAGGAAATGTTGGCAAAGACTCTACTGTAGGTGACAATATCAAAAGCACCTGTTTGTCTTTACACGATGGTGGTTCTGCTATTGCAGTTGAGGACGGTGCCTATTTTGTAATTTACTGTATCGAAGAAAACGATGAGGATGCTACAGAAATTGCCAGAGAAGATGCTATTTCACTTCAAAAGTCTGCAAAGCTTAAGGAATTTTATGATGAATACACAAAGAATATGAAAATCACTGTAGACGAGGAGCTTTGGAATAAGATAACCTTTAACAACAGCATATTCACAGAGGACGATATAAAAGACCTTATAAATGAAACTACTACTACCGGTGGAAATGCTACTACCGGTGCAAACACTACTACCGGTGCAAACCTTTCTAATAGTATTGTTGCCCCAACCAAGTAATTTAAGCTGCAAATATTATTTTAAGATAACTTTAAATTTATAATGTATTTAAAGTTAATGCTATAATCAAAATTATAAATATGTTCAAAATTAAAGCTGCAATTAATCAGTTTCAACACATAAACTAATTAATTGCAGCTTTTTTATTTAAGGACTGCCTCTACGCCATATCCTCTTTTTCTGTTTTTTTGATCATCACGCTCACTATCTTGCATACAATAGCCACCACAATAACTATAGCTGAAATAATAATAAACGGCATTAAGCCCTTATCTGACATTACATTTATTATCTTAGCAGCTGTGGCATCTGAGGCCTCAGCACTTGATGTTATTAAATACATTAAGCCTCTAAGTAAGGCTGCTGGTATTAATATAATTAAACCGGGAACAAGTAATGTTGGAAACATTCCCTTAAATGACAGATATAAATCCTTGTCTAATATAAATGATACCAATAACATAATTCCTATAATAACAGATAATACAATAATGGCTACCTGCAAAAAGGCTGTTACTGCTGATAAAATTTCATTTATTGGGACCTCATCCATATCTGTACCTATTTCTGTCTTGAAATCATCAAACTGGCTGTATAGCTCTTCTACTATTTCCTCTACCTTTTCATCTCGATAGACTTTAGTTCCCTCTATAATCTCACTCTTTAATATATCTCTGGTATCTTTATTAACAATAATTGTATCTCCTATATCTTCTCTGATTCTTTCTATAAGCTTATTATATTCGCTTGTTCCTAAGAAATCCTTTAAATCGGCAAATTGCTCATAACTGATAAGATTATCTACCTCTATCTCGCCCGCGTCCTCTAAATCCTTTAGGATTTCTTCTGTACTTTCCTCTATAACCATATCATATATCTTTCCCATATCCGATGTAACTGCTGCTCTATCAGGAAACTCGCCATTAAGCAGGAAATCTGATACATAACCAGCTACATTATCCGTAGCCTGACGAATGGCTTCCTCTTTTGTTTCCGGAAAATCCGTATATATATCATCTTGCATATTTTCAGATACCTTAATAAGCATATCTTTCAAAGTACCCTCTGAAAATATTCCAATTTTTAAACCTATAAAAGATATATCAATCACAAGAAGTATTGCTATAAATATAGACAATACAACCGGACCTGTTTTTCTACGCTTTTTAGGCTTCATTGGTGAAGTATTTTGCATATATGGCATATTATTATAGCCTTGTCCATTTCCAGCATACATGTTAGGATTATATCCACCGTTGACATTTGGATTGTATCCATTGTTAATATTTGGATTGTATCCATTATTGACATTTGGATTATATCCATTGTTGATATTTGGATTGTAGTTATTATTGTCCATCTTTATTCCTCGCTTCGT
The DNA here is from genome assembly GCA_900539455.1 of uncultured Eubacteriales bacterium. Classification (GTDB taxonomy): domain Bacteria; phylum Bacillota; class Clostridia; order Lachnospirales; family Lachnospiraceae; genus SVEL01. The sequence continues at coordinate 33,955 of UQCD01000012.1, forward strand.
GTTAAATTAATTAAACTGAATTTTACTATAAAAATTCCATCTATATAAAGCATATATAAAATATCTTTTGTATAGATGGAATTTATTGTTTATTCTGTTTCTATTTCCTTGTAGCTTTTAAGAACAATATCCTGTATTGCACCTCTTACAGCTGAATTGATAGGGTGAGCAATATCTCTATAGGTTCCATCTGCTGTTTTTACACTAGGCATTGCAATAAACAAACCATTGTCACCACCTATAATCTTTATATCATGAACAGCAAATGAATCATCAATAGTAATCGATGCAACTCCTAAAAGCTTACCTGCACCCGATATTTTTTTAACTCTAACATCTGTTATTTTCATACAAAAACCCCCTTTCCCTTATAATCCAATACGATCGTTCTTCTCCACAACAATCTTTATTTGGCCATTTTCGCCCACATATCTTTCGTTAGCCTTAATCGTATCACGGCTTTCTACTATACAATTCTCAATGTATGTATTATCACCAATATAAACATTGTTCAATATAATTGAGTTTTTGATAACACAATTATTGCCAATGTATGCCTTTTTGAATAATACCGAATTTTCAACATAGCCATTGATAATACTGCCGCTTGATACCAAGCTATTCTTTACCTTTGCTCCAGGATTGTATTTTGCCGGTGGCATATCATCCACCTTTGAATATACATCTGGATATTCTCTAAAGAAATAATTTCTTATTTCAGGCTTTAAGAAGTCCATATTGGTCTTGTAATAAGCCTCTACTGTAGATATGTTGTTCCAATAGCTATCAATCTTGTAGCCATATATTCTCTTTATATTTTTGTATCTAACTAAAATATCATTTACGAAATCGTATCTTTCTTCCTCAGCACACTTTTCAATAAGCTCAATAAGCTGGCGTCTTCTAATAATATAAATGCCTGCTGAAACTGTTCTTGAATCAGATGCCATTGGCTTTTCTTCAAAATCAACGATTCTGCTGTCTTCATTCATTTTCACAACACCAAATCTGGTAATGTCTGTATTTTGTGGCATATCCTTACATACAACTGTAATATCTGCTTTCTTTTTAATGTGATATTCCAATACCTTGTTGTAATCTAATTTGTACACGCCATCACCAGCAGCTATAACTACATATGGTTCATGACTGTTTTTAAGGAAGTTGATATTCTGCCAAATGCTATCGGCTGTTCCACGATACCAAAATCCGTTGTCTGCCGTTATGGAAGGGGTGAATACATACAAGCCACCCTGCTTTCTGCCAAAATCCCACCACTTTGATGAACTTAAATGCTCATTTAAGGATTTTGCATTGTACTGTGTAAGTACCGCTACCTTTTGTATGTTGGAATTGGACATATTACTAAGAGCAAAATCTATAGCTCTATAGCTGCCAGCTATAGGCATAGCTGCTATGGCTCTTTTGTAAGAAAGCTCCTTCATCTTGTTGTTGTTTCCACCTGCTAAAATAATACCTATTGCTCTCATTACATTTCACCTGCCTTAATAATATAATCGCCACTTGGAAGCTCTCCGTTGGTGTAATCACTCTCGTCTGTCACACCTGAAATAGCAGTGTTTTTGCCTATAGTAACATTTTTAGGTATGACTGAATTTTCACCTATAGTAGCTATACCAAAGGAATATATCTTCTTGTCAAGCCTGCTTTCTGCTTCAGCACCAACACCAACTCTGCTGCCTGCACCGATTACTACATTTTCTGCAACAATGGCTTTTTCAAGGTATGCACCCTCTTCTATTGTAGTATTCTGCATAACAATAGAATCTCTGATTACTGCACCCTTTTTAATAGTAACATTGGCACCGATTACTGAATTGTAAACCTCTCCGGCAATATCACACCCTTCACTTATAATACTTCTTTCAATGACACTGTCTGATGAAATATACTGTGGTGGAAGAGTCGTGCTGTTGGTATATATCTTCCAGAATTCCTCATAAAGATTAAATACCGGAATAAGGTCAATAAGCTCCATATTTGCCTCCCAGTATGAACCAAGAGTACCTACATCCTTCCAATATCCATTATATTCAAATGCAAAAATTCTGTCCTGCTTTTCGTGGCAATAAGGAATTACATGCTTACCAAAATCACATTGCTGCTGGTCCTTAAGCTTTATAAGTGCCTCTTTTAATACAGACCATTTGAATATGTAAATACCCATTGATGCAAGATTGCTTCGTGGATGCTCTGGTTTTTCCTCAAATTCTGTAATACGATTGTCATCATCTGTTAAAACCACACCAAATCTGCTTGCTTCCTCCATCGGAACCGGCATACACGCAATAGTAACATCTGCATCATGCTCCTTGTGGTAATTTAACATAAGCTCATAATCCATCTTATATATATGGTCACCTGACAATATAAGAACATATTCCGGATTGTACTGCTGCATATACTCAATATTCTGATATATAGCATTTGCTGTACCTGTATACCACTCACTATTTCCACTTTTTTCATATGGTGGAAGTACTGTAACGCCACCTACATTCCTATCTAAATCCCATGGAATACCTATGCCTATATGAGAATTTAGTCTTAAAGGCTGGTACTGTGTAAGTACCCCTACTGTGTCTACTCCTGAATTGATACAGTTGCTAAGTGGAAAATCGATAATTCTGTATTTTCCTCCAAAAGCAACTGCTGGTTTTGCCATCTTGGAAGTAAGTACCCCAAGTCTGCTACCCTGGCCACCCGCTAGTAGCATCGCTATCATTTCTTTTTTAATCACGCTATCACCTCGTTGTATATAATTTTATGTATTAATAGCACACGCATCGTCTTATGACATCCGCCTTTTTCGCTAGCTTTCACTAGGAATCCTTCTTTTGTTTATTATAACACAAATTACCTGAATAGTGAACTAATTTCCCAATTAAACGACATATTTTTTGTCAAAATCAGATAATCTGCATTATATGTAACTTTTAATTATTCATATGGTATAAATTTACTCAAGTTTTACTTATAAGTATTTTAATTTCTTCTTATTAGTAGTATAATATTTTCTACCTTAAAATTATGAATGGAGGATTATAAAATGCAAAACAACTGTCCTATCAGTTTAGACAATATACATAATGTTCATTTCATTGGTATTGGTGGAATAAGTATGAGTGGACTTGCTGAAATACTTATTTCTAAGGGCAAAATCATTTCAGGTTCAGATACCAAAGAATCAAACATTACAAAACATCTTTCATCGATTGGTGCAAAAGTATTATATGGCCACAACAAAGAAAATATTACTGACGATATTGAACTTGTGGTTTATACTGCTGCCATAAAAGACGACAATCCTGAATACACAGAGGCTTTAGCCAAAAATATTCCAACTATTGCCAGAGCTACCCTTGTAGGTCTTATAATGAAACAGTACAAAACTGCCATTGGTGTTTCCGGCACTCACGGAAAGACTACTACTACCTCTATGCTTTCACATATACTTATGTCTGCACAAGCCGATCCGACTATTATGGTTGGCGGCATATTGGATTCCATTGGCGGAAATATCCGTATTGGTCATTCCGACAATTTTATTACTGAGGCCTGCGAATATACTAACAGCTTTTTATCGTTTTTCCCTACCATTGGCATTATTTTAAATGTCTGTGAGGACCATATGGACTTCTTTAAGGACATCAATGATATTCGACATAGTTTTAGGGAATATGCCCGTCTTATTCCTGCTGACGGTACACTTATTATTAATTCAGATATTCCAGAGCTTGATTACTTTACCGAGGGACTTTCATGCAAGGTTATGACCTTTGGTATGAATGCAGCAAAAAGCCATATTTCTGCTGCAAATATTGTCTTTGATGAATTTGCCCGCGGAAGCTTTGATTTATGTATAGATGGAGAGCCAACAGACCGTATTGAGCTTTCTGTTACCGGTATGCACAATATCTGCAATTCGCTTTCAGCTATTGCCTGTGGCCTTGTTCTGGGTATCAGTATGGAAGATATTAAAGCAGGTTTGAAGGCTTGTATAGGCTCAGAGCGTCGTTTTGAATACAAGGGCAAGGTTAATGGTGTTACTATTATTGATGATTATGCACATCACCCAGATGAAATCGAGGCCACTCTTAAAACAGCCAGAAACTATCCACATAAAACAACCTGGTGTGTATTCCAGCCTCATACCTACACTCGTACAAAAGCATTTCTTAAAAACTTTGCTAAATCCTTATCACTTGCCGACAAAGTTATCTTAGCTGACATTTATGCTGCCAGAGAAAAAAATACTATTGGCATTTCTTCTTTAGATTTGCTTGAGGAGCTAAAAAAATTGGGCTGTGATGCTTATTATTTTCCAACTTTTGAGGAAATCGAAAAATTTTTATTAAAAAATTGTATCAACGGTGATTTGTTGATAACTATGGGAGCTGGAGATATTGTAAATGTAGGGGATGACCTGCTTAAAAGATAGTTATCCACATATCCACATATTTTTATGGGCATTTTCGCTTAAAAATATGTGGATATGTTTTTTTCATTTTTTCCACATATTTTGGGCTTTTCACAATATTTATCTACTTTTTATCCACATTTTCCACTTTTTCCACTTTATCATAAATTCTGCCATTTGCGCTATTTTCCAGTCTTTCCCACTATTCCAAACTTTAATTATTTGTGTTATACTTCATTCACTATACAGCTTGTATGCGGAGAAAAGACGATGAAAAAAATATTATTAGACAAAAATACAACTATGGAGATTACTGCTATCTCAAACTATTTTATAGACGAATATATGCCTCATGCCAGCGGCGAATATGTAAAGATCTATTTATACCTGCTTCGTTGCTATAATTCAGGCATTGAAATATCTATTAATAGTATTGCTGATACCTTTGAGCATACTGAGAAGGATGTTCTTAGAGCTCTTACCTACTGGGAGCAGGTGGGTATTATTTCCCTTACCTTTGACAGCGACAGACATATTGAACGCATTACTTTAAAGGATGTCCGTTCTGATGTTCCTCTTACCTTTAAATATCTTCCTCAAAAGGATGATGATACTATTATTATAAATACAGAAGATGAGTCCTCTGAGCTGGTTTATGATGACACCCCTGTCTATACAGCCAAAAAGATAAAAGAAAAAACTCCCTTATCTACAGAAAAGCTAAAACAGCTTACAGCAGACGAGGACATAAAACAGTTATTATATATATCTCAGGCATATCTTGGAAAAACTCTTAGTTCCTCTGATACAAATACTATTTTGTATTTCTATGATGGACTGCATTTTTCCGTTGAGCTTATTGAATACCTGATAGAATATTGTGTTGAGTCCGGTCACAAAAAGCTTAGCTATATCGAAGCAGTTGCCATTGACTGGGCAGGTGATGATATTTCCACAGTTGAAGAAGCAAAAGAGCGTACTATGGTTTTTAGCAATGCTTACTATCCAGTATTAAAGGCTTTTGGTATTTCTGGCAGAAATCCTGTTGCTATCGAAAAGGCTGCTATTGATACCTGGACTAATGATTATGGCTTTTCTATGGATATTATTACGGAGGCTTGTAATAGGACTATTGCAGCAATTTCAAAGCCAAGCTTTAAATATGCAGATTCTATTCTAAAAAAATGGAAGCAGCACGGTATTTCATCTATTGAGGATATTAAGTTACTGGACAAGGCACATTTAAAAAATGTTCAGGCTGATACCGCTTCAAGGCAGGCTAACAAAGTTAAAGCAACCACCTTTAACAGCTTTCCGCAGAGAAATTATGATTATAGTGAATTAGAACGACAGCTTTTACACAGAGATTAGGAGATTATATGTCAGTTTCAAACACCAAATACAATGAAATCCTTAGGCTTTACGATGCCAAAAGATTGCGTATTTATCACGAAAAAACCAGACGCCAAAAGGAGGTTTATGAAAAAATTCCTCGCATAAAGGAAATTGATGATGCTATTTCCGCATTATCTATTGACACAGCAAAGTCCCTGCTTTTAGCGGATAACAATTCTTCCCTAAACCAGTTTAAGGATAAACTAAACCAATTAAAGCACGAAAAAGAGGAGCTTTTAGCCAAAAACTTCCCTCCAAATTTTTTAGAGCCTGATTATGAGTGTTTAGATTGTCATGACACTGGCTTTATAGAAAATGAGCGTTGCCATTGCTTTAAAAAAAGAATAATTGAGGCTCTTTATGAGCAGTCTAATCTTAAAGAAATACTTTCAAATGAAAATTTTGGCACCTTTAATCTTAGATTATATGACAATGCTACAGTTGACCCTACTACAGGACTTACTCCTCTGGAAAACATTACCAGAGCTATAGATATAGCCAATGATTTTATTGATACCTTTAGTACTGACCACAAAAATTTATTTATTTATGGTGCTACAGGTGTTGGAAAAACCTTTTTGACAAATTGTATTGCTAAAAAGCTTATGGATAACAGTATTTCTGTTATATACATTTCTGCCATAAAGCTATTTGACATTTTAGCCGACACTACCTTTGGCAGAGCCGACAAAGACAGCGATGCTTTGTATCTTAATATTTTTGATTGCGATTTGCTTATCATAGATGATTTAGGCACAGAGCTGGTTAATAGCTTTACAGCATCTTCATTATTTAATTGCATAAACGAGAGATACCTTAATCACAAATCAGTTATAATCTCTACAAATATGTCATTATCAGACATTAGAGCTGCCTATTCTGAGCGTGTTTTTTCCCGTATTACCAGCAATTATTCCTTAATCAAAATATTTGGAGATGACCTTCGTCTTAAGCGAAGTTTAGAATCAAGCTCAAAACAGCTTTAATTTATGTTGCAATACAGTCTAAAAGCATATATAATATTTGTGCTAAAATTAAACATTTTACAATCGGAGGGACATTATGTCATTAGAAGAAAACAAAAATTTAGAAACTATACCAGTTGGTCCTTTGGGAATTGTTGCTCTTGAAAGCTGCAAGGATTTAGGTCAAAAAATAGACAAGTATATTACTGACTGGAGAAAAGAACGCACTGGAGAGCATACACACACTATCGCTTTTTCAGGTTATCAAAAGGAGTCATTCTTAGTAGATACAAAGGTTCCTAGATTTGGTTCAGGTGAAGCAAAAGGTCTTATTAATGAGTCAGTGCGTGGCAAAGACTTATATATTTTGGTTGATGTTGGAAATTATAGTCTTAAATATTCATTATGTGGTTACGAAAATCATATGTCTCCCGATGATCATTATCAGGATTTAAAGAGAATTATCGCTGCTGTAGGTGGTAAAGCCAGAAGAATTACTGTTATTATGCCTTTCTTATATGAAAGCAGACAGCATAAGAGAACTGGCCGTGAATCCTTGGACTGTGCTCTTGCACTTCAGGAATTGACAGCTATGGGTGTTGAAAACATTATTACCTTTGATGCTCACGACCCTAGAGTTCAAAATGCCATTCCACTTAAAGGCTTTGAAACTGTACAGCCGGCATATCAGTTTATAAAGAACCTTCTTCGTGCCGAAAACGATTTACAGTTAGACGCAGATCATATGATGATTATCAGCCCAGACGAAGGTGGTACAGGCAGAGCTATCTATCTTGCAAATGTACTTGGTCTCGATATGGGTATGTTCTATAAAAGACGCGATTATGCACACATTGTGAACGGAAGAAACCCTATTGTTGCACACGAGTTCTTAGGTGCTTCTGTAGAAGGCAAAGATGTGCTTATTATTGATGATATGATTTCTTCCGGTGAAAGCGTTTTAGAGGTTGCAAAAGAGCTTAAGGATAGAAAAGCCAGAAAAGTATTCGTTGCTACAACCTTTGGTTTATTTACAAATGGTCTTGCAAAATTTGACGAAGCGTATGAAAAAGGTCTTATTAATAGAATTCTTACAACAAACCTTACATACCAGACACCAGAATTATTAAGCAAGCCATACTATGTAAACTGTGATATGAGTAAATACATTTCTTTAATTATTGATACCTTAAATCATGATGGTTCTATTAGTGAATTACTTAACCCGGTTAACAGAATTCACAAGGTAGTAAATGCCTACAAGGAAACTCACAACCAGAAATAATTAATATTTATTTTGTCATTATTGTAAAATTCAAAAAAAGCTGTAAGCTTCAATATTATCCTTCTACAGGTCAGCATTGAGCCTACAGCTTTTTTATTCCATCTATCTTTTTAATTCCAGTTTTCTGTATACATACCATCACCAGCATCTATAGTTGTATATTTTTCCATATCGTCTGTAGTAATTCTTTCTGTAGCAGGTTTGGTAGTTGTAGTTTTATGTTCAGTAGTAGTTTCACTTTCAAAGGTGTTATCCTTGTTAGTGGTGGTTGTATTCTCCTTAGTTGTTGTTTCTTTCTCTGTACTGGTTTCAGTTTCCTTCGTAGTAGTTTCCTTCTCATAATCCTGATGCTCCGGTACTGTATCAAAATACGGATTAAAGTCTATAATCTCTGTATTTTCGTGTATTTTTTCCATAAATCCCTTCCATATAATTCCAGCACAAGTGCCTCCATACTGACTGTCAATAGTCTTTGGCATATCATAGCCACACCATACTGCTGTAGTATAATAATGACTATAGCCTACAAACCATACATCCTTTGTATCATTAGTGGTTCCTGTCTTGCCTGCACATATTCCATTGCTTATATTATATTTTCTTCCTGTACCATAGGTTAAAACATCCTTCATAACATCTGTCATCATTCTGCTGGCATTTGCCTGATATATTTTCTTTTGGTTGCTTGTATTTAATCCATTATCTATAATAACATTTCCATTATTATCTACAATTTTTCTTATACAAGTGGGATTTCTGTATACACCGTCATTTTCTAAGGTTGCATAGCCTGCCGCCATTTCATAGGTAGACATACCATAGGTAAATCCCCCAATAGCTGCTGCTGGTACATAATCCTCTTTTACAATTCTTTTAAAGTTCATTTCCTTTAAATAATTAATTCCATCAGCTATCCCTATTTCTTCTAACATTTTCCATGCAACAGTATTTATTGACTGGGTAACTGCTGTTCTTATATTTGTTTTTCCGATATAATAACCTACTGCATTTTTAGGTCCGTCTTCTATTTTTTCATCGACAACCAGGGAATTAGGTGTATAACCCTTTTCAAAGGCTGGTGTGTATACTAACAGTGGCTTAATAGAGCTTCCCGGCTGTCTGAAGCTTTGATATGCTCTATTTAAGGTATAACCCTCCTGCTCATCCGTTCTGCCTCCTACTATTGCAACTACATAGCCTGTTTTGTTATCAATACAGGTAGCACTGCTCTGAAAAGTATAAACACCCTCTTCGCTGGTTTCCGTATAATTTTTTAAGCTCTCATCAACATTGTTTTGAAGGATTTCTTGCATATTTTTGTCTATACTTGTATATATTCTGTAGCCTCCCGTAAAGAGCATACTGTTCCACCTATCATATGCTTCATTATACCTTTTCTTATATTCTGTTTCATCATGTTCTGTTGCAAAGGTATTTTCAAAGACAAATCCATTGGCTCTCATCAGTTCTAGGGTTGCACAATATCTTGCAAAAGTTTCCTCATAGTTGTTTTTCAGTTTTTCACCAGGAGTAAGCACTATATTTTCATTAACAGCCTCATTATATAAACCAATATCCAGCTCTCCCTGTTCAAGCATCTGCTTTAATATTCTATCTCGTCTTTTTATTGTGTTTTCAATATTTTCAGTAGGATTATACAGGGTCGGATTGTTAGGTATTGCACACAAAAACACCATTTGTGAAATAGTTAAATCTGTAACACTTTTATTAAAATATGCCTGTGCTGCTGCCTCTATTCCATACAAACCATTTCCAAAGTATATATTATTTATATAAAACTCTAGTATCTGCTCCTTGCTATACCTTTTTTCCAGCTCCCATGCAATAAAAATTTCCTTTATTTTTCTTTCCAGTTTTACCTCATGATTTAGGTATATGTTTCTGGCAAGCTGCTGGGTAATGGTACTGCCACCCTGTGTTACCTCTCCTTCGTTTTGCACAAGGGCAACTATAGCCCTCATCACGCCCTTATAATCCACTCCTGAATGTTCATAGAAGTTTCTATCCTCGCTGACCACAAAGGCTCTTTTTACAATATAGGGAATTTGCTCCGACTTAATGTAATAAGAATCTCTGCTTCCACTAAGCTCTGCTAATACCTGATTTTTATTGTCATACATAATACTGGTAAGAGAATTTTTAAAAATATCATCTCCACCAGCCTCAACCAGTGCCTCAGCCTGATTTTTATACTCTACAATTTTAGGAACATACTTTATCATCAATATAACTATCGCTAATAATAATATTATTCCAATACCTGCAAAAAAGCGTTTAATATATTTTTTAATCTTCTTTTTTTTACTCATATTCTTGCCTGCTGTTCAAGGACTAACATTTTCAACATTTTGTGTCCTTAGCTTTTATTACTATTCTATAGCCCTTAACTGTTATTATTTTCGGGTCATTTGTTTTATAAACGCTATTACATCATTTTTCTTAGCTATAGCAACACCAATCAAAGCAACTATTACACTTACTCCAACAACTGACATTACTACCTTCCCAACTGTACCACTATTTTTTGTTTCTTCTTCATTATTATTCTCCTTTGTCACACCCTCTGTAACAGCTTCATTTGTATTTTTCATAGTATCTGCTGGCGTTTCTAAAATATTTTCAGTGGTGTTTTCAGTAGTGCTGTCCTTTGTGGCAAAATTATCTGTAGTAGTTTTGTCTTCCTTAGCAGTTGATTTTTCTGTATTTTTATTATCTTGTGTGGCAGTTGTATTAATTTGTGTCCCCGCATTATTTGTGCCGTTGTTTTTATTGTTAATACCTGCATTATTGCTGACATTTACATTACTATTTCCAGTATTATCAGTTCTGTTGCTGATATTACTGCCTGTCTTTTTATTTATCCAAACGGAATATGACTTATTCTTAACCTTAAATACTCCATACCCATCATTAGAAATTGTTACCTTATCGCTAATATTTCCCGTAACATCATACCAGACCTCTCCCTTGTGACTTGTACCAACATACATTCTTTTTGTAGCTGTACCTGTATTATAGTCAGAAATAAGTGCTGCTAATCCTGAATTGGCTACCTGACCTAAACCTTCTCTAGTCCAGCCTATAGTGTCCGGATCATCTAAATAATCGTGCTGTGTTCCATAGGCACAATTCTTTCGTGCATACATTACCTTATCTATTTCATTTTTAAAGGCTTTTAAGTAAATACCACTTCCTGATATTCCATAATAATCTCCATAAAATACGCAAGGATAGCCTCCCTCTCTTGTAAGAATAGCTGTATAAGCTGACATTTTAAACCATTCTCCAACGCTTGATTGAAGGGACTGTCCCGGCTGCGTATCGTGATTATCTACAAAGGTAACTGCCTTAACAGGATTATCTGAAACTAAGGTATTACTAAACAAATATCTAAGGTCATAATATCCATTAGAGTCTGCCGCCGATTTAAAATTATAATGCAAAGGCACATCAAATAATGACATTGTGTAGCCTGTTTCATATAAATAATTTTTAAGTGCATTTATATCACTTGACCAATACTCACCTACAGTAAACATTTCTTTTCCTGTACTTCTTCTTACTGTATTTAACCAATCTGAATAAAAGGTAGATTTAATGTGCTTTACAGCATCTAATCTGAAGCCATCTAAATTACATTTGTTGGTGTACCAGATACCCCAGCTTTTCAGCTCCTTAACTACTGCTTGATTGTCAAAATCTATATCTGCACCCATTAAGTAATCGTAATTGTGATTTTCTGTAGATACATTACTATCCCAGCTTTTATTAGCAAATAAATATACTTTTCCGTAGTCATCCACTCCGTCAAAGCAGCTTGCGTCCCACTTGAAGGAAGAATATTTTGTACCTCTGCCTTGGAAGGTGAATTTTGTCCAGGCATTTATATTTACTGCATTACCAGTTACCTTATATAATCTGTTGTCATTATAAACCTCATATGCTGAAACATTTTCGCTATAGTCAGCTCCACTCTTATGGTTTAAAACAACATCTGCATATACATCTATGCCATTATTATGACAGGCTGTAATTGCATTAGTATATTGGCTTAAAGTACCATACTTTGTTCTTGTAGTATTTTTTTGATTAAACTCTCCCAAATCGTATAAATCATATGGCTCATAGCCAACTGAATTTTGATTCATATTTTTGTAGGCTGGTGGCAGCCACACAGCAGTAAAACCTGTATCTGCCAAGTTCTCCGCATCACCGGACAGCTTATCCCATAAACTTCCGTTATTAGGCAAATACCATTGATAATACTGCATTATTGTACCATTTACAGGCACACTATTAGCTGCTGCCACCTTATTGTCACCATCGTTATAATTTGGATTAAAAATTAAAGCTATACCTGCTATACCTGCTACAACTGTAACAATAAGCCTGTTTACCCTGCCACTTCTTTTTAACTGGATTTTCTTTTTCATTTGTCACCATATTCCTTAATTCTAAAATACTTAATTCACATTAGATTTCACATTCGACATCTTTTTGTTTTATTTTACATTATTAAGATAATTTTTTCAAATTAAAGTCTAGTTTATATTTGTTTTTATCATAATTTCTGTTATATTAAGTCTAGGATTAGCCTATTTATTACTTATATGTTTTGTTGCTTATATATTATAAGCTTTACTACTCGTATATTTTTAGTAATATAGGAAAATCCACGAGAATAGATAAATTAGATACTTGTATTATGAAACTTTTACAAATATCTAGTAAATAAATTTTAATTAGATAAATTATTAAGAGGTAAGATATGGAAAAGCGTTATATGATTTCAGATGCGTCGAGGATGGTTGAGGTAGAATCTCATGTGCTTAGATACTGGGAGGAGGAATTGAATATTGAAGTTCCTAGAAACGAAATGGGACACCGGTATTATACAGATTATCACATTAATTTGTTTCGTGCTATAAAATGTCTTAAGGATAGGGGTTTTCTCCTTCGTGCTATAAAAATGGTACTGCCCGAAATAATTGCAGGCAAAGACCCTACCACTATTGACTTTCTTGCTGAGGACAATTCTGTCCCTTATATTGTTCACAAGGAAGCCCCTACATATCCAACAGCCGAAAGCAAAATGGAACAATTTCAAGAAATTATAGGTAATATTGTAACTAAGGCTATTATTGATAACAATGAAAGGCTTAGCGAGTCGGTTTCTTCAAATGTTAGCACCTCTGTTATAAAGGAAATGGATTATCTTCTCAGATTAAAGGAGGAGCGTGAGGAGGAGCATTTTAAAAAGCTTGATGAGGCTATCCGAAACTGTCAGAAAAAATCTAAGAACAACCGCCACCATTTTTTTATAAGAAAAAAAGCTATCAATTAAGATAGCTTTTTATATTCTTCTAGTATAATAACCTTTACTCATAAGCAAAAATCTTATACCAGCTATGTTTGTTTGAATTAGTTAGCTGCTGCTGCGCCTGTAGGACAAGTAGCTGCACATGAACCACAATCGATACAAGTAGCTTCGTCAATTACATACTGTCCATCACCTGCTGTAATAGCTCCAACTGGACAAGCTGCTTCACAAGCACCACACATTACACATTCTTCAGAAATCTTATGTGCCATAAATATTACCTCCTTGTTTGGTCCCTTGACCTTTGTTGGTTATATTTTAATACACATATTAAGATATTACAAGCTTTTTTGTATGTTTATACTTTCTAACTTTTGTTAGACGCTACTAACTTCTTTTACCTTTTCCTGTGTTTAATCAAGTTTTATATATATATTTAATTCAATAGTCATTGAATTTTTATACATATTTGGTTGTTTTTATTATTACAATATTACTACAACTGTTCCTATTACCAGCACTATAAATATTACATATTTCTTCTATGGTCCAGATTAAGAAACTTTGTAAGCTCTGCCTTCCAAGCCAGCTCTATTGTTCCAACAGGACCGTTTCTCTGTTTTGCAATAATTACCTCTGCTACATTCGGCCTGTCTGTATCTTTATTATAATAATCATCTCTATATAAGAACATTACCACATCGGCATCCTGCTCTATAGCTCCTGATTCACGAAGGTCTGACAGCATAGGTCTATGGTCCGGTCGCTGTTCAACTGCTCGGGAAAGCTGTGATAACGCAAGCACAGGCACCGACAGTTCTCTGGCTAACGCCTTTAAGGAACGGGATATGTCTGAAATCTGCTGCTGACGGCTATCTGGGGCTTTATCTCCTGCACTCATGAGCTGTAAGTAATCAATGATTACAACACTTAAATTGTGTTCCATTTTATACTTTCTGCACTTAGAGCGAAGCTCACTAATAGAAATAGACGGTGTATCATCAATAATCAGATTTGAATTACCTATTATCTGGGCGCTTTCAATAAGCTTTTCCCACTCGTCATCCTCTAATTTACCAGTTCTAAGCTTTTGAGAGCTTACTCTAGATTCCATAGACAGCATACGGTTTACCAGCTGCTCCTTACTCATTTCCAGACTAAAAATAGCTACTGTATAATCCTTTTTAAATGCCATATATTCAGCAAGATTAAGTACAAAGGCTGTTTTACCCATTGATGGTCTTGCCGCTATTAAAACTAAATCTGAAGGCTGCATACCAGAGGTCTGATAATCTAAATCTATAAAGCCCGTAGGAATACCTGTTACCTGACCAGATTGCTTTGAAGCTGCTTCGATTTTTTCTAGTGAATTTATGACCACCTGCCTAATTGGTACAAATTCTCCACCACCTTGAGATTGCATAAGATTAAATATTTGCTTTTCTGTAGAATTCATTATTGCTTCTAAAGAATCCTTACCTAAATAGCATCTATTAGAAATGTCCTCTGTAGTTTTTATAAGTCTTCTAAGCATAGCCTTTTCTTTAACTATTTCTGCATAATGCTTTACATTAGCTGATGTAAAAACCTGTGACATTATATCTCTAAGAAAATCAACACTACTAAGCTCTGGTGGCACATCCATTTCCTTAAGCTTATTTTGCAGAGTGATTAAATCCACAGGATTTCCCTGTTTATTTAATTCCACCATAGCTTCAAACAATGTGCCATACTGCTTTCCGTAAAAATCATCTGCTATAAGCTTTTCTGATGCAATTACAACTGCATCATTATCCATAATCATAGAGCCTATTACTGATTTTTCTGCTTCCACACTATGTGGCTGGATTTTTTTAATCAAGCCTTCGTCCATAAGTTCACCTATTATCCTTCAGTCACTTTTACAGTTAAGCTTGCATTTACATCCTTATGCACCTTAACCTTTATAATATGCGTTCCAACTGTTTTAATTGGTTCGTCCAATACCATTTTCTTCTTATCAATTTCAAATCCAAGCTGACTTTTAACTGCCTCTGCAATTTCCTTTGTAGAAACAGAGCCAAAGGCTCTTCCGTCTTTTCCTGCCTTAATAGAAACAACTACAGGTCTTTCCTCTATTTTCTTTGCAAGCACCTTTGCATTTTCATATCTTTCCTGTGCTAATTTTTCTTCATTTGCCTTCTGAAGTTTTAAATCATTTAAATTTTTGCTGGTAGCTTCTAAGCCTAGCTTTTTAGGCAAAACAAAATTTCTGGCATAACCGTCATTAATTTTAACAATTTCTCCCTTTTTACCAAGTGATTTAACATCTTCTAATAAAATAACTTCCATTATAGTTCTCCTTCTTCAAGCATTTTTTTAACCACAGTTATTACTAAATTCTTTGCTTCGTCAATATCGTATCCCTCTAACTGGGCACCTGCAATACTTTGGTGTCCACCACCACCAATCTTTTCCATAATCAGCTGTACATTTACATTTGAAATACTTCTTGCACTTACATATATTTTGTCATTATACTTTGTAAGTACAAAGGAAGCCTCTATTCCATTAATATTTAATAATTCATTAGCCGCCTGTGCACAAACAATAGTTGGACTTTCCACACCCTCTGACGGACAATCTGATATTATAAACTTTTCATCAAAGATTTCTGCTCTTGAAATTGCTACGGCTCTGGTTTTAAACTGTTCAACATTATTTCTAAACATTAATCTGACTCTTGTTACATCTGCACCACTTCTTCTAAGGTATGCTGCTGCCTCAAAGGTTCTGACACCTGTCTTTTGTGAGAAGTTATTTGTATCAATCATAATCCCGCCATACATTGCATCTGCCTCAATTTGTTTGAGCCTAATTCCGTCCTGAATATACTGTAATATTTCTGCAACCATTTCACAGGTAGAGGAAGCATATGGCTCAACATAAGATAATAGTGCATTTTCTATACCTTCTGTAGTCTGTCTATGATGATCAAGCACTACTATAGACTTGCATTTTTGCAATAATTCCGGACACTCTGTATAACTAACTCTATTTACATCTACAACTATAACTATTGTACTATCATCAGCTATATCTAAGGCTTCATTACTATTTAAGATTAAATCCTCTTCATAATCTCCACTATTTTTAACTCTATCCACCATTGGGCGCAATGCTGAAGTAATTTCATTTAAAACAATGTGTGACTTCTTTCCCATTTGCTTCATTGCTCGATATAATCCAAGTGCAGAGCCAAAGGAGTCAATATCTCCTATCTGATGTCCCATAATAATTACATTGTCCTTGTTTTCTAATAATTCTCGTAAGGCGTGTGCCTTTACTCTTGCCTTTACTCTGGTATTTTTCTCTACCTGCTTTGACTTTCCACCATAATAATAAATAGAATCATTATCCTTAACAACTGCCTGGTCACCACCTCTGCCAAGTGCCAAATCCATAGCAATTCTGGAATATTCACAATTTTGTACATATGTTTCCCCATGTACACCTAAGCCAATACTAATGGTTACATCCATCTCATTTCCAATATTTACATTTTTAACCTCGTCAATAATAGAAAACTTTGATGCTCTAAGTCCGTCTAAGTATTTGCACATAAAAGCAATAAAATACTTGTCCTTTTCTATTTTCTTAACAACACCATCTATATTAGCTGCAAACTGGTTAATCTTTCTTTCAATTAATGCTGCTAATAACGACCTTTTAACATCCTCTACGCTTTCAAGCGCTTCTTCATAATTGTCGATATAAATAAGACCGGCAACCATCTTTTGTTCTTCATTTTGCTTTTTAAGCTCAGTAACATCTGTAATATCAAATAAATAGAATACGATAAGATACTCTTCTTTTTTATCAATGTCAATTACCTTAGTTGTACTAAAGGCATTTTGGACATCAATCTTTCTACATTCCATTTCGTAAGTTTTACCATTATGCTTAATTGTCACAACCTTGAGGTTTTCATCTTTCATTGCAACAATATCCCTTGTAACCTCCTTAAATATATCGCTTATTTTCTTGCTTTTAATAATATCCTCGCCAACTATATTTTTTAATTCCTTGTTGCTCCACAAAATAGCACCCTCTGGGTCACATAATCCGTATGGTAGTGCCAAATCATGCAAAAGCTCCTTTTGTATCTGGGCATAATCCATAGCAAAGCTTACCAAATCACGCATAACTAATGGTTTGTTTACAAAGTACATAACTAAGCATAACGCAATAAGCAGCACCGATGCAGTTATTATGATTATGCCATAGGTAGCATCAGTAAAATAAATGCTTATGCCTGAAATCATCATAGCCACTCCTATAAGTATAGGAAACAGCAGGTGTGTAATTATTTTTCCTTTAAATTTAAATTTGGTGTTCATATTATCTCCATATATAAGTCATAACGAACTTGCAATCTTGTGTACAATAATTTCTGAATCAACAGACATACATTGTATTCTACCACATTTGTTACCTTTTTTAAAGATGTATATTGTTAGTTGGCTGATGCCTTACCTTCACTCTTATTCATATATTCAACAATTCCTGCCGTTATTGCCTGTGCCATTTCCTTTTGATAATTTTCATCTAATAACTTTTTGCACTCATCTGGATTTGTTAAAAATCCACATTCCACAATTACTGCTGGCATTTCAACATTTAATAATATGTAATAACTATCATTTGCCTTATGCTGTCTGGTATTTTCATTATCTATTTTTTCCTTAATAACAGACTGCAGTATTCCTGCCAGTTTTTCTCCCTCTTTTGAATTTTCATAGAAAAATACCTGTGCACCCTTTACTTCTTGCGATGAGTAGCTGTTTTGATGTATACTAACTAAAATATTAGCATTACTTTCATTTATTGTCCTGCACCTATTTTTCATATCCGCAATTTTTTTATTTGTATCTGTTTCGCTATACAGACCTGTATCTGTATTTCTTGTAATTACTACCTGTATACCCTTTTTTTCCAGCTCCTCCTTTAATTTCACAGCAATCTTTAAGTTAATATCCTTTTCGTATATATCACCAACTGTTTTGCCCGGGTCATTCCCACCATGTCCCGGATCTATGGCAACAACAAAGCAATCCTCTGTTATGCCACTAACCTGTAAATCTCCTATACTCCCGCCTAATACATACATTGCTGCAAACAAAATAATACACATATTTACCTTTAATATGTTTTTCTTATTTGCAGCAAATTGTTTCAACTTTTTCACTACCTGCATATCAATAACCTTTTTTTATATTGATATGTGTAAATATGTGTAAAAATACCTATTATTAAGAATTACTATTTACATATTCGTTTATAGTATTCCATACATCATTAATTTCTAAACCAAGCTTCCAGCAGGCAACTCCTCCCAGGTTATATTCTGACATAACCTCCAGCTTCTTTCTTATAGATTCCTGATCCTCAAGCCAAATACGATATGTAATACCACCATCTACATATTCTCCATAATATTGTCCTAAATCCTCAAGCCAGGTTATGTTTGCATTGTGGTCTGTAAGAGTTTTCTTTGCAGTCCCCATTCCTACAGCATAGCTTTCTAAGGCATAATTGCCAAACACACTGTCCTCTATGATTTCTGCATCAGCCTCAGCTAACTCCTCTGGAATTTCCTTCCATACTCTAGCATAAAAAGGTATTGCATTTATCACTCTTTGTGACTCTACCTCTGTTATTGTATTTGTAATTCCGTCAGTTACAAAGCCAATGGAAGCAACCGAGCCAGCCTCCTTACACCCTGCCCAATGTTCATCATAGCTCATTACAATGACATAGTCTGCTGCCTCACCTACTGAAGTTCTGTCATAGTACATATTACTTGCGATTGGTACATACATATCTACTGACAATACTAAATTTCTATCCCTGCATTCTATTGATAATTCTCTAATAAACTGTACATAAGCCTCTCCATTTTCTGAAGAAATCTTTTCAAAATCAACATTTATACCATCTAAGCCAGTAGCCGCAGCCTCTGCCACTAATGCCGAAATCAAATTTCTTCTGGCAGAGGTATATGGTAAAACTTCATTTACGAAGTAACATTCATTTTCCTCATCATAAGCAAAATCACTAATAAGTCCCCATACCTTTATATTCATCATATGGGCTATTTCTACATAATGGCTTGAGGAAAATGAGGAGAAGCCTCCCTGTGCATCGTTTAACTGGTACCAGGTAGGTGATACAACATTTAAGCCCTTAGTTTCTGATACTAAATCATTTAAATTACCGTTGTCATTGGTGCTGCCCACCTGATGCCAGCCTAAGCACACCTTACCTTCCATAAGTGTATGGTCATATACCATCGGTTCATAGTTAAGTTCACCAACGCTGGCTGTTTTCTTTTCATCCTCCAAATCTG
Source organism: uncultured Eubacteriales bacterium (assembly GCA_900539455.1). Classification (GTDB taxonomy): domain Bacteria; phylum Bacillota; class Clostridia; order Lachnospirales; family Lachnospiraceae; genus SVEL01. The sequence continues at coordinate 53,770 of UQCD01000012.1, forward strand.
TCTTTTTTATGTATCCCACTATACCTGTTTCGTTTGCTACCTTTGTATACTCTCCAACCTCCTCAACTAAATATAATTCATCTCCTTTTTTTACATCTATTAAAATTTCAGACATAGGGTCAGCCTCATATCTGACCTTACTATCAGCCTTTACATTTATTTTCGTATTGTTAAGTATTGTATTTATAACTAATCTATTTGGATTTTCTATAAACTTGTATGAAACATTATTTTGCATAAGCATACAATATTCAAGAGAAATATACACTTCCTCCCCTACCATCAAAGAAGTGCTTGTATCAAACTTGTTTGAAACACCATCCTGTGTATACTCAGCAGTACCAATTTTACTGTCTATATTTTTATCTGGTGTGGTATAAATAAGTAATTTCTCATTTTTATCCACATAGAATTTTTTATTAATGTTACTTCTTACTACATTATATGGAATATATATTTTTTTGTTGCTGTCAATAATTCCCTGATTGACAATATTATTGTCTATTACTATGGCACATACATCATAGCCAGTTACACTTTCAATATTAAAGTATTGCTTTAAATCCATATAAGCATTGTTTTCGCCTGTGCCCTTACCACAGCCTACACATACAGTTAGTGCTAATACGGTTGTAAATAATAAAGCAACTATTTTTTTTGCTTTTACTTTCATTCTTATGTACCTCCAATACATCAGGTTTTACGCAACATCATCACTTAATTATATCATATTAACCATATCTCGTCATTATTTAATTTTAGTGGCAACGCACTAAGGTTTGTCGCCACTAAATTGTCCCGACCGTCCCTAATTAACAGTAGCATTTGTGAGAAACCTATTTTACTATTAATTCCCTATGATTATGCTCATCAGTGCAATCTTAATTCCTTATATTTCTATGTATTCCTTTTTCTTCACCACTTTCTTTCTATAATACTGGTTTACAAGTTACAGGTAGTAATTATGCCTTTGTGATATATTGTTCCACCAAAATGCTAATCACCTGTTCATATAATTTTTAAAAAAATTCTAAGCTGATACTTTTATTTCATAGAATTTTTTAAATACGGTTACATAACCGTATCTGTCTTTACCTTTAGATAACACCCTATGCAGCTATTTATGTATATAGATTAAATAAACTATCTATCCTTTACATATCTACATCACTTTCTAAAACATTGCTAATTTTTTCATATGATGGATAAACTATTTTTCTCATCTACCACACTATCCCTACCACTTAGATATTTACACTTAATCTTATTATGTGTAATTTTCTATTTTCTTTTGCAATAAGCGCACAAAGAAATAATGAGTTCCCATTTATCTCCATATTTTTTGTATTATTTTAATAATTTTTAATTGGATAAATATTTTTTCTACTCTTTCAACTGACACCTCCTGCCAATATCAACGCATAAAGTATAATTTTTAAATTTTTGTGAAATACTCTTAATAGAATCTTAAGCCTATAGACTTATCTCTGAAAAAACAATAGAAATAATTTGATACCTTTTGAATATTACTCTTCTTTTTCCTCTAAAATACTTCCTCCTTTCAACTCCAGATAAATGTTTCCTCACGAATAATATACTACCCTTTTAGTGATTTTGCAATATATTTTTTTAATTTACTCTTAATATTTGTATATTTTTATTATATTTTCCTTTATTTATGTCCTACATACTTATATATAAAACATTTAATGTGCTTTCTATATTTGGTTATTTAATTAACCTTTACAAAAAAGGTCGCAAATGATTTTGTATCATCTGCAACCGAACTATCTTACATTGTATTCTACCACTATCTAAGACTCCTAGTTTTGCGTCCCTGCATCACTACAGATTTGCCTTTGTTATAACATATTAAATTCTAAATTTTTTCTCTCTCATTATATTTTATTTAATAACTGTTGCAAATACTTTTATCGACATTATTTATAAATTTCCTTTTGCTATTATTTAATTTAAAATTCATAGTTTTTTAACAATTTTTATATATATTATTCTTTACATACAATTTAATTATAGGTTATACTATATATGTAATAGTCTATGGGTTTATATCCTTTTTTGAATGTATTTATATATTATATTCTCGTTAGAAATGAGGTGCGTTTTATGAAAATTGAGAAAATTAATGATAATCAAATAAAGTGTACTTTAAATAAATCAGATTTAGCATCTAGACAGATTAAGCTGAGTGAGTTAGCCTATGGCAGTGAAAAAGCAAAAAGTCTATTTCGTGATATGATGCAACAGGCATCCTGTGAATTAGGCTTTGAGGCAGAAGATATTCCACTTATGATTGAGGCTATACCAGTTTCAGGTGATTGCATTGTTTTACTTATAACAAAAGTAGAAGATCCAGAAGAGCTTGATACACGCTTTTCAAAATTTGCACCAGCCGTTGATGATATAGAAGAAATCGACGACCAGTCTAAGCTTCCATCACCTGGTGGTATTTTAGATATGTTAGGTCAGGTTAAGGACGAAATCAAAGAGGCTCTTGAAAAGGGCGAGGATTCCTTTATTCCTCTTGCTCAGACCTTATCGACGGCAGCCGCTAGAAATGAAGAAAATCAGAAATCAAAAGATAATGCTTCAACCACTACTGGCAGCAAAAACATTATTAAAATATTCTCCTTTGATAGCCTAGACCCTATTATCGAGGTTTCATTTGTTTTAAAGGGCATCTACAATGGAGCAAATTCCCTGTACAAAGCCCCAAATGATAATCGTTACTTCCTTGTTGTAAATAAGAGTACACACACTATTATAGATTTCAACAAAATATGCAATATTATCCTTGAGTATGGCTTTGCAGAGCCTTCAACTCCTGCAAATGAAGCTTTCTATAAGGAGCATTTTACAAGGATTATTCCAAAAAAGGCTTTACAAAAATTAGCAACTATCAGAGCATAGTTTAAAAAATAATAAGTTCCAGACTTTGCAAGCAAGTAAAGTTTGAAACAAAAAAATAGAGGTTTATGCAGACAATGCTGTTTGCATAAACCTTTTATTTTACTTATTATTTTGTAGCCAAATATTCATTAATAGCTGATTCTATTTCGTTAGCATCTAATCCATGAACCATACAAGCTTCTTCTAAAGATTCGCCCTGTGCTGATGGACAACCTATACAGTGCATACCTGCACCTAATAAAATAGCAATTATGCCCTGGTCTATCTGAATCAACTCGCCTATTAGCATATCTTTTGATATTTGCATCAATTAATCCTCCTAATAATGTTTGTTAATTATGAAAATCAATTTTATGACTTTCTAGTTAGGGGTAATAACCATAAACCGTTTACATTTTAATACCCACTACGAGTAAATTATAATACACTTGTCCAATATTGTAAATCCTCAACCTTGTAAATCCTTAATTTTACAATATATAGAAAACGAAGTCATAAACAATGCAATCTGTTTTCTATCCCTTGAGGTAATTTCAAACTTGGTTTTATTATTTTTGTAAAACTCGCTCATTTTCTTTGAGTATTTAACAGTATATTTTTTATCATAGCAGCCATGAATTTTTGCTTTATTTTTAAAATCATAAAGCCAATACATACATTTTTTCAATGTATACCACATCATGTCATACTGACTTTCCTCTTCATAGAACTTTAATCTGTCCATAAAAGCATCAAAAATATCATATCTGTCATTTGTAAATTCTCCAGCAGCCGCACCCTTTAGCTTTACTCTGGAAACATACAATGCCTCATGTATATATGAAACCTTCGGAGAAATATTAGTTAATTTAAAAACTGTGGCTTCATCACAATATTTTTTATTGTTAGTGAATTGTACATCTGAAAATAATGCCGAGCTAAATAATTTGTTCCATACAGATATATTTTCTACTACTGTGTCTGGATATAAAAAGTAACACATATCAAACTCTTTGCCTGTAATAACTTCAGTTTCTCCATTGGCATATTTACTTTTCTTTCTTACATTTCCGTCATACAAATATGCAATATCACAAACACAAATATCTGATTTGTTTACATCACAGGCACGCTTCATTATATCAAGTGTATTCTTCTCTAACATATCATCCCCATTTACAAACATTATATACTCGCCTGTAGCTGCTGCCAAACCTGTATTTCTGGCATCAGGTATTCCCATATTTTTATCGTGAGCCAATAAGGCTATTCTTGCATCTCTTTTTGATATTTCCTCACAAATGCCTAAGGTACCGTCTGTAGAGCCATCGTCTACTATAATAACTTCAAAATTTGTATAGTTCTGTTTTCTTATACTATCAATACACTCTGCAATATGAGCCTTTTCATTATAAACAGGAACGATAACACTTATTTTTTCCTGCTGCGATTTTCTCCTGTTTTGCCAAGCAAATCTCTTTTGTCTGTCTTTCAAAATTTTAAAACTATTCAGTAACATAAACCTTCTCCATCTCCATCATAAATGCTTTAAATCACATATGTTAGCAGCTGTATAATAGCAAAATCTATATTATTTTTCTATCTGTTCATTTTCTATGTAGCCTAAGATTAATTCTACCACATTTTCCCTTTGTGACACATATTTATTAAAGGTAGTTTTCCTAGCAAGCTCAAGCTTATCTGACAATTCATCATTTTCATAACAGCATACAAGATAATTTTTCTTTTCAAATGCCCTTGCTATATCTAATTGATGGTCATCTACATGCTCTTTGTATTTTTTCAATCTAGGATATACCACAACCGCTTTATCTGCTTTAAGCGCAGTAATAATACTGCCAACACCACTATGAGTAATTAATAAATCTGACTTTTTAACTGTAGCATCAAACTCTTCCTTACTCATAAACCTAACATATTGATAGTTTTCAGGCTCATATGTAGAATTTCCTATTTGAGCAAATACTTTCTCCTTAATAATATCTCTAGAAATATAATCATCTATAAGCTTCAGCAATCGGTTAAGCTGAAATTTTTGTGTTCCCAATACAATAAATATCATAAATTCTGCCTCTACCTTCCATTAAAAAATTCTACCACCAACTATAGCCTCCGGAAAGTATTTTAACATATCTTCCCATTGAACTACAAATAAATTTGCTAACTTTAATTTATATATTATTTTACCAGTAAGAGATGGCGTATCTACTCTTGCAAAGGACTCTATATAGACAATTCTCTTTCCCAATAATTTGCCAACAATACAAAAGGGTACTGTAGCCAATGCTCCTGTAGAAATCAACACAGTAGGCTTTTCCTTTAGTAAAATTTTAAAGGCTTTAAGTATAAGACCAATAAATTTAAATGGAAACAATATTTCCTTTCTATTTATCTGATATACATAAATTACCTTTTTTCCAAAATGTAATTCTTCAAATTTCCCCTTTTCTGTTACAAGAAAGTTATCATATTTTTCTTCTATTTCAACTAATCTGGATATTTCCTCTAAATGTCCTCCAGAAGATGCAAGAAAGCATACCTTTTCTTTTTTATTTTTTTTCATTAGTATGCCCCTTTTCTGGTAAATATCTGTAATACTGTTTTTATCATAATCTTAAAATCTAAAAAAACACTCCATTTATCAATATATTCAATATCTAAATTAACAATATCTGTAAAATCCTTTATGCTGCTTCTGCCACTAACCTGCCACATACCAGTAATTCCTGGCTTAATACTAATTCTTCTCCAATGATTTCTTTGATATTTGTCAACCTCATCTACCGTAGGTGGTCTTGTTCCAACAAGGCTCATATCTCCCTTTAAAACATTGAAAAACTGTGGTAACTCATCAATACTTGTCTTTCTAATAAACTTTCCTACACGGGTAACTCTAGGATCATTATGGATTTTAAACATCAGCTCGCTATCCATTTCATTCTCCTTCATTAACTCCTCCTTCATATTATCTGCATTGTCACACATACTTCTAAACTTGTATATATTAAAATGTCTTCCGTTTGTTCCCACTCTTTCCTGTTTAAAAATAACAGGTCCTTTTGTATCTATTTTTATAGCAATAGCAGTTATCAGCATAATAGGTGATGAAAGAATTATGCCTACAAGACTTCCAAATATGTCTATTACTCTTTTAATTACCTTATCAGAGGTATTTAGTGATACTGTATGATAAGTAACCACTGGATATGTACCAACACTGCTGACATAGGACTGTGCACCACCAGCCCTGTAGGAATCCATAATTATACGCATAGTAACACCCATTTCCATACATAAACTGATATATTCCTGAACTGTATCTAATGGCACACTTTTTCTGTGCATTAAATATACCTGGTCTATGTTATATTCCTTAATAATTTCCTCTAGTTCATCAATAGAGCCAATATACTCCTTCTTTCCTTTATCCTCTGGTTTTACTGAAACATAACCAATAATATCTACCTCTGTATTACTTTTTCCCAGATATGTATTAAATTTCTCATAATGCTCATATCCGCCTATCATAATAGTTCTAGGTGCAAATATATTTCCAGCCTTTGCCATACATCTGACTATAGTTGCACTAATTATCATTGCCACATAGGTTAACCCTAAGAAAAGTATATAAAAATAAACATCAATATTACTATTCCCAACATAGAATAATAACATTGCTGTAACGAATGTAGCAATCAGTATTGACTTTGTAATCTTTTTCAGAACTCTGTCTATATAAAAAAAAGTGGTGATATTATATATTCTCGCTTCTTTATTAGATAAAAGATAAACTAGCATAAAAATTAGAGCCACAATAAAATATTTTACCTCATCACCTTTAAAAAACACACCTGTTCCTATTGCTGCTATTATAAATGAAATAACACCAAATAAAGAATCACTAATGATATATAAAACATTAGTGCTTGCACCTCGATTACCTTTTCCCATTAATCTCACCTTACTTTGAAGTTATATAAATCTAGCTATCTGATGTAAATTAATAATATTAATCTAATTATATGAAACTTATGCACCTTTGTCAAATAAAAAACCAGTAGACTCTTTCATCTACTGGTTCAGTAATTAATCTAATGTATAAGGCATTAAAGCGATATGTCTTGCTCTCTTTACAGCAACTGTAAGAGCTCTCTGATGTTTAGCACAGTTTCCTGTAATTCTTCTAGGAAGAATTTTACCTCTTTCAGATACATATCTTTTTAATTTATTAACATCTTTGTAATCGATTTCAGCGTTCTTATCTCCACAGAATACACAAACCTTTTTTCTTCTACGGATTGGTCTTCTCTTCATAGAAACTTCTTTATCGCCTTTAACTGGTCTATTTTCTGGCATTACTACTACCTCCTATATTTTTAGTTGAATGGTAAGCCTTCGTCCTCTACACCATCTGGAATATTCATAAATCCGTCACCAGCAGCATTAATCGGCTCTGGTCTAGATGTAAAGCCTCCGTCTGTACCTGCGCTATTTTTACTTTCAGCGAACTCAAGATTTTCACACACAACATCTGTAGTGTATACCTTTTGTCCGTCCTTGTTTGTGTAGCTTCCGGTCTGTATTCTTCCTTCTGCTACAATCTTTGTACCCTGATGTAAATATCTTTCAACGAATTCTGCCTGTCTGCCAAATGCAACACATGAGATAAAATCAGCTGTTGCCTCTCCATCTCTTTTAAATCTTCTATCTACTGCTAAGGAAAATCTAGCAATAGCTAATGACGCATCACCGCTTTGAGAATATCTTACTTCCGGATCTCTTGTCAGTCTTCCCATTAGTATAACTTTGTTCATAATTTACCTCTTTTCTAACAGGTGTAAGCCGACTTAAGCTTCTTTCTTAACGCATAAATATCTAACAACATTTTCCATTAAACGAACATTTGCTTCAACTTCGTTTGGACAATTAGCGTCAGATTCAAACTGGATGAAGTAATAGTAAGCTTCTTTACTCTTCTGAATTTCGTAAGCCAATCTCTTCTTGCCCCAGTCGTCAACATTTGTTACTGTACCACCGAATCTTGTAATATATTCTTTTACCTTTTCGATAGTAGCAACTCTTTCCTCTTCTTCAAGAGTTCCATTAACGATTACTGCTAATTCGTACTTGTTCATTTAGTTTACCTCCTTTTGGTCTCTGGCCCATAGTATCAGTCTATGAGCAAGGAATAATATATCACGAATATTTATTCTAGCATAAACTAAAAAGGATTGCAAGTATATTTTACAATCCTTTCCACATTCGTTAATAATCGTTAATAATTCATTAATAATATCATCCCTTTAAGCCTGTCCACCCTTTTTATGCTCTTTTAAATTCTTCTCAACAATGGCTCTGGAAATCATTACCTGATGTCCACACCCTAAACATTTAAGCCTAAAGTCAGCACCCACTCTTAATACTTCCCACTCAAAGCTGCCACAAGGATGCTTCTTTTTAAGTCTGACAATATCTCCTACTTCAAATTGAATCATATTTCTATTCCTTTGTTACACATAAATATAATGATATTATCTCATTAGCTCCATCCATCATAGGAATCTTCAATGCTTGTATGTCTATCTGCAGCTTTAAGTTTTTTCCATGTAATGATATTGGAGGTGTAATATCCATTAATATTCCCTGAGTTGAAAAAACTGTAGCTGCATTTCCCATTATCATATTACTTAATTCACCCAATGCTGAACAAGCCATTTCATCAAGTGTTTCTACTGGCATACCCATCATCATTTTACTAGCCATTTGTTTAGCATTACTATCCGACATTACCAAAAGCACCTGCCCCTTTAAAACCCCAGTAACACCTACCTGTAATATAAAAGTATCATCAGGAAATTCAAGTCTTGCTATTGTTGGTTTGCCTACAGACAACTTTGTCTGTGTTGTCATCTCAATAACGCTTATTGCTGACTGTAAAAACGGATTGATGTGTTTCACATCCAACGCTTGCATCATAAGTAAATATATCCTTTCTATATCTTTAATATTCTCACATATAATCATCAACCTATCTATTAAATCAGAATTATCCCAATATTAAATGAACTCATTATGATACTAAATGTAGCTCACTATAATACTAAATAAGGCTTATTATAATATCAAATAAAGCTCATTATAATATTGAAATACTCTTATTATAATGGTCGATTCTCAAGCTCACCTAAGGCTAGTATACCACATTTTTACACAATGGTAAACCAAAAAAACCTACTCCTTATAATCTAATTATCACCATTGCAGCATTTGTGTTTAATATTTCCTATTATTTTATCTTCTATTTTACTTGAATAAATGTATTTTTGTATTAAATTTACATATGCTTAGTTACTTTCTTTCTAAGTAAACTACTTTTATGCACAAAAAAAGAACTTACCTTAAAAGTAAGCTCTCGTATAGAGGCGCGAGCCGGATTTGAACCGGCGATAACGGTGTTGCAGACCGGGGCCTTACCACTTGGCGATCGCGCCATATATAGTATATTATCAATATACTAGGAATATGTCAACCTGAAATATAAATTTCCGGTAGTGACTCCGACGGGAATCGAACCCGTGTTACCGCCGTGAAAGGGCGATGTCTTAAC
>UQCD01000013.1 GCA_900539455.1 uncultured Eubacteriales bacterium
TCATCATAGGTAATCGCTATATTTACATTTGTTTTCTTGTCCCCCAGCATAATGTAATCCTTTATACCCTCTGAATATGCGTATATTGTATATATACCTTTATTTGTATTGCCAGTAATATAATCTGCCTCTAAATTTTTCATTATTTCATCAGATATATTATTCTTTTCAGTATCATTTAATTCGCCCTTTACATTACCTATTAAATTTAGCGAAATATCTCCTACAATATTCATTTCCTCTAAGACCTTTTTTACTCTCTCCTTGTACATTACTGCACTTTCTAAGGAATTAGATATTTTAATATCTATATATAAGTAGTTTTTTACAAGTATAATACTATCATCCTTTTGTGTTTCATTTGTGACAATTCTTATACTTGTATAAGCGTTTTTAGCTGCTTTTGAAATTTCAACAGTTGACTCATTTTCCTGTCTTTTATTTTCAATATTATATTCATTATCAAGCCCAATTCCCTTAGCAAGCTTTTTTATATATTTACCCTTTTCTTCCTCTGTAAAATATTCATTTCCCAAGCTGGCATTTACACTTAATACACTTTCTGTGTATACAAACCTTTCATTTGAAAATGCTGTTGCTATATTTATATTATTATCCTTTTCTTCAAATAAAATCATTCTTACAAATGCAACTACCCATAATATTGTTATTATTAGCAATAATCTTTTTCTCATAAAAACCTCCAATCGGAAACTTATAAAAAGTTTTTCCAAAATTGGAGGTTTTATACATTTTCATTTTTAGCTGCTTCTTTATTTGCAACTATCCCTTTTATTCAATACCCCAGCTATTCCAATAGGCATCTGCATCATCTGCTGACTCAAAATGGTCCTTCATTTCTTCTATTAGCAAAACCACCTTTTCCTGAACATGCTCACTTTCGTATGCCAATGGTAATTCGTCATTTTCATCTACTGATATTAAATAACTAAATACCTCTGCCCTATCCTCATACACATCCTCCTTTGAATATTCACTTACAAAATATACCTCTTCTATTTCATCACCATATATTGTATATTGCTCTAACTGTCCATTTGTGTAGGAATATCCGTAGCCTGCTGGATTAGTTGCTTTCCAGTTTCTAATATCCTTTATGCCTTCGTCAAACTGATCCATTTCAAAGTCAATTACATGGAACAACTCGTGTGCAACTGTTGCCTTATATTCATTCCAAGAGGTAGCATTACCATCTAATCTAATTACATCCTTATAGGTTTCATAGGTGGTAAGCCCCAAAACCTCTCTATTATCAGTAAGTCGAAGCATTTTGCCGGTAATATTTATCTCTAAATATCTATCATTACCATAACCCTTCATTACTTCGTCTAAAAAGTCCTCTGGAAGTCTATCTAAAATTTCCTCAAGACATACCAGGGCTTTATTGATATTCTCCTCATCATTCAACATTTCTATATCCATATTATCTTCTGTAATATCAGCACTACTGCCTGTATTTACAATAATATTATATTCTTCCTCTAATCTGCTTTCAATGCTAAAGGAGCTTTCCTTAAAAACATCATTTACTAAAAATGAAGCAACTTTTCCTATTCCAAAACCGCTTATAACAATTATTGCAATGGCAAGCATCGCCAGCGCAATTCTCTTTCTTTCGCCTTTAAGGTCTGGCTTTACACTATCCATATTTGCAAATATATCTCTGTTTTGTGTTGCATTACCCATATTGTATGGATTGTACTGGTTTTGCATATTATAATTTGGATTTGAAGCACTAGAATTGTATGGTGAATAAGTAGTGCTTGTACTACTTGTATTATTATAACTACCATTGAAATTTGTATTATATTGTTCAACAACAGTATACTTTGATGAGTTTTTAAGGCTTTCCTCAAATTCTCTCTGCGAATACTGGGCAGAACTATTATCCTGCGTATTTACATAGCTTCCACTGCCACTATAGCCTACAGTGTTGTTGTCTTGGTTATCACCTGTGTTTGAGTGGGCATATAGGTTGTTATAGGTGGTTGTATTTGCAGGTGTGTTTCCGTAAGTACTGTTATAAGTGTTTGTACCTGCTGTTCCACTATATGGGTTGCTATAGTTATTTGCCCCCGTTGTACTACCACTGTATGCACTATTGCCATATGTACTTGCTGTCCCATTATATGAATTGCTATAGTTATTTGCACCTGTTGTACTACCGCTGTATGCACTATTGCCATATGTACTTGCTGTCCCATTATATGAATTGCTATAGTTATTTGCCCCCGTTGTACTACCGCTGTATGCACTATTGCCATATGTACTTGCTGTCCTATTATATGGACTACTATAGGTATTTGTGCTTGTACCTGTTGTCCCACTATATGGGTTGCTATAGTTATTTGTCCCTGTTGTACTACTGCTGTATGCACTATTGCCATATGTACTTGCTGTCCCATTATATGGACTACTATAGGTATTTGTGCTTGCTGCACTACTGTTGTACGGACTTCTAGTTGTGTTTCTATATGAACCGGCACTTCCATTGCTGCTGTACGGACTCCTACCTGTACCACTACTGTAAGGGCTTGTACTTCCACTACTCCTATAAGGATTAGTACCTACGCCACTACTATATGGGTTTCTGTCATTTAACTCATTTTTTGTATTTATTTTATTATTATCCATCGTCGCTCCAATAAATATTACTTTTAGTCTACCGATTATAGTATATACGATATAATTATTTTATTCAAGTAAAGTCTGTAAATCATACCTATCTAATCTATCTAACAATATAAAAGAGCAACACAAAAGACAAATTTCTTGTTCTTTTATGTTGCTCTTTATTATTTTATTTTTTCGATATGCTAAGTCTTACTATTGAACGCTTAAGTGCAGCCTCGGCTCTTGCCATATCTACACCTGGACCTCCGTCCTTTAATCGGCGTTCGGCTCTAATCTTAGCCTCTTCAGCTCTGTTTTCATCTATTTCACCCGGCCATTCTGCAACCTCAGCCATAATTTTGACCTTATCCTTTAAGATAACAACGAAACCAGAATGAACAGCAGCCTGTTTTTCCTCATTTTCCTCATGTATGGTTACAATACAAGGAACCAATACACCTGTAAGTGGAATATGATTTTTGTATATACCTATTTCACCCTCTGTTGTGGTCATTTCTACAAAGGTCGCTTTACCTTCATAGAATACCCTCTCTGGCGAAATAATTTCTAAATCAAATACATCTGCCATATTATCTCCATTTTGCTAGATTTAGCTTTAGCTAGTTGTTTACCTTTGCCAGAACATCATCGATGCTACCACAGTTAAGGAAATAGCTTTCAGGAACATCATCATACTTACCTTCAAGAATTTCTTTGAAGCCCTGAACAGTTTCATTAATTGGAACATATCTTCCTTCAAGCCCTGTAAACTGACCTGCTACGAAGAATGGCTGTGACAAAAATCTTTGAACCTTTCTTGCACGGGCAACTACAAGCTTGTCATTTTCAGAAAGCTCGTCCATACCAAGAATTGCAATAATATCCTGTAATTCCTTGTACTTCTGAAGAATTTCCTGTACTCCACGGGCAACCTTATAATGCTCCTCTCCTACTATCTTTGGATCAAGTATTCTTGATGTAGATTCAAGTGGGTCTACAGCAGGGTAAATACCTAATTCAACAATAGATCTTGAAAGAACTGTTGTTGCATCCAAGTGAGCAAAGGTTGTAGCTGGAGCTGGGTCTGTAAGGTCATCAGCAGGAACATATACAGCCTGAACTGATGTAATAGAACCATCCTTTGTTGATGTAATTCTTTCCTGTAATGCACCCATTTCTGTCTGCAATGTAGGCTGATAACCTACTGCTGATGGCATTCGTCCAAGAAGTGCTGAAACCTCTGAACCTGCCTGTGTGAAACGGAAAATATTATCAATGAAAAGAAGTACATCCTTTCCACCTTTATCTCTGAAATATTCAGCCATTGTAAGTCCTGTAAGACCAACTCTCATTCTTGCTCCAGGTGGCTCGTTCATCTGTCCGAATACCATTGTAGTTTTATTGATAACGCCTGACTCCATCATTTCGTGGTAAAGGTCATTACCCTCTCTGGTTCTTTCTCCTACACCGGTAAATACAGAATATCCACCATGCTCTGTAGCAATATTTCTAATAAGCTCCTGAATAAGTACGGTTTTACCTACACCTGCACCACCAAAAAGTCCGATTTTACCACCTTTCTGGTAAGGGCAAAGAAGGTCAACAACCTTAATACCTGTTTCTAGAATTTCTGCCTTTGTAGACTGTTCCTCAAAAGCAGGAGCTTTTCTATGAATAGGATAATATTCAACGCCTTCTGGTGCTGGTTTATTATCAATAGCATCACCTAAAACATTAAATATTCTTCCTAATGTTTTTTCGCCAACTGGTACGGAAATAGGTGCGCCTGTAGCTTCTGCTTCCATACCTCTTCTAAGACCATCTGTAGGTCCCATGGCAATACATCTAACAATATCGTCACCTAAGTGCTGTGCCACTTCCACTACAAGCTTTTCATCATCACGATAAATGTTTATAGCTTCGTGAATTTCAGGAAGTTTACCTTCACTAAATTTTATATCCAAAACAGCACCAACAATCTGAGTGATTTTACCAATATTTTTTTCTGCCATTTTATTCACTCCTTATGCTAATCTCAAGCTGTAAAAATACAGCCAATATAGTTAATTAATAGCCTCTGCACCTGCAATAATTTCTGTAAGTTCCTGTGTAATAGAGCTTTGGCGGGCTCTATTATACAATAATGAAAGCTCAGAAATCATTTCGTCTGCGTTGCTGGTTGCAGAATCCATTGCGGTCATTCTTGCACCATTTTCACTGGCTACAGCTTCAACCAATGCTCCGAAAACAAGACTGCTAATATATTTTGGAATTATCAAATCCAGAACCTCTTCTTCGTTTGGCTCATAATTCATAGGAACTGATTTTTCCTCCTCACTTAGCTGATGCTCATCAACCGATACCGGAAGCAGCTTTTTCATTGTAGGAATGTGGCTTACTGTATTTTTAAATACAGTATATGCCAAATATATTTCACCGATTTCTCCATTTTCAAATGCCTTTAAAACATCCTCTGAAATCTCCATTGCATCACTAAACAAAGGATTGTCAATAACATCAGAATAATCCTCTTTTACACTATAGCCTTTAGAAGCAAGTCCGTCTTTTCCCTTTCTTCCTACGGTATATAGCACTACATTATCCTTTGAAAACTCTTCATTTCTTGCAATAAGCTTTATAATATTTGAATTGTAGCCACCTGCAAGACCTCTGTTAGAGGTAATTACAATAACAGCCTTCTTTTTATCCGGACTACTTTTCAAAAATCTGTGATTTATATTTCCTGAGCGTGCAAGCATCGACGCAACTGTATCATACATACCTTCAAAGTAAGGCTTTGATGATTCTGCCCGTCCTCTTGCTTTTTGCAGCTTAACAGTGGATACTAATTTCATGGCTTTTGTAATCTGACCTGTGCTTTCAACACTTAATTTTCGTCTTTGAATATCTCTCATTGACGCCATGATTATTCACCGTCCTTTATTTTTCTTTGACTTCCTTAATTGCCTGAACAAGTTTTTCTTCTATTTCAGGTGACAATTCCTTTGTAGTCTTAATGCTTTCAGGTATTTCCGGATATTTTGTCTTAATATGCTCAAAAAGCTTATCTTCAAAATCCAAAATATCTTCAACTGCTATATCAAGCAAATACTTCCTTGTAGCTGCGTAGATAATAATTACCTGATATTCAACAGGCATTGGCTTGTACTGTGGCTGTTTAAGAACTTCTTTTATTCTAACACCCTGTTCAAGCTTTTCCTTAGTATCTGCATCAAGCTCTGAACCAAACTGTGCAAAGGATGCCAATTCTCTATACTGAGCAAGCTCCACACGGATAGGAGCAGCTAATTTCTTAATAGCCTTAATCTGTGCAGCACCACCAACACGGCTTACAGAAAGACCTGCATTTACGGCTGGTCTAAAGCCTGCGTTAAACATTTCTGTTTCAAGATAAATCTGTCCGTCTGTAATAGAAATTACATTTGTAGGAATATATGCTGAAACATCGCCTGCCTGTGTTTCAATAATAGGTAATGCAGTAAGTGAACCTCCACCTAACTCGTCAGAAAGCTTTGCTGCTCTTTCAAGTAATCTTGAATGAAGGTAGAAAACATCACCTGGATATGCTTCTCTTCCTGGTGGACGACGAAGAAGCAATGAAAGTGTACGGTATGCAGTTGCGTGCTTGCTTAAGTCATCATATACAACCAATACATCCTTTCCCTGTTCCATCCATTCCTCACCAATAGCACATCCTGAGTATGGTGCAATATATTGAAGTGGTGCTAATTCACTAGCTGTAGAAGCTACTACTGTTGTATAACTCATAGCACCAAATTCTTCTAAGGTTTTAACAATAGAAGCAATAGTTGAAGCCTTCTGTCCTATAGCAACATAGATACAGTTGACTCCCTGTCCCTTCTGGTTAATGATTGTATCAATAGCTATTGCTGTCTTACCGGTCTGTCTATCACCAATAATAAGCTCTCTTTGTCCTCTTCCGATTGGAACCATCGCATCAATAGCCTTAATACCTGTCTGTAATGGTGTATCTACTGATTTTCTTGAGATAACACCAGAAGCTACTCTTTCAATCTGACGATACTTCTTAGCATTAATTGGTCCTTTTCCGTCTATAGGCTGTCCTAAAGCGTTGACAACACGACCAATCATTTCATCTCCAACTGGCACCTCAACAACTCTTCCAGTTGTTTTTACTGTATCACCTTCGTTTATATTTCTATGATCACCAAGTAAAACAGCACCAACATTGTCTTCCTCTAAGTTAAGTACCATACCAAATACTTCGCCAGGAAATTCAAGCAGTTCACCCTGCATAGCATTTTCCAAACCGTGAACTCTGGCAATACCATCAGCAACCTGAATAACTGTACCAACATCTGATACTTCAAGCTTTGTAGAGTAATTCTTTATTTGTTCTTTAATAACTGAACTAATCTCTTCAGGTCTTAAATTCATGGAGCTAACTCACCTTCTTTACATATTTTTATGCGAGCTGTATGTTGTATAATTCTTTTGAGATATTATAAATCTTTGTTTTAACACTACTGTCTACAACTCTATCACCAATGCGGATAATCATACCACCTATGATATCCTTATCCACCTTGTAGTTCATTTCAAACTCTACATATTCTGTAGTGCTTATGAGCTTTTCTTCGATAGCCTTTTTTTCGGCTTCGTCTAGGTTAATAGCTGTAGTTACATAAGCTACACCTATCTTTTTATATTCCTTTATTTTTGCAATAAAATATTCTAAGGTTTCTTTTATTGCATTTTGTCTGTCTTTATTTATCATCAGAACCAAAAAGCCTGTAAGGTCATCTGAAACCCTTCCTTTGAATATGTTTTCAGTAACCTTTACCTTTTCTTCCTTAGGAATTTTTGGATGATTATAAAGCTTGAACAATTCTTCATTATCTTCTAATGAACAAAGAACATCCTTTGCCTCGTCATAATAAGTATCTATCTTTCCATTTTCAAGAGCTAATTCAAACAAGGCATCGCCATAGGTTTTATCCACTAACTTAGCCATGTATCATCACCTATCTCTTTCAATGTATCATTTATAAGCTGTTCCTGTGTACCTTCATCAATAGATGCTGCTACTACCTTGCCTGCCATAAGAGTTGAAATCTTGATAATTTCCTTCTTAACATCATCAGCCGCCTTTTTCTTCTCAAGTAAAGCTTCGTTTCGGGCATGCTCAATGATTCTTGCAGCCTCCTCCTTAGCTTCGTTTATGATTTTTTCCTGATTTGAAACAGCCTTCTTTCTGGCATCTGCTAAAATAATTTCAACTTCTTTATCTACTTCTTTAAGCTTACTATCATACTGGAGCTTAAGTGCATTTGCTTCTTCCTTATCAGCCGCAGCACTTTCTCTATCATTAGTAATCTTTTCTTGTCTTTTCCTAAGCACATCCCTTACAGGATTGAACAAGATATATGACAACAATACAAAAAGTAGAAATATATTTATTGCCAATACAACAGCATCAAATATAAGTTGTGCATCAAGTCCAAATATTCTTGTACCCAAATCTGTATTTGCTGTATCTAACAATACTGGTCCTAATAAATTACTAATCGTACCCAAGGTTTCGCCTCCTTTCAATATTTCTAAGAGTATTCTTTTTATTTAAAGAATAATTAACCTTATTTGAAAGGTTTAACGAACATTAAAATAATTGCAACAGCGAAGCCGTAAAGACCTGTTGTTTCTGCAACTGCCTGTCCTAAAAGCATAGTAGATGTAATATCTGATTTTGCACCTGGGTTTCTACCTACTGCTGCTGCTGCCTGACCAGCTGCATATCCCTGTCCAATACCAGGTCCGATACCAGCTATCATAGCTAAACCTGCACCTACTGCTGACATTGCATTAATAAAATCCTGTCCATTCATTTTAAAATCCTCCTAAATCTTTCTTGTTGTGAATTAATCCGCAATCTTATCGTTTACATAAACCATAGTAAGCATACAGAATACATACGCCTGTATACAACCAGAGAATATGTCAAAGTATACATGGAGTACCGCTGGAATACCTGTTGTAATAGGTGGTGACAATAAACCATAAATAAGTCCCATCATAACGGTTCCTGAAAGTACATTACCAAATAAACGCAAAGAAAGCGATAACGGTACTGCTATTTCACCAATAATATTAATTGGGGATAACAGAAGTGGTTTGAAAAGATTTGTAAAATGCTTTCCACCATTTTTCTTAATACCATTGTAATGAATGATAAAAAATGTAATGACACCCATTGAGAAAGTAATACCATAATCTGCCGTTGGCGGTCTAACACCGAACAGACCTGAAATATTACACAACAACGCAAATACGAATACGGTAGCAATCCAGTTTCTGAATTTTTTTCCGTTTTCGCCCATAATGCCTTGAACCATGTTGTCTACTGTTGAAACCAAAAGCTCACTTATATTCTGAATCATTCCCGGAGTATCCTCGGCATTTGACTTCTTTATTTTGCTCCTTGCTACCAAAGCAAAGATAATAAGCACTAAAGATACTATTATCAAGCCAATATGTGTTGTTGTAAGGTAAAGTGTCTGACCAAACAACTTAAACTCTGCCAGGTAATGAATTGAAAAGTCCGCTTCCTTTTGTCCTGCTTCTAACAAAACATTGGTGGCATTAACTATTTCATATCCCACATTATCACCGTCCTTTTCTAAAAATTTTAGACGTTAATCTATGAGTAATCGGCGTAATATATGCCGAAAACTTCAAAACCAGCATACCCAACAGCACTGCCCCAATATTGCCAAGCTTTAAAAACCAAATCACTGCAAATACAATGATTACAGCTATTATTCTAATAATGTAGGTCTTTCTGATATGCTTAAGAGCTGTGCGTTCATCCATTCTCACAGAATCATCTATGCTGTACGCCATGTGTATGACCATACCTATAGACACAGCAACGCCTATAAGATAGCCAATCGCCAAATCCCACCTTAGGCCTATAAAAGTAAATACCACAAAAAGTATTATTTCCCCTAATATGAGAAATATAATATTTCCAACAATCAAATCAAGCAGCATTGGATTGTCTAATTTAACTTTTCTTTTCATTACTTTTTCCCTTTTTTAGTTTCGTTGACATTTTGTTCCAGAACCTTCTTTGCCAAAATATAGGCATTTCTGCCACCAGCTAGTATTCCCAGAAACATAAGCCACACCGTAATACTGGTGTGTAAATATTTGTCTGCTAATAGTCCAATAAACAGACACATAAAAACTGGAACCATAACATTTATTCCTAGCTGAGTAATCAGGCTCAGGCTTCTAAAAACCTCTTTTCTATACTTCATATGACACCTTTAAATATATCGCTTCTAAATATAATATATGAAGCATTTCAAAATTTTAATCACATAGGCAAACCTATCTATAGATTATATCATTCAGACATTTTTTTGTCTATTTATTAAGAAAAATTTAATATTTTTTGTAAAAAATATTCATGAAAAATTCTCCACCAAACCCCTAGCTAACAACAGAGGATGTTACTCTTTTACTTGACTACGGCGAAACTGGTCTATTTCTTAGAGTGTTTACCATATGAATACATATGAATAAGTCAAACAATAGGCGAATACAAGTAAGGAAATTCTTATACAAACTACACTTATAAAAAATACTTTACCTGCGAAGCTGTATTGAGAACTTTTGTAGCTTTTCTTATAGGTCACAAGAAGGATAATATAAAAATGTCGAACAATGTTTGAGCATTGCAAAATTACAGGTTTTCTATAAATTGTAATGCAAGTTTTGTTCGACATTTTTTAATATTAATTATCCTTCTTGTGACCTGTTAGAAAAGGTAAAAAAAAGCTCCAACTCCTACAAATTTATTTTTATCTCACGCCCTGTAGGTGCATACTCTGTCATCTTTACACCTGCTGCCCGCAACATTTTCTTTGATGCAATCACGCTAGGTGTATCCGCATATTTGTCGCACCCATATATTATCTCCTTTATCCCCGACTGAATAATTGCTTTCGCACATTCATTGCAAGGGAAAAGTGTCACATATATTTTACTATTTTCAAGGCTTCCGCCCCGGTAATTAAGTATGGCGTTAAGCTCACTATGGGTTGAATAAAAATATTTGTTGTCTAACGGCTCGCCTTCTCTGTTCCAGGGAAACTCATCATCACTGCAGCCGATAGGAAATCCATTGTAGCCCATTGATAATATTTTATTATCCTGACTTACTATGCAGGCTCCTACCTGTGTGCCCGGGTCCTTTGAACGCATTGCCGAAAGCATTGCCACTCCCATAAAATATTCATCCCAAGAAATATAATCTTTTCTTTTTTCTGACATTTATTAATCCTCAAGCTGTGAAATTCTTCTAATATGTCTTTCCTCGTTTGAAAATGGTGTATCCAGAAAGGTATCAACTATCTTTAAAGCTAAGCCTGTTCCAATAACTCTTCCACCCATTGCTAATATATTAGCATCATTGTGAAGTCTTGTAGCCTCAGCCATAAAGCAATCTGTACATAGTGCTGCACGAATACCCTTTACTTTATTTGCAGCTATAGATATACCAATACCTGTACCACAAATTAAAATTCCTCTTTCACATTCTCCGTCGGCTACTGCGTGTGCAACTGCCTTTCCATATTCAGGATAATCAACACTCGCTTCGCTGTAGCAGCCAAAATCCTTGTATTCTAAGCCTCTCTCCTCTAAATGCTTCATAACCTCCTGTTTTAATGTAAATCCGCCCTGGTCGCATCCTATTGCTATCATAATGTCCTCCTGTTAGTCGTTATTGTTTAATTCGTCTATTTTCTTTATAACCTCATTTATTAATGTTTCAATAAATACAAAATTATCCTCGTATTCTTCTATTGATTTTCCATAGGGAATATCAACATCTCCTGTACTTCCTATAAACTCCTTTATAGAGTATACATTAACAGCCTTTACAAATCTATCATATATCCGCTGTTTTCCTTTTTCGGTCATAACTAAGACCAATACATCTACGCCAAAATCTGTATCTGTAAGCTGTTTTGCTGTATGTCTTAACAAGTTTAAGTCATGATTTCTGGCAACCTCTATTCCCTTAGCATTGGCCGGTTCCGGAAACAGTACTACCAAGCCTCTGGATTCTATTTTTATTTCCTTATTGCCAATTTTTCTTTTTAAAATAGTGGCTGCTACCGGGGCACGGTATGTGTCATCCTGACTTACAAAGATAATTTTACTATATCTCATCCCTGCCCACCTCGACAATCTTATATCCTGCCGCCTTTATCATTCGATTCATTATGGCATATCCAAATTCATCCTCATAAAAGCTCTCTCCAAGAATAATGTCTATATCCTTATCATCAAAGCCTCTAAGAATGTCATACAGACTTCTTGCAATAGAGCCTTCGTCCTTTCTGGTTCCTATAGACACAACTACATCTGCCTTATATTTGTCAATGGTTTCGTCGGTGGCTATAATACCTACCTTTTTGCCATTTGCCATCTCCTTTTTAGCTATTTTATTTATTGTTTCAATAACCTTTAAAATAGACCCTTCAAACACAGTAAGCTCTGCCTTAGGTGCGTAATGCTTATATTTCATCCCTGGGGCCTTAGGCTTATAATCCTTATCTCCTATGTCCTCAATAGTTTTAGCAGAAACTACCTTGTCTTCTGTAACCTCTCCTAGAATTTTACTAATCATTCCCTTAGTTATATATCCCGGTCTGAGTATCATTGGCACATCGCCTGTCATATCTACAATAGTTGATTCAATACCTATGCCTGCTATTCCCGAATCAATAATCATATCTATCTTTCCAGATAAATCCTCAATAACATGCTCTGCCTTTGTAGGACTAGGTCTGCCAGAGGTGTTAGCACTTGGTGCAGCAACAGGCACACCAGCCGCCCTTATAAGCTCTAATGCCACCTTATGATTAGGCATTCTCACTGCAACCGTGTCCAGACCACCTGTGGTTTCATATGGGACTTTCTCTGTCTTTTTAAACACCATAGTAAGTGGTCCCGGCCAGAATGCCTTCATAAGCTTTTTAGCACTTTCCGGTATTTCCTCAGCAATTTCCTCTAAGGCTTCCTCACCTGCAATATGCACTATAAGAGGATTATCAGAAGGTCTGCCCTTTGCACTGTATATTTTGTGGGACGCATTCTTATCAAACGCATTACCCCCAAGACCATATACTGTTTCCGTAGGAAATGCTACTAAGCCACCACTTCTAAGGACTTCTCCAGCTTCCTTTACATATTCTGTATTTATTTTTTCTGTGTCAATTTTTCTAATTACAGTATCCATAACTGCCTCTGTTTCTTAGTCTGCCTAGAATTTATTTACTTAAAGGTTCTTTCTTTATTATTCATTAATAAAGTCTGCCTCAGTTAATACATTTTCATTTCCCCTATTACCAAATAATTTCTTAATAAGACGGCCAATGGTCTTTTTCTGCGAATTTTCAATAGCCAAATCCACCAACTGCTCCACATGGTTTTTATGAATTACCAAAGTAATTGTGTAGAGCTGGTCGATTTTTGCATGAAGTGCCAGCATACCCATTTCATCAATGGTATATCCCTGTGTTGCAGCATAGTCCACAGCAATCTTAGCCCAATCCTTTATCTTATTATTCTTTAATTTAATAACATTATCTATTTTATTGGCAATTTTTTTGTTTTCCACCATATACTTCTCAGATAAAGTTCTTTCGTCCTCAAAAATAACTATTCTCTTAATTTCATCATTTTGAAGATTTTCAAGCAGTTCTAAGAATACAAACGGGTCTATCGAAGATGCTCTTTCAATAATAACATCGCATTCTCCAAGTTTTGAAGCAAAGGTATCAACATTATTTTCTGTAAATGAAGTACCATTTACCTTTGCAATCTTCTTTGTACCCTTTTCTCTTATTTTGCTCATAAGCTTAATAATTTCCATTGCAAGTGTTGTCTTTCCACTTTTTACATCACCCATAATGTAAATGAAATCGTTTTGCTCCTCATTATTTCTAAGCATATTCTGTAATACCTTGATTACCTGCTTATCTAAGCCTTCCACCCCTGCGTACTTTTCAATAAATGCCCTGATAATAGTTTTAACATCAGCAGCATTTTCCTTCAACGCTTCTGAGGTTTCTTCATCATCAGCAGATTCTTCTGACATATCCTCATCTTCTTCCTCATCAGTTGCTTCCTCTGATACTTCCTCGTCCTCTACTTCTTCGGCAGCCTCCTCTGTGGCTTCTTCATCTTCCACATCGTCAGCAGATTCTTCCGACATATCCTCATCTTCTTCCTCATCGGTTGTTTCCTCTGATATTTCTTCGTCCTCTACCTCTTCGGCAGCCTCCTCTGATATTTCTTCGTCCTCTACCTCTTCGACAATTTCTTCTGTATCATCAACCGGCAAATCAATATCTTTGTCCTCTAGCATTTCGTTAAGCACATCTAATGCCAGCTCTCTTGTATTGCTTAAATTATCCTTATCTACATTTCCCATATTATCAATCTCCTCATTATTATTTTCCTCAGATATTTCTATATCCTCGTCTGAATTTTCACTAGCCTCAACCTCTTTTACATCTATTTCCTGTAATTCTTCTACTTCCTGTAATTCTTCTACTTCGCCTAACTCCTCTGGCTCTGCCTTATACATTCCATTTAATAATTCGTCTAAGGTAATCTGACCTTCTATCTGGTCATCCTCTGGAGCAGGCTGTGCAGCCTCAGTATTTTCTACCTGTTCATTAGTAGTCTTTATCTCATTTTCGTCGTGCTGTACCCCAACCGAAGTAAGTCCTGCTGCCTTTGCAAGCTCCTTTACTACATCGATACTTGGAATAACCTTTGTCTTATCGTCCTCTGGAATAATCTGATTTACCACAGGCTCTGCAGTACTTTGAGCTTCCGCCTTTTTTTCTATCGCTTCGGCATTTTCTTCTATCACTTCAGCCTTTTTCTCTTTCTCTACAGCTGGCTTGAAAAAGCTATTTGTATCGCTTAAGGCATTTCTTTCCTCATCATCATCATTTTCTGTCTCGCCAAAAAGCTCAACCATACTTTTTGCTATTTCTGCCTGAATATTATAAGTGTCATATTTGTTGTCAACATTTACCTCTTTAAGTTTAATGTCATCAGCATCTACCTGCTCACTTTGCTCCTCCCAACGCTTGTTATACTTATCCTGCTGGCTCTTAGTCAATGGGGCATGAAGCATTTTTAACTCCATTGCCTTGTCAACATATTTACCCTCGCTAAACCACAAAATAATAGTATCACAAAGCTCTACACATCTATCTATGTTTCCAGCGTCATGGTTAAGCTTTGCCAGCTCATAGGTCCATTTATCATCCATATCATCTTCTATATATTTTTCCAATATGGCAATCTGATTTTCAACAGGCTCGTTTTTAAGCTTTGAAATTTCATACTGTAAAATATAACAAGAGGCATCCTTTGGTGCAATAGCCTTAAAGTCCTCATAATAATCTATGGCACTTTCCAAATCCTTCCTCTTTACAGATACTCTTGTAAGCCTAAAGGCAATCTGGCGTCCCAGCTGTGAACGCTCGTAAGCAATTTCCAGCACATCTCTTGCACTATCATATTGTCCTATAACCTCATATACATCTGCTATAGTTATAAGGAGTGCATTGTTTTTGATTTTTGTAAAATCAAGAGTATCTGCTATTTCTGCTGCCTTTTCATATTCCTTTTTTCTAATAAGTTTCTTTATTTGTTCAGTTTTAATATTAAATTCGTACTTATCCAAACCTGTTCACCTCTAAAATAATGCTGTTTGTTCGTATGTTAAAGTTTCGTATTCCATTTGTTCATTATCTACATTACTGCAATAGTCTACAACCACTGTCTGCTGCTTTCCGTCAATAAGCTTCTGACCTAAAATATAATTTACATCAAATCTTCCTGTAATAGCAGGTGTTGTACCTCTTGCCGGTACTATAAGCTGTACACAGTTTGTTTTTAACAGCTTGAAAATTGGCTCCCAGATATAAATATCCTTTGCTGCGCCAAACGGATTATCAATAAATATTGCTTTCTTAAGGAGTGCGCCTTCGCTGCCCTTAGAATTAATGCTGCTAATATAATTAATAATAGCAATTAAAAACTGGATATATATACCCTGTGATTGTCCTGTACTTCCTACAGCTTCCTCGTATTTTAAATATCTGCTCTGTTCTTTTATTCGTTCTCTCTTGTATAAGCTAAGCTTAATTCCATTCATATCCTTAACGATGGCAGAGAATAGCCTTTTAAAGGATAATTGATTTCTGATATACTTAAGTCTTTCTGTTTCATTTCGCATAGAATCAGCAACACTTACTGTATCATCAATATATTTTTCCATGCTTAGCTTGTACTGCTCCTCTTTAATGTAAGGAATAGTCAGGCTAATAATAGAAATAGTTTCTCCGTCCATATTTATCTTTGATAATTTTGGAAGTCTGTCCAGCTCATTTTTAATATTAATGCAGGTTTGAATACATTGGTTTTCAAAATTGTCCTTGATTTTTTCCATATCCTCTATGCTTTTAAGAACTCTTTCCCTTTCCAGCATAATACAATCCACAATTTCCTTTAAAGCATTTATAAGTCTGTCAGCCTCGTCTATACCTTCAGGCAAAATAATATTGCTTCTCATTTCGTCTGCCAATGCGTGGGAGTTCATCTGAACTAACAAATCAATAAGCATTTGTTTTTCCTTCTCAAACTGCTCCCTCTTATCATACATCTCTTTTAAAAATTTGTCATTTTTTTCTACTACCTGAGCAATTCTTTCCTCCAAATCGCCTACACCAGATAACAGCTTTTTAGCTGTACCAACATTTATTTTAGCATTAGTAATAATTTTATCAATATCTCTTTGCAAAATTATATATTTTTGATTGTTTTTTTCTATATTTTTGAGAATATTCCTTACGCCAGACAGTAATGCCTCATTCTTTAAAATTTCATCTTTTTTGCTGCCGATATAATCAACAATATTTGCACCCTCTAAGGAAGGCTCTACAAATTTACCATACTTTTCAACAATCTTCTCCTTACTCTTTTCTATTCCTCCCTCCGTTCTATCCTTTTCTGATTTAATACAGCTTATATTTCTTTGTAATTCTAATATTGCCTCCTCTTTTACGGAAATATCCCTTTTAATTGTCTTTAACTGTTCTTTATCTGTTGTAGTATATTTTCCACTTTCGTAGTATTCCTGTATTTCCTTTGTATCGACACCATTGTAATCTATTGCAATAAGTGCCTTTTCCATTGCAACATCATAATTATTAATAAGCTTTTGCTTGTCAGAAACATCTGTAAGATTTTCCTCACACACCTTCTTTAAGCCTAAAAATCTAGCCTCCAGCTCACTATCCGGCATTACACTATTAGCTATTATTCCCTCCTTATAATAGCTCTTATATATATCCTGCCATTTATTTTTAATTTCCTCCATGTCCTCTTTAAGCTTTAAGACATTATTCTTTCTGCCTGCAAGCTGGGCCTGCTTTGCCTCTAAACGCTTGCTTAGGGTATCATATTTTACACTTAAATCTCTAAGCCTTGTTTTACATACAGCTTCATCTTCAGAAAGCTCCTCCTGCTTTTTGGACATCCCGACAAGCTGTGAAATGATTTCCATATCCTGATTTAAACAAGCTATATCCCTATTAGTCTGTTCTAGTTCCTCACTAATAACCAAAAGACTTTTTTCCTTTTCAGCAATTTCTACACGAAGCTCCTCGCTTTTTCCCTCCATAGCCTTTCTTTGGCTTTTAAGCTCCTCATACTCTGTTTGCACAGCCTCGCATCTGGCTTTTTCTTTTTCTACATAATTCTTAACAAACAAAGCATCCTTTCTTAAAAGGTCTAAGGTTTCCTCTATCTGCTCCTTTTTAAAGGTAATTGCACTTAATTCTTCGTTAAGCTTAATTTTTCTCTTTTCCAGTAATTCCTCGTTATAGAAAATTTCTTCGTCACTTCTTATAAAATCTAAATTGTTATAATCCACACAAAATGTGTTTTCCTTAATAGCCTCGTATCTTATCACAGGAATTGGCGCACCAAAATTACACAACTCTTTTAAAGCTGTGTCACTAATAATCAAATCATATTTATTCTTTACTACAATGCTATAAGGTAATAATGGATTATATTCTAATACCTCTTTGCATTTTTCCTTTGTCATGGTCTTCACAAGCTCTGCACCTAAAACTGCTATATTTCCATAATATCTTACTATATATTCAAAAACGCCCTTTAACTGTCCGTTAGCAGGAACAATAGTTTTATTCTTTAAGCCCTTCATATACGCAGACAATTCTTTTTCCTGTTCTTCAAGACCAGTTTGCTCCTCTATGGCCTCATTTATTTTAAAATCAATAAGCTCTTTTAATACATTAAAGCTTCTTTCTCCATATACCTTTGAAAGCTTTTCTGCCTTTTCCAGTATTGACATTACCTGATTTTTTTCGTCAATACATAAGGATAGCCTGTCATCATTATCTAATATATCCTCCTTAATTTTTACTCCCTCCTCCTTCAGCTTAGAAATATTCTCATCTACTGCCTTTTGTTCTTCTGTAAGCTTACTGCTTTTTTCAACTAACTGATTATACTTGTCCTGTAATTGTTTTTCGTCATTTGAAAAATCAAAGGATAGTATTCCATTATATTCCTTGCGTTTTTCATTAATTTGCACCAACAACAAATCAAGATTTTCCCTTGCAGTATTACCTAAATATTCCTCTACTGCTATCTGCTTTTCAATAGCTTTATCCTCTGTGGCTAATTGTTTTATGCTTTCTTCCTCTGCTGCAATAATACCCTCAAGCTTTTCTATTTCATTTAAGATTTCTGCCATTTTTTCTTTGTTTCGGGAAAATTTTACTGCTGCCAGCTCTCTAAGCTCTTCTATTAAATCAGCCTTATCTGAAAGCATATTATCAACTGCTACAGATAAGCTATCTCTTTCCCTTTTGTAATACAGATAATCAGCATAATCATTAATGCTTTCCTTTATGGCAAGCTCCTTTTTAGCATTATTATTCTGGTCTGTTTTTTCCTTAAGTGCAGCTTCTAAGGCTGTAAGCTTATCTATGTACTCCGAAAGCTTGCAGGTTTCCCCAACAACCTGTGCGCTTTCTATATCTCTTTTATAATCGTCAATTACCTTTGTTATTTTTTCTATTTCCCCTTCATTGGCCTGCTTATCCTTTTCCACATTTTCCAGCATTTCACCAATGGTATAATAACTCCTTACTATTTCATCAGCTAAATTTTCCTTGCCATAGTACAGTTCCTTAACGCTGTCTACTCTTTTGGCAAAATCTCCAATAACCTCTGCCTGTCTGTCATAATTATTAATATCTTCCTTAGCTTTAAGCAGACTTACCAGCTTGTCCTTAATTTCCACCAGAGTCTTTGCCATTTCGTCCTCTCTGTCCTCACTATAGGTCTTGCTGTTAAAGGATTTTTGGATAATTTCTTCTATAAGCAAATCCTCCACAACCTTTCTGGTGGTTTTGTAATTGCTTTCAAAGTAAGTCCTTACATGACCCTCGGTTTTATTAATTCCTCTTATAATCTCCCATTCACTTTCATAAATACCATAATCTGCAATAAATCTCTGGTATTCACCTTTCCTTTCAAAAATATATATCTTTAGACTTAAATCTCTTTTTTCTAATTCTCTAAGGTAATTTTTTAGTCCATTGTAGGTTATTCTTTCATTACCATTTTTAAGGGGGAGATTTTTAATATCATTATCATTAAACTCTCTATAAAAAATACAGTAATTAAAGTATTCTATATTGGCTGTATCCTTCACTTTATCCTCTGGATTTTCCTTTGCCTTTCTGGCACAAAAGCCGGTAAGCATATATTTATAATTATCCTTTATATGTGCGTCACTAAGTCGCCATTCAACAAGTGAATGTATCGTTGTACTTCCATTATCAGTCCTAAACAGCTTTTCAATAGGCTGCTTTTCGTCCAGTGTACAATTTGGAATCATATTTTGGAGCAAAAGGAGCATAAGTACACTTTTACCACCACCATTAGCCAAATCATAAATAGTATTCTTTCCCGAAAATCTCATTAAAAAGTCATCATAATATTGTGTTCCAAAATTATATCTGACATTATTTACTCTTATTCGATTAATGTGTGGCATTAGTCTTCTCCTTTCATAATCTCATATATTCTGCCCTTATAATCATCATAATAATTTTCTATAAGAGCCTTGAATTTGTCCTTTGGATAGTATCTTCCTTCATTTTCCAGCATAAGCTCCTGATTAAGCAGAAAGTTAAACACCAGCTTTACAACGCCGCTTTTTGAACCTCTGGAAGCCCTTGCCATACCTTCCCCCTGTCCTATAATTGGCATATCCTCCCAGGTTAATGCCAGCTCCTTAAAGCTGTTTGCTTCCACCCCATCCATATTAAGCACCTTTATATCATTTATTACAGCTTTTAAGGAGCTGTCAACACTATTAATAATATCCTCTACCTTTACATATTCTACGAAGGTATAATTTTTTGAATCTCTGTAAAACCTTGAAATTATCATATAAATAATAAAATAGCACAGGTATAATTCTCTATTTAATTTTACACCTATTTCTTTTTTTAATTCCTCGTTGGAATAACCAAATACTCTGTTGTTTTCTCCTGCACAAATATATAAACCGTAATTATATTCATATAGGCTTATATTCATTTTCTTCAGCATTTTAACAACTATATCATAAACCTCGCCATTAGACTGATACTCCTCGTATAAGGCTGTATTTGTATCCTTGGATATTTCTCCACCTGTTATAAGAGTTGATACTATTTCTAATGCTTTGTCTAATTCTCTATCTGTCATAATTTTCTCCTGACTTTAATATCCACTACGGTCTTTACACATATACTTCCATTTGTATATCTGATATTTCTGCGTTATCTCCGATTTTCTTTTTATTCTCAGCATTACACTCTATTTTAATGATAATGCCAGAATATATATTATCCTCAGCCGATTCGACTACTTCCTTTAGGTATTCCTCAAAGAAAGTGTCTGGCTTTTCTACTACGCTGTCTATATTGTATTCCTTCTTTTGACACATATGTACCAATAATGAATAATAGTCACCATTGTTAAGAACTTTTTCACCATGTTTGCTTACAATACAATCATTTAACTCCTCTAAGGATACCAGCTCCTTTTCTAAAAGCAAATCCAGCATATCTTTAATAAGAATATGATAATTTGTACTTATTCTGTTTTCCCAAAGCTCGTCCTCATAAACATAATTCTTTTCCTCTGTGATTTCCCTTACTACCTCCACCTCCTCTTTTTTATCCTCCCTAAGTGATAATAGCTTGTCAATGTCATTAAGATAAAAGCTCTTTTTAATATTAAGCTTTAAAAGAGGCTTTATAATCATTTCTGTCATATCAGCTCTGTCTTTTATCATCATCTGCCTTAAGGCGTAAGCAAAATCAAAGCTTGGACGAAGTCTGTTAAACTTGGCTTTATTAATAATTTCATCAGCCTTTATCTGTAAATCTGTACAAGCATTTAATAATTCACTATGCTTGGTTATGGTATTTTTCAATTCCATCTCCAGCAAATATATGTCATCTATTGTACTAAAATAGGACTCATCATTTTCCACTCTTTTAAGTGCATTTTCAATTAACTCCATATTTTTAGAAAATAGCTTTTGTTCATCCTCAAACCACCTGATACCTGTATTTACAAAATCCTCATATGCCTTCTGACCTGCAAATACATCTTCACTAAGTATATTTAAAACTTCATTTTTTCTAATCTTAAGTCTTGAAACCTCGCTGTTAATTCTTTTAATTATATCAATTCCACCCTTATAATTTTTTGCAGCAATCATTTTTGACAATAAAAGCTGTGCAATGCTGATACTGCTTTCGTCCTTTATTTCCTTTGTATCTAAATAAAACTCTATTGCCTCACTGGTAAGGAAATAGGTCAGCCTGTCCTCTCTTATTCTGCTGTCGATAAACCTCATTCTAATAGTCTTTTTCGCCTTTTCTACAGGGTCAAAATATTCATAAGAAAAGGGTCTGCCACCATTTGTAAGCTTGTCAAAAATATAGGCGCTTACCTCTTTTTCCTCATCCTCATCTAAAGGGATTTCAAAATCCCTTCTATATATTTGATGGAGAAAGTCCTGGTATTCCTCGTAGGTTACATCCTGCTCTTCAAAATTATTTTTCTCAATAAAAAAGCGTAACACTGCCATTAAAATATAACCCATATCCAAATTTGAATACTTTCCCCCTTGAAACTGGGTGAAAGTATTCTCTGTCAATTTGAAATATGGATAATATTTCTTTATGTTCAGCATACGCTCATTGTGATCATGTATAATATCTCTAACTAAGATGTGTTCCTCTGCCATTTTTCCATTCCTAAATCTCTGTTCTGCCTTCTAATGCACGAAGTAATGTAACCTCATCTATGTACTCTAAATCGCCACCTACTGGTACTCCGGATGCAATTCTCGTCACCTTGATACCGCTAGGCTTTACCAGCTTGCTTATGTACATGGCTGTTGTTTCGCCTTCCAGACTGGAATTTGTGGCAATAATTACTTCATCAACATCTCCTCTTAACCTTTCCATTAATTCCTTTAACTTTATATCCTTTGGTCCAATACCCAGCATAGGCGAGATAGCACCATGAAGTACATGGTAGACACCATCAAACTTGCCTGTCTTTTCATAGGCAGCCAAATCCCTTGTGTTTTCCACTACCATTATTACCTTATGATTTCTCTTTGGGCTGCTGCATATAGGGCAAATATCCCTGTCTGTAAGTGTAAAACATTCCTTACAGTATTTTACATTTTCCTTTGCCTCTACAATAGTGTTTGCCAAAGCCTCTACCTGCTCCTTTGACATATTTATAATATGGAAGGCAAGTCTTGCCGCTGATTTTTGACCAATACCCGGCAGCTTTCCAAACTCCTCAATAAGCCTTGTTATGTGACTACTATAATAATCCATTAGAAAGGAAAGCCTCCTCCAAGACCTCCTGTGATTTTAGCCATTTGAGCACTTGACTCCTCTTCCATTTTTCTAAGTGCCTCATTTGTAGCTGCTACAATAAGGTCCTCTAACATTTCTATATCATCAGGGTCTACTACTTCTTCAGAAAGCTTAACCTTTGTAACCTCTTTCTTACCGGAAACTGTTACCTCTACAGCTCCACCACCTGCGGCTGCTGTATATTCCTTTTCTTCTAATTCCTTGGTAGTTTCCTCCATCTGCTTTTGCATTTTCTGTGCCTGCTTCATTAAATTATTCATATTGCCAGGCATACCCATGCCTCCTGGAAATCCTCCGCGTCTAGCCATTGTTCTATTCCTCCGTTATATTAAAATTAATTTTTGAAATTGCTTCCATATAGTGGTCGGTAAAGCTTTCTCCTTCTTCTAAAAGTGTCATCTTTACCTTTGTCTGTTTTCCTACGATAGACGAAATATCCTGTGACAACTCATCCTCGTGTAGTCTTGCTGAGCCAAAAACAGTAGCGTCAGAAAAAACAACCGACAAAACATTACTTCCATCTGTTGCCATTCTGGCATTGCCAATCATACTTTTCATATATCCTGAAAGCTTTGGATATATATGGGGCCAATTATCTACTATCTCCTTAATATCATCAGGGATAGCTACCTGTAGTGGCTCTTTTTTAGGTTTTTCTTCCTCTTTTGCATTTTGTACTACTGGTGTGCTGATAGTTATACCATTTTCCACAGCCTTTTCCAAGCCAGATATTCTGTCTATCAGAGCTTCATAATTTTCCTCCATAGCCGGCTGTGTAAGTTTTATGAGTGCCACCTCTACCAGCACTCTCTTTGCTGTAGCATAACGCATTTGATTTAACAGCTCTGACAATATTCTGATATATCTCATAATTACTGGTATTTCTACCATAGCAGCCTCTTCCTTTAAGGCCTCTAATCTTTCATTGGACATATCTATTATTTCATTAGCATTGTCTGAGGTTTTAACCAGCAAAAGATTTCTAAGATACCAGGTAAAATCATTTACAAACTGGGTCAAATCCCTGCCTCGTATAATAATTTCCTCTAATAGCTGTATACACCCAATAGAGTTTCTATTTATAATTGTCCTTAGCATTTTGCTAAAAACATCATTATCTACTGCACCAAGCACCTCTAATACATTTTCGTAGGTAAGGGTCTGATTCATATAAAAGGCAATACACTGGTCTAACAGGCTAAGAGAATCTCTCATGGAGCCGTCGGCTGCCTTAGCTATATACCTGATAGCCTTCTCCTCTACCTGTAAGCCCTCCCTGTCTGCAAGGTCTGTAAGTCTTGCTGCAATAGTATCTACTGTAATTCTTTTAAAATCATATCTTTGACATCTTGAAAGAATGGTAATAGGAATTTTTTGAGCCTCAGTAGTTGCTAGTATAAATATTACATATGAGGGTGG
Source organism: uncultured Eubacteriales bacterium (assembly GCA_900539455.1). Lineage (GTDB taxonomy): Bacteria > Bacillota > Clostridia > Lachnospirales > Lachnospiraceae > SVEL01. The sequence continues at coordinate 24,156 of UQCD01000013.1, forward strand.
CTCCTCCAAGGTCTTTAACAACGCATTAAAGGCTCCTATTGAAAGCATATGCACCTCATCTATAATATAAACCTTGTATCTGCCCTCTGTTGGAGAATACTGTACCTCATCTCGTATTTCTCTAATATTGTCTACACCATTGTTAGAGGCTGCATCTATTTCTATTACATTCATAGAAGCTCCACTAGCAATAGCCTTACAACTGGCACATTCACCACAAGGACTTCCATCTACTGGGTTTTCACAGTTTACTGCCTTTGCAAAAAGCTTTGCTATACTTGTTTTACCTGTACCTCTAGTCCCACAAAACAAATATGCGTGGCCTACTCTGTCTGCCTTTATCTGGTTTTTAAGGGTTGTAACTATATGGTCCTGACCCTTTACCTCCTCAAAGGTATCTGGTCTAAATTTTCTATATAATGCTGTATATGACATATTTACCTATCTAATCTCCGAAGCTTATGCCTACTGCTTTTGCTTCTTTTATTATAGATGAGTCAGGGTCTACCTTTTTAAGCTTTCCTGCCAAATCCTCAAGAGGAACTCTGACTATTTCGCCATTTTTCATTCCTACCATATTGCCATAATCCTTATCTAATATCATTTTTGCAGCTGCTGCTCCAAATCTGGTAGATAGAACTCTGTCATATGGGCATGGACTGCCACCTCTTTGTGTATGTCCCGGAATAGTTACTCTTATTTCCTGTCCTGTCTTTTCCTCTATCTTCTTTCCAATTTCATAAGATACTGAAGGATACGGACTGCTTGCTAATTTCTTTTTATATTCCTTTTTGCTAAGGAGAGCATCCTCTTTTGAAATAGCGCCCTCAGCTACTGCAAGAATGGAAAATCTCTTGCCTTCCTTTGTTCTCTTTTCAATAGCCTCTACAATCTTGTCAATATCATAAGGTATTTCTGGTATAAGAATAATGTCAGCCCCACTAGCCATTCCTGCGTGCAGTGTAAGCCAGCCTACCTTATGTCCCATAACCTCTACAATAAATACTCTGCCGTGAGAGGCTGCTGTTGTATGAATACAGTCTATAGCCTCTGTAGCAATATTTACTGCACTCTGGAAACCAAAGGTTATGTCTGTACCCCACAAATCATTGTCTATGGTTTTTGGTAGCGAAACTATTGATAAACCCTCCTCTCGAAGGAGGTTTGCTGTCTTTTGTGAGCCATTTCCACCTAACACTACAAGACATTCAAGACCTAGCTTTTTGTAAGTCTTTTTCATCAGCTCGACCTTGTCCCTGCCCTCACTGTCTGGCGTTCTCATAAGCTTAAATGGCTGTCTGGAGGTTCCAAGTATAGTGCCGCCCTCTGTAAGAATGCCCGAAAAATCATTTGGTGTCATAATCTTATAATCTTCATACATAAGACCCTTATAGCCTTCAATAAAGCCTATAATCTCTACATCCTTAATGTTATTGTAAAGAGTCTTGGCAACACCTCTCATTGTTGCATTAAGACTTTGACAATCGCCACCACTTGTAAGCATTCCAATCTTCATACTGCACATCCTTTCTAACACAGCCACATAGCTGAAATCTTCTATATTTCTCACTCCTGTCATTATATAATATGTCCCAAATAATCGCAAGATAATATTCTTTTTTTAACTTGCTTTTGACCTTGCTTTTACTTTGTACAGATGATATTCTAGACTTATATCGTGATATAAGCAGAACATATAGCAGAACCGTTTCAATAGCATGCAGCTTATACCAGAATATTTCACCCTTATTTTTATGGAGCCTTAATCTTATGAATATAAATCTTGAACACTATAAATATTTTTACTTTGTAGCTACCTGTGGCAGTATTTCCGGTGCAGCAGAGTCCCTGTGCATTTCCCAGCCAGCAGTTAGTCAGGCGCTTAAAATTTTAGAAAAAAACTTGGGCGGCAGGTTATTTATCCGTACTGCCAAGGGCGTAAAGCTTACCTCCGAGGGTGAAACCTTATTTTCTTATGTAAAGGCTTCCTACGAAAACCTTATAAAAGGCGAGGAGGCATTTAAAAAACTTATTAATCTTGATAATGGAGAAATTAAAATTGGTGCTTCGGATATGACACTACAGTTTTACTTACTGCCTTACCTTGAAATTTTCCACGAAAAATATCCTCACATTAAAATAAATGTAACTAATGCTCCAACCCCCGAAACCCTTATTAATCTAAAAGAAGGCAAAATTGATTTTGGAGTAGTCAGCACTCCTTTTTCTACCTTTGACGGTCAATCTGCCACTAATGTCCGCGAAATTAAAACCATTGTAATTGCAGGCAATGAATATTCCCACCTAAAAAGAGAAACTCTTTCTCTGGACATTCTTTCTAGCCTGCCTATTATTTCTCTTGAAAAGAACACAAGTACACGAAGCTATATTGACCAGTTTCTTGCTGAAAAAGGTGTTTTTATTGAACCTGAGTTTGAGCTTGCAACAAGTGATATGATTGTGCAGTTTGCTCTTAGAAATCTGGGCGTCGGACTTGTTGTTTCCGATTTTGCACAGCCGTTTCTTGACAGCAAAGAATTATTTCAGTTGAAATTTGATGAAAAAATGCCAAAAAGATATTTTTCTATTGTAACAGATAAGAAAAATCCTATATCCTCACCAGCTAAGAAGCTGTTGGACATTATAAATCCTTAGTTGTGAATTATAGTAATATTAGATTTACTTATATTTCTTATAAATAATATTAATTTTACTTATATTATTATATATGCTATAATGCTAAAGTCAAAATTAATATTACACATTTTGAAGGAATCAGCTCTTAAGAATTATATAAAGAATTTCTTCTTTGCTTATTCCCTCATAATAATAGTTTAGGAGGACTCGTTTTATGGTAAGAGCAGTCGTTGGTGCCAACTGGGGCGATGAAGGAAAAGGAAAAATCACAGATATGCTTGGCGAAACATCTGACATTATTGTTAGATTTCAGGGTGGAAGCAATGCAGGTCATACTATCGTAAATGACTACGGTAAATTTGCACTTCACATTCTCCCTTCAGGCGTATTCTATAATCATACAACAAGTGTTATTGGAAATGGTGTTGCTTTTAGTATTCCTGCACTTTTCAAGGAAGTTAATGACATTGTTTCAAAGGGCGTTCCAATGCCTAAGATTTTAGTATCTGACAGAGCTCAGATTGTTATGCCTTATCACATTTTATTTGACCAATACGAGGAGGAGCGTCTTGGTGGCAAATCCTTTGGCTCTACAAAATCAGGTATTGCACCATTTTATTCAGACAAATACTCAAAGATTGGTTTCCAGGTTAATGAGCTTTTTGATGATGAGGTTTTGAAGGACAAGATTGCAAGAGTTTGCGATTTGAAAAATCCTATTTTAGAGCATTTATATCACAAGCCAACTATTGACCCAGAAGAGCTTTTAAATACATTACACGAATATAGAGATATGGTTGCTCCTTATGTTTGCGATACAGCAGCATTTTTACAGCAGGCAATTAAGGACGGCAAGAACATTTTATTAGAGGGTCAGCTTGGTACATTAAAGGACCCTGACTTTGGTATTTACCCAATGGTTACATCTTCTTCTACTTTAGCTTCTTATGGTGCTATTGGTGCTGGTATCCCAGCTTATGAAATCAAAGATATTATTACAGTAGTTAAGGCTTACTCAAGTGCAGTTGGTGCTGGCGAATTTGTCAGCGAAATCTTTGGTGATGAAGCTGATGAGCTTAGAAGACGCGGTGGTGATGGTGGCGAATTTGGTGCTACTACAGGTCGTCCTCGCAGAATGGGCTGGTTTGATGCAGTTGCTTCAAGATATGGTTGTAAAATGCAGGGTGCTACACAGGTAGCTTTAACTGTTCTTGATGTTTTAGGCTACTTAGATACTCTTCCTATTTGTGTAGGCTACGAAATTGACGGCGTTGTTACTCGTGATTTCCCAACTACTACAAAGCTTGCTAAAGCAAAGCCAGTTTATGAATATCTTCCAGGCTGGAAAACAGAAATCAGAGGAATCAAAAAATACGAAGACCTGCCAGAAAATTGTAGAAAATATATTGAGTTTATTGAAAAAGAGCTTGAAGTTAAGATTACAATGGTTTCAAACGGACCAGGAAGACACGATATTATTTATAGATAATGTGTTAAACAAAAATGCCTGTCACAGAAAAATCTGTGGCAGGTATTTTCTCATAAACATCCCTAGCTTATCCTATTTTTATTCTTACTTTTTACACTTTAATCTTTATTTACAATTCTCACAAAATTTATCATAGCATATATATTTACTGAATTTCTTTTATTCCCCTGTAATTTTTCAAAATATTGTTATGTATTAATTTAAAATTTCCGTTTCATCCCCATTAAGCTTTTCCATTTTACCTGTCTGCAGTTTTTCTGTTTCATTTACTTGTAGTTTTTCCGTATAAGCCTCCATACCAAAATTCTTACCTCTTTCTCCCTGATTATATGCTTTTCTTCTATAGCCTCTGCCTGTTTTCATATAGATTAACACAAACGCACCCACCATGGCAGCCACCACTCCCCCAACACTGTCAAAGAATGCCACTTTATTAGAAAAGTTCAAATTTCTAGGTTTCCTTTTTTAATACCTTTCTAAACCATACAATTATGTATAAAATTCCCGGCACTAAAACTGTGCAGGCTGCTGCTGCCATAAACACACAATTTGCCTCTGGTCTTGCCATTACTGCTGCCACTATTGCCCATACATACAAGCCTGCAATTATAAGTATTAAAAGTATTGCACCTATTCTTTTAAGATTTTTTTTCATTTATTTTCCCTCCACAATGGCTATTGTTGCACTTGTTCCAAGTCTGTCTGCACCAGCCTCTATCATAGCCTTTGCTGTCTGGCTATTTCTAATACCACCTGATGCCTTTACCTTTGCCTTTCCGGAAACTACATGCTTCATTAAGGCTACATCTTCTACAGCAGCACCACCACAGCCAAAGCCTGTAGAGGTTTTTACAAAATCAGCCTTTGCCTTTACTGCTAATTCGCAGGCTGTCTTTTTTTCATCCTCTGTTAAATAACAGGTTTCTATTATTACCTTTAATATTTTTCCTTCACACTGACCTCTTACAGCCTTAACATCCTCGAAAACAGCCTCCAAATTCCCAGCCTTTAACTCTCCTACATTTATTACCATATCTATTTCGTCTGCACCATCTTCCACGGCACAGCTGGTTTCATAAGCCTTTGCCTTTGTACTCATTGCCCCCAAAGGAAAACCTACAACTGTACATACCGAAACACCACTATTTGACAAAAGCTGTGCTACATACCCTGTCCAATAGGAATTAACACAAACCGAAGCAAAATTATATTCTATTGCTTCCTTACATATTTTCTCTATATCTTCTTTTTTGGCATCAGCCTTTAAAATTGTATGGTCAAAATATTTTGAATTCACAAAACCACTCCTTTAAAAAAATATCCCATCAAACATTTGTTTAACAGGAAGCTCTATAATTATTAAATCCACGCATTCAGCGTTGTATGTGACTCACGAACGTTACTCCTACAGTTAACTCCGCTCAGGCGACCTCACGTCACATAGAAGGTTTTACTTAGTGCTGCTCCATTCCTGACCTGACACGATTCGTAAATTTCTATTGCATAAGACCCAAGCTTCAACGCCACTTATAAAAGGCAGCTTCACAAGAAAGCATCCGAAACTGAATATGACCCTTGCTAAAGCGGATTGCAAGTACAGGGCACCGCTAACTCCCCGGCTGCGTGGAAACTTTAAAACTTATTTAATTGTCACACCACAAGGTGCATTGCAAGTATAAATGATTTTTATTAATATGTCAAATTAAGTTTCACATCTTTTTATTTTAAGTTTCACATCTTTTTATTTTATCAGCCTTTTTCAATGCTCTTAATTCCTTAAAATAATTTTTCAAAAGACTGCTGCATTCCTCCTGTAATATACCCTCACTGATTTCTACCTGATGATTAAACTCCTTAACATCAAGCAGGTTCATTATTGAGCCGGCACACCCTGCCTTTGGATTCATACAGCCAATATACACCTTTCTAATTCTGGATTGAACTATGGCCCCTGAACACATTTGACAAGGCTCTAAGGTTACATACATTTCGCAGTCATCAAGCCGCCAATCTCCCAGCTTTTTCGATGCCTTTCTTATGGCATTTAATTCTGCATGGGATAATGTATTTTTATCCGTTACCCTTCTATTATAACCCCTTCCAACAATTTCATCCTTATATACTATTACACAGCCAATAGGCACTTCATTTAATTTATATGCCCTCTTTGCCTGCTCTAATGCCTTTTTCATATACATTTCTTCTCTAGTCATCAAAAAATCTCCTAAAGATACTATTTTCTGGTTTAATTTCAAACTCCATTACCCTATTGGTAACAGGGTGGTTAAAGGATAGCTTGTAGGAGCATAGTGCCACTCCCTCTTTCTCTACATTTTTGTCACTATTACCATATTTTTTATCACCATATAATGGTGCATTTGCGTTTGCAAACTGAACTCTTATTTGGTGATGCCTGCCTGTAAGCAGTCTAATTTTTGCAAGATATAGCTTTCTATTATTAATTTCAAGGTGTTTTACCAGCTCATAGGTAAGTACTGCCTTTTTCGCATCTGTTGTATTTTCCTTAACCACTCTTGATACATTACTTCTGCCGTCCTTTATAAGATAATCACACAGCTCATTTTCTTCTCTTGTGTTTTCCTCTACGACCTTTGCACCAGCAGGTATATTAGTTAATACTGCATAATAATATTTGTTAAAATTTCCTTGTGCCACAGCCTTTGATAGCTTAGCCGCAGCATTTTTACTTAATCCATAAACCATAATACCCTCTACCGGCTTATCTAATCTATGGATAACATAAACCTCTGCTTTTGTATTTTCATTAGTGGCATAATAATTTTTAATGGCACTAACCATATCTATTCCACTGCCTCTTTCCTCCTGAGAGGCTACAAAGGCAGGCTTTCTTACTACCAGAATATCCTTATCCTTGTATAATATATCTAATTTCATATATACTATGACCTTTCTTATCTACAGCTTGATATTATATATTACTTATTCTATAATTGGCATATACTATATTAATGACTGTCAGAGTGAATTTTATGATAAAAACCATATTAGAAACCAATAGATTATATTTAAAAATATTAGATGAAACCTACTGTAATCAGGTTGCCGATTTCCTTGTAAACAACAAGGAGTTTTTTGCGCCCTTTGAAACCAGCAAAGCACCTTTTTTCTATTCTCCTATGTATCAAAAAAATATTCTTGACCGTGAATTTAAAGCCTCTCTTAACAAAGAATATCTTAGATACTATGTATTTTTAAAAACCGAGCCAAATAAAATTATTGGTACTGTTTCCTTTGGAAATATAATGTCCTTTCCATATTGCAGTGCCACCATTGGCTATCGCTTCGACAAGGCTCATACAGGCTGTGGCTATGCTGCAGAAAGTCTTGCGTCAGCCATTCCCTATGCTTTCTCAGCTTTAAAGCTGCATCGCATATGTGCATATATATTGCCAGATAACCTGCCTTCTATAAAACTGGCAGAGCGTTTAGGCTTTACCAGAGAAGGACTTTGTGAAAGTAACCTTAATGTAAATGGTGTCTGGAAATCTCATTACCAATATTCATTAGTTAATCATCATTAATATTAATCATCTTTCACTAATTTTATGTAATTATAAGCACTACCTTATACTAGGAATACTTCTTCAAATATTCGTCTACTGTATTCTGGTCTACCTTTATACGATTATCCATTGTTTTCATAATATCTTTTATCTGTATTTTATCATAGACATAATTGTCTGCTAAATCGTATAAATTGTTATCTCTAAAGCAAAGCACCATAGGTCTTAATACATTTTTCTCATTGACCTTTACTACCAGTCCTGTAAAGCCATTTGTAAGCTCTACACACACTCCCGGATATAATATTTTTATACTGTCTACTAATGTTGAAACAACTGTTTTGCTGTATTTATTATCCTCATTTATAAGAGTGCGTATTGCTACAACATCCGAAGTCGGCTCCTCGTCCAGCTTCATTGCTGTTAAATCATCATATACATCTGAAATCTGTAATATTTTTGCTGATAAAGAAACCTCGCCCTTTGTCACTCCTAATGCCGGCTTCATCATTATTTTCAAGCTGTCATTTAATATTTCTACAACCTCTGGTGGAATAAATTCGCAATCGTGAAGTAAATTTATTCCCTTTTGCAAGGACTTAATTTCACCGTCCTTTTTGTCTGAGGCATTTTGAAGAATCCCCCATGTACCTGGCATAATCTTGCCTATATCATGGATTAAGGCTGCATATACAAGCTGTCTAATCTCCATAGATGTAAGCTTAAATCTAATTGCAATCATTGCCGACATTATAGCCACATTTAAGGAATGTTTGTATACACAATCCTCAATGCTTCTTATATTCTGCATAAAATTAACCTTTTTATCCTTTTTGCAGTAATTCTTCATTATAATTTTAACTAAATTGTCTATATTAACTGGCTTTCTGCCCATTATAATTGTATTCAAATCCTCTCGCAGACCAAAAATGCTCATTGTCTGAAATCTTTCAAACTCTATGTCCTCATCTGTCATTGGAGGTAATGGCTCCGCTGGCTCTAGTATAAATATACCAATTATGTTAAAATTCTTTATACTATTTATTCCCTGTTTTGTCAGCTTCGTATCCCTATCATATAACAATACACCGTTTTTGTTATAAATAGGCTTTGCTAACCGCATACCCTTTACAAGATTTTCTGTCTTAACAAAACGCATAACATCACCTCTTGACTGTATTTTAATATTCTAACTGTATTTTAATATTCTAATGATATTCAAATATTATAGCTTAATCCTCTTAAATATCCACATTTTAACTATGCAGATATACACTTGTTTATATAGATTACAATAACATAAACTGCAATTATTTTCAATTTCTTTGTTATTGATAATAATTCAAATTTACCTAAGTCTTAGGATTTTATAAGTGCCTGTCCACTAATTATTAGAGGCTGGCAACGCCTTGGTTATGTAATACTTTTCTAAGCTTCCGTACTGACCTAGTATATTACCTATGCTTTCCGTTCCATTGCTTACTACCCTTCCCTCATTAATCAGTATTACATCATCACAAAATTTTTCTGCCATATCCAGCATATGGGTAGACAATAATATTGTATGTCCTTCCTTAACATATTCTCTCATTATTTTTTTCACAGAATAAAGAATTTGCGGGTCAAGTCCCGATATATACTCGTCCATAAGAATAATATCCGATTTACACAAAAGGGCGCATAAAAACTGAATTTTCTTTTTAGTTCCCAATGAATATGTTCCTATGAGCTTATTCATATAAGGCTTTAGCTCAAACTGCTGTATCATATATGAAATCTGTTCCTTCTGTTTTTTATAATCGCAGGAATTAAGCTCCATTATAAAGTGTATATGCTCCATACCGGTTAATTCCTCATATAAAACAGGCTCATCAAACACAAGAATTGATTTATTTAAAAAATCAACCTGCTTTTTGTTATCTGTTATCTTCCCCTCTTTAATTTTAATAAGTCCATTTAAGGCCTTAAGCAAGGTAGTTTTACCACTTCCATTTGGCCCAAGTAATACAACTATTTTCCCTTTTTCCAGCGTAAAATCTATATTATTAAGTATAGGCTTACTATTAATGTCTAATTTAAGTCCAGCAACCTTTATATATTCCATTGACCTTCTCCTTTTACTGCAATGCTTTTATATACTAACTGCAATATATCCTCTGCAAATATTCTATGCTTCTGATTTTTTTCTTTATAAAACAGCCTATAATTATCCCTGCCAACGCCATAATTAAACCAACTGCAAAAAACTGTACTATAATGTATCTGCCTATTCCCATAAAATCTGTCATATACAATGCTGTAGGTATAACCATTATAGAATTAACTACTATTAACAATATTCCATCTATTAAATCATAAATCTTTTCTCTGTCACAGTATTTTACAAGCTCCTCCTTGTTTTTATACTCAAAGCAGGGAAATATAACCGACGGCAAATTGTACAAAAGTAATAGTACTGCCATATATACAAGCTGTAAGCCAAAGGCAAGAATTACAGAGGTATTTTTGGTACAAATATAAAAAAATAAATATTCCACTACTGTAATAGCAGCTACATTAAACAGCCATACTCTTTCCTTTAAGGCAAGCAGCCTTCCCAAATCACTAATCCAAAAATACGCTTTTTTACCCTCGCCGTCCAATGTATAAATTGCATTTAACCTATGTATTATGCCTTGAGTTAAAAATAGTCCGGCGTAAAACACGCAGGTCATAAGAAGGAAAAACAAAACCTTCTGCTCCCGTATTCCTGTCATAAGTCCACCATAAAAGCCTATAAATATCCAAAAAAGATTTCCTCCAAACAGGTATTTTATATTTCGCTTTAAATATCCACTTCTAAGTATTGACCTGAAATAATATCCCTTTGCCATAGAATTTGGCATAACCTTTACCTGCTTATAGTCCCTTGCATTATCCTCTCTTACAATATAGCCACCTATGTATATAGCTGATATGTAAAGTATTAAGGCAAGTCCCAAAATAATAGTTATAAGCTTTCCTTCTGTTATATTGCCATATACATCTGCCATTAGTCCTTCTATATTGGGAAAGCCTGAGGTTATTTTTTCTTTTATCTCATTTACCCATATGCTAAATTCTTCTCCCTCAACCCTTCTTTTTATTAAAGGAAACCTATTCATCCACTCTGAAAAATAGCCTCCAATTTTACTAAAAACAAACATTATTGCCACTATTTTAGCAGCATTGAATATAACCCTTTGCTTTATATTGTCATTTTTCTTATTTAGAAGCATTACGTATTTCCACATAGCGCATATATATACCGCCATAAAAATCACTACCGTTATAAGAAATCCATATAAAATTCCCTTTGTCAAAGAATATCCCATATTTTTAAAGCAGCCCACAAATATTGGCAATAAAATGGTAAACAAATCATTACTTTCAAGTATATTGTAATTTCCTGCTATGCAAAAAATAATCTTCGACTTATCAAAATGAGTATTTGCAGATACCCACTCTATATATCTGTTACTATATGTAAGCTTTGACACATCATTTATTTTTTTTAACACAGTAATAAGCACATATAGTATAAGCATCCCTATAACAAGCTCTGTATGACCTAAAATTCCATTTATTAAGCTGTCAATAATTTCTATATTAATAAGTCCTTTTTGGGAGATTTTCAAAATATCCGGAAAGGAAACTGTTACACCATATGATATTAATATTCTGATAACAGCCAAGATACCAAGCAGTATTATAACCATTTTATTATTTAATGATTTTAATATTCTTCCGTTTAATACTCTTCTTTTTATTCCTGCATATAAATCCCATTTAAAAAAACTTAAGTATTTCATGTTCTCTCCATTTTTCCTTTATATATTTTTAGCAGATATATTACATTCAACAAAGGCTGCAATTAAAAGCAAAATAACTATTAAGCCACATGCCCTTAATATACTGCTCTTACTGTATTTACTAAATATTTTACTTCCTTCTGTGCCTATTGCACAGGCTATTGACAATGCTGGTATTTCAAAAATAGAATGAGGCATAATTATCCTAATGAAATAATATATTTCATTAGTAGATACCCAGCTGCTTCCCAACACAAAACCTAATATTATTGGATTTACCAATAGCACCAGTATACTGGGAATTCTAAAAAGAAACACACCTAAAACAGCTACTATACTTACAATTAAATTATTTATGAAAATTCCTGCAAAGGTAATATCATTTACAACCAGCTCCGATAGTTCTGATTTAACAGCAAATGGTTTTAACTGATAATATGTAATAAAGGTGGTTACCGCTGCTAAACCAACAAAACAAACCATAATAACCACTGCCCGTTTTATATTAAATCCAAAAATTTTATCCATAAAGCCCTCTCAAAAAATAAATAAGCTGTTACAGAATATGTAATTCAAAAATAAATGTCCAAAAACAACCATTTATCTTAGAATATTTTATCCTGTAACAGCCAAATGTATTTAATTATGCTGCTACTATAACTTTTGTAGCACCCTTCTTAAATGCTTTTTTAATAATGAAAGCGATTAAGCTGCCTCCACCGAGCAATGCAATAATTGATGCTGCTGTTGCTCCAGCATTGATATATGCAATAACCATTTCCTTTGTTGCAGCAGACATTGGAATAACGGCTGCAATATTAGCAATTAAAATACTTAACATATTTTACCTCCTTAAAATTAATCATTATGTATATCAGCACTCCGCGCGTCAAGATACTGTTTATACCAACCTTATTTACACAAACAATATACTATTTATAAAACAGCTTGTCAATTTTTTTTGCTCGACAAAAAGTGAGTCAATACCCTATACAAGCATTGGCTCACAGCTTTTACCTTTTGTTTTATGCTTATTTTTAATTCTTATTTTTATACTTATCTTTTAATACTATTTATCTTTTTCTGTGCTTCCTTAATATCACCTACATTTGTAATTATATATTTTTCTTCACTTTCTTCTTGTGATATTTCTATATAATAATCAGATAAATTATCCTGATTAATATACATTTCAATATGATAATTTCCGGTTTCAGGTGCAACTGTTCCATCTTCGTTTTCCTTAATTGCCTTTGAAATCATATAAACCCATATATAATTGTCGGAGGTCTGAAAAATCATATTGCAGTTTTTATAATCAAATGTGGATATTTTTTTTGAAACAAGATTTACCCTTCCTTGATAGTCACTTTCACCTTTATTTACAATTTTGCCTTCGCCTTTACAAACTAGCTGCACTTCCTCTATCAGCTCAGTACAGTCATCATTGTATAAATAATATTGCCCATCTAAATTAAGCTTTACATTACTCATAAACTTAACAACTTCACTATTATTATTTTTGTATGCAACTAAATAAGTAATCACAAAAGATAATATAAGTACCACTACTATTATTATACTACTAACAATTATACGCTTTTTTTTCATATTTCTATACCTCCATTCTAATATCCACTATATGGTGTAGGAACTTTTATTTGTATTCTGCCTCTTACAGTTTCTATGTAGTAATCATATAATTCATATCTAGTTACAATATTTTTATTTCCGCTTTTATAATTATAAAAATTAGAAGATGCTATATCAACATAACTTTTATAAAAAGAAGATGCTATACTGCCTTCATATTTGAATTCAGTTGACTTTGGTCTTACTACATTATTATTTATAGTTATTCCAGGAATAATTACCCTAATCTCGCTTTCGACCTGTGTTCCGGCGTATGCCAATATCTGGTTTCCATTATCTGGGTCTCCACTATACTTTACAAAAACATACAAATAGCTTGCTGTAACACCATTGAAATATGTTGATTTTATATTTGAAACAACGGTAGTTCCTTTTAAACCGCTTACTATTCCCTTATATATGTCATATACAGTTTGAACTGCTGTAAGCACTGGTCCAATCTTTGGCACATAACCTGCTGATTTATTTAAAACAATTCCTACCACATTTTGTGCCGCTGCTGCCTTTCCTGTATCTGTAGTAACTGTTTCCGTTTTTGTTGCGTACAATTCACTATTTACACTTGCTGGCACTCCTCTAACTATCTGTAATTCATAAGTTTTTCCTCGATAAACAGTTGTCTGTCTGGTACTTGTCCACTTTACTGTTGAACTTGAATTTAATGCTACACGACTACTGTTTTTATTGTTTCCGTTTAGCTTTAATGCAACCTCACTATAGGAAATTTCCTCTATACCTAGATGTTCCAAACGATTGTCAATAGCTTCAATAACCCTCTCATTTTCTTTATAATTTACACAATATTGTTCTCTTTGTTCATACAACAAATCGATTGAGCACTCATTATTTATACCTTCAATTACCTCTGATTCTGATTTGAAAATGTTATTATTATCTTCTGCTCCATAAATCACACTACCACTAAAGGTTACTGAAAGTAGTATAAAAATGCCCATTATTAAACTTTTCCTACTCATCTTAGTCCTTCCTTTAAAACCTTGTCTCAAGTAACTAAATATAATCTGTCTTGTATTTATAATTTATTATTCTCACCTCATTCACATACGAACTGACAAATTAAATTTATTTAATAGTATCATTTATGTAAATTTTTGTCAATTTATGTTTTTCCTTTCTCTTGGTTACACTTGTCCCTACTTTATTAAATCCTTTAAACATACAGGTAGAACAATTAATATCCCTCTGCTATAATAGATAGTAGAGCATAATTTAAAATACTACTACAGGCACCTCAAGCTTGTGCCTATCAAATTGGTTAGAATGGAATATTAAACTAAAACACAGAAAGTGAGGCATATATGAAAAAGCTTTTTAAAGCAATTCGCAGCAAGGATTTTGAGCAAGTAAAAGAAATTATTAATAATAAGCCTGATTTAGTAAATTGCGTTGCAAAGCAGCCACCTAAAAAGGATGATGGTCAATCACCCCTACAGGTTGCTTTAAAAACTGGAGCCTTTGACATTGCTGATTATCTAATAGATATAGGTGCTGACTTAAATTTTATAGAAGCTACCTCCTGCTGCAATTCTTGGAGAATACCAGTTATTCAAGACGCTATAATTGCAGCAATAATGAATTGTAGATGGAACACAAACAATAAATATACTGGCTTTACGATATTTTCTACTAAAGAGGACTCCGAAAGAGCTTTTGCTACTTTAGAAAAAATGTTAGATTTAGGCTCTGACATTAATGCCTTAGACTCCTACGGAAATTCTGGCATATGGAGATTTTGCTTACAAGCTGGACAAATACTGCCAACCTACAATTATTCTAACCAGTGTGAAAGTGATGATAGAATTTTTACTGAGGAATTACAGGCAGATTTATTAAGAATATTGACAGCTTTATGCTCCCACGGTGCAGACCTAAACTACATTTCCCCAACTATGGAATGTACAATATATGATTTTTATAAAGTAGGCTCAATGGCAAAGCTATTATCCATGATTAATTAAATTATCCTCCTGCACCAAAGTCCTGTGCTCCACTTAGGATTACTGCTTTTACCTAGTGATGCCACAGCCCCCTCCATAAAAATATCAAACCCATACTTTTTTGCAATTATCTCCTCATTAATTGTCCTATAACCACACACACCAATATATAAACCATTCCTTTCTATTAAATATACCTGCCCGTACCTCATAAAACCATGACATACATAGGCATTTCTAACAATCTCCCAGCATTTTCGTGGCAGCATATAAATATCCATCGGCTTAATGCTACAGGTTGTTTGATTTTCCCCGTCTAATGTCATTGTCAACATTACATTTTCCTTAAAAAATTGACTTAAATGTACCTGTTCCTCCTCAACACTTTCCTTAACAATCTTTTCATCATTAACAGCTTCCTCTACTGGAACACAATTTTTATCTATTAAGTATATTGTATCCTCCTCTACTACCTCAACGCTGTTATCCTCTACTTTTTTAGCTTGAGCCTTCTCGGCTTCGTCCTTGCTTTCCTTTGCCTCTAATACTGTAGACTCCTCATTCCACATTACATAGCCTTTGATTTTATATTCCTCTTTCCAATAGGATATGTATACAATCTCCTTTTCACTAATAACAGCCAGACCATATATATCCGAGGTTTTATATTTTCCATTTGTAGCCTCATAAATATCAATAATCGACCTTAACTCGTATATATTTCCATTGCCCTTAGCCTCGCCTGTATACACCAGCTTTGTACTCTCTTCCCTAATAAAAAAATATACCTTCAAGGCTGTAACGCATCTTGTACATCGTAAAGATATATTTAATTTTATTCTGTTATCTATAGTATCAATTTTTCCATATCCAACATTTTCCCCTTTTTTTCCATTACTATATTTGTAAATATAAGAAACCAGTCTTTTCAATATATCCTCCTAAAAAATTAGTTATATTCATAATACTATGTATTTCCATATAATAATATGCTTTCTACATACAATACAAACCCACTTAAATCTTCATTTTTATATCAATCTACTTATACCGTACTGCATAAACGCCCAAAAGCACATAGTCCTGTTTTATATTGCTATTTCTATCCACAAATATAATTAGTAAACTGTGCAAACTGCTCCAGCGACAACGCCTCTCCACGCACAGTTTCCGAAAGTCCCATTTTTCCTAGTGTCTCAACCACCTGTGCCTTAGTGAATCTAAGCTCCTGGCTATTGCAGATACTATTTTGCATTGTTTTTCTTCGCTGATTAAAGGTCGCCCTAATAATTGCAAACATCATTTTTTCATCACAGACCTTAACTGGCACTTCCTTATGGGCAGTTAATTTAATAACCGCTGAGCCTACATTTGGTCTGGGCATAAAGCAGTTTGGTGGTACATTTGCCACAATTTCTGGCTTTGCATAATACTGAACTGCCAACGATAATGCACCATAGTCCTTTGTTCCCGGACCTACCTGCATTCTGTCGGCTACCTCTTTTTGCACCATTATAGTAATGCTTTCTATTGGAACATGGCTTTCAAAAAGTCCCATAATAATAGGCGTAGTAATATAATAAGGCAGATTTGCAACCACCTTTATTGGTTTTCCATTATTTCGTTCATTGGCAATTTTATTAATATCTACCTTTAGAATGTCATCATTTATTACAGAAACATTATCATATTCACTAAGGGTATCCTGAAGTATTGGAATAAGATTTTTGTCTATTTCTACAGCAACCACCTCTCTTGCATTTTCAGCAAGGTACTGTGTCATTGTTCCTATACCCGGACCTACCTCAAGAACAAAATCTTCCTTTGTAACCTTTGCATTTGATATGATTTTATCAAGAACTCTTGTATCAATAAGGAAATTCTGACCATATCTTTTCTGAAAGTTGAAATTGTACTTTTGCAAAACAGCAATAGTATTTGCTGGTATTCCTAGTGTTGCCATTAATCCTCTTTTCTACAGCCTAAAAAGCTTTTCTGCATTTTCGTATGTGACCTTTTTTACCTCATCCTCACTTATATTCTTTAGCCTTGCAATCTCTGCTACCATATATGGAATATAAGTAGAATCATTTCGTTTTCCTCTATGTGGCTCAGGTGCCATATATGGACAATCTGTTTCTAATAAAATTCTTTCAAGGGGTATTGCTTCTACAGTTTCCTTTAATTTTTTAGAGTTTTTAAAGGTTACTACACCTCCAACTCCTATATAATATCCCATTTTTATAAACTCTGCTGCCATTTCCTTTGAATACGAATAGCAGTGAATAACTCCTCTTATTCCCTGCATATCTGCGTCCTTCATTAAATCCATTGTGTCCACAGCCGCATCTCTGGAATGAATAATCACAGGTAAATCAACCCTTTTGGCAAGCTCCATTTGTCTTTTAAACCAATACTTTTGAAGCTTTTGCACCTCTCTGTCCTTTTCCCAGTAATAGTCCAGCCCAATTTCTCCAACAGCAACTGTCTTTTTGTCCTTTGTCATATCATAGAGCCAATTAAAGGTTTCCTCATTTAAGCCGTCAATATCACTTGGGTGAACACCAACTGCTGCGTATACAAAATCGTATTTGTGAGCCAGCTCAAGTGTAGTCTTTGTGCTTTCAATAGAAGCACCCACATTTATAACCTTGTCTATACCATTAAAAGGCAGGGACGAAACCAGTTCATCCCTGTCATTTTCAAATCTCTCATCATCATAGTGAGCGTGTGTTTCAAATATCATTTTCTCACCTAACAAATTTCAGCACCGGCTGGCATTTTCTTTTCTGGTGTCATAAGTGCAAGCTCGCCATTTTCATCCTCTGCACATAATAACATACCCTCCGAAACAACACCTGCAAGTGTAGCTGGCTTTAAGTTTACAAGTACCATTACCTTTTTGCCAACCATTTCCTTTGCACTGTAATGCTGCTTAATTCCAGAAACAATTTGTTTTACGCTGCTTCCGATTTTTACCTGCGAGCAAAGAAGCTTCTTTGACTTTGGAACTTCTTCACAAGCAATAATTTCGCCTACCTGGAACTGCATTTTTGCAAAGTCCTCATATGTGATTTCTGCCTTAGGCTCAATGTCTATAACATTTTCATCCTCTGCTGCCTCTGCCTTTTCTTCCTCTTTATGCTGTGCAGCATACTTTTCTCTCATTGCCTCAACCTTTTCCATTACTTCGTTAATGTCAAGTCTTGCAAAAAGAATTTCTGGCTTCTCTGTAACCTTATTTCCTGAAGGATATTTACCAAAGCTGTCAAGCTCATCAAAGGTTCTCTTTGGAGCATTAAGCTGGCTTAAAATCTTTTCAGTTGTTTTAGGCATAAATGGCTCTAATAATGTAGCACCAATACAAATACCTTCTACAAGGTTGTAAAGTACAGTTTCAAGTCTTTCCTTCTTAGACTCGTCCTTTGCTAATGCCCATGGCATTGTTTCATCAATATATTTGTTGCATCTCTTAAAGAGGGTAAATATTTCTGTAATAGCATCTGCTACTCTTAATTCACTCATTTTTGCAGCTACCTTTTTAGCTGTATTTATTGCTGCCTCTTTAAGCTCATTGTCAAATGGCTCGCCACCATCATTATTTTTATTTGTAACAACACCACCAAAATACTTATTTGACATAGATATTGTTCTATTAACAAGGTTTCCTAAGGTGTTTGCAAGCTCTGAATTTAATCTTTCAACTAAAAGCTCCCAGGTAATAACACCATCATTTTCAAATGGCATTTCGTGAAGTACAAAATATCTTACAGCGTCTACACCAAAGAAATCTACAAGGTCATCTGCATAAATTACATTACCCTTTGATTTACTCATCTTTCCATCACCCTGTAATAACCATGGATGTCCAAATACCTGCTTTGGTAAAGGAATATCCAATGCCATTAACATAATAGGCCAATATATTGTGTGGAATCTTAAAATATCCTTTCCAATAAGGTGTAAATCTGCCGGCCAATACTTCTTAAAATTCTCGCCGTGATTTCCGTCTGCATCATAACCAAGACCTGTAATATAGTTTGTAAGTGCATCTATCCATACATAAATAACATGCTTGTCATCAAAGTCTACAGGAATACCCCATTTGAAAGAGGTTCTGGAAACACATAAATCCTGTAAGCCAGCCTTTATGAAGTTGTTCATCATTTCATTTTTACGAGATTCTGGCTGTATAAACTCTGGATGTTCCTCAATATGCTTAATAAGCTTGTCTGTGTATTTTGACATTTTAAAGAAATATGCCTCTTCCTTTGCTGGCTGACATTCTCTTCCACAATCTGGACACTTTCCGTCTACAAGCTGTGACTGGGTAAAGAAAGACTCACAAGGAGTACAGTACATTCCTTCATAGTAGCCCTTATAAATATCTCCCTTGTCATATAATTTCTTAAATATTTTCTGAACCTGCTTTTCGTGTGGCGCATCAGTTGTTCTTATAAACTTGTCATAAGAAGTATCCATTAAATCCCATATTCTCTTAATTTCTTTAGATACATTATCTACAAACTGCTTTGGAGTAATACCTGCCTCTGCAGCCTTTAACTCTATTTTCTGACCATGCTCATCTGTACCTGTCTGGAAAAACACATCATAGCCCTCTAATCTTTTATATCTGGCAATGCTGTCTGCAAGTACGATTTCATAAGTATTTCCTATATGTGGTTTGCCTGATGTATAGGCAATAGCTGTTGTAATATAATATGGTTTCTTTTCCATGGTTAATCCTCCGAGTTTTCAAAAATCCAGCTAATATAATTAACTATATACTATAAGAGCAAAAAAGCCCTTTGACACTCATTTCATTATATTATTTAAGCCTGTAAATGTCAATTAATCAGTTCCCGCCTTAGTTAATCTATTTTGTTAATATTAATGTGTACCCACTACTGTATATCCTAAATAATTATTTCCATTATTAAAATAACTTATGCTGTCACCAGACTCCAGCCTTAGCTTCTCCCTGCCTATAGTCTGATTATACCTAAATCCCTCCTCCTTCCACATATTACAATATCCCTTCTTACTATTTTCCTCATTAATATAGGATATATACCCTTCCCCATTTTTACATATGTAGCTGTCAACGCCTACCACAAGTATTCCATCAGCAAGTCTGTTTTTATAATTTTTAACAATATCCTTTATGCTGTTTATTTTAATATCCTTAGGAAATACATACATTTCCTTGCCTAAATTAATGCTGCCTTCTATTTCTACCAAATTTTTTTTCAGCTCTTTTCCAGTATTTATAGGTATATCCCTATAATCTTCTGCCTTTTTTAAGGCAGCCCCAATACTATCCCTATTTTCAATTATATAAATATCCACAGGTATTCTTTCCTTATCCTTGTAATAACTATATACATAATTTACCCTGACATAGTCCTCTAAATCATAATTGCCGGCTACCTGCATAGTGTATTCCACCTCTTGCGTAATCATTAAATTGCACAGCATATCCTTCACCTTATATTCATTATTAACAGTGTAATCAAACAATTTTCCAGCTACATGAACCTTTATATTAGAATAAGCATAATATTGATTTTTATTGTTTACGCCATTTCCCCCTGCACTGTCCCATTTCACACTATTAATAGCATAATTTCTCATTTCCACCTGATAATCTCCCAAAGCTGCACTATAAGGCAGATAAAAGCTTTCATTACTTCCTACAGAAATCCAGCTATTTTCCTTATATAATATGCCTTCCTTTTCAACCTCAAATGGGAATTTTATTTGTGTATTCTTCACATACTTAGAGTAATCTCCCTCTCCATACCCCTTGTTATTAGAATGAAAGCCATATGCACCTATATCTATTTTAAAATCGCTGCCTAAAACTATAGTATTTTCTACAGGCTTAAGCTCCTGATTATATGCTTTATCTGTACCTGTTTTTCCATTGCAGACCACTGGTGTATATACACTTACACTATTTATATCCTGACTATTTGTAATATAAGCATTGCTAGTGGTGTTTTTATACTTAACTTTAACCTTTGTACTATATACACCGTTTCTGGCAGTAGAATTTAAACCAATATTTTCAATATAAATATTACTTGCTGGGGGATTAAAATAAATAGGAGCTTTACCCTTTTGATTACACACAGTATCCCTTAATACATAGTTATTGTTAATGATTAATTTGTCACTTTTTACACTTACTCCCTCAATTTGACTTTTCGCCAAAGCCTCATAATTTTCCTCTGGTATGGAAGGCTTTAAAACGCTCTTTGAAGTAATAGTCTTAGTTCCAGAGTGTACAGTATGTTTCTTTACATTTGCTTTAACATGGTTATTTGCAGCTCCATATATGGTTTTATTTATGACTGCCTTTCCTGCCACCCCCTTCTCATATGCTCCTATCGCATTATTATTAAGTATAAGCCTATTAGCTTCATACCCATTAACACTGATTAATTCATAATAAGAAACTGGCATAGTAAAGGTATAAACTCTGGCTGCAGTTCTTCTTTCCTGCTTATCCTCTCCATTAATCCCCTTCCACTTTAATAAATATGTAGTTGTAACCTTTATGGGAATTTTTATTGTGCCTTTAACAAAATTTGTCCTTAAATCATATAGAAAATTGCTGATTTTTCCGTCTAAATATAATTTCTCACCAGATGGAATCGCCTTATCTGCATCAAATATTTCCTCTCCCTTTTTATTAGAGCCTAATAATAGACTATTGATCTGTGGACTTTTATATGTCTGCTCCTTTCTTGCAACCTCTATTGTCTGCTGGGTAGGCTGCTTTTTTGCCGGATATTCAACCACCAAATCATAATACTGCTTTAATTCCTCCTTTGCACCCCACGGCTTTGCGTTGGCTATTCCCTCATAGGTACAATATACTTCTCCTGACAGTTCTCCATTGTCCCCTACCTTTCCCATTTCTGTTCCATATACAACTACTGTCATAACTGAATCAATATAAATATCTCCACCGTAGTTGACTAGCTGGTTTTTCCACTCCATAGATACCTTACCGATTGCATTTAAAATTTCGCTGCTGTCACTTTTAAAGCAGCAGATTAATATTTCCGGGTTTATAGGATCCGGAGCAGCATTCCCATAAGTCCTTTTAGGAATAATTACATACTGCTGCCCACTTGCATTTAAAGGCAAATCGTACCTTCTAAGCACCCAGCCAATAGTTCTGTATTTTATACCTGTATGGTCCTTTCCACTTCTTGCAATAAATATCAAACTTCCATCCTCATCAAAATATAGTCTGGACTCAGCAAAGGTGTTCATAGTAGTAAGGGAAATAGTGAAAAACAGCAGAATAGATAAGAATAATATCTGCTTTAAAGATGCTTTTTTAAGTAAGCTTTGTTTCATAGATACCTCCTTTTCTCCAAAAGGGAGGTCTGATTTTTGTAATAATGATTTTATCAGCTTTTATATTTAATTACAATATATATTTGTGCTGTTTATAATTTTTATGTGTATATCATATAATTATTTAGCTGGTCATATGTATTTTGCTATGTTACAATAATACCTGCTTAAACAAATTAAAGGAGCTATTATTATGAAAAAACAATTTCTACGATTTTTCTCCCTGTTTTTAGCCTTAGTGCTGCTTACAGCCTGTGAAAAATCACAACCTGCAGATTCCAATATGGAAACTACTACAAAAGAAGGCAGTACCACAGATACAGACACAAATACAACTGCTGGTACTGCATATAATTTTAGTATATATGATGACAATGGCCGAAAATATACTGAGGACGAATTAAAGATACAAAAGGCCTTTGATGATTTTATCTATGACTTATTTGTAGATTCTATTACCAGCAACTACATAAATCTTATATTTACAGTAGATGACCCAGAAAAAATGGGTATTACAGTAGATAATATTACCTGGGGCGACTACAGCATAGAGGCTATGAAAAGCAGCGAGGCTGACAACAAGGAATTATATGATGAGCTTGTTTCATATGATTATGATTCCCTGGACTACGAAGGTCGTCTTATTTATGATACTCTTAAAACTACCCTTGAAAATGAATTAATTGGCAGCAAATATTGGTATTATGCAGAAAACTTTTCACCTCTGAATGGTATGCAGACCTCTGTTCCTATTATGCTTGCTGAAATAGAGTTTTCTGACAAAACAGATATTGAAAATTACCTAACTATTTCAAAGGATACAAAGCGTGTAGTACATCAGCTTGTTGAGTTTGAAAAATATCGTTCTGAAAACTATAAGCTTTTCTTATCTGATTATGCTGCTGATGATGTTATAAATCAATGCAAGGAATTTATAGATGCTTCAGAAAATGTACTTGTTTCCTCTTTTAATTCAAAAATTGATGAGGCAGACTTCTTAAATGACTCTGAGAAAAAGGCCTACAAGGCTTCCAATGAAGATATTGTAAATGATTATATTATTGCAGCCTTTGAAGAAATAGTGGATACCTTCCCTACTCTTAAAGGCACCCGCCTTCACGATAGCATTTGTCAGTATGAAGGTGGCGATGAATACTATGCTTATCTTGTAGCTGAAAACTCAAGCTCTCTTTCCTCTGTCGATGACCTTATGTCATTAACTGAGGACTATATCCAGAACGCAGTTACTACTATTTCAAGTGCAAGCTTAAATGATATTACTTTATTTATGAAAAAGGATACTCAGACGGAGCCAGCTAAAACACTTAGAGCCTTATCAAGGCAGCTTACTGTTGATTTCCCTGCACCAGCTACTACTAAATTTGAGCTTAAAGATGTTCCAAAATCACTGGAGGCTTCAAGCTCTCCTGCCTTTTACATTATTCCGCCTATAGATAATCTTGACAAAAATATTATCTATATTAATGGAAGCGAAGAATATGAAAACGAAGATTTATATTCTATATTAGCTCACGAAGGCTATCCTGGTCACTTATACCAGAATACTTATTTTAACAGCTTAAATCCAAGTCCTATCCATTCCTGCCTATCCTTTATTGGATATACTGAGGGCTATGCTATGTACGCAGAACGCTACGCTTATGACTATAAATATCCAAAGGCTTCTGTTGCCAGCTTATTTAAAGCAAATGATATTTTTGGATATGGACTTTACGCATATATTGATTTCAAGGTTAATACAAACGAATGGGATTATGATGATGTATGCTCTTACATAGAGGACTTAGGATATGATTCAGATGTTGCAAATGAATTATATTCTATAGCTCAAAATGACCCTTGTGTTTATCATAGATATTTTATGGGTCTTGTACAAATATTAGAGCTTCAAAATACTGCCTCTGATTTATTAGGTGACTCCTACAGCAACATTAATTTCAACAAATTTATCTTAGAAATTGGACCAACCTATTTTGATATTATTGAAGACTATATGCAGGATTGGGCAAAGCAGGTTAAAGGTCAAAACTAACTTTGCCTGTTAGAGCAAAAAGGTCATCGCAAACAGCGGTGACCTTTTTTATCCTACACATTCTTTTTTATATACTCCTCATACCTTCTCTTTGATGCCTCCATCTCTTCCTCGTCATTTGTTGCGAGAGCATCATAATTTTCATTTGTAAGCCCAGCCAACGCCTCCTGCAAATCATCTAGGTTAATTAAATTCTCATCCATATTCTTTCCTCGTCTTTCTATTGCTTATATACCCATGCTTTTTGCACTCTGTAGCTAATAAAGAATAATGTTACATCTACTATTATCTTAAACAGTACCAATAGACCCCCTGCACTTGTTTTCAAAAGTGCTGATAAACCAGATACTAATAAATAAGATATTGCTGTCTGTATTACACATACTACATAATATTTTATTATTACCTTCTTGTAAGAAGCGTCTGACTTAAATACTGCTTTTTTGTTAAATATACAGTTAAATATTGATGATATTATTCTCGCTCCGACAGTTGCAATAAGAACTCTTACATTGTTTGAAACCAAGCCTCCGATAATCCATACTAATACTGAAAACATAACAATATCAATAAGGCTTGAAGCTAAGGAGCTAAACATAAACTTTAATATTACCTTATATATTTTTATAGAGTCTACTATCGGATTAAAATGAGAGGTTTGATTTTCCTCTATGTATACTGTTTCTATTTTTTGCTCTGCGTAAGGAATATTGTATTTTCTAAGTGAAAGCAGCATATTGGTTTCATATTCAAATCTTTCACCTTCTATTTCAAGCATATTGCCTAAATATTTAAAAGGAATAGCTCTAAGTCCGGTTTGTGTGTCAGAAATATTCACTCCACAAGCCACCTTAAAGGTAAAGCTTGTAAATTTGTTTCCAAATCTGCTTCTAAAAGGAACATCCTTTCCTGAAAAATCTCTGCAGCCAAGAATAACTGCGTCCTCTTTTTCAAGCATAAGCTTTTCACAGGCCTTAATATCAGGCACCTTATGCTGGTTGTCACCATCTACAGTAATAACTCCTGCAATATTCCTTCTGTTTTCAAGAATATATGAAAATGCAGTTTTTAATGCCCGACCCTTTCCCTTGTTTACCTCATGGGTCAATACTGTGCATTGCTCAAGCTTTTCTAATCTTTTAAATGGCTCTAAGTGTTCTTCATCACTTCCGTCATTTACAATAACTATATCTTCATATCCTGCCTCAACAAGACCACCAACTACTGCCTCCAGCTTTGAGTCTGGGTTAAGAGAAGGAATAATTATGGTTGTTTTCATAGGTAATCCTCTTTCTTACTATTCTCTGTTTTGCTTCTCCTGCAAAAGCCTGCTTATCTTTCGTCATTACTAATCTTATTATACAAATAATTAATGCTTTGTCTAGTGGCATTTAAATATAAATGGTTTTTTAATATAAAAGTGGCTGTCGCACCAAAAATTAGTGCGACAGCCACCTTCACAAAAGGAATATATTAGATGAATTCTACTGATATTCTACTACATCAATCCACTTATTGAGAAGCTCTTTTTCTTCCTCAATATTCTTTGATAATCTTGCTGCTGCCACTATCGGAAGCCACATCTGAACATAGCTCTTAGCTGTCTTTGTCTTTTCGCAGAATTTGTTCATATACATATCTGCAATTTTTTCATTGTATAATGACAGCCACAAGTATGATCTGGCAACATCTGCACTGGCATTTCCAACTGTTGCATGGTTCCAGTCAATAATGTGAGCTTTTCCATCTTTGTCTATAATAATATTTTGTGGTGTAAAGTCACCATGACATAATTTGTCGTGCTTTGGTGTACCCTCAAGATGTGCTAATAATTCATATCTCTTTGTATCATCAAGACCAGCCTGATTAATTTTATCTGTAAGCTTTGCTTTTAATTTTCTAAGTGATGGACATTTCTTTGCAAACATATCAATCTGTATATCTACCATCATATCAACATATTTTTCTGTGTCCTTTGGATTTTCCTCCATAAGCTGGCTTAATGTTTTTCCTTCAACACATTCCATTGCGATAGCCCATTTACCATCAACCTGTGATACTTCTACTACTTTTGGAGTATTTAATTCTAATGGCTCTACACTAGCAGCAATAAGTGCTTCTGTAAATACATCTTCTTTAGCATAGTCTTTATTGAAAACCTTAACTGCTAAATCCCCACTCTTATAAACTTCATTGTTTCTTCCTTTTGCTATTAATTTCTCAAGTTTCATATTAGTGTCCTCCTAAATTATTGATTCATTTTGTATGTTTAACACGTTCCTTTGTCTAAGGATATAATACTACTTTTTTGATAAAAAGAAAAGCATAGTTTAAAAATTAACATGCTTGTTTATTCTTTAACACTAATGTCTAATCTTTAACAATCATCTACCTGCCAACACCACGCTAGCAATGATTCCTGCTAGGGTACAAAGCAATGCTCCCGGAAGTGTCCACCTTGTTTTTTTAACCTTGGCAGTGATAAAATATACACTCATTGTATAAAATATTGTTTCCGTAGAGCTCATCATAATCGAAGCAACACTTCCTATAAAAGAATCTGTTCCATAATTTTTGTATATATCCAACAGCAACCCTGTCGCCGCTGATGAGGAGAACATTTTCACTATGGTAAGCGGCATAAGCTGGGACGGAAATCCTATAAAATTCCCAATAGCAGCAAATTGTTCCCCTAAGAAATTAAGAAATCCCGATGCACTAAGTATACCTACGCCTACCATTAACCCTATTAGCGTTGGTAATATTTCGGCAACCACCTTTATTCCGTCCTTTGCCCCATCAATGAAATCTTCGTAAACATTTCTCTTCATTAGTATTCCATATCCTACAATATACAATATTAAAACCGGAATTAATAAATTAGAAATTTTAACTAAAAAAAGCATAATATCACCACATATTTTACTTGTAATAATATTATGCTTTTATTTATTATTTTATACTTATTTATGACTTAATTAAATAAGTATTTAATTTTTCATTAACCTATTCTAATACTACTTATCTCTATGAACCAATACTGTCCCTAGTATATTCCTTAAACTCATATCCCTGTTCCCTTGCCTTATCAATAAAATCTCCTAATATTGCAGTGTTTGACTCTGATACAGCGTGTAAAAGATATATTGCTCCATTATGTAATCTTTCTACAGTTGTATTAAGTGCCTGTTCATGAGATGGCTGCTCATCAACCTTCCAATCTACATGAGCAAAGCTCCACAATACTGTTGTATAGCCTAAATCTCCTGCGATTGCTAGTGACTGCTCGCTAAAATGTCCCATTGGTGGTCTGAAAAGGTACATATCATAATTGAAGTTTTCTTTTACATAATTGTGAAGTCCCATATATTCATTTTTCTGCTCCTCAACTGATAATGTAGGCATAGACTTGTGATTAACACTATGATTACCTAACACATGGCCCTCAGCAATAATTCTCTTTACCAAATCCGGCTCTCTTTTAACATAGTCCATTGTAACAAAAAATACAGCCTTTACGCCCTTTTCCTTAAGAGTATCCAAAATAGCACCTGTATATCCGTTTTCATAGCCTTCATCAAAGGTCAGATAAATTACCTTTTCATTTTCCTTTATAAATTCAACCTTATACTGTGAATACTTATTCTGACAATAAACAGCACCCTCAAATCTGCCATCATCTAATCTACGGGTTCCAACGCCATATTCTACTACCTCTGTAGAAAACTCGGAATAATCTCCCGAATAGCCACTGGTAGTTGGTTCTTCCGTTGTTGGCTCTGGTGTAGTAGTTTCTGCTGTAGTGGTTTGTGCCTGTGTAGTGGTAGTCTTACTCACATCACTTCCCTTTGTGGCAGAATTGCCATCACTGCCGCAGCCCCACATTGAAACCGCCGCCATAATAAGTGCCGATGTTAAAAAAACAATTTTCTTTTTCATCTCATTCTCCTTTTCTCATATAAAACATATATATATCAAAACTTTTACTATATTTTAAAAGTTTGATTAAACCTGCCTTTCCCCACATACTCCAACGCCTCCTTCATACACTCATCATACAACTGCATTGGATTATGACAATCGCAGCCTACTAAAACTTTTATGTCAGTTTCTTCAACCATATTCCAAAATTCACTAATTGGATACTGTAATCTCTCCTTTGTGCCTCTTAGTCCTACTCCACGCCTTAAGCCATTTGCATTATATTCCAAAGCAAAATCATACTTTGTTGCTCCGTCAATTATAATATCGAAGGCTCTCTTATAATTTTCATCAATGTCAAAATCTCCCACTCCTATTAAATCTGGGTGACACAGGCATTTAAAATATCCTGTTCTCATTGCCTCTACTGCTTTATTTGCATATTCAATAAACATACTTGTATCTGTAATATTATATGTAGATTGAAGCTTTCCATTATCCAGCTGAAAAAAATGCACCCCTAATATTAAATAGTCACATCTGTTGTCCTTTAACAGCTCCTCATAATATCCATTGTATATAGGTAAATATTCAGCCTCAAAGCCAGACAATATTTCCATTCTTTCATTATATAATTGTCTTGCCTCCATTACCTTATCTAAATATAAATCCTTGTTAGAATAGTCCATTCTCATTCCATAATCAATATCAGGATATGGTATATGGTCGGACATTCCTAAACGGTCAAAACCATTCTTTGCAGCCTGCTCCACATAATCCAACACACTTCCTCCTGCGTGCTTGCACAACTCACAATGTGTATGATAATTTGTCAGCATTTTAATTTCCTCCGTCTATTCTTGCTTTTAAGTCCTCAAGATACATCCATCTTTCCATTTTTTCATCTAACTCTAAGGATAACTTTTCCTTTTCCTTGGTAAGCTCATTTAATTTTACAAAATCTCTGGCTTGTAAGCTCATCTCCTTATCAATATTTTCTATTCTTTCTTCTAATTGTGCCACACAGGCCTCGATGGTTTCATAATCCTTCGCCTCTTGATAAGTAAATTTCAGCTTCTTTTCTCTAGGCTTTTCCTTTTTACCCGACTCCTTAGCTGCTGTATCAGAAGCTTTATTTTCTACTTCAATCTCCTCCTTCAGCTTCTTAGCAGAATAATCTGTATAGCCACCCTCATATTGAGTTATTTTCCCATTACCGGAAAATTCAAAAATTCTATTTACTGTTCTGTCCAGAAAATATCTATCGTGGGAAACAATAACTACAATTCCGTTAAAATTGTCTAAGTAATCCTCTAAAATAGTCAGGGTACTAATATCTAAATCATTTGTTGGCTCATCTAATATTAAAAAGTTTGGTGCTTCCATAAGCACTCTTAAAAGATTAAGTCGTCTTTTTTCTCCACCTGAAAGCTTTTCTATAAGTGAATATTGTGCCTCTCCGGAAAATAAAAATCTCTCCAGCATATTTGCCGCCGATACAGGTCCTTCCTTTGTCTGTACAAATTCTGCCGTCTGTCTGATATAGTCTATAACTCTGATTTTAGGGTCCATATACGCAATCCCGGCCTCCTTAGAGGTTGCAATTTCCTGAGAATAATATCCTATTTTTACAGTCTGTCCTATTTCTATACTGCCACTATCAGGCTTAACACTACCCTCCAGCATTTTCATAAGAGTAGTTTTCCCACAGCCATTTTTCCCTATAAAGCCTATTCTGTCATTTTTTAGGAATATATAAGTAAAATCCTTAATTAAAACCTTATCCCCATAGCTTTTACAAAGATTTTTAATTTCTACTGTGGTCTTTCCAAGCCGGGTTACAGCAGAGGACATTTCCACTTGTCCATTCCTAGCAAAATCCTTTGTATTTTTCATCTGCTCATATCTTTCTATTCTAGCCTTCTGCTTTGTTGAACGAGCCCTTGCTCCTCTCATTATCCAGGCTAATTCATTTCTAAGAATAGACTTTCTTTTTCTATCACTGGCAACCAGCATTTCCTCCCGCTCAGTTTTCAGCTTTAAAAAGCCAGAATAATTTTCCTTATATGTGTAAATTTTTCCTCTGTCTACCTCATCTATTCTGTTACAAACACTATCCAAAAAGTATCTGTCATGAGTAACCATAATTATTGAGCCTTTATAAGCCTTTAGCTGTTCCTCTAACCAATCCGACATTTGATTGTCTAAATGGTTGGTAGGCTCATCTAATATTAATATATCTGACGGTGCAGCAAGCACAGCCACTAAAGCACATCTTTTTCGCTGTCCTCCTGAAAGAGTAGCTACATTACTGTTAAAATCATCTATTCCCAGCTTAGTCATCATTGTTTTAGCTTTGGTTTCAATATTTTGGTCAATTTGTCCTTTATTTTTTCTAATAATATATTCAATTACTGTTTCATTTTCTAAAAACTCCGGAGTTTGTGGAAGATATTTAATTACCACATGACCTGCCTTCGTTACCTCTCCCTTGTCACATTCTTCTTTTCCAGCAAGAATTTTCAATAAGGTGGATTTTCCAGTTCCGTTTATTCCGATAACACCCACCTTTTCATTTTCCCCTAAAAAGAAATCTGTATTATCCAACACCTTTTTGTTGGAAAATTCCTTAACCAAATTTGTTCCAGAAAGTAAATTCATTTATTTATCCTTTCAATTTATATTATCAAGTCTTTTTTCTACTCATAATTTTGCAAAAAATTATTCCAACTGCTGTGCTTATGGTAGTTGCTATAATTGCAGGAACTATTATCCCTGTAGGAT
The DNA here is from genome assembly GCA_900539455.1 of uncultured Eubacteriales bacterium. Lineage (GTDB taxonomy): Bacteria > Bacillota > Clostridia > Lachnospirales > Lachnospiraceae > SVEL01. The sequence goes on from UQCD01000013.1 coordinate 55,400, forward strand.
TAACGCTTCCATATTGGCTTCTGTAAGCTATTACATTTATAGGTATAAGCTGTAATGAAGAAATGTTTATTACTAAGAAGGTGCACATTTCATCACTTGCCCACTTATAGCTTTTATTATCACCATTATCATTTAAGGCTGCCAATTCCTTCATTGCCTTAAGTCCTGCTGGCGTTGCTGCCCAGCCTAACCCAAAAATATTTGCAATAAAATTAGTTGTAATACTTTCTCTTACAATATGATTTTTAGGAAGTCTTGGAAATAAAAAAGTGATAAATGGCGACAGCTTCCGTGAAGCTGCTGCTATTATACCACAATTTGTCGCTATTTTCATTATTCCCGTCCACATAGTAACTACACCCAGCATAGTAATACAAAGGCTGACTGCGTCTTTTCCTGAGTCTATAGCTGCATTTCCTACTACCTCAATATTTCCTGTTATGCTTCCATATACTATGCCAATTATAATCATTGCCGCCCATAAATAATTTAACAATTCACCCTCCAAAATAATTATACATACATATTAAAGCATTTATAATACTTATATAAGTACGCTTTTACTCTATAATATATATATGACAGATATTTTATAAGGTTACTTGTAATTGAATATATCTTATATATAACCTATATATAATTACATACAACTAAGCCTATGCAATATACCTTGCTGACATTTACGATTTTTCATCTTTTAGTACATTCTCTAATCTAATAATTGATTATATATATCTCTTTTTGATACACCTCTGTCCTTTGCCACCAGCTTCATTGCCTCTTTTTTGTCAATTCCTTTGCTTAAATAAATATCCATATGCTCACTTACTGACATTTCAAGAAAATTGTCTATTGCCTCCTGCCTTTTCTCCTCCATAGTCTTTCCTTCTATTACAAGAACAAACTCCCCCTTAGGAGTTTCCTCTGTATATTTATCTACAAGGCTGCTAATAGTAGTTTTATTGGCATTTTCGTGTATTTTAGTAAGCTCCTTGCACAAGGTAATGCTTCTATCCCCCAATGTCTTTAACAGCTCCTTTAAGGTTCCCAGAAGATGATGTGGTGCTTCATACAAAATAATTGTCCTGGTTTCGTTTTTAAGCTCCTCTAGTACAGCAGCTCTTTCCTTTTTTTCACTTGGTAAAAAGGCCTCGAAAGCAAATCTTCTAGTCTTTTGTCCTGACATAGTAAGTGCTGTAATAAGTGCTGCCGGTCCTGGCAGCGAGCTAACCTGTATGCCTGCCTCAAAGCACTGTCTTACTAATTCCTCTCCAGGGTCAGATATTCCCGGTGTTCCGGCATCTGTAATAATGGCAATATTTTTGCCCTTTAACATTTCTCCTACCAGATACTTTGCTTTGTCATACTTATTAAATTCGTGATAGCTGGTCATAGGTGTATCTATCTGGAAATGATTAAGCAGCTTTATACTGTGTCTTGTATCCTCTGCTGCAATTAAGTCCACTTCCTTTAAGGTTTTTAATACTCTAAAGGTAATATCCTCTAAATTTCCAATAGGTGTTGCACACAAATATAGTTTTCCTATTATATTTTCTGACATAACTTCTCCATATAACTAATAATTGTTTTATTTTCCATATATTTCTAGAACCTCATCTGTATATACATTTATTTCCTTATACACAATAATCGGCTCTAATACCTTAAGAAAGCTATTACTGCCCTTAATGCCTTCAATTAATACCATATTAGCCTCTTTATCCTTATAAGGGTGTACCATTTGTATAGTCTTAGGCTCAAGCTTGTACTTTGTCATAAGATTAATAATCTCTACAAGTCTGTGTGGTCTATGTACCATATAAAATCTGCCCTTATCCTTTAAAACATAAGTGGCCTCTCTGATTACATCCTCCAGACAAAGCAGCACCTCGTGGCGTGCTATCGCCTTTGGCAGATTTGGATTTTTAAGTCCGTGATTTTCATTCATATATGGTGGGTTTGTAGTTACAACATCAAAAGAAGCTCTCCCAAAAATATGGGAGGCTTCTTTTATATCACCTTCAAAAATTTCAATTTTGTTTTCTAATTGGTTTAAGCTTACACTTCTTCGTGCCATATCAGCACTTTCCTTTTGTATCTCTAATGCAGCAAAATACTCTCCCTCTGTTTTTGCCTCAAGTAATATTGGAATAATCCCAGTTCCTGTTCCTAAATCCAATACCTTTTCCTTAAGCTTTACCTTCGCAAAGCCAGAAAGTAATACTGCGTCCATTCCAAAACAAAATTTGTCACTATTTTGTATTATCTTATAACCATTTCTGTCTAAATCATCAATTCTTTCGCCATCTAAAAGCTTAGTCATCAAACTTTGATTTTCCTTCCTGTCTTTCAAGAGCTTCTAATTCCTTTAGCTCCTCATCACTTACATTAAAGTTTTCTCTTCTTCTCTTTGGCTTAAATTTAAGTCTGTCTACCTTGTATTCTCGGATTTCTTTCTCGTCATTTACCTCTACAATAACTCTTACATTCTGTCTAAGAACACTGACACTTGCTACCTCACCTCTTAAGCCTTCATCAGTTGTAACATAATCTCCAACATTTGGAAGCTTTAGGTTTAGCTCCTCATATGTGTCCTCTTCATTTTTCAGACAACACATAAGCCTTCCACAGACACCTGATATTTTTGTAGGGTTAAGTGACAAGTTCTGATCCTTTGCCATTTTAATAGATACAGGTGCAAAGTCAGATAAAAATGTATTGCAGCATAAAGGTCTGCCACATATTCCTATGCCACCTACTGCCTTTGTTTCATCTCTTACACCAATTTGTCTAAGCTCTATTCTAGTTTTAAATATTGCTGCCAAATCCTTAACTAATTCTCTGAAATCTATTCTTCCATCGGCGGTAAAATAGAATAATACCTTATTGTTGTCAAAAGTATATTCTGTATCTATGAGCTTCATTTCTAAGCCATGCTTTTTGATTTTTTCAATACAAATATCAAAAGCCCTCTTTTCTTTTTCCTTGTTCTTTCTGGCAATCTCATCGTCTTCCTTTGTAGCAACTCTGATTACCTGTTTTAGTGGCTGTACAACCTTGTCCTCAGATACCTCACGGACTCCTAAAACTACTGAACCATATTCTATACCTCTGGCAGTTTCAACAATTACATGACAGCCTTGTACAATTTTCATACCTGCTGGGTCAAAATAATAAATCTTACCTGCTTTTCTAAATCTAACACCTATTACTTTTATCATTGTTATATTAAAGTTTTACCTTTTCCTTTCCATTAAATGTAATAGCACTCTGATAAATTGCATACTACTTTTAATTTTAACAGATTTATTGTAAATTTTCTATATATAAATTTTCCCTTATACACATTAGTAGCAGTTCAATAGTTAAATCAAAATTTACATTTGCTCTAAGTCGTAAGACTACCTTATCGGCCGCCTCAAATATTCTATTTATACCGTTGTAGGATATTCTGATAACATATTTCTCTATAAGAGAAATATCCTCTTTAAATATTAGCTGGTTTATATCCTTAGATGCCTTAAAAATAAGCACATCCCTAAACCAGGCAACCATTAAATCTATATATTCAGCTATATTATCCTTAAAGGTAGCTGCCTCTTTAACATATCCACTTATATCTGTAACCGAAGCATCGCAAATGCCTGTCAAATGCCTTATTACCATATCCTTAAGCTCATTAAATTCTTCCATTGAGGCTAATCTAATGGCTCTGCCAAGATTTCCCCCTGCAAAATTAACCACCATTTTTGCCTGATAATCTGGAATTTTTTCCTTTTCTCTCAGATAATTTATAATATCTGTTGAAGCTACTGGCCGCATTTCTAATGCTACACACCTAGATAATATTGTCTGTAAAAAGCTGTCCTTATTGTTTGTCAATAACATTATAATTCCATAGGCTGGTGGCTCCTCTATAGTCTTTAGCAAAGCATTTTGTGCCTGAACAGTCAGTTTTTCAGCTTCATCTACTATATATATTTTATATTTACTTGAGTAAGGCTTTATTAAAATATCATTATTAATCTGCTCTCTGACCTCATCTATTGCTATTGTTGATGGTTTTTCGTGAGTTATCCATCTTATGTCTGGATGATTATTACTTATTGCCTGTTTGCAGGAATGACACTGCATACATGGCTCATCTCCACCCTTTTCACATTGCAAAGTCATACTAAATATTTTGGCAATAGTCTTTTTTCCCATACCTTTTTCACCATTAATAATATAAGCGTGGGAAATTTTATTTAATTTTATTGCATTTTTCATATGAGAAATAATGCTTTCTTGTCCTACAATATCCTTAAAACCTGTCATATTATCTCCAATTCTTTTTGCTTAAGTCAATATATCCATTAGCAAACCCCTGATTTCATCAACCTTATTTAAAATCAAAAGGTTGTCCTTCTCGTCCTTTAATAATTCCTCTGCCAGCTCGTCTAAATTTTCATCTATAAGCTTTACAATTCCATACACCCTATGTCTACCCCTTCTATCTAGGAAGTTTTCTCTTGAAAATTGATGTGACCTGAATACAACCTCATTCAAAAATGACTTTATAAGCTCTCTGTATCTACGCATATCTCTTATATCCGTCTTTTTTGAAATCTTCTTTCCCTGCTCGGAAATTTCATTTATTAAGCCACTAATCTTCGCCTGAAGGTCAGCCTCCTTAATATTACTAATCAATGCAAACTTAAAGGAATCATCACTGGCTGCTGTAGGCTTTGGTGCTTCCACTCTGTTTGCATTTAATATTTCCGATATACGCATATCCATATTGTCCATCAAATCACTTCCTTTCTATTTAGTTGTAAATACTCTATATGTTTTCTTTTATATAGCTCTCAATTTCTCCTATACACTTATTAATATCGTCATTATTAAATCTTTTTTGTATACCTATTTCCTCTAATTTTTCTTCTGAAAAATCTTCGCAATCAGCTAAAAATCTCCTGCACATCTCTGCATACTTTGGATTTTGCTGCTCCATTTCTCTATTCAATGCACGCATAAGTCTTTTTCCGTCGTCTACCTGTATGTATATTGGCAGCACATTTTCACTTCCATAAAAATCTCTAATCTTAACATATGCTTCCAATGTTCCTATTAAAATATAGTTGTTCTTTTTTACATTAACCTCCGTATCAATGGCTGTAAAGTAATTCCACAAGCCACATACTGTATCATAGGTACGCTTTTCAATAACTAATCCCTTTTTCTCCATCTCCTCCATTTCATAATCTTTTACAAAATGATATTCCACTCCTTCTACTTCCCCCTCCCTGATTGGTCTTGTAGTATAGCTTACTATAGTTTCTAACGATAAGTCTTCGTCCTCCATTAATCTTCTAAATATAGTATCCTTGCCTGATGAACTTTTTCCCATTAAGTAAAAAATCATTATTTTCACCTTCTAATCTTTTTCTATTATAATTTATATTTTATTGTTACACTTAATATAAGTAAGCTTTTATATTTTTTTCGCATTACTTAATTTTATTTAAGCTTCTATATTATGTCTTATTTTTTATATTACTTGATTTCTGTATTATTTACCACAACTATTTTATTATCCCTTAACCCAGTTACATTTAACCCCTCATCCATATATTTATTTACCTTTGCGATAAGCTCCTTTGTAATAAGTTCTCCTGGCACTAATATTGGACAGCCAGGTGGATACAGATAAACATATGTGCCACTTATTCTATTTTCACTGTCAGTAAATAATATTTCCTCATTATCCCTGAAATCCATTTCGTACACCTCTAAAAGCTTTTCAGGAATTATAATACTTTCTGTTATTCTATTTGATTCAATACATTGTGTTTTTACATCTTCTGTAGCTTGTAATCTTAAATCAATTTCCTTTAGTGCATTAACAAGTCTATCGATACCATCGTCTGTATCGCAGATTGAAGTCATCGCAATAACATATTTTTCTGAAGCCATTTCCATTTGCAGATGATATTTATTTAATAACTCGTTATACAAGTCCGTTCCTGTATAGCCCTTGCGCCTTGATACAATATTAATTTTGCCTCTATCAAAATCAAAAGCCTGCTCTGGCTTAAAAATTGAAAGGCATTTAAGCTTACTGCATTGACTATATATTTTTTCCAATCTATTAACATATTCATTAAACAATTTTTTTCCACCATTATCTATTATATCCATACATTTTTCCACAGAAGCCATTAATACATAAGAAGGACTGCTGCTTTCATATATACTGAGAAATCTTTCCACTTTTTTCTCATCTATATTTTCTGAGCAAATATGCAAAATAGATGTCTGTGTCATTGCAGGCAAGGTTTTATGAATACTTTCTATTACAATATCTGCTCCTAATTCAACTGCAGAGGTTGGAAAATAATTATCAAATTTAAAATGTGCTCCATGTGCTTCATCTACTATTAAAATACCACCCTTTTTATGAACATATTTTGCTATACCTTCTATATCAGATACAATTCCTTCATAGGTTGGTGATGTTATGACAACCACCTTTACCTTAGGATTTCTATTGAATATCTCCTCTACATCTTCTATTTCAATCTGTCCAAATATACCATATTCATTTACCTTTGGTACAATATAATTACATTTTAATTTGTTAATATATACTGCATTATATACTGATTTATGGCAATTCCTTGCAAGGGCTATTTCATCACCCATTTTTACAACACTTGATATTGCTGCCATTATTCCACAGGTAGAGCCATTCACTAAAATATATGACCTTTTACTACCATACATTTTAGCTATACGATTCATCAAGGACTTGATTACATCATTTGCATTATGTAAATTATCAAAATTTTCTATTTCAGTAATATCTATTTTATAGGGACTAATCATATTAATTATGTCTGTATTTCTCTTATGACCAGGCATATGAAAAGGATAATAGTCACTATCACTATATTTCACCAGTCTTTTATATAGGCTGTCGCTTAAATTATTATTTATATTACTGTACAAATTATTACACAAATTATCATCCAAATTATTGCTTGAATTTTTGTCTAATTTACTACTTAAACTATTACATATATTTTTATCTAATCTATTATCCATATTTTCACTATCCATTAATGTTTCTTTAATCCTTGACTATATTATAATACCACATAATTTAAAAACAAGCAGTCACCTGTAATCCTTTTATCAAATACTATTTTACTTCATACAACTATTTTCTAATAAAAAAATCGATAATCACTACATTTGTAATAATTATCGACTAATAAAATTAGTGCCCAGTTCCGGAATCGAACCAGAGACACGAGGATTTTCAGTCCTCTGCTCTACCAACTGAGCTAACTGGGCATCTTGTAAGCAATGCTTACGAGTTGCGGGGGATGGATTTGAACCAACGACCTTCGGGTTATGAGCCCGACGAGCTTCCAGACTGCTCCACCCCGCGATGATAGTATATTATATGCAATAAAAAAATTTTTATTACTAATGGGCAGAGGTGGATTCGAACCACCGAAGCAAGTTGCAGCAGATTTACAGTCTGTCCCCTT
>UQCD01000014.1 GCA_900539455.1 uncultured Eubacteriales bacterium
AGACATTTTTCCTTTTCATTCCAAAAATTCTTAAGGAAGCTTTCCTTAACCTTGTCTGCAAGCTCTTTATAATTGCAAACTACATTTTCTTCACCTGTAAGACCTGTAAATTCATCCATAACCATAAGTGCATTATACCAATAAGCGTTTATCTCTACTGGCTTGCCATGCCTTGGTGTTGGTAAAATATCTCCAAAGCGTACATCCATCCAGGTTACCTGGTCAAGTCCACCACCTGCACTAATTAATCCGTCCTCATCCATTTTTATATTAAAGTCAGTTCCATTGATATACCATTTTATAATGTCTGCAATAACAGGATATGCTTCCTTTACAAAGTCAATATCCTTTGACGCATTGTAGTAGGAATAAACTGCATTAACAAATAGCAATGCTGCATCAACAGTATTATACATTGGATTATCCTCTCCCTCTGGGAACAGGTTTGGCATAATACCCTTTCTGCAATACTTCATAAAGGTTCTTAAAATGCTTTTTGCATCCTCAAACTGCTTTGTAGTAATAGTACAGCCAAAGAGGGCTATCATTGTATCTCTTCCCCAATCCTCAAAAAATGGGAAGCCTGCCAATATAGATTTACCCTTTGTAGACTCTCTGTAGGTAATGTAATCATTTGCTGCTATTGCTAATACCTTTCCATATTCGTCCTGTAAGCCAGCCTTTCCTGCAAGCTCCTTTTTTCTGTCTATTTCTTCAGTAATTAAGCTATCTATAGCATACTCTTTTGTATCCGGTATTTCCTTTGTGCTATATACAATATAATAATCTCCAGAATTTTCAAAGATAATTGAATGGTTATGTGCTACACAGCCTACACCGAATCTTCCATCTACAGCATCTGTACCAAAATATAAATCCTCTATATATTCTGTATTGTGTTTTTCTACATTGCCATTAGTATTAAAATAAACATCTATGCCTTCACTGCTGATTTTTGTACCATTAAGCTCAAATTTTCTATTTGAGTCAATTTTTCCACCCTTGTTTACAAACTGAAGCCAAGGTGTAACCTTTAATTTTATATTATTTGTTCCATGATTTATTACTTCGTATTTTATACCTAAGGTATTCTCCTCATGCTTAAGTACAATAGTTTTTATAATTTCTACACCGTTTACAACATAATGATATTCTGGTAAATATTCAAAAGCAAAAGAATTGAGAAAAAGATTACCCTTTTCACTATTTGCCTTTGTAACATACTGCGAAGCAGACAAAACAAACCTTTCCTCGCCAATGTATAATTCTTCATAGGTATTTTCAACTAGCTGGTATCTTTTGTTTGGGGCTGTAAGTGCAGCCATAAATAAAGTATGGTCACATCTGGCATTTGAACCAGCTATTGTAAGTGAAGAAAATCCACCTAAACCATTTGTCAGCAAATAGCAATTTTCCTCAGCTCTATTTATATCATACAAGTCATTTTTTCCATATAAGAATTTCATAAAAATTATCCTTTCAGCATTATAATCGATACTTACTATATTACTCTATTTAATAAAAAAAATCTACTCCCTGTTATAAGCAGAGAGCAGATTTTACTTACATTTAACTATACTATAGACTACTTTAAGAAGGCTATACCATATGCAGGAATAGTAATATTATCACCATCTATTGTAATACTGTCATCACCAATATTTGTTACTAAGGATGCTACCATATCACTATAACCATACTTATCCTTTGATAAAGTAATAGTCTTTGGTTCCTTTCCGAGATTTGCAATAATAATCATTGTTTGATCTTCATAAGTTTTTCTTATTACACATAAAGCATTCTCGTCAAAATCGTCTATTGCTGTTGTACGGCCTTTTGAAATTTCCTCATAAGTTCTTCTTATATGAAGCATATTCTTGTAATACCAGTAAATAGAATTTTTATCCTTCATCTGTTCTTCTAATGTAGCAAATGGCTGTTCTATTTCATCCATATTTGTTGGACCTACTGTATTAACTCCTCCCGCAAAATTGTTCCATCTCATAGGTGTTCTTGCATTTTCATCTTTTGCCGCAACACTTCCTGACATGCCTATTTCCTCGCCATAGTATACAAATGAGCAGCCAGACATAATCTGATTTAATGCGCCAGCAAGCTTTACCTTATTTTGATTATTTGATAAAAATCCTGTCAATCTGCCCGTATCATGATTACTTGCAAATGGAGCATTAACAAGCTTTGCATTGTTACTTAGGTAAGTTGCCTCAACCTTTTCAAAACGCTGTGCAAGGTTTTTACCATTCATTAGGTTTATGCACTTTACTAAAATACCACTATTGTTACCAAAAGCGTAGTCAAAAATACTTTCAACACCACTTGTATAGTAATTAGCTATTGCAGCCTGTGAATCCCAAACCTCAGCAACTACATAAGTATCCTCTTTTACGCTCTTTACATAATTTTCAAACCAGTTTAATACTTCTATGTTCTTTTCACTATTACCTGTAGTATACTCTTTTGCAGCATCCAATCTAAATCCATCAACACCCTTTTCAATCCAGAAATCTGCTATGTTTTCAATTTCCTTTCTAACCTGAGGATTATCAAGATTTAAATCTGGCATACCTGACCAGAACTGGCACTCATATTTGTAATCTGTACCTGAAATGGCTGCATAACCTGAGGCGTTACCAACCTCTTCTTTTGTCTTAATATTGTAATAGTTTGCATATGGACACTTTTCAAAATCCGGCTTTTCACCTTCTGCCAGGCTTTGATAATAAGACTTTGCCTGCTTGAACCATTCATGCTGTGAAGATGTATGATTAAAAACAAAGTCAATTATCAAATTGATATTTCTTTTATGACATTCATCCACAAGCTTTTCAAAATCTTCCATTGTTCCATATTCTTCATCAATACTACAATAGTCAACTACATCATATTTGTGGTATGTTGTTGACTTCATAATAGGCATAAGCCATATTCCATTAAAACCTAAATCTTCAATATAATCAAGTTTTGAGATAAGACCATTTAAATCGCCTATGCCATCACCATCACTGTCAGCAAAGGAATAAACAAATACCTCATAGTAATTTCTATAATGGTCCTCTTTTGCTACCTCGTATTCCTGCGAATCCCAGGAAGCTACATTAAAATATTCTTCCGGAGTAAGCTTAGAAATATCTGCAGTTGTAGTTTCTTTTTCTCCATTATTGGTACTCTTATTACATCCTACCAGCATCGAAGCTGCAAGACAAGATGCAAGTGTTAATGCACCTATTTTCTTTAAAATTTTTCGCATATTATCTCCTTATTCATAATAAAAAGGGAATGTATAAACATTCCCTTTTTGAAAAACAATGTAATTAGCCCTTAACAGCACCAGCCATACCATTTTGGTAGAATTTCTGCATACCAATGAATATAATTGAAACTGGAATAGAAATCAATACAGCACCAGCACAGAATGAATTGTACCACTGATAGATATATTCTTTTTCCAACATATTCCATAAACCAATACCTACTGTATATTGATCCACATTTGATGTACATATAACCTTTGCAAAAATGAAATCCAACCAAGGACCCATAAACGATGTTAAGATTGTGTAAACTACAATAGGCTTACTAAGTGGAATTACAATCTTTGTAAATACCTGAAACTTTGTAGCACCGTCAATATATGCAGCTTCATCAAGTGACTTTGGAATGGTGTCAAAGAAACCTTTTGCAACATAAAATCCCATTCCCGAGCCTCCGGAGTAGACCAATATAAGCGCAACTTTAATCATTGAACCGTCTGTCAAACCGATGGCCTTTAAGATAAAGTAAACAGCTACCATTGACATAAAACCTGGGAACAATCCAAGTATCATACAAACATTCATGATGCCTCTTCTTGATTTAAATCTAAGTCTTGACATACAGAATGCAACTGACAATACAAAGAATGTAGATATAATACATACAACTACTGCAATAATAAGTGTATTCATAAACATCCTAGGGAAGTTAAGAACTCCAGTATCAGTAAATAGCTTTTTGTAATTATCCAATGTAAATGTCTTTGGAATAATTCTGCTTATTCTATCACCTTTTTCACTTCTGAAACTTGTAATAACAACCCATATAATAGGCAACACCCATATAATAGATAAAATTGCAAGGAAAACATGAGTTATGATATCCACTACAAGTCTTTTGACTTTTGCTGATGTATATTCAACAGCTTCTGAATTTTTCTTTTTCATTTTACTGGAATCCCTCCTCATCTTTATAAGCTGCAGTATTTCTATATGTAACAATAGAAACGATTGCAAGTACAATGAATGTCATAATACCGATAACTGCACCAACATTGTATCTGTTTTCACTAATAGTCAGCTTGTATAACCAAGTAACTAAAAGATCTGTCTGACCAGCAGAATTACCAACCTTAATAGGTGCGCCACCAGTTAATAAGAATATAACATTGAAGTTGTTTATGTTGCCTGTAAATGTTGTAACAAGATAAGGACCGGTTACAAATAACATATAAGGTAAAGTTATCTTAAAGAATGTTGTAACGGCATTTGCACCATCCACCTTTGCAGCCTCATAAAGGTCTGTTGGAATATTCTGTAAAATACCTGTTACCTGCAACATTGTGTATGGAATACCAATCCAAAGGTTAATCAATACAACCATAACTCTTGCTAATGTAGCATCAGATAAGAAATGGACTGAGTTTGTAATTACATGATTTGTCTTTAAAATCAAATTAATAGGTCCTTCATCAGCAAACAATGTTCTTATTATAAGTAAAGATACGAACTGTGGAATAGCGATTGATAAAATGAAGATAAATCTCCACATTCCTTTAAGCTTTGTACCCTTTCTATTTATAATAATAGCTAATAACATACCTAAAATATAGTTTAAGAATGTTGCTAGAATTGCCCACACAATAGTCCATCCTGTTACTGACCAGAACTGTTTACCAATACTGCTCTTTAATGAAACAATTTCACCAAAGTTCTTAAGTCCTACCCAATCAAACAAAACAAGATGATCATTAACTTTTGAATAGTCAGTAAATGCCATTAATATCATATAGATAAGTGGCAAAATAGTAAATGCTAATACACCAATAATTGGCAATGCTAATAAAAGCTTATGTAAGTTTGCATCAAATAATGATTTAACATCCTCGACAAAAGTTCTTACCGGCTTACCTTTTTTCTTCAATACCTCAGCCATATATGCACTCTTAACTGTTTCTCTCCAGAAAAGAAAAAATACAACACATATAACTGCCGAAACCACACCATAAAGTAGTAATAATTTTGAATCATCACCTGCTACATACTCCATAAACTGGCCTGTAGGATCAATCTGATAACCGCCTTCGCGATCTCCTAATGATGGAAGCATTGATAAATTCTGAATGCCATATGCTACCATAAAATAAATAAATCCAACTTCTACAGCAAGAAACAACAAACCTTTAATAAACTGTTTTCTTACTATATTTCCCAAACCCATAATAAGGAATGAGAGTTTTGTAAAGATATCGCCCTTAACTAATGCCTTGCTGACAGTATACTCTTTACTAAATTCAGAAGGGGCATTTGCCTTTTTTTTCTTCTTCACAACACTACCTCCATAGAAAATTTTCTCCACAGCTTCTAAACAGAAACTGTGGAGAAACTGATTCGCCTAAGAATAATCAATCAATAATTAGTTAGCACCTTTATTTTCAGCATACTTATCATTCATTGCCTTGTTCATAGCATCTGCTTTTTCAGCAGCATTGCTCTTTGTTATTTCGCCTGAAACAATTGCTTTACCAAATGCTTCTGCCTGTGCCCAGTAATCAGCATCAACAATCCATGATGGCTGAATCATATCCTGAGCGTAAGCTTTGTTCTGTGCGATAAAAGCTTCGTCGTTCTTTATAGAGTCATCTTCCTGTAAAGCTGTGTTACATGGGATAACTCCTCTAGCTTCGTAACGAGCCTTCTGTGCTGATTCACCTGCTAAGAACTTAGCTAACTCAACAGCTACCTTCTGGTTCTTGCAGTTAGGATTGATACCAATAGCCTTAGCTGAAGCGAAACCGCTTAACTGACCTGTTGATCCATCAGCAAATGTAACTTCTGGTTTTGCTGCAATACCAAGGTTTTCACCAAGTGCTTCTCTAGCGTTTGCTAAATCCCAAGAACCTGAGAATACAGCATTAACTGTATCACCAAGACCTGAAACACCACCGTTTGATGAAAGGTTACCTGTAGCATATAAGTCTACTAATAACTGAGCAGCCTTAGCACCATTGTCGCCGCCTAAGTTGATTGATGGATTTTCATCACCACCGATTGTACATCCTGCAGCAAGGAAGAATGCTTCAACATACCAAGAGTCACTGATCTTTAAATCAACTTTACCCTTCTCTAACATTTTGTTTAAATTCTTAACATCATCCTCTGTGAACACTCTCTTGTCATAGTACATATACCAGCAGTTTGCTGTATATGGTATACCGTAAATGTTTCCGTTGTATGTAACATTCTTTACGATCTGCTCTGCGTTTGTGTCCTTAACATATGTAGCTGCGTCACCAACTATTGGCATAGCACCTTCGCATGTAACTAAATCCTTAATCTGATCTGATGCATACATATAAACATCAGGAGCAGCTGTTGGATCCTGCTTAACTGTTTCGCCAGCTTTATCCTCACCCATTGCAACATATTCAAATGTAAGATCCCAGTTTGGATGTTCTTCATTAAACTTGTCACACTGTTCTTTTAACCAGTTTGCGCCATCTTTCTGGTCTTCTGAAGGAGCTGCTACCTTAAGAGTAGCTTTGATTTTTTCCTCTGCTGTTGTTTCATTGGATTTTGTCTCTTTGTTGTCAGCTGCGCCATCTTTGCCACATCCGAAAAGAGCTGTTGCACATAATGCTGTTGTCATTAAAAGTGCTGTTAACTTTTTAGATCTCATAATCTTTGTTTCCTCCTATTTTTCAATCGCTTGCGCTGATTGTTTGTTACTGTTATATTATATTGGTTGTATATAAAAATGTATATATCATAAATGTTAGAAATATGTTGTTTTTTTTAATTTGTATCAAAAATGTACAAATTTTATACCCTTTTATTATGATTTTTTCATAAAAAATGTCAAAAGTCACAAGACTTTTGACATTTTGACCTAAAAAACAGTTTATTTTTCTCCATTTGCCCTAAACTTTTGTGGACTTATTCCAAAATATTCTCTAAAGCTTTGGCAGAAATATGATACATTTGGATAGCCTACCTCTGTACTTATATTAACTATCTTCATATGCGTATTTTCAAGCATTTCCTTTGCCTTTTCCATTCTAACGGATTTAATAAATTTGCTGAGATTTTGTCCTGTTTCCTTTTTAAATACACAGCTCAAATAACTAGGTGCCATATATACCATTTCTGCTAACTGCTCTACTCCAATTTCCTTCATATAATTAATGTAGATATATTGTTTTACACATTCTACCTCTCTGTGAACAGCCCGTGGATTAACAGCAAAATTCTCCTCAAGCCTTATAATGTTTTTATCCATTATTTCTTTTACTTCCATTAAATCAGTTGATCTGTATAGTCTGTCAACCTCATTATTCAAATCCACTTCACCCACATTAGGCAACGCCTCATAAAACTCTTTAAGAATGTTTGAAAACACAAACTTAATGTATAGCTGTGATAAATTTTTCTTGCTGCCATAGCGCTCCCAAAGTATTTTAAAACTTTTCTTTAAGCTGTCTGTATCCTTAAGCTTAATATCCTGCTTGATTTGCTTTATAATTGAATCATCATCTGACTGCACAAATATAGGAGCTTCATTTTCTTTTTCCTTGAAAAATACCTTGCTGTCATTTTCATAGAATTTTCTCTCTAACAGCTCCTCTGTTTCATCTACAGCTAATGATAGTTCATCACAGCTTTCTATTTCTGAGGATAATGCGACAAAGCATTTTCTGGCATATTTTATTGACAGTTTATTTTTTATCATCTCACACATAGCTATAATTTTTTCTTCTGAATTTTTATCACAATATGACTTGTCCAGAAGCAAAACTGACTGTGTAGAATTTAAATTAATATAATGACAATATATGTTGTTATTTTCTAAAAACTCTTTAAATAATTTTTCAAAATCTTCTATTTCATTAAAAAATTCACTATTAAACTCTATTAGCACAATTCGTTTATATTTGTCGAACTCGTTTCTGTCAGCTATGTATTCATCTTCTATTTTTATTTCATCAATTTTCTTACCATATAAAAGATTAAACAGAATATGTTCTTTTATGAACTCATTGTTAATGTCACTTTGTTCAATAATAGTTTTAGATTCATCACACTTACTAATAGCAATATCGACAGCATCTACCAGCTCATTTTTCTCAAAGGGCTTGTGAATATAGTCTATTGCACCAAGCTTTATAGCCTTTTTTACATTGCTAAACTCATTGTTTCCGCTAACTATAATAAATTTAAGATTTTTATTTATCTCTTTTATCTCATCAATAAGTGTAAAACCATCCATATCTTCCACGAGAATTTCACTTATAAGTATGTCTATACAATTATTTGCTGCAAACTCTATGGCTGCATCACCACTAGAAACACTTTCAACAGCTAAATCATAATCCAATTCACTTAAAAGCTTTAATATTGATTCTTTATAAAATTTATCTGGTTCCACCACAAGAACTCTATACATATATTCACCATTTTCTAATGTCATTTTTTTTAGATTTATATAAATTATAAATTATTTATGTTGTTTTTTCAAGCAAATTAATTAGTTTCAAAAAAAATTAATATTTTTATCCATAGTTTTTATCTATAACCGGACATATATATCCAGCCACAATTTTTGTTTGTTTTCTAATGAGCATAAGCAAAAAAGGAAATATGAGTTTTCTCATATTTCCTTTTTTATAATGTAATTTTAAACAAATTTTATAATTAGTTTAATTTCCAAATATCTCTATTATATTCAGCGATTGTTCTGTCTGATGAGAAGAAGCCTGCATTTGCAATATTAACAAGTGCTTTTCTTGACCAAGCTTTTCTATCTTCGTAATCCTTTAATGCAACTTCCTTTGTCTTGATATAATCATTAACATCAAGCAATGTCATAAACCAGTCTTTTACAATAAGTTCATTGTGAAGTCTGTGTAACATTTCAGAATCACCAACTTTAATCATCTCTGGACATACTATAAAGTCAACCAGCTCTTTGATAACAGGATCTTTATCATAGTAATTCTTTGATACATAATCAGCCTTGGCATAATGTTCAATTACCTGTTCTGAGCTCTCACCAAATGTGTAGATATTATCTTTGCCAACTAATTCAGCGATTTCAACATTAGCACCATCCATAGTACCAAGTGTAATAGCACCGTTAAGCATAAATTTCATATTACCTGTACCTGAAGCTTCCTTAGATGCAAGTGAAATCTGTTCTGAAATATCACAAGCTGGGATTAACTTAGCAGCCTTTGATACACAGTAGTTTTCTACCATAACAACCTTTAAGTATGGACTTACTTCTGGATCATTGTTGATGATTTCCTGTAAGCAAAGGATTGTATGGATAATATCCTTTGCAATAATATAAGCTGGAGCAGCCTTAGCACCAAAAATAACTGTAACAGGTGTTGTTGGCTTGTTGCCCTTCTTAATCTGAAGATATTTGTAGATAACATAAAGTACATTCATCTGCTGTCTCTTGTACTCATGAAGTCTTTTAACCTGAATATCAAATATAGAATTTTCATCAATATCAATATTCTGTGTAGCCTTAATATAATCCTTGAAAATCTTCTTATTTTCTTTCTTGATTTCAAATAACTTGTCAAGAACTTCGTCATTATCTAAGAACTGTTCTAACTTTTTAAGCTCTGTAGCATTCTTCTTGAAGCCATCACCGATAAGACTTTCGATATATGCTGAAAGACCTTCGTTACAATGTAATAACCATCTTCTAAATGTGATACCGTTTGTCTTGTTGTTGAACTTCTCAGGATAAATCTTGTAGAAGTTGTTAAGCTCAGAATTCTTTAAAATTTCTGTATGAAGATAAGCAACACCATTTACGCTAAATCCGTAATGGATGTCCATATGAGCCATATGAACTCTGTTTGTATCATCAATGATGTATACTGACTTATCATCAAATTTAGCTCTAACCTTTTCATCTAAAACCTTGATGATTGGAACCAACTGTGGAACAACCTTTTCTAAGTAGTGCATTGGCCATTTTTCAAGAGCTTCTGCTAAGATTGTGTGGTTTGTATATGCACAGGTCTTTGATACGATTTCAATAGCTTCATCCTGATCAATGCCTTCTGCTGTTAACAATCTGATAAGTTCTGGAATAACCATTGATGGATGTGTATCATTAATCTGGATTACTGCATAATCGTATAAGTCATGGAGATTTGAACCCTTTGCCTTTGCTTCAGCAAGAATAAGTCTGGCACCATTGCTAACCATAAAATACTGCTGATAAATTCTAAGTAATAAACCAGCCTCATCACTATCATCTGGATATAAGAACAATGTAAGGTTTTTGGCAATATCTTCTTTGTTGAAGTTGATTGAATCACCTTTTACGATTGTTTCATCTACAGATTCAACATCAAATAAATGTAACTTGTTTGTTCTGTTTTCATAACCTGTAACATCAATATCATAAAGTCTTGATGTAACCTTGCAATCACCAAACTGAACTTCGTAAGTTGTATCTGTCTTTGTAAGCCAGCTATTTTCTTCAATCCAAGGATTTGGAGTTTCTTTCTGCTTTCTATCAGCGAATACCTGTTTAAATAAACCTAAATGATAGTTAAGACCAATACCATCACCATTTAAACCAATGCTTGCCATAGAATCGATAAAGCAAGCTGCTAATCTACCAAGTCCACCATTTCCTAATGATGGTTCTGGCTCGATTTCTTCTATATCATAGATGCTCTTGCCATTTTCTTCTAATTCCTTCTTGATATCAGCAAAAATACCAAGATTGATAAGATTGTTTGATAAAAGCTTACCAATTAAGAATTCAGCAGAAATGTAATATACCTTCTTCTTTCCTTCATTGCTAACTTTTCCATCAGCCATTTCTTTTGTCATTGAAAGAAGAGCATAATATAACTCTTCATTTGAGCAATCGCTAATAGCCTTTCCGTACTTCTTGTTGCAAAATTCCTGTAACATAGTTACCTCCTAAAAATATAGTATTATTAAATATAATAGCTTCATATTTCTTCAACCAATGGTATTATAATATCACATAACCAGCTATTCTTGTATGATATTATTGTTTTCTTGTACAATTCTATCAGATTTCAAGCATAATCGCCTCATATGGCTGAATATCTACAGCTTTTAAGTCAAAATCAGATCTATTGTAATTAGATGCTAAAATTTTCTTTACCTCATACTCTGGCAGACTAATCTTCTTTGTACCATTGTGGAAGTTAGCTATTACTAAAATACCTTGTCCATCAATATTTCTAGTATACGCAGCAATATCCTTGTCCTCATTTAGAACAGGAAGATAATTACCTTCACGAATACACAAAACATTCTTTCTAATTCTAATCAATTTTTGGTAAAAATGCAAGACCGAATTGTCATCTTTCATTTCTTTTTCTACATTTATCTCTTTGTAGTTTTCATTAACCTTAAGCCAAGGTGTGCCTTTTGTAAATCCAGCGTTTGTTTCATCACTCCACTGCATAGGTGTTCTGGCATTATCTCTGCCCTTAGCATAGATTGATTTCATTATTTCTTTTTCGTCTACGCCCTCTGCTATCTTTTCGTTGTACATATTGATAATTTCAATATCCTTGTAATCATCAATAGACGGAAACTTTACATTTGTCATACCAAGCTCTTCACCCTGATATAAAAATGGTGTACCCTTAAGTCCATACAGATATAAGGCGAGCATTTTTGCACTTTCAATTCTGTATTCCTTGTCATTGCCAAAACGAGATACAATTCTTGGTAAATCGTGATTGTCCCAAAATAGTGCATTCCAGCCTTTTTCATAATCCAGTTGCCACTTGTTGATAACCTTTTTAAGCTCACCTAACTCCATAGGCTTTAATGCCCACTTGCCTTTTCCTGGAATTTCGTCTAAAGCACTATGTTCAAACTGGAATACCATTGAAAGCTCTTTGTTTTCAGGGTCTGTGTATTTAAGTGCCTCTTTTGTATCAGCAGCCCAGCATTCACCAACAGTAACTATTTCATCACCTTTTCCGTTACAGTTGAAGCCTTCACTATATAGCTGCTTTATATAATCGTGCAGCTTTGGTCCATTAGCCGTTATCATTTCGTCAGGTACTTTGCCCAGTAATTCAATCATATCTAATCTAAAACCACTAACGCCTTTATTTACCCAAAACTTCACTACATCTACTATTTTATTTCTAACCTTGGCATTTTCCCAGTTAAGGTCTGGCTGTCTTTTACTAAACATATGCAGGTAGTATTGACCTGTTGTTTCATCATACTGCCATGCACTGCCACTAAATACTGAACCTAACTCATTTGGCTCTTTTCCGTCTACTGGATCCCTCCATATATAGTAATCTCTGTATGGATTGTCCTTTGACTTTCTAGACTCAATAAACCACTTGTGTTCATCTGATGAATGATTAAAAACCATATCCATAATAATTTTTATATCCCTTTTCTTTGCTTCCTCTAAAAGCTGGTCCATATCCTGCATCGTACCAAACTCGTCCATAATATCCGTATAGTCTGAGATGTCATATCCATTATCATCATTTGGTGACTTATACACAGGACAAAGCCATATTGCATCAACGCCTAACCATTTGATGTAATCTAATTTGCTTATTATACCCTGTAAATCACCAATACCATCATTATTGCTATCCATAAAGCTGCGAGGATAAATTTGATATATTACTGCATTTTTCCACCAAACTGTATTTTTCATCAGAACCTCCATCTTTTAAATTTGTTGCAATTATATCATAGGATGTACTATAATACTACTATTATTATATATCTATAAATGGTTGCAGCATACTTTTGATTGTTTATATAAAGGTAGAAATATGAATATACTTGAATACGAAAATTATGAAGAAAAAAAGACGCACGGCGAGAGCAACTTTCCCTATGTTACATATGTTTGCTCAATTCCCATTGATTTTACCTGTGTACCTAATCACTGGCACAACGAATTTGAAATTATTTATGTAAAAAGGGGCAAGGGACTTATTTCCATTGACCTGGATTATTATGAGGTAAAGGCACACGATATTATTCTTATACTCCCCGGCCAGCTACACACTATTGAGCAGGAGGGCATTAATGTCATGGAATATGAAAATATGATTTTTTCTATGGATTTACTTATTTCAAAAATGGATGATGCCTGCAATACCAACTTTTTTATGCCGATGACTAAAAGGCTTATCCAGATTCCAAGTATACTTAATGCGGATAATTGTGATTATTATGATAGATTAGCAGAGTGTCTTAATAATATTGATGAAATCTGCAAAACCTTTCCTAAGGCTTACGAATTTACAATAAAAAGCAATCTGTTCCAATTTTTCGGAATTTTGTTTAATAAAATTCCAAAGGTTTCACTTCCTACAATGAAAAAGCGAAAATCTTTAGATAAATTAAAGGTAATTATTAAATATGTTGAAAACAATTATGCAAATCCTATTACCATAGAGGAAATTGCAGCTTTGTGCAACTTTAGCCAGTCACACTTTATGAAATTTTTTAAGTCAAATATGGATGTATCCTTTATTGAATACTTAAACAACTACCGACTAACTATTGCTTCGCGATTACTCATCTCCTCTTCCTCTTCTATTCTGGCTGTTGCTATGGAGTCAGGCTTTGATAATCTTTCATATTTTAACAGACTTTTTAAAAAAAGATACGATATGACACCTAGTGAGTTCAGAAAAATGTATCAGGACTAAAAAAGCAGATTAGCTTTACTTTTAAAGCTAACCTGCTTTTTTATAAATTATTTTAATGTCTTTTATAAATCTTTAAAATATCTTTTTATAAATATCTTTATACTATATATTCTTTGTTCTAAGGGATTATTTTTAAATCACTGCAAAGCTTTTTAATACCCAAATCCAAAATGTAATTGTAAATGCTGACAATAGGGTTGTAAGTACAATTATGCTAGAGGAAAGTGTTCCATCGTGGTTCATATTCTTTGACATAATAAAACAGCTTGCTGTGGTTGGCGCACCATACATGATAAGAAGTGCAACTATCTCGCTGGAATTAAAGCCCAGATATGCTGCTATAGGCAGAAATATCATTGGTTGGATTATCAGTTTTATAAGTGTAGCAGCTACAGTAGGCTTAAGCATTTTTATTGCCTTTGCCCCCTCAAAGGCAGCACCTATTGTAATAAGTGCCAAAGGTGTTGTAATCTTTGCCAGCGTAGATATTGTTTTGCTGGCAATAACCGGCAGGGTTATTTCAAAATAAGATAACAGCACGCCTATTAAAATACTGATTATCATTGGATTTTTCAATATTCCAATTAATGCCTTCTTTAATGTCTTTTTAAAACTTAGGCTTTCATCCTTCTTCGGAGCTTCTAAGGTTAAAATCATTACTGCAAAAGCATTATAAAGAGGAACTGAGCCCACTATCATAAGTGGACCCATTCCCGAATCTCCCTGGATATTTTGAATTAATGCGATGCCTAATACTGCTGCACTGCCTCTGTAGGAGCCTTGTACAAATTCACCTATTATGGTTTTGTCCTTCATAAATACCTTAGCCAATGCCCAGGTTATAACAATACAAATCAGCGTTGTAACAAAGCAATATGCAACATACTTAAACTCAAAGTTTTCTCTGATTCCACAGGACATTAAATCGTTAACCAATAAGCAAGGCAATGTCACATTGAAATTAAACTTATTTGCATCCTTTATGAAGCTTTCTCCTAACATACCTATTCTTTTTAGTACATAACCTACAACAATAACCAAAAATACAGGTATAGTAGCATTAAGACTGAATATCAAATTATCCATTTTTTATTTTGCCTCATCAGTTACTTCTATTTTTCTAATCTCTTTTGTTCTGATTTCCTTACAAATATCATTGATAAATGTATCTAAATCCTTTAAGCCTTCATCACCTAAGTATCTGCTTCTTACAGAAACCTTATTTTCTTCTTCTTCCTTTTGACCTACCACTAACATATATGGTACTCTGTTTAATCTTGAATCTCTAATCTTAAAGCCAATCTTTTCAGCACGATTATCAACTGAGCTTCTAATACCATTTGCAACTAACTGGTCATTTACTTTATTTGCATAATCAGCATACTTTTCTGAAATAGGCAATACTCTTACCTGTTCCGGACAAAGCCATGTTGGGAAAAGTCCTGCATACTTTTCGATAAGCCAAGCAAGTGTTCTTTCGTAACAGCCTAAGGATGTTCTATGAATAATGTATGGACGAACCTTGTCACCATTCTGGTCTACATAATACATATCAAACTGTTCAGCAAGTAAAGCATCCCATTGGACAGTAATCATTGTATCTTCTTTTCCGTATACATTTTTGGCATTAATATCTACTTTTGGACCATAGAAGGCAGCTTCGCCAACATCCTCTGTAAATTTAACACCAAGCTCTGTAAGAATATTTCTAATATGTCCTTCTGTTTCCGCCCAGACCTCTGGCTCACCAATATATTTTTCTCTATTGTCTGGATCCCATTTTGAAAGATGATATGTTACATCTTCTTCTACACCAAGTATTTCAAGACAGTATTTTGCAAGTGCAAGACAACCCTTAAATTCCTCAACCATCTGGTCTGGTCTTACAATTAAATGTCCTTCTGAAATTGTAAACTGTCTTACTCTTGTAAGTCCGTGCATTTCGCCTGAGTCTTCATTTCTAAATAATGTAGAAGTTTCACCATATCTAAGTGGCAAATCCCTGTAGCTCTTTTGACTAGCCTTGTATACATAATACTGGAATGGACAGGTCATTGGACGAAGTGCAAATACTTCTTTATCATTTTCTTCATCACCAAGTACAAACATACCGTCCTTGTAATGATCCCAATGTCCTGAAATCTTATACAAATCAGATTTTGCCATAAGAGGTGTTTTTGTTCTAACATAGCCTCTTCTTGTTTCCTCATCCTCAATCCATCTTTGAAGCTCCTGAATCATAATTACACCCTTTGGCATAATAAGAGGCAGGCCCTGTCCTATTACATCAACAGTTGTAAATAATTCCATTTCTCTGCCTAATTTGTTATGATCTCTTTTCTTAATATCTTCAAGGTAAGCTAAGTATTCATTTAACTCATCCTTCTTTGTATAAGCTGTACCATAAATTCTTGAAAGCATTTTATTGTCAGAATTGCCTCTCCAGTACGCTCCTGAAGATGAAATAAGCTTAAAGGCTTTAATAAGACCTGTTTTCATAAGGTGAGGTCCTGCACATAAGTCTACAAAATCTCCCTGTCTATAGAAGGAAATAACTGCATCCTCTGGCAAATCCTTAATAAGCTCTACCTTGTATGGTTCTTCCTTTTCTTCCATAAACTTAATAGCTTCTTCTCTTGGCAGTGTAAATCTTTCAATAGGGGCATTCTCCTTAATAACCTTTTTCATTTCTGCTTCGATTTTGTCAAGATCCTCTCTAGAAAATGGTTCATGCTCAAAATCATAATAAAAGCCTGTATCTATAGAAGGTCCTATTGCAAGCTTAGCCTGTGGATATAATCTTTTAACAGCCTCTGCAAGTACATGGGAAGCTGTATGCCTGTAAGCTGCCTTTCCTGCTTCATCATTAAATGTAAGAATATTTAAGCTGCAATCCTTGTCAACTACTGTTCTAAGGTCGACAACCTCTCCATTAACCTCGCCTGCACAAGCAGCTCTTGCAAGCCCTTCACTAATATCAAGTGCTATTTCATATACAGACATAGCACTTTCATACTCTTTAACTGAAGCGTCTTTTAATGTAATCTTCATTCTAATATCTCCTTTACTTTTTATTTTTGAAAATAAACAAAACTGAAGTTTTGCATAATTGCAAGGTCTTTACTATCCAGGATTAAAAAAGCCTTTATAATAGAAAAGCCCTGCACGCAAAACGTGCAGGGACGATATTTACCGTGGTTCCACCCTGTTTGTCACAAATGAATGTAACGCTCATTGGATTATAACGTAATCAACGGACTGGATTAGAGTCACTCCGAGGTAGTTTTCAGCTTTAACCAGATAGGACACTCACACCAACGGTCCCTCTCTTTTATCCTTTATAAAACTTACTCGTCTCATCAACGCATTAATATTAATATTTGTTATTTTTCCGACTAAATGAATTATAGCATTTTCATTTAAGTTGTCAATACTTCTGTTATTAGAAAAATTTAACTATTTATTAATAATTTTCTTCTTTATTTTTGAACAAAATAGTATTACAATATGTTTATAAAAAGCATAGGACAAACAACTATGAGAAAGAGGTTAATATGGCAAAGAAATTCGGTAAATTTTTAGCTTTTACAGCTATTGCTACTGCTGTTGGTGCAGGTGCAGTTGCTCTTTACAAAAAATATGTTGCACAAAAGCCTGAAGATGACTTCGATGATTTTGATGATGACGATTTTGATGATGATTTCGAGGATGACTTCGACACAGATTTAGATAGAGGTTACACAGCAATTCCTCTTGAAACAGATGCAGTTGATGAGGCTCTTGGCGAAGCTAAAGAGGAAGAAAAGCCTGCTGATGACAAGAAAGCAGACGATACTGCAAAAAAAGACAACAAAAAAGACGACAAAAAAGACGACAAAAAAGCTTAAATGCTTTACTTAAAAATAGGACCCCAAAAGGCTATGCTTTTGAGGGTCCTATTTTTATCTACTCCTCCTCTATCAGTCCATTTAGCTTTATTAACGCTCTTGGCACTGAATCCTTTGAGTTTTTCCACGGCTCATCCTTATATTTGTAATCAAATTTATTGATAAACCAGGCTAAATCCTCATTTATTCTACGCATGTTTTCATTATACAGCTTTACTGTAACTTCTACAAACTCCTCCTTTGTCTTACCACTTAGTTCCTTATCTGCTCTTTCAAGCAGCAATCCAAAATGCTCCATACAAAAGCCTAAAGAATTTTTATATTTTTCCTTAAAGGCTTCATCATTTTTCCAAAGATAAAATATAGTAGCAATATACCGGTCAAAAACATCCTTTATTCTATTACATACAAAGCAGGAGGAATTAATATTTTTTATATAATCCAAAAGCTCTGTATTTTCTGTCTTTTTAAAGAAGCCCTTTGCTTTTGTACTAGCTGATAATTTTTCTATATCCTTGTTTATTTTGTCAGTATGGGTTTTAAGAATAAGTGCCATTCCCAGCCTATTGTTCAGCTTTAACAGCTTTTCGCTATGCTCCTTACAAAAGCCTGTTTTGTCAGTCATAGCTCTTATATCATCCTCCATATAGCTAGGACCCATTGTAAATTCAAGAGAGTTTTTTTCTAAAGATCTGAATATTTCACATACAGGACATTCACATTTCTTTTCAAAAACCTCATTTACAGGTATTGTATATAGTTTTTCTGCCATATTATTCTCCTTTCCATGCCTTATCTAATTTTTTAACGCCTTCTTTTATTTGCAGTGTGTCTAAGCCACCAAAGCCTAAGAGCACTGTATTTTCAAATTTATTTGTTGCCGTTGAAATATACTTTGAAATTGGGTATATTATTACATTTTCTTTTCCAGCCCTGCTAATAAGCTCCTCCTCATTCATTCCATTTAATACCTTTAAAGCAATATGCACTCCTGAATTTTCTCCTGATATTTCCACTCTGGTTTCCATTTTCTTTATGGACTCTATAAGAGTATCATGCTTTATTTTATATATTTGACGCATTTTATTCAAATGTCTTTCAAAATGACCACAATCAATAAATTCCTTTACTATCATCTGGTCTATTCTGGAAACTGTTGAGGAAAAATGATTGTATTTTTTATCGAATATTTTTAACAGCTTTTCCGGTAATACCATATAGCTCATTCTAATAGCAGGTGCTATACACCTGGACAATGTACCAATATATATGACTCTTTCGTTTATATCTACACTATTAAGGGAAGGTATTGGTCTGCCTATATATCTAAATTCACTATCATAATCATCCTCAATAATATATTTTTCATTATGGGCAGCCCATCTTAAAAGCTCTAATCTACGCTTAATAGGCATTACAATTCCTGTAGGAAACTGGTGGGACGGAGTAACATAAACAATATCTGCGTCTGTATGCTCCAAAGTATCAACATTTATTCCCTTGTCATCTACATCTACTGGTATAATGGTATTATTTAAAGCTTCAAATATGTGACTTGCTTTGTCATAGGCAGGGTTTTCCACAGCAACCTGCATTTTTCCAAATATATTGCATAGAAGCATTAAAAGGTAATCACTGCCTGCGCCTACTATTATCTGTTCTACTGAAGCTTCCACGCCTCTAGCCTCATATAAATATCGTTGTATACTTTCCCTAAAGGTTTTATCACCCTTTGCATCACCTAATCTGAACAAATCACTATTATCTGCACTTAATACATTTTTTGTTATTCTTCTCCAGGTGGCAAAAGGAAAAGCTGACAAATCTATACCCGAGGTATTAAAATCTATTACTGAGGGTTTATTCTCTTTTTTTATTATTTTGTCTGAATTTACCTGTCTATTATTTACATTATCCAGCAATAATGAAATATCTGCAACAAAATAACCCTTACATGGCACAGCATTTACATATCCTTCTGCTACAAGCTGCATATAAGCATTATCTACAGTACTTCTGCTTACCTTTAAGCTTTCAGAAAGCCTTCTTGAGGAAGGAAGCCTCATATCCTTTACAAGTCTTCCTTCCTTAATATCCTTTTTTATATGTAAATATATCTGTTCATATAAGGGTAAATCTACATTTGAATCTAATTGTATTGCTAAATCAATCATATAATTAAACCTTATTGTGCATAAGCTTTCTAAGCTCTCTAGCCTTATCCTTTAATTTTGGTGAAGCATTTTTTGATCCAACCAGGTCTGATAAAAGCTTTAAGGATTTTACATAATCCTCACACTCATAAGCCAACTCAGAAACTAAGTATATATATGTCCATTCGTCCATTCCACATATTGGAAAGGCTTCCTTGCTCATCGCAACAATAAAACCCTCGTAAGCCTTTTTAATATATGCCTGTTCTTCGTTTTTTAGTTTTGTCTTAACCTTTTCTAAGTCCTTTGTATCGGCTGGAAGGTTTTCAGCCTTTCCTCTTTTTAGCCAGGCAAGCTTTAAACAGGTATATGCCTTTTCACTTGTCTTTCCTTTTTTTACAACTGCATTTGCCAAAGCAAGCTCATGCCTTGTAATAGCACTGTCATATGAATATATCTCGTCTTTATCATTAATTCCCTTAAAGAAAGGTGTAATGTTTGTTCTGATATATTTTATCTGGGCTGGTGATATATGCAAAAAAAATCTTGACAGTGCAGCATAACCACAATGAGGACAACATATTGCATCGTATTTTAACGGGTCAATATCCTCATATTTTGGCCTAAGGTCCATATCTGAGCCAGCCATTCTTGCCTTTCCTGTCTTAATTGCCTTAGCCTTAAATTCGTTGTCACATACAGGACATCTAAAACTCTTTTCAAAAATAGCATCTTTTTCTTTAGTCTTTTTATCTTCCTCTTGCTTTTTTGCCACTTCAACAGCTACAGCAGTAGTCCCGGCTTCGTCCTCGTATAAATTCATATTTGAGAGCATTCCAAGACCAACCCTCTCTAACCCTGAAAACATATTGTTATCTGCCATTTTATTACCTCACAGCTGGTTTATATTTTAAACGAGCTTTTCAATGAAACAATTCTATTAAATACTAAATGTGCTTCTGTTGAATCCTTACAATCCACACAGAAATATCCATTTCTTACAAACTGGAAGCTATCATATGCTTTTGCCTCCTTAAGTGAAGGCTCAACATAACATTCCTTTAATACAGTCAATGAATTTGGATTGAGATTAAGTGTTCCATCTTCATTAAGCTTTCCTTTTTCTTCATCGATTATATTTTCATATAATCTAACCTCTGCCTTAACAGCCTCTTTAGCACTAACCCAATGAATAGTTCCTTTAACCTTTCTTTCTGAAAAGCCTGAACCACTCTTTGTAGCCGGGTCATAAGTACAATGTACCTCAGTTACATTTCCATTTTCGTCCTTAACACAATGAGTACACTTTACAAAGTAAGCATTCATAAGGCGAACCTCATTGCCAGGGAAAAGTCTGAAATACTTCTTTGGTGGTTCTTCCATAAAGTCATCTCTTTCAATGTATAGCTCTTTGCTAAATGGAAGCTTTCTACTGCCAAGCTCTGGATTTTCCTGATTATTGTCAGCGTCTAAATACTCAACCGTATCCTCTGGATAATTGTCGATAATTAATTTTACTGGATTAAGTATAGCCATCACTCTGCTCTTTTTGAGCTTTAAATCCTCTCTTATACAATACTCAAGCATTGCATAATCAACAGAGCTGTTTGCCTTTGAAACTCCACAAAGCTCTACGAAATTGCGTATAGATTCTGGTGTAAAGCCTCTTCTTCTAAGAGCACTGATAGAAACAAGTCTAGGATCGTCCCAGCCGTCAACTATACCATCCTCTACTAATTTCTTTATATATCGTTTTCCTGTAACCACATTTGTAAGATAAAGCTTTGCAAACTCAATCTGCTTTGGTGGCATTGGATATTCAAGTTCTCTTACTACCCAATCATATAATGGTCTATGATCCTCAAACTCAAGAGTACATATTGAATGTGTTACACCTTCAATAGCGTCCTCGATAGGATGTGCAAAATCATACATTGGATAAATGCACCACTTATCACCTGTATTGTGGTGTGTCATATGTGCCACTCTGTAAATAATCGGATCTCTCATATTAATATTAGGTGATGCCATATCTATTTTTGCACGAAGCACCTTTTCTCCGTCCTTATATACACCATTTTTCATTTCTTCAAACAGCTTTAAGTTTTCTTCTACAGTTCTATTTCTGTATGGACTTTCTTTTCCCGGCTCTGTAAGTGTGCCTCTGTATTCTTTGATTTCATCTGCTGTTAAATCACAAACATAGGCTTTTCCTTTTTTTATTAATCTGATAGCTGCCTCGTACATCTGGTCAAAATAATTAGAAGCGAAGAATAATCTATCCTCCCAGTCTGCTCCTAGCCATGCAATATCTTTTTTAATAGCTTCAACAAACTCTACCTTTTCCTTTGTAGGATTTGTATCATCAAATCGCATATTAAATTTTCCGTGATATTTTACAGCCAAGCCATAATTTAAAAGTATAGATTTTGCGTGTCCAATATGAAGGTAACCATTTGGCTCCGGAGGAAATCTTGTAGTTATATGGTCATATACGCCTTCCTCTAAATCCTTTTCTATAATCTGTTCTATAAAATTCTTTGAAACCACTTCTTTTTCTTCCATGGCCGCCTCCTAAAGTCGTTAATTCTCGTATCATACTATTTTACAACATATTATTAACTATTGCAATTCTTTATTTAATATTCACTCAACCATTCACTTCCGGCTTTTTTCTGGCATTGGATTTTCAATCTAAAAACACTTGTTCCATCATATTGTAATGAAACAAGTGTTTTAATTGTTAATTTTAACTTTAAAATTTCAATATTTATATTTCGTAGTATTTAATACAATACTTATAAAAATGCCTATCTATAATGCTTATGAATCTATTGAGTAGTTTGGAGCTTCCTTTGTGATATGAATATCATGTGGATGGCTTTCCTTAAGTGATGCAGCAGAAATTTTAACAAATTTTCCTGTAGTCTTAAGAGTTTCAATATCCTTTGCTCCACAATAGCCCATACCTGAACGAATACCACCAACAAGCTGGAATACTGTATCTTCTACTGTACCCTTGTAAGCAACCCTTCCTTCAACACCTTCTGGAACAAGCTTTTTAGCATCCGTCTGGAAATATCTGTCCTTGCTGCCATTTTCCATAGCAGCAATAGAACCCATTCCTCTATATACCTTGTATTTTCTACCCTGGAATAATTCAAAAGTTCCTGGACTTTCATCACAGCCTGCAAATATGCTACCCATCATACAAACATTAGCACCTGCTGCGATTGCTTTTGTCATATCACCTGAGAACTTAATACCACCATCTGCAATAACAGGTATGCCATATTCTTTTGCAACATTGTAGCAGTCCATAATAGCTGTAACCTGTGGAACACCAATACCTGCAACAATACGGGTTGTACAAATAGAACCAGGTCCAATACCAACCTTTACCGCATCAGCACCTGCTTCAATAAGAGCTCTTGCTGCCTCACCTGTTGCAATATTACCAGCGATAACCTGTAAATCAGGATATTTAGCCTTGATTTTCTTTAAGGTTTCAATAATATTCTTTGAATGGCCATGAGCCGAATCAATATTAATAATATCAACCTTTGCCTTTACCAAAGCATCAACTCTGTCCATTACATTTGCTGTAATACCTACAGATGCACCACACAATAATCTGCCCTGCTCGTCCTTTGCAGCAAGTGGATATTTAATCTGCTTTTCAATATCCTTAATTGTAATAAGTCCTTTTAAGTTAAAGTTATCATCTACTAAAGGAAGCTTTTCCTTTCTGGACTTTGCAAGTATTGCCTTTGCTTCCTCAAGTGTAATACCCTGTTTTGCAGTAACTAAACCTTCAGAAGTCATAGATTCACTGATTTTCTTTGTGAAATCTGTTTCAAACTTTAAATCTCTGTTTGTAATGATTCCAACAAGCTTTCCATTTTCTGTAATTGGCACACCCGAAATTCTAAATTTTGCCATCAAATCATCTGCATCCTGTAATGTATGATTTGGAGATAACGAAAATGGATCTGTAATAACACCATTTTCTGAACGCTTAACCTTGTCAACCTCTTCTGCCTGAGCTTCGATAGACATATTCTTATGAATAATACCGATACCACCCTGTCTAGCCATAGCGATTGCCATTCTATGCTCTGTAACAGTATCCATACCTGCACTCATCATAGGTATGTTAAGCTTAATCTTTTTTGTTAAATTTGTAGTCAATTCTATCATATTTGGTGTAACTTCCGAATATGCTGGAACTAATAGTACATCATCAAATGTGATGCCTTCACCAACGATTGTACCCATTTCCGTTTCCTCACTTTCTTGTATTCTAAAATATTAGAAAAAATTATAAATGATTTTTTTATATATGTCAATTATCCATTCTTTTAAAATAGTCATATTTTAGTGTCAAATCATTCTTTCTAATCAGACTATTTATAAATGAATTTTTCTCATTCAACTGCTCCTCATTCATTTTCCCTCCACCTATTATCTCACCATTTTCTACATATACATTTCCGTCGTACCATGAATAATCACTAAAGAATGCAAAACCTGTATAGCTTTTATCAAAAATATCACTTCCAATATAATTTTCATTAATATATTCTATGCCAAACATATTAAGCACAGTTGGCAATATATCAATTTGTGAATTAACCTTATCAATATGCACTGATGAGCTGCCTACTTTTTCCTTCAGGTCACTGCTCCAGATAAAAAATGGTGTGTGATTAATAAGGTTGTTATCTGTTTCCTTATATTTGTCTAATATAGTTTTATCATTTAAGGTATATAAATAATGGTCTGCATAAGCCACTATAACTGTATCATCATAGTGACCATTATCCTTTAATGCCTCCATTAAAAGCTGTATGAAGTAGTCTGTTTCCCCTGCATACAATCTGGCACAATCCTCCTCCGACAGCTCTGGCACATTGCCATCCGGATATTTCTCACTTGTAATTAATTTTCCAAGTGAACTATCAGCAGAAAAAGGTGTATGTGGTGTATAAGTAATAACATAGTGCATAAACAACCCATCACTTTTAAACAGCTTATCATAAAAGGACTTATTTAAAACAAGCTCCCTGTCAAGCTCGTAGGATAAATCATCATAATTATTTTCATCCAGAAGGCTATAGTAGTTGTCATAGCCCCAGTTCAAATAATTAATTCTTCTGGAATAATATTCTCCGGTATTCATATGGAAGGCATTAACCTGATACCCTTTTTCTTTCATAATATTAGCTAAAGAATATTTAAAGGAATTTGAACTGAAAGAATACGCATTTCTAACATAAGAAACCGGTGTAATAAGGCCTGTGTTTACTGCCAGCTCTGAATTAAAAGTAGAGCCACCGCCATTATAGTAGGAATAATGATTATCAAAGGAAATTGACTCCTCCTTCAGCTTGTACAGATTAGGCATAGTATCTTTATCTAACAGCCAGCTATCAGCTCCCTCAAGCTGTAGGAAAATTATATTTTTCCCTTCAAATATACCTGTATAATCATTTTCACTATGTGTAGTATGCTGTGAATATACCTCATCTAAGTATTTAATATCCTCTGGATTTTCCTTTTCCGAAGGCTTTAAGAAGGCAACATACAAATCTCTTGCAGTATATTCATATAAGCCACATATTTTCATACATTTATTACTATCATTAAAATTGTTGTATACATTTCTTGGATTTCTCCAATTATCCCACGCCAGGCTGTCATTGGCACTTCCCATTAAGAATGGCGTAATTATATGAAGTAATAAAAAGCCTGCTATAACACCTATACTCATTTTCCAATTATACTTTTCTCTTTTTGGAAAATGAATAAGCAGATATACAACATAACCAATTATTACTGCACAAATAAGATATATAATTGGACTTGTATTTAATATAGTGTCTAATATATAATTACTGCCCTCGCTTGCCATTAAAATCAAATGGAAGCTAAAGAAAAAGCCTGTTAGTGAATAATAAATACAGTTTGTAAGAAATACTAAAAAGAATATTATAAAGCCTATAGTGTAAAATATTTTTGCAACCCTTCCCTTAAGACTTAAGGCTATAAGCACAATTAATAAAATCCAGATAATATTGAATAATATATTTGCAGCTATCATTTCCCTTCTAAAATAGTTAATCTTATGCCCTAGCACTCTAAGCACTACATCCATAACAATAAATGGAAGTGCCAGCAAAATTATATTCTTTAACCAGTATAAGGTTTGTTCTTTTTTAGGTAATTTTATTTTATTTTTCATTATCTGATTCCTTACTTTCAATATCATCAATAGTTACCTTACTTGTATGTGGTATAGGCTTCCAGGTAACATTCATAAATAAAGACGCATACATAGCATATCTTCCAAACATATCAAATACAGGCCAGGTTATACAATATAAAATCTTTTTGTATAAAGGAATTTTCTTGATTTTTTTGTTTTCAACTATAAAAACATATACTGCATTAAGCATATTTCTAATGTCATATGCTAGTTTGCCTAAAATTCTCCAGAAGGTAGACAATGCTATACTAAACCAAAAAGCCTGTACCCCCGGCTTGGCATTAATATAAACAGGTCCGAAAATCCACTTTAAAAACTTTGACAAAAAGTTACTGCCTGTAAATAATGCCTGATTTTCTATACCTGTGCCAAAACGATAGCTTGAATATAAAATAATTGTAACAATAAGCCATAAAAATAAATTTATAAGTGATGAAGGTATAAGCTGACCTAAGGTATCAAATGCCATCCATCTATGTCTTATTCCTGCAATAACTCTTTCTTTTGTAAGCTTTTCTTTTTTAGACTTATCTCTATAACTATTGCCTATAAAAATATTTTTAAACAAAGGCCAGCCAGTTTCCACAAAGGCCAGCAAATGTCCCTTTGCCCATCTTGTTCTCTGTCTAAAAGCAATTCTTAAATTAACAGGCTGTTCATCATAGAACATTGCTGCATCACAATATGATATTTGATAGCCATGTGCTACTGCATCCGCAGTAAAAGCTCTATCCTCCGTTAAAGAGGTATACTTCCAACCATCCTTTACAAGCTCATTTGCAAATAAAAAACCTGTACCCTGAATATTTGTTGCCAGACGGAGTATTGACCTTGCTCTATGATTATTTCTAATTGAACGCAGCCAATGAAGTGCATATGTAGATGCAATCCAGTTTTCATCAAAATTCTTTGTATTTCTATACGAGGTAATAATCTTAACCCCCTCGTCAAAGGCTTCATTCATTCTGGTTACATAATCCTTACTAAGAAGGTTATCTGAGTCAAATACAAAATAGCCCTCAAAATTTTCTATACCATAATCTCTTTCTATACATTCAAAAAGGTATTTTAATGCAAAACCCTTTGTTCTTTCTTCATTATTAAATCTTTCGTAGCATACAGCTCCCATTTTTCTTGCAACTGAGGCTGTATTATCTGTACAGTTATCTGCAACAACAAATACTGTTAACAGCTCGCTTGGATAATCCTGCTTTTGTATACTTTTTAATATGTTTCCTATAACTGCTTCTTCATTTCTTGCAGGAATAAGAATTGCGTATTTATGTTTATTTTCAGTTGGCTTAAACTTTCTTGTAAAGAAAAAGCCTATCAATATATAAGCTGCTTTATGAAAGCTAAATATTCCTATAAACCACAGTATTGCTTTCATAAGCTTATTTCCTACAAAGTATAGCCCACCTAAACTATTAACCATACTTTCCAATATTTCTAACATAGTGTTCTCCCTAACATATTGCATATTGAGTCAAATCAACAGCCATAATTTTCGATCATTAGTGTCAAATATTTAGTCCAGTAATTTTAGACCTATTTTGTTAGTATACATTAAAATATTTATTTTGCAAGAAAAATTTATATTTCTGCCTGTTCACAAAAAAAACAAGACAACTCTAAACGCCTTAGAATTGCCTTGTTTGTTAATGCTGATACCCATTAATTTTAAATCTAAAATTAATTCATAAACACCTTACTTGGAGAATGTGTATATATTGTCTTAATCATCTTTTCAGATGGCTCAAAATACAATCTTCCAAGATTACCTTTCTGACCAACCAAAATAGCTACATATATTTTTCTATCTGGAAAGCCAGATGTATAATTAAAATCCTTCAAATCTGTACGATGTCCGTAAGCTAATATCTTTTGGTGAGTGATAGGTGCCATAACCTCAAGCTTATCAAAATTAAAGCTTTTTGCTGGTTTTCTTTTCTTTTTTCCATAAATGCACTCTACATCCAGCTGTCCATTTATGAAGAAATATTCGTATTCAAGATTTGTATTTCTAAATACTAAGTATGTCAACCATACGAATAAAATTATTATTATTAAGCCATAAACCTGCAAATTAAGAATTGAGAAATATGTCATAATAACTGTTGCAACCACCATAAACACTCTAAAGAATGTCTGCATCATACTCATTCTTTTTTTGATAATTACTTCTGCATAACTGTCACCCACAAAAGTTTCCTCCTTTATATTACATCATGCCCATCTGGCCTGCACCCTGTGGCATAGCTGGAACATCTTCCTTAATCTGAGCAACGACTGATTCTGTTGTAAGAAGTGTTGAAGCAACACTTGTAGCATTTTGTAATGCACTTCTTGTAACCTTAGCTGGGTCAAGAATTCCAACCTCAACCATAGATACATATTTTTCATTGTAAGCATCAAAGCCTGTTCCCACCTCTGATTCTCTTACCTTGTTTACAATAACTGAGCCTTCAAGACCTGCATTTTCAGCTATAGCATATAATGGAGCCTCCAGTGCCTTAAGTACAACCTTTGCACCTGTCTTTTCATCGCCTTCAAGAGTTTCAACAAGCTTAGCAACCTCTTTAGAAGCATGGATATATGCAGAACCACCACCAGCTACTATACCTTCTTCAACTGCGGCTCTGGTTGCATTTAAAGCATCCTCCATACGAAGCTTATTTTCCTTCATTTCTGTTTCTGTAGCAGCACCAACTCTGATTACAGCAACACCACCTGCAAGCTTAGCAAGTCTTTCCTGAAGCTTTTCTCTGTCAAAGTCTGAAGTAGTTGTTTCAATCTGTGATTTAATAAGAGCAACTCTGCCTGCGATTTCATCTTTATTACCAGCACCGTCAACGATAACTGTGTTTTCTTTCTGAACCTTAACACTCTTTGCTCTGCCAAGCTGTTCTAATGTTACATCCTTAAGCTCAAGACCAAGCTCCTCTGAAATAACCTGACCGCCTGTAAGAATAGCAATATCCTTAAGCATTTCTTTTCTTCTGTCGCCATAGCCTGGAGCCTTAACACCAACAACATTAAAGGTACCACGAAGTTTATTTACGATAAGTGTTGTAAGTGCTTCACCTTCAATATCCTCAGCAATAATAAGCAATCTCTGGCCAGACTGTACAATCTGCTCAAGTAATGGAAGAATTTCCTGTATATTAGAAATCTTCTTATCTGTAATAAGGATATATGGGTCATCTAATACAGCTTCCATTTTTTCCATATCTGTTGCCATATATGCTGAAATATATCCTCTATCAAACTGCATACCTTCTACTAAGTCAAGCTCTGTCTGCATTGTCTTAGACTCTTCAATAGTAATAACACCATCGTTTGATACCTTTTCCATTGCATCTGCAACCATATTGCCTACTGTATCATCGCCTGCTGAAATAGCTGCAACTCTTGCAATCTGATCCTTGCTTGTAATTTTGCTTGACTGCTTCTTAACAGCTTCTACTGCTGTATCTGTAGCCTTCTTCATGCCCTTTCTTAATACGATTGGGTTTGCTCCTGCTGCAAGGTTCTTCATACCTTCATTAATCATAGCCTGTGCTAAAACTGTAGCTGTAGTTGTACCATCACCTGCTACATCATTTGTCTTTGTAGCAACCTCCTTTACAAGCTGAGCACCCATATTTTCAAAAGCATCTTCAAGCTCAATTTCCTTTGCAATAGAAACACCATCATTTGTAATAAGTGGTGTACCGAAGGATTTATCTAAAACTACATTTCTTCCTTTTGGTCCAAGTGTAACCTTTACTGTATTAGCTAATTTGTTTACGCCTTCCTCTAAAGCCTTTCTGGCTTCAGCACCATATTTAATTTCTTTTGCCATAATAATATCATCCTTTCAACATTCTTTAACTATACTTGAATTTGCAGACTATTTTACAACAGCTAAAATATCTTCTTCTTTTATAATCATAAGTTCTTCCCCATCAACCTTAACTGTACTTCCTGCATATTTTGAATAAATAACCTTATCACCAGCTACAAGCTCTTCTTTAACTTCAGGACCAACTGCTACAACAACAGCCTCCTGTGGCTTTTCCTGAGATTGTCCTGGTAATACGATACCTGACTTTGTTGTTTCTTCTGCCTGACATTGTTTGAGAACTAATCTTTCTCCTAATGGTAATAAATTCATTTTTAGATCCTCCTAACTATCTTTCTTATTAGCACTCATAATATTTGAGTGCTAACCATCTGTACTGTATTCTAAATCCTAATACAGATTATTGCAATAGTACTTTGGTACTATTTTTAAAATTTAATAACTAATTTATATATTTTTTATATTTTACTTTGTATATTAACTGTTTTGTCTGACCTTATCCTTCTTTTCCTTTACTGCTTTTGCGCTGTTTTTTCCCTGATAAACTGTTTTTCCAAAATAAAATAAGTACTGCTGGGCATAGCCGCCATATTCCTTAAATCTTTCTTCCCCAAATTTTTGTATAACTGTTTTATTGGTTTCTTTATGGAAATATAGATCTTCCATAGTTCTTTTTATCCACACATCTACAGGAAAAGCGTTTCGATAGCCTAAGGAAAATAAAAGGACACAATTTGCTACCTTTTCTCCTACCCCTTTTATTGACATAAGTTTGGCTTTTGCCTCATCATAAGTATATTCACTAAAGAAATCTTCATTCATTCTATTTTCTAAAAACTTAGCTGCTTCAACTAAGTATTCAGCTCTAAAGCCAGCCTTACACTCTAAAAATTCTTCCTTTGTTATTGCCTTTAAAGCATTAATATCTGGAAAACTGTAATATTGTTTTCCAAGATATTCCCCTACACACTTTCCATATCTTTCTGATATAGTATTAACCACCTGTTTTATTTGTGGTATCTGTTTGGTCTGGGAAATAATAAAGGACATAAGTGTTTCGCTAAATTGTTGATTTAAAATTCGTACACCGTATTTTTCATTGATTGCTGGTACAAGCTTTTTATCCGCTTTAATTAAAAATGACTTTATACTGCTATAATCTCTGTCTAAATCAAAATATTTTCTCCATATGTTATGATAGTCCTCCTTAGAGGTATTGTAGAATATTAATTCTTCCCCATTCTGCTTTATGTGTAGCATTTTATCGTATGCTACCACTACATACTCCTCTTCAGCTAATTTATAAAAATGGAAGCATTGTCCACACTCTAAGGTCTGCGACAGCAAAAAATCACTTACCTTTTCTATAATAATACATCCATTTTTCTCTTCTGCCTTCATATTTTTTTACCTCATACTTTTATTTTTATATTTATCCCTTTAGCTTTTACTAATATTTCCTGATTCTGTCTTATATTAATATAGGACAAATAGAATTTATCTATCTGTCCTACTTTTATAATATAAAGCTAGTAACGGGACTCGAACCCGTGACCTCTTCATTACCAATGAAGTGCGCTACCACCTGTGCCATACCAGCTTTTTACCCTATGTAATATACTCGAATTTTAAGTAAATGTCAATATAATTTACTCATTCTCTGGCGTACAATTTCATATGCCAGCACACCTGCTGCCACAGAGGCGTTTAAGGAATCTATATTGCCCTTCATAGGTATTGCTGCAATATAATCGCATTTTTCTTTTACTAATCTGCTTACCCCTTCTCCTTCATTTCCAATAACAAGACCTATAGAGCCTGTAAGGTTAAGCTTGTACATTACTTCTCCACCCATATCGGCACATACAAACCACATACCCTGCTTTTTTAATTCCTCAATAGTAGCAGAAATATTTGTTACCTTTGCAACTGGTGTGTAATTTAATGCTCCTGCTGAAGTTCTGGCTACTGTGGCAGTAAGTCCCACAGCTCTTCTTTTTGGTATTATTACACCATGAGCGCCAGCAAGATTTGCTGTTCTAATAATTGCACCTAAATTGTGTGGATCCTCAATATTATCCAATATAAAAACAAAGGGAGCTTCATTTTTACTTCTGGCATTTTCTAATATATCCTCTACTGATGCGTATTCATAGGCAGCAGCATATGCAATTATGCCCTGATGATGTCCTGTTTTAGACATATTATCAAGTCTTTCCTTTGCCACATAGCTTACAATAGTGTCGCCCTTTTTAGCTTCTCTTACTATTGTATTAATAGGGCCGTCATGGCAGCCGTCCAATACAAAGATTTTATCAATAGTTTTACCTGAACGAATTGCCTCTAATACTGCATTTCTGCCTTCAATAGTAAATTCTTCATATCTCATTTAGTTTTCTCCATTTTCCAACAATTTTAATCCGTCTTTAACCAGCTCAATCATTCTTGTACTTTGATTGGTCAAATATAGGTAGCCTACCAATGCCTCAAAGCCAGTTGCCATTCTATAATCACCTATAGAGGCATTTTTTGCACTTGTATAAGATTTGGCATTTCTGCCTCTTTTATAATAGTGCAGCTCCTCCTCTGTAAGCTCATCCATTAAAAGCTTTATAATCTCAGCCTGGGTATTAGCCTTCACATAATAGCTGGCTCTTTTATGCAGCTTGTTTACCTGCGTATTTCCGTCACTTATAACTAAAGTTCTAATTACTACCTCATAAACTGCATCACCTATATATGCCAAAGTAAGTGGCGAATAGCTCTCTATGGGATTTTGTTTAAGTCCCATAGAGCTTTTTATTATTTCGTAAATATCTATGCCATTTTCCATTTTGTACCTTCTCTTGTATCCTCTAAGACAATTCCTTTGGCAAGAAGCTCATTTCTTATAGCATCTGCCTTTGCAAAATCCTTTTCCTTCTTTGCAGCCTTTCTTTCAGCTATTTTTTCCTCCACGAAGGCAGCCAGGTCACTATCAATCTCCTCCTCTTTGCCAACTAAAGCAGTTAAGTCAAGAGATAGTACATAATCGAAGCTCTTTATAAGCTCAAGCTTTGTAGCATCATTAGTATCAGCCTTTAATAAATCATATATAATGGTTATTGCCATTGATGTATTTAAGTCATTGCCTAAGGCTGCCTCAAATTTTCCTCTGTATTCATCATATACAGCCTTATCTACTTCTCCGTCCTCCTTAAGCTTTCCAATAGCCTTTGTAAGCTTGTCGTAAACATTAACCATATTGTCTAATACTTCAAAAGAAAACTCTAATGGCTTACGATAGTGTGACTGTAAGCAGAACATTCTGTATACTAACGGATTGTAGCCCTTTTCTTCTAAAAGAGATACTGTCAAAAACTCTCCCTTAGATTTACTCATTTTACCATCCTTGTCATTTAAGTGATGAACATGGAACCAGTAATTACACCATTTATGGCCTAAGTATGCTTCAGACTGTGCTATTTCATTTGTATGATGTGGGAAGATATTATCTACACCACCACAGTGAATATCCATATATTCGCCCAAGTGCTTAATTGAAATGCCTGAACACTCAATATGCCAGCCTGGATAACCTACGCCCCAAGGACTATCCCATTTAAGCTCCTGATTATCAAATTTAGACTTTGTAAACCATAAAACAAAATCGCTTTTATTTCTTTTATTTGTATCCTCTTCTACATCATCTCTTACACCAACCATAAGCTCTTTTTCAGACTGGCTTGAAAATACATAATAGTCATCTAATTTTGATGTATCAAAATATACATTTTCTCCAGCAATGTAGGCATAGCCCTTTTCTAATAAAACTGAAACCATATGAATAAATTCATCTATACAGTTAGTTGCTGGCTCTACAACATCCGGCACCTTAATATTTAACTTTTTCATATCACTAAAGAAAGCATCTGTATAATATTTTGCAATTTCCATTACTGTTTTATGCTCTCTTTTTGCACCCTTTAACATTTTATCCTCGCCAGTATCTGCATCTGAGGATAAATGTCCTACATCTGTAATATTCATTACTCTTTTTACATCATAGCCTGCATATCTGAGAGTTTTTTCTAAAACATCCTCCATAATATAGCTTCTAAGATTTCCAATATGTGCAAAATGGTATACTGTAGGTCCACAGGTATACATATTTACCTTTCCGTCTACATTTGGTACAAACAATTCTACTTTTCTGGTTAAAGTATTGTAAAAGCTAATTTTGTTTTCCATTATTTTATCCTTTCACTTTATGTTTTTTTCTAACTGCTCTAATAGCTTTAATATTCTTGCATTTTCCTGTTTTAAGCCCTCAATATCATTTTTTATAGGATCTGGCAAATGTATCTGATCCAAATCATTTCTTGGTATTCGTACATTGTCCTGTTTAACTACTCTTCCCGGTACGCCAACAACTGTAGAGTTTGGAGGTACCTCCTCTAATACTACGCTTCCCGCACCGATTTTACTATTTTCCCCAATAGTAAAGGAACCTAATACCTTAGCACCTACGCTAATCATTACATTGTCTTCAACAGTTGGGTGTCTTTTTCCCTTTTCCTTACCGGTACCTCCTAGCGTAACTCCCTGATATATAGTTACATTATTTCCAATAATTGCTGTTTCACCAATAACAACTCCGTGACCGTGGTCTATAAACAAGCCCTTTCCAATAGTTGCTCCCGGGTGGATTTCTATTCCTGTTTTTCTGGCAGCTCTTTGAGATATTCTTCTTGCCTTAAAAAACTTTCCCTTTAAATAATATTTATGTGCCTTTCTATATTTTCTTATTGCCCAAAAGCTAGGATACAATAACACTTCCAAATCACTTTTTATAGCAGGATCTCTTTCTCTGATAATCGCTGCCTCTTCCTTAAAATATTTGTAAAAGCTCATTTTTATCTCCTTTCTTCATTTCTAAAATATAGATTATACAAAATATAGACTACCAGCTATTTAATATATTTATATTTATATTAATATTAATGTTTATATTAATGTCTAACCGCCTCTATGATTTTGTACTACAATTCATATAATTATATGCTGTTTTTATTTATTAGATAATAAATCTATTAATGTAAATATAAAGCTAATCTATCAGCTGGTTTTAAATCGTAGGGTAATTTGGGCAATTAATCAAAAAAAATCTCCTGTGTGATTAACACACAAGAGACGAATTTTATCCGCGGTTCCACTCTGATTAAAGCTTTGCTTTCACTTATATAGATATAACGGCTCTAACCCGTACCCAGCTAAACAGCTCTTGTATTGCACAAGCACCTGCCTCACCAGATCAGCTCACGAATGCACTTCATACTTAGCCTTTTAATAATTGCTTCCAGCCAGGACAATTACTCTCTGTTAAAAACCATAAGCACTACTTTTTCGGTCAACGCCTTTACTTTATAAAATTGACAGATATAGTTTATTCACTTTATTTTAAAAAGTCAAGACATTTATTTATCCTAAGTGAATTTTATATCAGACATCCTCGTTGTTTAAAAATTCACCATAAATATCCTCTAAGGCTTTAACATCATTTATATCGATGTTCTGCTTCATTTCACCTGTTATCTGAATACTCTCTACTAAATCATAGGTTTCTTCATTTGAAAGCACCATTATAGGAAAAACCTTATAGGAAATATAACCACAGCCCTCTAGTGTAAGAAGCTCTTTTATATGCTTTTTCATAGCTGTAATATCCTTATAGTTTCTTTCTAGTCTGAACTCTGGTTTTTGAAGTTCTCCATCATAGAAGTTGTACTGTCGCATACCTCTGACCAACTTAAATCCAAGACTTTCATAAAATCCAGGTGCAACCTGTGGAATTAAATATATTAAATATATTCCGTTATTTTGAAGCTCTCTTATCACCTTGCTAAGAACTCTTTTCATAATTCCCTGATGCTTATACTCTTCTACAGTAGCAACACCATAAATATATGCTGCATCATGTTCTTCACTGCCAATAACTACGGTTTTGTAATGGACATTGGCCATAGAAATAATCCTGTCGTCTTCTATACAGGCATAGGTATCTACATTTTTTGCATACTCTGATACATAATAATCCACATACATAGCAGTATCATCAAAGGCCTCTAAATATAAATCCTTGATATATTGTTTTTCAGTATTATTTAACAGTCTAATATTCATATGTACCTCTCAAATATCTTATAATTCTGTTATGGTATACTTTTTTATTAATTCAATGGGATTGTAGGACAGTTTTGCCTTTCTAAGTCCTTCTAATCCCATATCGTCTTCTCGATTCACATATTCTGCTTCACTAAAACAATTTTTTAAAAACTCTCTGT
The DNA here is from genome assembly GCA_900539455.1 of uncultured Eubacteriales bacterium. Taxonomy (GTDB): domain Bacteria; phylum Bacillota; class Clostridia; order Lachnospirales; family Lachnospiraceae; genus SVEL01. The sequence goes on from UQCD01000014.1 coordinate 36,463, forward strand.
TTATAAAGGCATATAAGCCTCTTATATCAGGATTTGCTTTTTCTACATGAATATATGCCGTCTTTTCCTCACGAAGATATGTTCCCAATGTAAAGCCTTCTATTACATCATCAACATACACAAGCAACATCTTATATTTTAACATATCACAATGCTCTAGTACATAAAAAATTCCTTTTAATTCATAATCATCTCTATTATATTCATCTATAATATTTCTCTTATTATGCCATTTAATTAAAAATTCCTTTATAGGCTCAACATCCGACTTGTCAGCAATTTTTACCCTGTATCTATTTTCATATTCCTTAAGAAAACCATTAACATGATTTTTCTTCTTATGATATTTCTTTCCAGAAAGTGCCATTAATTCCTTTGCATTATACAAATAATCAAAATAATCTCTTTCTTCTTCAACCAAAAATTTGTCCTTAGGTAAATTCAATATATTTTTTGTATGCTCATCTACTAAATATAATTTTAATTTTACACCTAAAACGCTGTTAAAGTATTCCTTCATTTCGTAAAAGGAAGCCACCATATTTTCGTCTGTACATAGTGGAACTGATGAAAATACCTGATTTTTAATCCTGTATATCCATACCAGTCCGTATTCATTTATGTAATACTTAGTATTATAATAGTTCTTCCATATATAACTATCAGTAATAACATTTTCACAGGTTACTGGCTTTCTAAGCTTAAAGTAGCCCTTTAGCTTTTCATAATCCTCTGGTACAACTGAAAATAACTGTCTATGATTATTTTCTTTACTGCTACTTATCACAAAAAACTCCTTTAACTATTTTTCTTACAGCCACTACAACCTTCACAGCCAGCTGCTCTATATATGCTTTCGCCTCTTTGGGTAACATCAATGCTTGAATATTTCATATCATCTACAAGACTCAGCATACATATCGCCTGAGAGGATATACCCTCTCCACTTCCAGTAAAACCTAAGCCTTCTTCTGTGGTTGCTTTAACATTTACCCTGTTTTTTTCTATCATTAAGGTATCTGCAATATTTTCTACCATTTTTTCAATATGTGGTGCCATTTTAGGCTTTTGAGCTATAATAGTGGCATCTATATTTTCAATTATATAGCCATTATCTATAAGCAGCTTATTTACTTCGCTTAACAGCTTTATACTTGAAATTCCACGATACCTTTCATCACTGTCCGGAAAATGTCTTCCTATATCGCCTAATGCAGCTGCGCCTAACAAAGCGTCCATTATTGCGTGAAGCAATACATCTGCATCTGAATGTCCCAGCAAACCATATTCATAAGGTATTTCAACACCTCCTAGTATCAGTTTTCTTTCCTTTACTAATTTGTGTACATCATATCCCATTCCTACTCTCATAGTGAAACCTCCTGTTTTTCCTTAGCACATTCTACTTTTCCGGCTTTTTCTTTTAATGTTGCGCCTTTTAAAACTCTAACCCAATTTATATCATATACAACAACATACATTACTACACTAAGTACAATTCCTCCTGCAACATCAAGAACTGAATGTTGCTTTAAAAACATTGTAGAAAGTATAATAAGCACGCTAAGTATTACGCTTGCTATCTTTACTGGCTTTTTATCCTTCATTATCCTGTTTTTACATAAAATAACACAGCCTGCTATAGAATTAAATACATGAATGCTCGGAAATACATTTGTATTTGTATCTGTTTCGTATATAAATGCCATTATTCTGGTTAATATATTGTTTCTGGAAAAGTTTTCTACCCTGAGCTGCTGACCATTTGGCCATAATGTACATATCAAAAGGCAAATAGTCATTCCTATAAACAAATATGCACTTGCATAATAAAACTCCTTCCTGGAAGTAAAAAATACCAGGAGCATAACTGCTGGAACAAATAAAAACCATAATAAATATGGAATAATAAACCATTCACAAAATGGAATTTTGTCATCTATTATAGGTAAATACATATTAATATATTCCGATTGAGGTGTAATGTTGTTTTCTAACCACATAAACCATGGCATATAAATAAAAATATATAAAAATGTCCATGCGTGACTATATTTTTTTATAAAAGCTTTCATTCTAAATTCTCCAAACATTTTATAAGTATCATTAGTATCTCTGTTACAATTTTATTATAACCAAATTTTGACCAGCTCATCTAATGTTTTAAAAATCATTATCTGTTTTCTATCCATAGTATATTATCACATTTTTTCTATTATACAAGACATAATTTTATTTTAATTTTTTATTTATTTTTAATTAGAGCCTGTCCATTACCATTACTAACTCTATTAGTTTTTAACAAACAAAAAAGACCTGCACAAGCAAGTCCTTTTTACCAATATAAGTGGCTAAGAAGGGATTCGAACCCCTGACACCGCGGGTATGAACCGCGTGCTCTAGCCAACTGAGCTACTTAGCCGTAACAGATTTGATTTAAATATATGGGACCTACAGGGCTCGAACCTGTGACCCTCTGCTTGTAAGGCAGATGCTCTCCCAGCTGAGCTAAGATCCCATGTTTGCCTCTCTCAAACCTGCCTCGTTATTATATACAAAACCACCTTGTCTGTCAACTACTTTTTTACTTTTTTTTAAACATCCACAAATTCCTTCAAAGCTAGCAGTTGTGCTATTAATAGCTGTCAAAATGAATTTGTGGATTTTAACTTTACTTTTAGTTAAAGCCGAAAACTTTATTGGCAATCTTGTAGCCTGTTACTGATATTCCTCTTCCAACTCTTCCCGGTAAATTCATCCAGATACCAAAAGCAGTAAAACGAAGCTTCTTATAAATATCAGGATATTCCTGCTTAAGCCATTTCCAAAGCTCTTTTTTCTTTTCTAAGGCTTCTGCAGTTTTTGCTCTTATCAGCATAATAGATGCAATACACATCATCATATCAAGATACTGCAGCATATATTTGTTAAGCTTTTCACTTTCAATATTCATCTTTGAATACTCTTCTATCATAATTTTAGCAACACTAATATGCTGGTCAATTCGTGAAATCATTACCTTTTCATTAACTGACTGGTCATCTCTGCCTATAAAATATCTATAAAAATCTACATCTATATAGCAAAGCTTTTTAACATATGGCAGTGGCTTAAATACATAAATATTATCCACATAAAAGGTATGCTTTGGCAATACCAGTCCACATTCTCTCAAAAGCTCTGTTCTGTAAATAACCGAGTGCATAAGAATATACTGTGAAATCTTAATGTTTACATTTCCATCCCAAGAAGTAATATGTCTTGGCTTTATGGCTGAACGGTAGTTCATAACTGTTTTATGCTTTGCGCCCTGCTTTTCATATACAAAATTAGATAACAGCATATCTAAACCCTTGTTATTATCAATCATATATTTAAGTGTTTTTAAGACTGTGTGTAATGCCTTCTCATCTACCCAGTCGTCACTATCTACTACCTTAAAATATGCACCTGTTGCATTTCTAAGTCCTGTATTTACAGCTTCTCCATGTCCACCGTTTTCCTGATGTATAGCCTTAATAATAGTTGGATGCTCACTAGCCAATCTGTCAGCGATTTTTGCTGTATCGTCCTTTGTAGAGCCATCATCAACTATAATAATTTCTACATCCTCTCCTCCCTTTAATAATGAGTCTACACAATGCTCCATATATTCTGCCGAATTATAGCATGGTACTGCTACACTTAATAATTTCATTATTTTTCAAGCTCCTTTGCTAAGTTCAATGCTTTTTCAACAATTCCATCAATATTGTAATACTTATATTCTGCTAATCGTCCTAATAAATACATATTATCATATTTTTTAATCAATTCAACATATTTATTGTACATATTAATATTATCTTCGCTGGAAATAGCATAATATGGTATCTCACCATCCTTGCCTGTATATGCCAATGGATACTCCTTCATAATAGTTGTTCCCTCTGCCTTTTGACCTGTAAGCTTTTTAAACTCAGTAATTCTTGTAAAATCCTCACTTACTGTATAATTAACAACTGCCTTTGGCTGATAATCCTCTTCAGCAAGGTAGGTCATATCAAATCGTAAAGTTCTGTAAGGAAGTCTTCCATATTTACAATCAAAAAGCTCATCTATTGGGCCAGTGTATACTATTTTGCCTTCAAACTTATCATCTTCAAAATAAATTCCGTCCTCTTTAAAGGATAAAACCTGTTTTGCGTCAGTATTAAGCCTTACAGTAATACCCTCCTGTGATAACATATTCTTAAAGAGTAAGGTAAAGCCTTCTAATGGCATACCCTGATACTTATCCTGAAAATATCTGTTGTCCTCTGAAATGAGTACAGGTACTCTGCCGGTAACTGCCGGATCAATCTGTTCCGGAGTTTGTCCCCATTGCTTCATAGTATATTTTAAGAATATATTTTCGTATACAAAGTCAGCTATAGCTCTAATATCCTCATCTGTATTTTCTCTAAGCTTTAAAATAGGCACTCTTGTTCCGTAGCCATATTGGTCGATTAACTTTTCTCTAAGCTTTTGAGCCTTTTCTTCGCCATATACTATTTTTAATGTATTTAAATTAAAAGGAACAGGAATAAAATTTCCATTAAGATTTGCCACTACCTCATGGCTATAGTCATACCACTTAGTATACTTTGAAAGGTAATCATAAACCTCTTTGCTGTTGGTATGAAAAATATGAGGACCATATTTGTGAATTAAAATCCCATGCTCATCATTTTCATCATAACAGTTTCCACCTATATGATCTCTTTTTTCAAGTATTAAAACCTTTTTACCCTTCTCTGCCATTTTTTGTGCAACTACTGCACCAGCAAATCCAGAACCAATAATAATATAATCGTACATATTTCCTCCTTAGTTACTCGCTTTTTTCTTGTACAACATTTTATAAATCACTAATACCAGCACTGCTATTTCCATTATCATAACAGGGGCTTTAAAATACCAATGATTGTTAATAGCCTTACTGATAGGAAGATAATTTATTATAACCGCAGTTGCATTTGCCGCCATATGTAATAAATAAGCAGCTATTATTGTATTATATTTTTCATATACATACGCCAACAGTACTCCCAGCACAAAGGTATATAAGCCCTGCACCAAATTCATATGGTAAACGCCAAATATTATTGCGCTGATATATGCTGCTATAGTAGTTTCACTTATAATTTTTAATTTATTATATATAAGTCCCCTAAATAAAAGTTCTTCCATTAATGGACCTAACATAACAAGTGCAATTATCTGCAAAGGAAGATTTTGTGACATAACATTCTTAGCAGTTTCACTGTAATTTCCCAATATTCCATCTATAGGAAATAAAGTAACTAATTTGCTGACGCCTAAGCTTGCAAATATACCTATAATTATATTTATGTATAAGCCTTTTTTCTTTCCTGTAAAAGCAAGATTACCTCTTAGCTTTTTAAACATATATAAAAATATAGGAATACATATTATTATTGTAATTAATGTTATAAGCAGCGTATTATTATTTATTACACTATTCATATTTTCCATAAAATTTGCGGAGTCAGTATATTTCACCCCGTCATTGCCCAGACCTTTAAAATTGGTCACCATAACAATGGCGGTAAAACCAACCTGAACAAATAGTGCCACAAAAAAGTATATAATAAGTGGGGATATTACGCCTATAACCTTATCTAAAACTGAACTTTGCTTCATACAAATCTCCAACTACTTTAATTCAGCTTTTCTAAATGTGAAAATTACTGTTGTAATCATTATTGCCACATAAACTAAGCCTACTGCAAAGAATTTAAAATATCCCATTGCCCCAAAGGAGGCATCAAGGGAAATATCTTTTAATACGAACAGCTGACCTGATGGTGTAAAGGAAACAATCTTTTTGGTAATATCATTTAAGCTTGCCAAAATCTGAATAATTGATGTTCCTACAAGCATAACTGGCATTGTAACACCTAAACTTGGACCAACTGACTTAAATATAAATATAATTAAAAGGTAAAGTGTCATAATTGCGTAGGACATAAATACACTCATAAAGAAGGATACCAGCATTTCACCTAATATTTTTGCTGTAAATGGTATTCCAAAGCCTACAAATAATGTAACACCACCAAATATAATCAGTGTATAAACTGTTGCAAAAACAAACAACAACACAAAGGAGCTTATAAATCTTGAAATAACTATCTGTGTTCTGCTATAGCCTGCTATTATCTGACTTTGTAAGGTACGGGATGCAAAATCTCCACCTATAATTATACAGGCTACAATAGTTGAAAGCATTAATATATCACTAGGATTAGTTACGCAGGAATAAAACATAGTGTAGCCATTTATAGACATATCCAGCACTTCCTCTGCAAGATTTGTAAAGCTGCTCATTACTACATAAAGTCCTACATCCATAAGACACATTAAAGCACATATTAAAAGTGTAACCTTAAATGCAAGAGATTTTCTTATTTTTATAAATTCAATTTTTAATAATCTAGACATTTGCCACACCTCCTATAGTTTCCATAAAATACTCCTCAAGTCCTTTTCCTGCCACATTTAAATATAAGACAAGACACTGATTATCTAACATAGCCTGTGCAACAGCTCTTACATCATTTACATAATCATAAATCTTAATAATACTATCTCCTATAATTTCATAATCTTTAGAGCCAAGTGTTTCAACAACTACCCTTTTGGCCTTTTCCATATCCTCTACTTCTAATACAACTGCTCTCTTACATTTAACATCCAGCTCCTGTAATGAAAGCTTATCTACAATAATACCTCTGTTGATAATTATATAATCAGTAGCTAACTGATATAATTCTGAAAGAATATGGCTGGAAATAAGTATTGTCATTTTCTTTTCTTTATTAAGTTTTAATAATAAATTTCTAATTTCAACAATTCCCATTGGGTCAAGACCATTAATAGGCTCGTCCAATATAAGAAGCTCTGGAGCATTAACCAGTGCCATTGCAATAGCAAGTCTTTGGCGCATTCCTAAGGAAAAATCCTTAACCTTTCTGTCACCCCAGTCATCTAAGCCAACTAAATCAAGCAGCTCCTCAACAAGCTGGTCATTATTTATATTATACAAAATCTTTTGTATTTCTAAATTCTGTCTGGCTGTCAGCTTTGTATAAAGTGAAGGTGACTCTACGATTGTACCAATTCTGCTTCTCCCTTCTGACAGTCCCTCCTTATCACTTTTTCCAAATAATTCTATTTTTCCTTCAGTGGGTATAGACACCCCGGCTAACATTCTGATAATTGTGGTTTTACCTGCACCATTTTGACCAATAAAGCCATATATTTTTCCCTTTTCAAGCTCAAATGATGTATTGCTTACGGCAGTAAAGTTTTTAAATTTTTTAGTAAGCCCATCAACCTTTAACACACTTTCCATAATTCCTCCTATTTTGATGTTATATGACCAATATTTTTAATAAGGACTGATATAGTTCCGTCCTCATTTGTAAGAAATTCAATATTATCTGTACTGTTATACTGCTCCATAGGTATCTTTATTTCTATGCCAGTATCAGTAGTAAGATGCTGCTTTTGAAATTTTCTGGTAGTAGCATCATTTTGAGGTTTGATTTCTTCTTCATCTTTTATTTTGTACTTTTCAACCTTTTCCTTGAATTTTTCCTTAAGCTCAGGCTTTTCCTCAAAAACCTTGTCAGCAACTTCATTTATTACTATAGAGCCTTGACTTTCAAGCTCCTCATGAATAATGCTTTTCGCCTTCATCTTCTCTTCAAACTGCTCGTGGTCCTCAAAATATTCCTTTTGTACAGTTTCTATGGCCTTTTCTACAATATTTAACTTTGCCTTAGGAGATAAATTTGAAGTACAATTAAGGTATAGCTTTGAAAAATAATTTTCCTTTGCACCATTAATAGTATATTTTCTCTCTATTAATTTGATTTTGTAATCTGTAAGATTAATTATAGCTGCCTCTGTTAATTTAGAGCCTTCACTTGGAAGGGTTGCTCTATATTTTGACACACTATTAGTGTTAGAGCCTTCCTCTGATATAGTAGTGTGCATATATGTAGCACGATAGTTCATTTTCAAAAGAGCTAACTGCATAATTCCATTTGTCTCAAAGCAGACCACCAATAAATCTGCAGCTGGAATTTCAATATTGGAATTCATAATGCTATATAATCTTGTAGATATTTCTTTACTAAAGGTTACAAAATCCATTTTACCCTCATTTGTATCGCTAATAAGCCTGTATACTTCTGATTCTTCTTTTATAAACTCACAGTTTTTCTTATCATCACTAACCAGCACCTTGTATATATGCTCCTTTAAAAAGTCTGCAAAATCAGAGCCGTAGGATAATTCCCTATCCGATAAAACAGGCATACCAACTGATGAGTCCAAAATATGAACAATGGCATTTCTTATGATAATATCGCCCTTTGTCATTTTTTTCTCCTTACTGAGCTGTTGTTTCGCTTGAGGCTGTTGTTTCACTTGAGGCTGTAGTTTCTCCTGCTGTAGTTGTAGCTGTATCTGCCTTTGTAGTTTCACCCTCTTTTGTAGTTTCGCCTTCCTTTGTGGTTTCACCTGAGGTTGTTGTATTTTTATTTACTTTATTTATGTAATCTATAAGGCTTTGCATCTCCTCTGAGGATAGCGTTACATTTTGTTTCTTTTGGTTTGACATAGCAAAACTAACTACAAGTATTACAATAATAGCAACTCCGCCAAAAGCTGCTGCAAGCTTCTTTAAAACTTTATTTCTTTTTTCTTTCTTAATATTCTTTTTTCTATTAGCCTTTTCTTTCTTGTATAAATCTACCTTTTCCTGACTCACTTTGCTTTCCTCCTACATTCTGTCTGGTGCTTTTATTCCAAGTATATCTATTGACAGTTCTAATGCTTTCTTTGTAGCAACAAGTAATGCTACAAAGCCCTCCTGCTTTCTTGCATCCTCTTGTGACATAATCTTATTTTCGTGATAGAAGCTATTAAAGGCATTTGCCAAATCATAGATATAAGCACAAATCTTATGTGGTGCTAACTCCTCATAAGCATTGTCAATCATTGCATTAAATTTTGAAATTTCTAACATTAACTGTTTTTCTGTTGGAGCTAATGTTTTGTTAAGCTTAAGCCCTTCAATAGTATTGTGGGCTTCCATATATTTTCTAAGAATTGATTTAATTCTGACTATTGTATATAAAATATAAGGACCTGTGTTTCCTTCAAAAGAAGTAAATCTGTCCAAGTCAAATACATAATCCTTTGATGCCTGATTAGATAAATCACCGTATTTTAATGCTGAAAGTCCTACTATCTTTGATGTTTCTAAAGCTTCCTGCTCATCAATTTCCCTGTTTTCCATCATTTTATTGAAAACAGCCTTATTTATATCACTTATAAGTGTTTCAAGCCTCATTACTCCGCCATCTCTTGTTTTAAATGGCTTACCGTCCTTACCGTTCATTGTACCAAAGCCTAAGAACTTAAAGGTAATGTTATCATCAACCAGCTTTGTCTTTTTTGCTGTTCTAAACACCTGAGTAAAGTGCATTTCCTGTCTTTTATCTACAACATATATTATTTCGTCAGGGTTATAATCTCTTTTTCTTTGTATAATTGTAGCCAAATCAGAGGTAGCATAAAGTGAAGCTCCATCTGACTTTTTAATAATACATGGAGGAATTTCCTTCTGGTCTGTATCCTCCATAACATCTACAACCATTGCTCCCTGACTCTCGTGTGCATAGCCTTTGTTTATCATATCCTCTACCATAGGGCCGATAAACTCCTCTGCATCACTTTCACCCTTCCATAAGTCGAACTCTACATTAAGGTTTCCATAGTTTTTCTTTAAATCAGCAATAGAAACGCTAAGTATATGCTTCCAGATAGCTCTATAAGCTCTTTTTCCTTTTTGTAATTCTAATGTAGCAGTTTGTGCCTTTTCTTTAAAATCATCATCTACCTTTGATTTCGCACTTGCCTTTGGATATATTTGTTCTAATTCTGAAATTGTAAAAGGTGGTGTATCCGGATATTCTCCCTCATAGCTGTCATCAAAATATACCAAATCCGGCTGCTCACATCTAAGCTGTTCAATAATAAGTCCCATCTGAAGACCCCAGTCCCCAAGATGTACATCACCAATAACTGTATCACCCTTAAATCTTTTAAGTTTTTTTATAGTTTCACCTATAATAGCTGAACGCAAATGTCCAACATGAAGTGGCTTTGCTACATTTGCTCCGCCGTAATCTATAACTGCCATTTTACCAGTTTTTACTTCTACACCCATTTTTTCATCAGCAGCCATTTTTTCAATATAGTCTGACAAATACTCATCACTTATTTTTATATTAATAAATCCTGGATTTACTACTTCAACCTTTTCAAAGGCTGTTTCATTTTCTAACTCCTTTGCAACTGCACCTGCTATTACAAATGGAGCACATTTATACTGTTTTGCACCAGCCATAGCACCATTACATTGATACTCACATAAATCAGGTCTATTAGAAATAGTAACTTTTCCTAAATTTTTGTCATAACCTGCTTTTTCAAAAGCTGCTCCAAGCTTTTCTGATAAAATGTCTAAAATGTTTTGCATAAACTTACCATCCTAAATTGTATTATAATTCTATTCCGTTTTCCTTTAAAAGCTGCCTTGCTGTGTCTACAGAATCTACACCTGTTTTGTTTTTAATAGGTGCAAACTCCTTATTTCTCACCACCTCAAATGGCAGACAGGTATCCATAAGATGAATCATATCTAAAATAAGTGTTTCATATTTATAACCATTCGGCTCCTCTGGTGATACCTCATTACCATTTTCATCTATATATTTAATTTTCTTTTCTACAATATGTAAAGGCATCTGCTTCTTTGCAATATTCATAAGTTCAGAAACATTTAAAAGATAATTTAATATAACTCCATAATTGTATGCCGGCTCTCCCTGTTCATTTACAGCGTCTAACATTTTCTCTGTAAGCTCGTAATATTCTACTATTGATGGCTTTCCGTCCTCCAGACACATAACTCCTACCTTTTCATCTCTGAAAGCCTTTCTTACAACCTTTGAACCAACCTTTGAATTAGTTGCAATAGTTGCTCCCACAAAGACAGGGTCAGCAATTCTCTGTAAAACATTATCTACAGAAAATACATTTAACCACTCTATATTATTTTTATTGATAATATCAATCACATGGCTTCTAAGAATTGAGGAAAACCAACCACCATTTCCATTTGGAGAAGTAGCTATTTTGTATTTTTCCTCCATAAATACTTTTCCGTTGTAATCTGTAGCTGGTGCCATTTCCTGCTTAAAGAAAGAAATGTACTCCCTGTCATATCCAAAATAATTCATCTTTTCAAAGAATTCTATGGTAATATCATTATTTTTCTCGCTTGTCATTACAAAAAGATGAATGTAAACGCCTGATTTATTGACTATATCCATTAAATTTTCAACTATTCTTTGAAATATATACACATCTTTATTTATCCCGATGTTGTACATTCCCTTTGGATTGTCAGAGCCAAGTCTTGTACCCATTCCACCTGCAAGCAAAACAGCACCTACCTGTCCCTTTTTAATGGCATCCATACCAATTTTATAAAATTCGTCCCTGCATTTTTCAATTTCATCTAACTGCATTGCCGACAAAGGTGTAATCACACCCTTTGTAGCTATCTTTGTTTCTCTGCGACTTGCTTCAATAATATCAAAGTCAGTTTCCTCTATCTGCTCTAAAAGCTCTTTTTTTTGCAATTCTGAAAGTTCATTATAAAACTTTAAAATGTGCTGCTGCCCATATTTTTCAAGTTTGCTTAATGCCGAATTGTAATCCATTCCATTCTCCTTACATATTCTTCAAGAATATTTCATATCCTTTTTTTGTTTCAAAAATATCTGCCTTGCTGGTAATTTCCCATGGAGCGTGCATATTAAGCACTGCAACTCCACAATCAATTACCTCCATACCATATAATGATAAAATATAGGCTATTGTTCCACCACCACCAACATCTACCTTTCCAAGCTCTGCAAGCTGGTAGCATACATCTGCCTCGTCCATGATTTTTCTGATTTTTGCAATGTACTCTGCATTTGCATCATTTGAGCCGGATTTTCCTCTTGAGCCTGTAAATTTACTAAATACCATACCTCTTCCAAAATATGAAGCATTTTTCTTTTCAAAGGCACTTGCATATAAAGGGTCATATGCTGCATTTACATCAGAGGACAACATTGTAGAATTTTTAAGGCACCTTCTTACCTTAAGCTCATTGTAACCACCTAATCTGTCTATAATTTCACATACTGTATTTTCAAAAAACTTTGAACGCATACCTGTAGCACCTACGCTGCCTATTTCCTCTTTATCTACTAATAAACAGCAGGCAGTCCTCTTTACATCTGTTACATCAAGCATAGCTTTAAGTGATGTATATGCACAAACTCTGTCATCCTGTCCATATGCCATAATCATACTTGAGTCAAGTCCTGCATTTTTTGCTTTACCTGCTGGCACTACCTCTAGCTCAGCGGACATAAAGTCTTCCTCGTCCATCTGGTATTTTTCTTTGAGAAGTCCTAAAATATTTGCCTTTACAGCATCCTTTTCTTTATCCTTAAGTGGCTTAGAGCCAAATAAAATATCCAGATTTTCACCTTCAATAACCTTTGAAGCCTTTTTTTCAAGCTGTTCACCAGCTAAATGTATAAGCAAATCACTTACGCAAAATACAGGATCATTCTCATCATCACCTATAGAAACATTAACAACTGTTCCGTCTTTTTTTGCAATAACACCATGAATTGCAAGTGGTAATGCTACCCACTGATATTTCTTTACACCACCATAATAGTGTGTATCCAAATATGCAAAGTCGGTATCCTCATAAAGTGGATTTTGCTTTACATCAAGTCTTGGAGAGTCAATATGTGCTCCTAAAATGTTCATACCGTTTTCAATATCATCAGTTCCAATATTGAAAAGTGCTACTGTCTTATCCATCATAACAGCATAAACCTTATCTCCTGCCTTAAGGCTCTCTTTATTCTTTATAATTTCATCTAAATCTCTGTACCCGGCTGCCTTAGACATACTAACAGATAGCTTGGCACACTCTCTTTCTGTCTTTCCATTATCTAAAAAGTTTCTATATTCCTCGCACAGTTCTTCCAACTGGTTGAGCTGTGTTATATCATACTTTTTCCATGAATTTTGTCTTTCCATTACAAAATCTCCTTTTTGCATACTATTTTTATTATACCACATATATATTAAATGTTCCATAAAAACATAAATTTCAGTTCTATTCAGCTTGTGGGTTTGAAAATGTCTATTTTTAAAATGCAATCAGCTAATGCAGTAAGTACAATTTTATCCCCTGCTTTTGACAGTGTTTTTATCTAGCAAAAAATAAACTCACAAAAAATTTAGTATTGTGGGATGTATTGAAAGCTTTCGTATTTTACTTAATGTGTATCAGAAAGCTTAAACCAACATTCCACAATACAAATTCTTTTGTGAGTGTAGTTTTATCATTCAAAAATTTAATTTAATTTGAAGATACAAGTCCCTTACATTTTACAGTTGCAATATCAATCATTGTTAAATCTGAAATGCTGCTATTCTCCAAAGAATCTAACAACGCATTTACAGTATCAAGTGATGTAAAGCAATTAACGCCTGTTTCGATAGCAATTCTTCTGATTAAGAAGCCATCTCTTGTTTTATCTCTACCCTGTGTAGGTGTATCTACAACTATATCAATCTTATGCTCAAGCAATAAATCAATAACCGTAGGAGCTTCCTGCGAAAGCTTATTAACCTTTATTGCATGAACACCATTGTCATTAAGCACCTTTGCTGTACTTCTTGTTGCATATACCTCATAGCCTAGTTTTTCAAATCTTCTGCCGATTTCAATAGCATCCTTCTTATCTGCATCATTTACAGTAATAATCATCTTCTTATGTCTTGGAAGATTTACACCAGCTCCTAAGAAGGCTTTGTATAAGGCTTCTTCAAAGGTCTTAGCAATACCTAAGCATTCACCTGTAGACTTCATTTCTGGTCCAAGGCTTATTTCAGCACCACGCAGCTTCTCAAAGGAGAATACCGGCATCTTTATAGCAATATAATCTGCATTTGGCTGAAGTCCCGGCTTGTAACCCATATCTGTAATCTTTTCGCCGATAATAGCTCTGGTTGCAAGCTTAACAATAGGAATACCTGTAACCTTGCTGATATAAGGAACTGTACGGCTGCTACGAGGATTAACTTCAATAACATATACCTGATTTTGATATACAATAAACTGAATATTAATCATACCCTTTACATGAAGGGCAGTTGCAAGTCGCTTAGTATATTCTTCAATAGTATCAATAATTTCCTGTGAAAGTGACTGAGCTGGATATACAGAAATACTATCTCCTGAATGTACGCCTGCTCTTTCAATATGCTCCATAATACCAGGAATAAGAATATTTTCGCCATCACAAATTGCGTCTACTTCTATTTCCTTGCCCATAAGATACTTATCTACAAGAATTGGGTGATCCTGTGCTATTCTGTTGATAATTTCCATAAATTCTTCTATTTCATCATCATTTGTAGCAATCTGCATACCCTGACCACCAAGAACATAGGAAGGTCTTACTAATACTGGATAACCAAGTCTGTTAGCAACCTTTTTAGCCTCCTCGGCTGTAAATACAGTACCACCAGCAGCTCTAGGAATCTGACACTTTTCAAGGATTTCATCAAATAATTCTCTGTCCTCGGCAGCATCTACATCCTCTGCCTTTGTTCCAAGAATTGGAACACCCATCTTTATAAGTGCTTCTGTAAGCTTGATTGCTGTCTGTCCACCAAACTGTACAACTGCTCCGTCTGGTTTTTCAATATCTACAATATTTTCAACATCCTCTGGTGTAAGTGGTTCAAAATAAAGCTTGTCAGCAATATCGAAGTCAGTACTTACAGTTTCAGGATTGTTATTTACAATAATTGTTTCATAGCCTGCTGCCTTAAATGCCCAGGTGCTATGAACTGAACAGAAGTCAAACTCAATACCCTGTCCGATTCTAATAGGACCAGAGCCAAGTACAAGCACCTTCTTTTCAGGTCTTGTTTCTACTGCTTCATTTTCAACACCATATGCTGAATAATAGTAAGGTGTTGAAGCCTCAAATTCAGCAGCACAGGTGTCTACCATTTTGAAGCCAGCCTTAATATTGTATTCTTTTCTAAGGCTCTTAAGCTCATCCATAGACTTTCCAGTAAGCTTTGAAATTACTGTATCAGGAAACTCAATTCTCTTAGCCTCTGATAATAATTCTTTTGTAAGAGGCTGTGTCTTAAGTGCATTTTCCATTTCAACAATAATTGCAAGCTTGTCAATAAACCATTTGTCAATTTTTGTAAGATCATGGATAAGGTCATAGCTCATATTTCTTCTAAGAGCCTCAGCAATTACCCATATTCTTCTATCATCAACTACCTGAAGCTGTTCAACCAGCTCATCATCCGTAAGTGCTGTAAAATCATAATCTAATAAACTTTCGACATGCTGCTCAAGAGAACGGATTGCTTTCATCAAAGCACCTTCAAAGTTATGGCAGATACTCATAACCTCACCCGTTGCCTTCATCTGGGTTGTAAGTGTTCTCTTAGCTGTTAAGAACTTATCAAAAGGAAGTCTAGGTATTTTAACTACACAATAATCAAGTGTAGGCTCGAAGCTTGCGTAAGTTTTTCCTGTAATGGCATTTTTAATTTCATCTAGGGTGTAGCCGATTGCAATTTTAGCTGCAACCTTAGCTATAGGATAACCTGTTGCCTTTGAAGCAAGTGCTGACGAACGGCTGACACGAGGGTTTACCTCAATAACACAATATTCAAAGGTTGTTGGATGAAGTGCATACTGAACATTACAGCCACCTGTAATATTAAGCTCGCTAATAATATTTAAAGCACTTGTTCTTAACATCTGGTATTCTTTATCACCAAGTGTCTGTGATGGAGCTACAACAATACTGTCACCGGTATGTACACCAACCGGGTCAATATTTTCCATATTACATACAGTAATACAGTTTCCAGCACCATCACGCATTACTTCGTATTCGATTTCCTTCCAGCCGGCAATACATCTTTCAACTAAAACCTGACCTACACGGCTAAGTCTTAATCCGTTTTCAAGAATGTCTGTAAGCTCTTGAAGATTGTGGGCAATACCACCACCACTACCACCTAAGGTATAAGCAGGTCTTAAAACTACCGGATAGCCGATTTTATTTGTAAACTCAATACCATCCTCTACATTTTCTACTACTAAGGATGGAGCTACCGGCTCATGAATTTTTTCCATAGTATTTTTGAATTCAAGACGATCCTCTGCCTTCTTAATTGTTTCTGCTGTAGTACCAATAAGTCTTACACCATTTTCCTTTAAGAAGCCTGACTCTGCCAATTCCATACCAAGATTAAGTCCAGCCTGTCCACCAAGTGTTGGAAGGACACTGTCTGGCTTTTCCTTTAAAATAATCTTTTCAAGAACCTTTGCTGTAAGTGGCTCAATGTATACCTTATCAGCAATATCCTTATCTGTCATAATAGTAGCAGGATTTGAATTAACCAAAACTACTTCTATGCCCTCTTCCTTTAATGAACGACAAGCCTGTGTTCCTGCATAATCGAACTCGGCTGCCTGTCCAATTACTATAGGACCAGAACCAATAACTAAAACTTTCTTTATACTATTATCCTTTGGCATCTTAATTCCTCCTGCTTTCCATCATTGTAATAAATTCATTGAATAACAAGCTTGAATCCTGTGGTCCAGGGCAAGCCTCTGGATGGAACTGAACTGTAAATACTGGTTTATTCTTATATCTTAAACCTTCGACTGTCTTGTCATTTACATTTATAAATCCAACCTCTGCAACATTTTCATCTATTGTATTTTCGTCTACAACATATCCATGATTTTGTGACGAAATATAAACTCTGCCAGATTTTAAATCCTTTACAGGGTGGTTTCCACCACGATGTCCATATTTCATCTTATGTGTATCCGCACCTGTAGCAAGTGCCATCAACTGATGTCCTAAACAAATGGCAAACACAGGTATATTTGAATTATATAATTCTTTGATTTCTTC
The DNA here is from genome assembly GCA_900539455.1 of uncultured Eubacteriales bacterium. Lineage (GTDB taxonomy): Bacteria > Bacillota > Clostridia > Lachnospirales > Lachnospiraceae > SVEL01. The sequence goes on from UQCD01000014.1 coordinate 53,640, forward strand.
TATAATCTCTGTACATTCCTTTGGATCTCCAGGTCCATTTGACAACATAATACCATCTGGATTGCTTTCGATAATTGTCTTTGCACTCGTCTGCGCTGGGTATATTGTAACCTCACAATCTCTATTATGAAGTGATTTTGCTATATTATTTTTTGCACCAAAGTCCATTAATGCAACCTTATACTTTCCACCTTCAAGCTTTGATACCTTATCACAGGTAACCTTCTTTACAACTCCTGTTGGTGAATACTTTTTCAACTCACTTATTACTTCATCTAAAACAAAGTTTTCATTTGTTGTAATCATACCGTTCATTGTACCCTTTTCTCTAAGGATTTTTGTGAGCGCACGAGTATCAATACCTTCAATACCTGGGATGTCATTTTTGACTAAGAAATCCTGAATAGTTCCTTCTGATCTGAAATTGCTTGGCATTCTAGATAATTCACGAACAATATATCCATCTGGCCATGGCTTTAAAGACTCCATATCTTCATAACAAATACCATAATTACCTATCAACGGATATGTCATAACAACTGCCTGTCCAGCATATGATGGGTCAGTTAATACCTCCAAATATCCTGTCATTGAAGTGTTAAACACTATTTCGCTGATAATTTCCTTTGTTGATCCTATGGACTTTCCCTCGAAAATGTGTCCATCTTCCAGTATTAGAAATGCTTTCATATATTTCTCCTTCTGCCAGATGCGGCGTTGTAATTGTATCTGTAGCAAAAACTGTTAAAAATGCCCATTTTACTGGACTTTTTCAACTTTAGTCTGCTTTGCTTCCCTATTTATGCTCAAATTGAAAAAATTATACCTTATGGCGTTACTTTTTTCAACTACTTTTTAACATAATTTTTATTTTTCATAAATACCCTTTAGTAAAATACATGATGTCCAATATATGTACCCTGAACGATATTATTAATTGTTCTAAAGAAAAGCCAGTCACCTGACCTTACACCATTTTCCAGCACTTCTCTGGCTGCATCTATACAGGATTGCTGCATATCATCCTTTGCTAAGGCAATAGCATACAAGCCCATACCATATGGTGTAAACTGATTTGGCTGTGAAATAACCTCTTCAACTGTATTTGGAAATCTTGTACTTTCTACTCTATTCATAACAACCGTGGCCACAGCCACCTGACCCTCGTAAGGCTCTCCTCTTGCCTCACAGTAAATAATAGCAGCAAGTCTTCTTAAATCACCGTCTGCCTGTGCATACGGAACCTTTTCCTCGGTTTCTCCTGCTGCCTCCATAGACTCTTTTCTTGCTAATTCTGCCAATCGTTTTTCTTCTTCCTTTTTTAGCTCCTCAATGGAATTTCTCTTTGCCTCCATTTCCTCCACCATAGCTGCTGCCACAGCTTCTGCTTCATCGATTTGAGCCTGATGATTACTAATATTTGCAGACGCTTCTGCCATTAAGGCTTCAAGCTCTGCCTTTTGCTTATTCTGCTCTGCCTTTAAGCTGTTTAATTCCTCAAGGCTTGCTGACAGCTCGTCCTTCATACTGTTAAGTTCGCTCATTGATGCCTGTAAATCCTCAAGCTCACTTCTGTCATATTCAACAATATCATTATAATAAGCTATTTGATTAATCAGCTCCTCAAAGCTTGCTGCACTTAGAATACTTTCTATAAAATTAGTAGAATTGCTTTCATATAAGAACTGTATTCTAAGGCTCATTAAATCATACTGCTCCTCTATCTGTTTTTCAGTAGAAGATATTTTTTCGTCTATTCCGTCTAATTTTTCACTTTTACTGCTGATTTGTGTATCTAAATCCTCAATAACTGATAAAATGCAGGTATAACTTTCATTTAACTTTACAACATATTCAGCAAGATTTTCCTTGCTGTTTTCAAGCTCTGAAAGTTTGTTTTGTATTTCATCATATTTTGACTGATTTTCATTAATTTCATTTTCTATTTGTGAAATACTTTCATTTATATCTCCCTTTGCAGGCACACCATTTATATTAAGTAGTATTATAGCAGCCAATGCAAAAGCAGCCATTGTACATATAAAAATATTTTTCTTCATAAGCACCTCTGTACCTTGTATCTGATATATTATCTGTAATAAATATTAAAACGATTTGAGTAATATTTTACCATACATCAATAAAGTTTTCTACCACACATTTAAAATATAAAAATATATCTTTAACATTTTTTACATTACAAAATATACTAATAAAAAAGTCCTCAGAGGTATCTATGCTAATTAAAGCAATGGAAAATCAACAATCTGATTTAATTGATACTGGATACTTAAGAATTAATATCACTAATGAACAAAACATTCCGATTCAAAATGCAGCTATAAACCTGTCTTTTACAGGTAATCCCTCCTTTACCATAGCGCAAATTACCTCTAACTCCTCTGGAAATACTGAAAATATTTCTCTTGATGCCCCTCCTGTGGAGCTAAGTCTTAATGAAGCAAATTCTATTCAGCCTTATTCTGAATATACAGCCTATATTACTGCGGAGGGCTACGAGCCAATAGATATTTCCGGTATTGAAATTTTTTCTGGCGAAAATGCTATTCTGCCTGTTACCATGAAACCACTAAGAGCCTCAGAATATCCACCTGACATAGTTATTCCTGCCCACACTCTTTTTGGCTATTATCCTCCAAAAATTGCTGAAGCCGAAATAAAGCCTATTAACGAATCCGGTGAAATTGTTCTTAGCCGTGTAGTTGTTCCTGAAACTATTATTGTTCACGATGGAACACCCTCTGACTCTACTGCAACTGATTATTATGTCCGTTATACAGATTATATTAAAAATGTAGCCAGCAGTGAAATTTATTCTACCTGGCCTGAATCTACCATTGTAGCCAATATATTAGCTATTATGTCCTTTACCCTGAATCGTGTTTATACTGAATGGTACAGAAATAAAGGCTATGACTTTACTATTACCTCCTCTACTGCCTATGACCACAAATGGATTAACGGCAGAAATGTTTTTGAAAATATATCACAGCTGGTAGATGAAATATTTGACCAGTATTTAGCAAGACCAAATGTACGCCAGCCAATTCTTACCCAATATTGTGACGGCAAGCGTGTTACCTGTCCTAACTGGATGAGCCAGTGGGGTTCAAAATATTTAGGTGATATTGGTTACTCTCCAATAGAGATTATCAGAAATTACTATGGGGAAAATATGTACATTAGCTCAGCAGAGCAAATATCTGGTATTCCTTCTTCGTGGCCCGGCTATGATTTAACCATAGGCTCCTCTGGAGCTAAGGTTATGCAGCTTCAGGAACAGTTAAATGCTATTGCAAATGTTTATACTGCTATTCCAACTATTATTGTAGACGGAATATATGGAAATAACACCCGTGAGGCTGTAAAAGAATTCCAAAGTATATTCGGGCTTCCTGTAACCGGTGTTGTTGACTTTAGAACCTGGTATAAAATATCCAACATTTATGTAGGTATAACAAGAATCGGTGAATTGAACTAAAATTATTTTCAAATTGTCACAATTAAAATGTGTCGAATATTTGGCAGCTCTGACATTATTCTTGACACATATATATTTATTTGATACTCTATTGATATATCAAAATAAAAAGGAGACTAAAGTTATGATATGTAGAAATTGTGGATTTCAATGCGATGATTATGCGCAGACATGTCCAAAGTGTGGTAGCCCTGTAGGAAATCAGGGAGGTTTTGCTAACCTTGATCAGCAATTCAATAATATTAATAACAATTTTAATCAGCAGTTTGGTTCAAATGGTTTTAAGGCACCAATTAAACAGAAAAGCATTGTTACTTGTATTATTTTATCAATCATTACTTGTGGTATTTATGGTATTATTTGGTTTATTAACATCGTTGATGACCTTAATACAGCATCAGGAGATGTCAACGGACAGTCAGGTGTTGTTGTATTTATTCTTACACTTATTACTTGTAACATTTATGGTCTTTTCTGGGCCTATAAGGCAGGTGAAAAGGTTAGCATTATTCGTCAGAGAAATGGTCTTTCATCAGATTCAAACAATGGTATCTTATACTTAATACTTAACCTCTTCGGTTTAAGTATTGTTACATATGCTCTTGTTCAGACAGAACTCAATAATGTAGCATCTAACTAATAAGTACATAGTATAAAACATAAAAATAATAGGCTGCCTATTGGTAGCCTATTATATTGTATAAATTTAATACCTTTTAGTTTCGTTTAATTCAAATTTCAGTTTATATGTGTGAGAGGAATCTATGAAAAAAAGACTATTATTCAAAATTATATCCTTCCTATTCATCATAGGAATTTCCGTTTACTTTTTATATAAATGTCCATTTGATTTTTTGTTTGGTGTATCCTGTCCCGGCTGTGGTATGACACGCTCACTTATCTGCCTTTTACATTTTGATTTTTCCGGAGCTTTTTATTATCATCCACTCTTTCCTTTAGGGGTACTACTTTCAATATTCTTCTTTTTGGACTATTTCAATATATACAAAATGAATTATAAACCAAAAAATATCATCTTAACCATTATTGGAATAATATTTATTATTACATACATTATACGAATAATTACAAAATCACCAGTGTTAGAGTTTGATTTTACAAAATCAATTATATACAAGCTTTTTTCAGCTGTTTTTAATTAACTATGGGCTTATGCTTTTGTGTAAGAAATCATTTTATGAAATCAAGCTTTAAAACTGCTTTAAAATTCTATTTATTATCAATTATATAATTACTAATAAACTCTCTATTTATTAGTAATTGTATAAATTATAATAAATGCCCTTTTTAGCAAGTAATTGCTCGTGTGTTCCTTCCTCTTTTATTCCGTCCTCGGCTAAAACCAATATCTTTTCTGCATTTTTTATAGTTGTAAGTCTATGTGCTATAACAAATGTAGTTCTATTCTTTGCAAGCTTTTCCAAGGAATCCTGTACTACCTTTTCACTTTCATTATCAAGGGCTGAGGTCGCTTCATCAAAGATTAATATTGGTGGATTTTTTAAGAACACTCTTGCTATAGATAATCTTTGTTTCTGACCACCTGACAGTTTTACACCTCTTTGTCCAATATAAGTATCATAGCCATCTGGCAGGCTCATTATAAATTCATGTGCATTAGCTGCTTTGGCAGCCTCCACTACTTCTTTTCTTGAAGCAGCTGGTCTTCCATATAAAATATTTTCATAAATTGTTCCTGTAAACAAATATACATCCTGCTGAACAATTCCAATATTATCTCTTAAATTTTTAAGCTTAATATCCTTAACGCACATACCGTCAATTAAAACCTCTCCGTCTGTTACATCATAAAATCTAGGTATTAAGCTGCAAAGGGTTGTCTTTCCTGCGCCGGAAAAGCCTACTAAGGCAACATATTCACCAGCATTTACAGACAGATTTACATCCTTTAAGACCATTTCCTTTGATTCCTCATATTTAAAGGATACATTTTTAAATTGTACGCTGCCTTTAAAAGTTTCAGGTGCATATACAGCATTTTCATCTGAAATATCCGGCATAATAGCCATAATTTCAATAAATCTTTCGTAGCCTGAAATACCATTTTGGAACTGTTCAGTAAAATTTATAAGCTTATTTACCGGCTCGATAAAATTGCTTACATATAATGTAAATGCTAATAAATCGGCTATAGTAATTTCATTTTTTGTAATAGCAGCTGCTCCTGCTGTAACAACTACAACTGTTATCATATTAATAAGCACCGACAAACCTGAGTTATAAGTTGCCATATATCTGTAGCTATTTCTCTTTCCCTTTAAGAAATTCCTGTTGCCCTCGTCAAATTTTTCCTCCTCTATTGCTTCATTAGCAAAGGATTTAACAACCCTGATTCCAGAAAGATTGTCCTCAATCTGAGCATTAATGTCAGCCAGCTTTGCTCTGTTGTTTTTAAATGCCTTTTTCATTTTTTTATTTAATATAAAGGCATAAACAGCCATTATTGGGATAGTACAAAGTGCAATAAGGGCAAGCTTAACATTAATAAAGGATAATATAATAAAGGAGCCAATAATTTTAATTATTGATATAACTATATCCTCTGGACCATGATGAAACAGCTCTGTAATGTCAAATAAGTCACTTGTAATTCTTGACATAAGCTGTCCAACCTTTTCGTTGTCATAGAATGAAAAGGACAGTTTTTGATAATGTGAGAAAATTTCCTTTCTCATATTAAATTCCATTTTTGCACCCATCATATGTCCATAATAGGTAATAAAAAAATTGCTAAAGCCTGCAAGCAAAATCAAAATGACCATTATAACAGCAAGCTTTGTAATTGTATCTAAGGCTTCGGTCTTTGGCTCATATACAACCACTCCGGTAATATATCTGACAATAATAGGCAATGCCAGTGTTACAACTGCTGATAAAAAAGCAAAAAACATATCTGCTAAAAAAACACCTATATATGGCTTATAATATGAAAAAAACTTTTTCCATTTGTTGTTTAACAATTCTTGATTCATATTTTTTCTCTTTTCTATTTTATTTTCACACTAGCATACCCTCAAACCTTATGTTTGTCAACTTAAGCCTGTCAATAAAGTCTGTTATTAATTTCTGTATTCTGCATATGGAAATACTTACTTTTATCTGAAAACAGCTTTGAAAATTAGTCTGAAAAACAAAAAGGACACAGCTACTATTAATTCACTGTGTCCTTTAGTTTATTTTTAGTTACTATGTTTTAACAAATCATAAACATTACAAGCTTGTAATGATTATCTTATGAAAAAATATCCTTCAATGTTTTTTTCTTCTTACCATCCTTTTTATCCTCGTTAGTTCCCTCTGACCTGTTTTGGTTTTCTAAAAGAGTATTACCCATTGCTCTATCAAAGTTAAGTAATGCCTCCTTTTGCTCCTCGGTAAGCTTTTCTGGAACATCCACAACTAAAGTAACATACTGGTCACCTCTTAGCTGCTTGTTGTTGATTGAAGGAACACCCTTTCCTCTTAATCTAATCTTTGTATCAGTCTGAGTTCCCGGTTTTATGTTAAACAAAACATCGCCATCGATGGTTTTAATTCTTATATCGCCACCGATTGCTGCCTGAGCAAAGGAAATAGATGCTGTCGAGAATAAATCATATCTTCTTCGCTGGAATAAAGGATGTCTTCTAACTGAAATATCTACTAGCAAATCACCTCTAGGTCCACCATTTTTACCTGGCTCACCTTTTCCAGCAATTTTAACGGACTGTCCTTCATCAATACCTGCCGGAATAGAAACTAATATCTTCTTTCTGTTAGAAATGTATCCAGTACCTCTACAATCAAGACATTTTTCCTTAATAGTTTTACCTGTACCATTACATTCTGGACAAGTCTGTACCTGCTGGGTCATACCAAATATAGACTGCTGTGTGTAAACAATCTTTCCCTGACCCTTACAGCTTGAACAGGTAACCGGTGAAGTACCTGCCTTAGCACCAGTACCACCACAGGTCTTACATTCGTCCTTTATAGATACCTCTATTTCTTTTTCACAGCCAAAAACAGCTTCTTCAAAATCA
>UQCD01000015.1 GCA_900539455.1 uncultured Eubacteriales bacterium
AATGTATTTTCTGGCTGTTTTTCAGATAAACCCATATATTGATTTAGCAAAAACATCTGCATAGGAAAGGGTGGATTATTTGTCAATACACCTATTTCATTGTTATAGACCATAAGTCCTGTTTCTACACTCTCCACTGTAATAGCCTGATTTTTGTCTGCTATAATCCAATGAAGCTTGGCAGCAGGAAACTGTTCACTAAAGGTTGTTCCTACCAGATTCATATTATCTATTAGTGTTTCTGCCTCTTTTACTGAGGCACATTTTGACAGTACCCACGGAATAAATTCAAACTGTGCTACATTATCCTTGCCATTTTCCTTATTGACCTGACTATATTCAGCATTTCCCACAAAATTAAGTCCTGCCATACACAAGCCCTTTTCATTAAAGGCATCGTAATACAGTGGATAATCATTTGCAATATGTGCCATTCCAATAATGGCATAATGTGTTTTTACTTCACCTATATGTCTGAAATTAAAGCAATAATTTCTAGGTGTAATTGTAATTTCATCACCATATGAAAACTCATAATCTAATGTTCTTCCAAAATAAAAATCCTTTGTTTTATAAGTTGCTGCTGTACACATAATATGACCTTTCTAAAAAATGATAATTGTTTACAAACGGCTTAAAGCCTGCTATTTATCAGTATTTTTAAAGCTTGTAAGGAGTTACCTGATAAACATAATAATTGAGCCAGTTCGTGTATAATCCATTAGCGTGTCCTCTCCAGGTTAGAAGCGGAGGATTTTTGGGATTGTCATCCTTGTAGTAGTTGTATGGAATTTTAATATCCATTCCTTTGTCTAAATCTCTGTTGTATTCAATATCCAAGGTGTTTCTGTCATATTCAGGGTGACCCATAATAAATATCTGCTTTCCTTCCTTATCCATAACAATATAAGGTCCTGCTATTTCTGACTCTGCAACAATAACTAAAGCCTCATTATTTCTTATTGCTTCATCATCTACCTTTGTATGCCTTGAGTGAGGTGCCAGGAAAACATCATCAAAGCCTCTTACTAAAGGTATCTTTCTATGAAGCACCTTATGCTCATATATACCAAACATTTTTTCAGGTAAAAGCTGTTTTTTTATTCCATAATGATAATACAAGCCTGCCTGTGCGCCCCAGCATACATGAAGTGTGCTTGTAACATGAGCCTTTGACCATTCCATAATTGATTTAAGCTCCTCCCAGTAGTTTACCTCTTCAAAAGCAAGCTGCTCTACAGGGGCTCCTGTTATTATTAAGCCGTCAAAATTTTTATCCTTTATCTCTGAAAATTTAGAATAAAATTGATTCAGGTGACTGGCTGGAGTGTTTTTTGAAATGTGACTTTCTACACATACAAAGGTAACATTTACCTGTAAAGGGGTATTTGATAAAGCTCTAAGCAGCTGAATTTCTGTATCGTGCTTAATCGGCATTAAATTAAGGATAGCAATTTCAAGTGGTCTTATATCCTGCATAATTGCTCTGGTTTCATCCATAATAAATATATTTTCTTTTTCTATTACAGCCTTTGCTGGCAAATCACCACAAACTCTAATAGGCATATAATCACATCCTTTTATTTTAAAATATTAATTACTGATGTACCATTGTAACAAATATCTTGTTCTTTTTCAATGTCTAGGCTTCCTTCAAGGATATATAATCTTCCTCGGTAATAATCTTTACGCCTAATTCTTTTGCTTTTTTGTTTTTTGAAGAATTTGAAGTAATGTCATTATTTATCAGGTAGTCTGTTTTTGCCGTAACACTTCCTGTTACCTTACCACCTAAGCCTTCAATCTCCTCCTTTAATTCATTACGGTTGGTGTAGTGATTAACACTTCCTGTTATGACAAAGGTTTTGCCAGAAATTTGGTTACTGTCATTTGCAGCCTCTGGCACTTCTATTTCTAACTGTTCCAACAAATTGTCAAAGGCTGTTCTATTGGAAATATTATCAAAGTACTCTTTAAAGCTTTTTGCAATTACCTCGCCCATTCCATATATGCCTACAATATCCTCTGCAGAAGCATTTAACAGCCTGTTTACATCATAGTCAAAATCCTTACATATAACCTTTGCATTTGATAGTCCTATATTTGGTATACCTAAACTATGAATGAGCTTAGGCAATAAGACCTTTCTGCTTTTATTAACGGCTGCAATTATATTATCATAGGACTTTTTTCCAAAGCCCGGCATAGCTACAATAATATCCTCATATCTGTCAAGTTTATAAATATCTGCATACTCCTTGATAAAACCTTTATCCAAAAATTTTTCTAAGGTTTCTTCTGATAAGCCATCAATATTAAGTGCATCTCTGCTTACAAAATGTGCATATTTTTTTATTTCCTTGGCTGGACACTTAGGATTAGTACAATACAAGGCTTCAATATCATTTGTAGTCTTTATTTTCGTAGCCTCTCCACAAGCTGGACATTTATCTGGAATAACTACATTTCCAGACATAGTAATATTGCTTGCAATCTGAGGAATAATCATATTGGCTTTATATACCTCAATTTCATCACCTATTCCTAATTTCAGGCTCTTTAATATACTAACATTATGAACACTGGCTCTGGATACTGTTGTACCCTCAAGCTCAACCGGCTCAAATATTGCAACTGGATTGATTAAGCCTGTTCTTGAAGGACTCCATTCAATTTCAACAAGCTTTGTTACTGCTGTTTCATCCTTCCATTTAAATGCAATACCATTTCTAGGAAACTTTGCTGTCCTTCCTAAGCTTTCTCCATATGCAATATCCTCATATATTAACACAAGTCCATCTGACGGAAGCTCAAAGCTTTCTATTCTTTTCGCAAAGCCTTCTACAGCCTTTGCAATGTTTTTAGAGTTTACCAGCTCATGATATACAACATCAAAGCCCTGCTTTTCTAAGAAATCAAATTGCTTCATAAGTGAATTTTCAAAATCCACATTAGCTGCACTTACTAAGGTAAAAGCATAGAAAAGTACATTTCTTTCCTTTGTAATTTGATTATTTAGCTGTCTTACAGAGCCGGCACATAAATTTCTAGGATTTTTATATTTTAATTCTTCATCTAATTCTCTATTAATTTTTTCAAAATCCTTATAGCTTATTAATGCCTCTCCTCTTACTACTAATTCTCCTTGATAATTTATTTTTAAAGGTACATTTTTAAATACTCTGGCATTGTTAGTAATAACCTCTCCAACCTCTCCGTTTCCTCTGGTTACTGCCTTTACCAGTTCTCCACCATTGTAAGTCAATACAACTGTAAGCCCATCCAGCTTCCAGGAAAGCACACCTTCTTTATCCTTTAAAAAAGCTTCTAATCCCTCCACCTCTTTTGTTTTATCTAAGGATAACATTGGACTTTTATGTATCTCCTTAGGCAATTCACTTAAAACCTCATAGCCAACATTTACAGTTGGACTATTTGAAAAAATCATTCCTGTTTCTTTTTCTAAGACTGATAATTCATCATACAAATTATCATATTCATAATTAGACATAAGTTCTTCGTCTGATTGATAATATGCCTTTGCTGCCTTATTTAAAATTTCTATTAATTCCTTTATTCTTGATAGCTTGTCCATTATTGATGCCTTTCTTGACTTTTTTCTAATAATTTTATTAACTCAGTTAATTCTTCGTCTGATACATGTCTATATTCTCCCATAGGGAGCTTATCTAAATTTATATTTACAATTCTAATTCTTTTAAGCTTAACTACATTGTATCCCTGACTTTTACACATTCTGCGTATTTGTCTGTTTATTCCCTGAGTAAGAATTATTCTAAAGGTTTTTTTCCCTGTCTTTTTCACACTACAGCTTCTGGTAACCACATCTATATTATGTTCCTTATCTACTAAATGAATTCCATTTGACAGTTTATTTATAAAATCCTTTGTTATTTCTTTATTTACTGTTACCTCATATTCTTTTTCGTGGTAATTTCTAGCTCGCATAAGCTTATCAGACAATTCTCCATTATTGGTCATTAAAATAAGACCACAGGAATTTTTGTCAAGTCGTCCTACAGGATAAACTCTTTCCTCATAATTAACAAAATCTACAATATTGTCTGGATTTGTTTTATCTGTAGTACATTCAATTCCCTCCGGCTTATTAAGTGCTAATAAAATAATTTTTTGGTTTTGCTTTATTATCTTTCCCTTGTAGGTAACTACATTATTTTCATTAACCTTTTGACCTACAACTGGCTTTTCATTATCCACTAAAATAAGGCCCTGTTCAATTAACACATCTGCCTGTCGTCTTGAACAGACTCCTGCATCACTTAAATATTTATTAAGTCTAACTTCCATTGCATCCTCTTTATATTAAAAATTTTTTAAGGGGCCATCCCATAACGAAAACTCACTATGGGACAGTCCCTTATGCTGTAGCCTTCAACAATAATTCTAATGCCTACTGACTGTTATCGCTGGTAGCCTTAGTGGAATTATTATTTTCAATACTTGATAATTCATTCATTACTGCAGCAAGGTCTGCATCCAGCTCTTTTGCATTTTCCAAACTATCATTTATTTCCTTCATAAGCTTATTAATTTTTGTAACATCAACATCTCTTGAAATGTAAGTATCAAGATTCTCTTCTACTGTAAGATTATGAACTAAATACTTTCCGTCCTTATACACCACCATAAATGCTTCAAAGCCTGGTGCTGCTGTTTCTATATTGTAGAATTTACAACCATATGTAGTTATAACAATATATGTATTTTCAACTGTACTGTTAAGCTTATAGCAGGTTACATTCTGGAATTCCTCAATGTATTTTTTTAATTTTTCATACTCTGCTACAGATATTTTTTCTGCATTATCAACATATTTGCTGACCTCATCTATAGACACATCTATTCTCTGTGCTTTAAGAAAATTCTTTATAAGCTCTGTAATTTCTGAGTTTGCTGGCTCTGCAACTAACTCGTCCTCTTCTTTAGGTGTAGTAGTTTCAATTACTGTTGTTGTTTTCTTTGGATTATCCGTGCTTTTTTCTTTTTTAGGAATATTTGTTACTATTAAAGTTATAATTAAGACAACAAACAAAACTCCTAAGATTATCCATAATACTTTATTTTTCTTTATATCTTCAAGTGTAGTGGTTTCTACCTCCTCCTTACGCTTATTACTAATTACTCTTCTAAGATTTTTAACTACTACCTCATCTCTCTTATCAATCTTACGGGATATATCTATTTCCTTTATTTCTTCAATTTCTCTTATACTTTCATCTTCCTTAATTTCGGCATCTAAAGCATCAAGCATACTGTCAAACTCATCTATGTCGTCTATACCTGTATTGTCCCCTCCGTTAATTACAGCCTCTAATTCTTCTTTATTTTCAACCGCTCTATCGCTATTGTTATCTGTATTTCTTTTTCTATTTTTTGTTTTAGGTATACTATTTGTATTTCTTTTATTGGAATTATTTTGTTTATTTGCCATTTTCTTCTCCTACTCATTTCGAGTATATTTTCAATTTATAGTTATATTTTTTATGTATTTTCGTAAATATCGTCAGATTTTAAAATCAACTTTTTGTAATCAGCTCTTACAATTTCACTTGCAATTTTTATAATTAACTTTTGCAAGTGGCTAACTCTCACAATTCAATAAAATTTTATCAAAAAGAGTATTAAAAATCAACCTTTATTCCCTCTATCACTATAGTTATTATACATAAATCAAAAGGAGCAGACCTGCTTTTCTGTCTACTCCTTTTAGTTTATATTGTATATTTCTATAAAAGCATTGAAAAATAAAGCACTTTACATTATAATTTTTGTGTTGCACTTGTAGTTTAATGGATATAACGCACCCCTCCGAAGGGTGAAATGTGGGTTCGATTCCCGTCAGGTGCATTTTTATACCCTATATCTATTATCAACTATATATCTATTTATTGCTTAATACTTATTTATTGCTTAATACTTATTTATTGCTTAATACTTATTTATTATTAAATATCTATAAATTAAGAAATATATATTTATTGTGAAATATATTTAAAAGTCTGTTGGAATGGTCACCTGCCCCGTTCCCCTTTCATAAAGATACAAATGTCCTGACAGTCTTTCCTCCTTGCTTACATTATTCATATTTACCTCCTCAATTATCTGATTGTATATACTTATATCCTCGCTTTTTGTATATGGAATAATAATTACCTCGTGAACACTGCTGGGTATAATATACAAGTCACTATTAATAATGTTTGCAAAATCTTCCAATATCTGGTCATATACAATAGCAACTGCACCAAAAATTTTCTGCTTATTTGTAAGCACATACATATTGTTCTCCTCTGCTTCATCATTTATATATTTTAAAATCTCCCCATTTTCATAAAGTTCACCTTCAAAAAGCTGTTGTTTAAACAGCTCTGCAATAATTTTATTCATCGCGATAATATTAAAACAGCTGTATTTTCTTGTATTGAGTAAGGCTATTTTCTTCAAATCTTCTACTTTTATATTCCATAAAGCAATATGATTATTTGTAACAACACAGCTTTGTGTATATGTGTCTGTTTCGTTAAATATACAATAAAATACTAAAACTAAATCCAAAAATTCTATGTAAGGTATATTTTTTAACAAGGCGTAATTTTCCTCTCTATTTATAAGCTTACACCTTATGCTCTTTTGTATTTTAGAAAAATCCCTAAATTTATCCACATCGAAATCTATATCGTCCTTATGTTCAAGGTAACACTCTACAATGTCAGTGGCAATCGTTTTTATATCACATATGCAAGTATTATACTTTTCATAAAAGCCTTCCAAATATATGGAGGGTGCTACCTTTTTTCCTTTAGCCTTTATATTAATTGCCCATCGTGACACACCATTATTTTTAATATTTTCTGATAGGGATACATCAAAATCCTCCGACAGACTATTTTTCACTTCATCGTATACGCACTGTCTAAATGTGCTATATTCCATTAAATACCTCTGGGTAAAATCAAAAGAAGTCTAGAATTATAAGTAATTAAGATGTTTTTATTCTATAGGATTTTCTCTTCAAAGTCAATATTATTTTTACAACCTTTTTTACAATACTTTTTTTACAATTTTAAAAAAAAGGTTGAAAAATATAGTCTTATATTATAAAATATTTCATATATGTGTTTTTAAAACTATACTTATGAAACACTTTTTAAGGAGGAACCTTTTAATGATTCAAGCAGGCGATTTTAGAAATGGTATCACAATCGAAATGGATAACAATATTTATCAGATTATTGAATTCCAGCATGTAAAACCTGGTAAAGGTGCTGCTTTTGTTAGAACAAAATTAAAGAGTATTACAGGTAATGGTGTAATTGAAAAATCTTTCAGACCAACAGAAAAATTCCCACAGGCTCGTATTGACAGAAAAGATATGCAGTATTTATATTCTGATGGTGAGTTATACCACTTTATGGATGTAGAAACATATGATCAGATTGCATTAAATGAAGAAAATGTTGGTGATTCATTAAAGTTTGTCAAAGAAAACGAAATGGTTAAAATCTGCTCTCACAATGGTAATGTATTTGCTATCGAGCCACCACTTTTTGTTGAATTAGAGATTACCGAAACAGAACCTGGTTTCAAGGGTGATACCGCTACAGGTGCTACAAAGCCTTCCGTAGTAGAAACAGGTGCTACTGTTTATGTACCTTTATTTGTAGAACAGGGTGATAAGATTAAGATTGACACAAGAACAGGTGAATACCTTTCAAGAGTTTAATACTTATTTATCATAGTTATTAATTTAAACAAAAAACCTCTTTTCTTAAGAGGTTTTTTTGTGTTTAAATTTAGCTTCTTTATCTATCTATATATCAGCCTTCAATTACTTCTTTACTTCTTTTCACTCTCTTTAATTTTATCTTCAAAATGATAACCAGAATAATTGTTACAAATACTGCGCCTGTAATTCCTCCTAAAGTATCTATACATATATCTCTGATATTTCCATTACGCCCACTTACAAATAGCTGATGAAATTCATCTGTCACAGAATATACGCAGCACATAATTGAGGAAATTAAAATCAAATACCCTTTGTTGTATTTTTTATGTATATTAAAGCCAATTAATCCAATAGTATAAAACACACTCAATATAGCATATTCTGTAAAATGAGCAAGCTTTCTTACTGCAAAATCTAACTTATCTGCAATATCTGTCTGTTTCCCCACCCCTAATGAGCTATATCCTTCTATATGCTCAATTATAAAAGTGGTAACTACATTTCTGCTTATTGTATCTGACTTTACAGCTGTCTGATTGGAAAAATAAAATATCGTTATCATCCAAAACACCGAAAATGCAATCCCAATTACTTTTACACTTTTCACCTTATTTACCTATTTTTTTAAGAATTTCTTTTGCAATTTCTTTTATTGACTTATTATCAGTTTCTATTATTACATCTGCAACACTTAAATATCTTTCTCTTCTTTTTTCCATTAAGCCTTCAATAAACTCAACACTCATATTGTTGTTTAGTATTGGTCTGTCCTTGCAATCCTTTACCCTGTTATATACAGTTTCAGGTTTTGCAGTAAGCAATACTATTATTCCTTTGTTCTTCATGTATGAAACATTTTCATCCTTAACTACAACTCCACCGCCACAAGATACTATAACTCCTTTGTTTTCTAGAATTTTCTTTAAACACTCCGTTTCTACTTTTCTAAAATATTCCTCTCCGGAATCTTTAAAAATATCTGCAATAGATTTATTTTCCTTTTTAACAATATATTTATCCATATCTATCTCCGGAAGACCTGTATATTCCTTTAATACTTTAGATACACTTGTTTTTCCTGTTCCCATAAAACCTATAAGTAATATATTTTCATTGTGCATAATTAATATTTCTTTTCCTTTCTAAACCATTATTAGTAAATTGTATTTAATATTTCATATAACTTATCAGCATCATACTGTCCTGGTGCCGATACCTGTCCTACAGCTCCAAAGGTCATTACCGAGCCAAACTTACCCAAAGCAATCCTGCTTATGGCACCTAACTGTCCCATTGACATAGTAACTGTAAGAATATCCGGTATATCCTCATTTATTTTATTAGTGGTCTCAAACAATGTTAATACATCCTTTTTGCTTTGTGGCATAAGGGCAATTTTTGATATATCCATACCTAGATTTTTCATAGTAAGAAGTCTATTGTATATTTCCTCTTTATCCGGGGTTTTTTCAAAATCATGATAAGAGCCTATAATATATTTTCCAATACTATGAGCCTTTCTAACTATTTTCTCTGATGTTTCTTTTTCTCTCATATACTCTACATCTACTAAATCAGCCTTTGTTTTTTCAATGACAGCTAATAATAATTCTTTGTATTTAGCCACATCTATAGTCAGATTTCCTCCTTCAACAGAGGTTCTGATTGTAAACAATAAGGGTTTTTCCCTTAGCTTATCTTTTATTTCATCAACAATAGCCGTAAGCTTATCTATCTCAAAAACATCCTCATAAAAATCGGCTCTCCATTCTAATACATCAAAATGCTTGCCTATAATGTTATCCAAATTTGTCATTATTTCGCCATAATTTTTCCCCATTAAAGGTACACATATTTTACAGCTATCTTTTCTAAAAAAACTTTTAATATCCTTCATAGTAATATTCCTTTTATCAATATGATATATTATGTAATCTAATTATATATAAATAATTATTCCAAATATAATTATTACTAAAATAATTCCCAAAACACTAAAAATAAGACTCTTATTTTCCTTTATAGCATTGATTAAGGCTGATTGCTTTTCAACAGCCTCATCATCTAAACTCCCATCAACATAATTTGTATTATTTCTTCTTTCGTTTATATTATTATCCTCAAGCTCATCATCAGTAAAGCTATTTAAATCATATTTGTGTCTTACATTTGCTCTTTGCTCTAAGAGAATATGCTCTGCTTTTTTTCTTTCTGATAAAACACTATTGCCGACCTTTAAAATATCGTCATACATAGACTCATTTAATCTTTTTTTTGCAGCCTCAATCTCTCTTTGTCTTTTTAGCTTTGCCTCTATAATTCTTCTCTTTTTTATAGATGTTTTTATTTTTACTGTAGTATATACACCAATGGTAATAATTGACACTATACCAAGTGTAATAATCAATGTTTTTTCTTCGTTTAAGTCTGTACTTCTTGCTGCAGCTGACTCTTTTTTTACATTTTCATTGTAATTTAATGAATGAAAGCAGGATACACCTATTCCTAATAGAATAATAAATGCCAAAATTGCAAATACTGCTATTACATCTGTATTAACCTTTTTTTTCTTAGTAACTTTCTTTTTTGCCATAAGTTTCTCCAGTGAATATAACTGTCAATAAAATATAATTTATACTGTATTTTATCAAAAGGAAGGTACTTTATCAATACTTTAGTCTATGTCATATCTTTGTTTGTGATTTTAGTTAGATATATTGGCTTTAATACACATTTACATCCTGCTTTAAATATGGTATTTTTATTTTTCCTTATTGGTATCTAAATAGGTTGCTCTCTTTATTGCGTCTTTTCCAAACTTTTCTCTTATTTTATCAATAGCAACATCACAAGCCTCCCTTTTAATGTGTATATCATCATCAAAAAGGCTCAACTGCACAGCCTGATCTGGTGTTTGAAGCTTTCCGGCAGATACACCTAGTAATCTAATAGGTGTTCCCTCCCACATTTCATTAAATATTTCCATAGCATATTCAAAAATATCGCTTGTACTATTGGTAGCATAATCTATCTGCTTTTGGTGGGAATAACTTTGAAAATTGTTGTCCTTTATAGTTACTGTAATAAGCTCTCCTTTTACTTTATCAACTCTAAGCCTTTTCGCAACTGTTTCACACAAGGAAAGCAAAACTATCCTTGCACTTTCACTTTCTGTAATATCTACTGCAACCGTAGTAGAATTTCCATAGCCTTTATTTTTATCTGTTTTAGAGTGTAAATTTGAAATATCTATTCCGTTTGCAATATTCCAAATAAGCTCTCCATGGGATTTTAAATTTGCTACTAATATTTTTTTATCAGTATTTGCCAACTCTCCAATAGTTCTTATACCCATGGTATAGAGCTTATCCTTAGTGGATTTGCCAACATAAAACAAATCTTCTACAGGTAATGGCCACATTTTCTGTTCAATTTCTTCAAAATATAATGTATGAATCATATCTGGCTTTTTAAAGTCTGATGCCATTTTGGCTAAAAGCTTTACATCCGAAATACCAATATTCACTGTAAATCCAAGTTCATCACGAATCCTATCCTTTATAGTATGTGCAAGAGCAACTGGTTCCCCGAACAATCGTCTTGTGCCTGTAACATCTATAAAAGCCTCATCCACACTAAATTGCTCAATATCCGGGGAATAATCCTCTAATATTTTAATAAAGGCTTCTGAATATTTTTGGTACAGCTTGTGATTTGGTGGTGCAATAAACAACGAAGGACATTTCTTCAATGCCTCTGATATGCTCTCACCCGTAACTATACCATACTTCTTTGCAGGAATAGATTTTGCTAACACGATGCCATGTCTTTTAGCTACATCTCCACCAATAGCTGATGGAATATTTCTAATATCAACTGTGGACTCGTCTCCTTTTTCCAATCTGTCCACAGCCTCCCATGACAAAAATGCTGAATTTACATCTATATGAAAATATACTCTTTTTTCCATACTGTCATGTCATCCTTTCTTCAACTATTGTTGGTATTATTATTGTATCAGAACATTTGTTCGTTGTAAAGTTGTATTTTAAATATCATTGCACTTTTAATTTCAAGGATATATAATTAATCGATGTGATTACAAAAAAGGAAGGTTTTAATATGATAAATATAACAGGTCATACAAATTTGTATGGATTGCTGGGCAGTCCAGTTTCTCACAGCATTTCACCTATGATGCACAACGAAGCATTTAATCTACTTAATTTAGATAATGTATATCTTTGTTTTGATGTGGATACCTCTACACTTAAAACTGCTGTAGAAGGTCTTAAGGCTATTGGTATTAAAGGTTTCAACTGCACAATGCCTGACAAAAATCTTATGTACGAGCTTTGTGATGAGGTTTCCCCTGCTGCAAAGCTTGTAGGTGCTGTTAATACAGTAAAAAATGAAAACGGGATTTTAAAGGGACACATGACTGACGGTGTAGGTTATATGATGGCTGCAAAGGATGCAGGCTATAATTTAGTAGGTAAAAATATGACTTTACTAGGTGCAGGTGGGGCTGCTACAGCTATTTGTGCACAAGCAGCTATTGACGGAGTTAATGAGCTTAATGTATTTAGCATTAAGGACCAATTCTTTGACAGGGCAAAAAAATTAATAGAAAATATAAACAATACCACCTCTTGTAAGGCAACTCTATATGATTTAGCTGATAAGGCAGCTCTTAGAGATGCTATCGCAAGAAGCTATCTTCTTACAAATGCCACATCTGTAGGTATGGCACCTAATACAGATAATTGTATTATTGAAGATGCTTCTATGCTCAGAAAAGATTTAATCGTTTCTGATATTATTTACAACCCAAGAGAAACTAAACTTATAAAAATGGCTAAGGAGATTGGCTGTCCAACCTTTAATGGTTTATATATGCTTTTGTATCAGGGTGCTGAAGCATTTAAAATCTGGACTGGAACTGATATGCCAACAGAAGAAATAAAAGCAAAATATTTTAATAATTAATATTAATAGTCCCAGAAATTTCAGCAGCTAATATCAACAGTTAACGAAAATTTCTTATTTAATAAATGAAGCT
The DNA here is from genome assembly GCA_900539455.1 of uncultured Eubacteriales bacterium. Classification (GTDB taxonomy): domain Bacteria; phylum Bacillota; class Clostridia; order Lachnospirales; family Lachnospiraceae; genus SVEL01. The sequence continues at coordinate 12,834 of UQCD01000015.1, forward strand.
AGATACATAATACCTAGCTTCATTTATTTTTCTCTAAAGCAGTGTCAGACCAGTATATTTTATCAGCTTTTCAATACTATTCTGTTGTTAATAAATCAGCCAGCTGCTTAAGATTTAACACCACCTTATAGGTCATAGCCTTTTCTTTATCAGTTTCCTTCGTCAAATCTGGAATCATCACTACATTTAACCCAGCCCTGTATGCTGCTGTAACTCCATTTGCTGAGTCTTCTACTGCCACACAGTTTTCTGGCTTATACCCTATATTTTCACAAGCATACAAATATATATCTGGCATAGGCTTTCCATTTTCCACCATATTAGCACATACAACTTTGTCAAACATGGAATAAACTCCTATTTCAGAAAGGTATTCATTTGCCCTTATATTATCAGTTGATGTTGCCACTGCCAATATATAGCCTGCTGCTTTAAGCCTTGTTAATGCCTCTTTCACATATGGCTTAGGTTCAATACCACAAACTTTTAAATGTTCATTCATAAGCTCTTTTCGCCTGTTTCTAATAGCCTCATAATCAAAAGCTTCACCGAAAATTTCCTTTAGCTTTTCAGCAGCAAATTTTCCCTGAAGACTTCTAATCATATAAGCATGACTAAGCTCCATATTAAAGCCAGCCTCCTTAGCAGCCATACACCAAAATTTTGTAAGATATTTTTCTGTATCAATTAACACCCCGTCCATATCAAAAATAATAGCTTTTATCTGATTATTATTAATTGTCATAATATTTTGTATCTGTTAAATACCACAGACCATCCTTTTTCACAAATACCCATGTCATATCTACTGACGAAACATCCTTTTCGATACTATAGCCTGTAAAATAAATGGTGTAATCATATTTAATATGACAGGTAAAACAATCATCAGAATACTTAACATAATCTGTTATCTCTCTTGATGTAAATTCTGTTCCAGATATTTTACTATTTGGATAAAAATAAGTTGTTGCAGAATTTATAGCATCATAAAGCTCTGAGCCTGGTCTTACATAGTTAAAAATACTTTTATCTAAATTCGCAAAATTACGAGCATATGCATTAGTTACATCTAATAAATACTGCTTAAATTCTTCCTCTAAGCTGGCATCCTTAGAAACACCCGCTGTGTAATTACCCGCGTTTTCTACAACCTCCAGCTCATTTCCGTCAGAATCCTTAACCTTAACTGTTGGTGTTTCAAATAAACCTTTAATCTCATATTTTACCATTTTAGGTGGATTTGCTAAATATTGCTCAACATTTGATAAAATGTCGATTGAAACACTCTTATCAGTAATATAGCTGTCATTTACAATAACATCATTAACATATACCTGGCTGTTTTCTGGTGCTGAAACAGTAATAGCTGCTGTTTTAGGTAAATAATCTGCTACATTTATGTCCTTTATAGCCCAGTTTTTAAAACCGTGTTTGATTTTTCCGTCTTCCTTAAGGCTTATTTTTGCAAAAACCTTCTTATCAACAACAAGCTCATATACAGGGTCAGCAGTTGTATTTTCCTTTGCCTCCCTATAAGTTACATCTTTTCCGCTAATAAGACTTTTTATGTAGTTTACTGCGTAACCATCACCTTCAAACTCGGTGTTAATCCTTGTATCTTTCAAAAGCTTTTCTGGATTTTCTTTTAATTCCTTAGTAATTTCTGCAATTTTGTGATATGACATTCCCTTTTCATAACCGTCTATAAAGCTATAAAAGAATGTCCATACACAAGCTATAATTGCTAACAAAACAGTGGCATATATAAGAAGTCCCTTCTTAAAGTAGCCCTTTTTCTTTTTGCCCTTCTTTTTACTATTTTTTCCACCATTTTTACCCTTTGATGTCTTTTTATTTTTGGAATTTTCTAATAATGTAATATCATTTTCAAATTCCACATCATCTAAATATTCAATATTAGGAAACGAATCCTGAGAACTATTTGTATTATTCCTATTTTCCATAATCTTCTCCTATATTACTTTACTAAAAATCCTGTAGGACATCTTCTTGGACCTGTTGGAGAATAAGGCTTGTTCACAACTTCTCCTTCATATACCATCTGTGTAGAGGTTCCTCCATCCATACAAGAAGCATTAACAGCACCATATTCAAGCATAAGATATGTCATATCCTTAAATGTAGCTCCAATACTTTCTGCCTGTCTGCCGTCTACAACCATAAGTAATACTGCTCCGTCTGCTCTTTGTCCAATAGCTGTTCTTGGGTTTTTGCCACCACCATATACTGTAGTATCTGGAACTGTAAGTGGTTCACCATTAAGTATAAGGAAAGGACCTGTTTCGTGTACTGTATGTACGCAATCCCTCACACCCATTTCTATCGCTTGTCTTGGTGTCATTTTACCTATTACAAGAATATTATCCTTTGTAAAGCCAGTGATATTATATGTAGTATCCATTTCTCCTGATAAGAGCTTGCCTTCAGAAATAACTACGCCTACAGGCATAGCTGAGTATGAATAGCTGCCCATATCTACAAATTCGCCACCATTAATACCCGCTACAGCATTATATCTTTTACATATATCAGCTACAACCTCTCCTTTTCCCTCGAAGAACTCCGGTATAGTTCCAACAAATACTCTTGAAGGGTCTTTAACTATAAGAAGCTTGCCCTTGTAAGTATCGCCCTTTATATCTATAAGCTCAATATCTGGCGTTTCGTCATCTTTATCATCATTATCATCAATTACAACCATATTTGTATCTGATACTGTACCGTCATCAATCTCTGCCATTTGATTTTTCTTAATCATTGCATCTATTTCATCCTGTGACATAAAAATATTGGCAACCCATCCCATTGCACTGGTTTCCTGCAATGCACATACAAACTGATTTTTCGCTGCCTCAGAAGGACCATGAATTAGGATAAAACATATTCCTAACACAAATAATAGTGTCATTCCGATAGTTGTAAAAACTACTGCAAAAAATTTTCCAATACCTGATAAAACTTTTCTTAATTTTTTGTTTTTCATAAAATTTCCTTTCTAATAGTTCATTGCCTTTATAGTACCACCAAATATATAATCATTCAACTATCGTAATAATCCTATATAAAGCAAAAGGTGCTTAAAATCCTAATTTTAAGCACCTGCCACATATCCAATGCGGAAAAAGGGACTTGAACCCTCACTTCCTATGGAAACATGATCCTTAGTCATGCCTGTCTGCCAATTCCAGCATTTCCGCATTTATCAGTTTTCCAACCGACCCGTATATATTATCAAATAGGAATCAATTTGTCAACAATTTTTTCTATTTTTCTAATACGATTTTAAATACTACTTTTCTACTTTAAGTATTAATTTTTTCACATCAAACATATCATTTTTATCTTATATTAAATGTTATTACCTTAAACACGATATTTTAATTATGTTTTTTTATCTTAGACATAACATTTACTTTATAATATTTTATTTTAAAATTAAAATTCCTTGACTATAACGCAAAGTTTTCTTATAATAGTTTTGTTTGCAGCAGTGGCGGAATTGGTATACGCGTATGTTTCAGGTACATATGGAGCAATCCTTGTGGGTTCGAGTCCCATCTGCTGTATTTTATTTTAGTTTTATTATGATATTTCTCGGTAATACTTCTTCTATGTTATCCATATTCAAGTATTCATTTTCCCTTATTTTTACATATTCCATATCCTCTACATTAAAACTTTCTCCTTTAATGTCCCTGCACTTTTTTCTATTAGTTGCATATTTCCACTTATTTTTTATAAGTGTATATTGCTCTGGCTCCTCAACCAGAATAACATCTGCTGTATAAAATATTCTTTTATCCAGCATAGCCCTATAATAATCATCTGGATTTTCTGCTTCTATTATTGGTTTATCCCACTTTTCAGTATCGGTATTTCTAATACTTATTTTCATCACTCATATATTGTACTTTCATAAATTTACTAAGGTGTTATTTTTAATAATGGTACCTTAGAACTATTATAACAAAGCCATAAAAGAAATCAACAAAAAAAGTCTGAAAATACAAAATGTATTTCCAGACCTTTAAGCATATGTTAAACTGACTATTAAGCTAATTTAGACTTAGCTAATTCAGCAAGTTTTGTAAAACCATCAGCATCATTTACTGCCAATTCAGCTAACATCTTTCTGTTTACTTCAACATTAGCTAACTTTAAGCCATACATAAATCTGCTGTATGATAAACCGTTCATTCTAGCTGCTGCATTAATTCTTGCAATCCATAACTGTCTGAACTGTCTTTTCTTTTCTTTTCTACCAGCATATGAGCTTGTAAGAGCTCTCATAACTGACTGCTTAGCTACTCTATACTGCTTAGATCTAGCTCCTCTATAACCTTTAGCTAACTTTAATACTCTATTATGTTTCTTTTTAGCATTTAATGCGCCTTTAATTCTTGCCATCTTAAATTTCCTCCTATCAACAAAACATCTTATAAGTAAGGTAAGATTTTCTTCATATTCTTAACATTTGTAGCGTCTGTTGTTGTTGCTTTTCTTAAGTTTCTCTTTCTCTTTGTTGACTTCTTTGTTAAGATGTGGCTCTTATAAGCCTTCATTCTTTTTAACTTTCCTGAACCTGTCTTTTTAAAACGTTTTGCTGCTGCTCTGCTTGTCTTGATCTTTGGCATTAATTTTTCCTCCTTAACTCTATATTTTAACTATCTTTTTTCAGTTAAAACCATCATAATGCTTTTGCCTTCGAGTTTCGCTGGTTTTTCAATAACAGCTACATCAGTAAGCATTTCTGCAAAATCATCAAGAATATGCTTGCTGCTGTTCATGTGAGCCATTTCTCTACCACGAAATCTCAATGTAACCTTAACCTTATCACCCTTTGTAAGGAACTTGCGGGCCATATTTACTTTTGTGTTAAGGTCGTTTGTTTCAATATTTGGTGATAAACGAACCTCCTTAATATCAACAGTTTTCTGCTTTTTCTTAGCTTCCTTTTCTTTTCTGGCAAGCTCATATCTGTATTTACCGTAATCAATAATCTTACATACAGGTGGTTTTGCTGTAGGAGCAATCTTTACTAAATCCAGCTCTGCTTCCTTCGCTAACTTTAAAGCTTCCTTTGCTGACATAATTCCAAGCTGTTCGCCATCTTCTCCGATCAAACGAATTTCTTTGTCTCTAATTTGTTCATTAATAGATAATTCGCTAATAGTGGTACACCTCCAATATTGAAATATTAAAAAAAAGTGGATATGACTATCCACTTCAATACGCATAAATAATATAAGTATTTTTACACTATGTAGTATATAAACCCATAGGTGAGAGTGGATACTCTTCTTTCTTTTTACAACTCCATAATATTATCAAAATCTTTTTTGTTTGTCAACAGCTTTATTAAATTTTGAATATTTTTTATTAATTTGACAATAATTTTATTGTACCCAGCTTAGTTTTATATACTAAAAAATATGGTACAATAGGAGGAACTTATGCCAAGCTTAGATTGTAGTGTAAAGAACTGCTACTATAATAAGGAAAACTTATGCGTAAGAAATGACATTTTAGTTGAGGGAAAAAACGCCACAACTACTGATGCAACTGCGTGTGATAGTTTTAAACTGAAAAATGACGAATTTACTAATTCCTGCGGATGTGATGCAGCTCCTAAGGCTTCCTTAAAAGTTGCGTGCAGAGCTGAAAACTGTATGTACAACAAAAACTATATGTGTGATGCCACTCATATAGATATTGGTGGCATTACAGCAAGCAAGTCAGAGCAGACTGAATGTGATACCTTTCATTTGTAATAGTATTTAACTTAAAGGCTATAACAATGCAAAATACAAGTTTTATTGTTTTTTTGCACTCGTTATAGTCTTTTTTTATTTCTATTGACAGATATAAATTAATACATTATACTTGGTGTATTAGTCAGCATAGTACACGCTATGTTTTTACGAAAGGTGGGTGAATAATGTTTCAGTTAGATTTATTGTCAAGAATACCGGTATATGAACAAATAATCAATCAATTAGAATCCTTTGTGTTATCTGATTTGATGCCTCCTCATACACAGCTTCCCTCTGTCAGAAAGCTGTCTGTGGAGTTATCTATCAATCCTAATACAATACAAAAGGCTTACTCTGAACTAGACAGACGCGGAATAATATATTCTGTTCCAGGAAGAGGCTGTTTTGTTTCGGAAGATGCAAAACAAATTCTAAGCGAAATCAGTCGTACTAAGCTTAAACCTCTTACAACTTTACTTTCAGAGCTTAAATTGGCTGGTATTAGTAAGGACGAAATTATTTCTATTGTTAATAATGTATATGAGAAAGGGAACAAACTATGATTAAAACAGAACACTTAACAAAATCCTTTGATGGTTATACTGCTGTCAATGATATTACCTGTACTATTCCGGACGGGTGTATATATGGTATGGTTGGTTCAAATGGTGCTGGTAAATCAACCTTTTTAAGGCTTATTACAGGTGTTTATAAAGCTGATACAGGTTCAATTTTTTATGATAATGAGCCAGTATATGAAAATCCATCTGTAAAAGCACGCATATCCTATGTACCAGATGATTTATTCTTTCTGCCAGGCAGTAACATTTTGCGTATGGCAGACTTTTACTCACATATTTATCCAAATTTTGATATTGAAAGATGTAAATATCTAACTGATGCCTTCAAACTGAATTTAAAGAAAAATATTGCTACCTTTTCTAAAGGAATGAAGCGTCAGGCTGCTATTATTTTAGCTCTTTCCTGCAAATCGGATTATTTGTTTTTTGACGAAACCTTTGACGGCTTAGACCCTGTTATGAGAAATCTTGTAAAGAGCCTTATTTGTCAGGATGTAATTGAACGAAAGGCCACAGCATTTGTTACCTCCCACTCTCTTCGCGAGCTGGAGGATATATGTGACCAGCTTGCGCTTTTACATAATGGTGGGCTTGTCCTGGAAAATGACATTACCAGTCTAAAGACCCAGCAATTCAAATTACAGATTGCATTTCCATTTGCTTTTGATGAAGGATTATTTAAGGATATACCTCATTCCTGCTTTAAAAAGCTTGGTTCTGTTGCAAATATGATTGTAAATGGTGACAAAAATGTAATTGTTTCAAAACTTGAAGCCCTAAAGCCTACATTATTGGATGTACTCCCTCTAACACTAGAGGAGGTCTTTACCTTTGAAATGGAAGCCTTAGGTTACAACTTTGAGGATGTTTTGGAGGGATAAATTTATGAAAAATATTTTTAATATTAAAATCTTTAAAGAATTTTTTAAACAGTTAAAGGTTATAGGCTTACTTATGGCAATAATCACTGGATTTATTGCCGCCTTAATGCCAATAAGTACATATATTGGCGTTAGAGAGGAACAAAAAAATATTGCACTATCTCAGTCTATAGTTTCTATTAATGAAATTATATTAGTGTTTTTCATTATTTTTTGTATTACAGTGCCTATGCTTACCTTGTCAGCATTCCAGTTTTTAAATAAGCGAAATACCTGCGATTTTTATCACAGTATACCACATAAAAGAACCTGCTTATTTTTTAGCATTTTCGCAGCAGTTTTTTCGTGGATATTTATTAACCTGACATCAACAACACTTATTTTTTCAATATTATATACTGCATTTAAAAAATACATTATTTTTGATATTAGTCAGTTATTGCTTGCAAGTGTTAATATATTAATTATTTCCTTACTTGTTTGCTCAGCAATTATTTTAGCTTGTACACTTACCGGTAATATACTAAACAACTTTTTTGTTAGTGGCATTATATTATTCCTACCAAGAATATTTATAACTTTGTTTGCCTCACTTATAACAAACTCTATTCCTTTTATACAGTCATTTGATACAATTTCAGTATTTAAGAATAGCACTAATCTTTTATTTGGTATATTTTTGAACTTTTTAAGTATAGGAAGCTCTAAATATTATTATCATTTAGGCTTTGGGACGGTTTATACATTAATTCTTTCTATTATTTATATTACACTCGCCGTCTTTGTATTTAAAATAAGGAAAAGTGAGGTTGCTGGTAATAGTTCAATTAGCACAAAACTTCAAGCTATTTTCAGAATATGTATTGGTATTTTTATTACACTTCCTGCAATAATTGCTGTTTTCGGTAAATTATCAAATCAAAGCAGTTACAAATATAATGGTTCATTATTATTTTATGTTATTGCAAATGTAATTATCGCAATAATATTTATGTTTATATACGAGCTGGTATCTACTAAAAATATTAAGAAGGCTTTGCATTCACTTATATTCATTCCAGTACACCTTGCAGCCTGTGCTGCACTTATAGGATTTATTTTTGGAATATATAATTTTTCATTAAATTATGTTCCTGCTAAAGATGATGTTGAATATATCCACATATGCAATTACGCCTATGATGATGAGAGCTATAAGGATTACTTTGAATACAAAATATCAACTTCAAAAATATATGACAAAAACATAATTAATACATTATTAGAAACCTTAGAGGATAATATCGAAAAGTTCAAGGAAAATCCAGATAAGTTTTATTATTCTTCCAATAATATAAATATTACTTTTGTATGTAATGGCAAAGAGTACAACAGAACTATTTATCTGGATTATAAAAACAGTTCAAACATAACCAGCCAAATATCTAAGGCTATAGATTTAAATTCTATACTCTTAGATTTCCCAGACATAGCTAATAGTCAAATATCTACCTCTGGCAATTTAGAATTTTTAAATAAGCCTAATAATGATATATTTGTCAAAAAACTTTATAACACCTTTTTGGAATGTGTAAAAAATAATCCTGACCCTTACCTGTCATATATGAAAAAGAATATTAGATATTCCTTACTTACAGCAGAGAATGATTATTTAAGCAATGTTAAAAATGATGATGATTCTGACTTTGATTATACTGTATCTTTTGTAGTTACAACCTTTGTTAATGGTACAAAGGCGACTGCTTATATTCCAATCATAACTGACTATGAGCCGGTTATGGAGCTGTTATATAACGAAAGTATTAAAAACGAAGCAGCCCAATTAAAAGTGAAGGATATATTGTCAAATATAAATGATTATATTTATAAATATGATGAAATAAGTATTTATGTATCTCCTGCACGCAAAAATCAATCTAACGACAATGCTATTTATTTTACCTACTCAAACAAAACCATCTTTTATGAGTATAATTACGGCTATACTGCCTGTACTCCCGATGAATTAAAAGCAGCTAAGGATGCGTTGCAAATTGCTTCCGAAGAAGATGTAAAAAAGCTAAAGTACATTGGTGATAACATTAATACAAATGCTTATGATAGTAATTACAGCTTCTACACGGTTGCTATTCACTATGAACAAAATTATTCTGACAATTATACTTCAGAAGATTTGTTACCTATATTAGTAGCTATACCAAATTAAAAAAATCAAGGATACTACCTATTGGTAGTATCCTTTTTATTTGCTTACTTCTTTTTGATTTTTATTTACCTGGTGCTTTTTTTTATACTTTAAAATAGAAAGTCTTTTTTTGTTGTACTGCTTATTTTCTTTTTTAAGTTTTTTTCTATCTCTTCTAACATAGAAATACAATACTATTTTTTCTAAGTAGCGTTTTAAAACTATTTGAATTTCCTCTTTTTCATTAATCTTTCTAACCAGAATAGTATACATATTTGCTCTGTTGCCACCAAATACATCCGTAAACAGCTGGTCACCTACGAATATGGTTTCCTCCATATCTGTTCCCATAATATTCATTGCATCTATGTAGCTTTTAGTAGATGGTTTGTGTGCATCACAGATATATGGGGCTCCAACAGCATCGGCAAAAGGCTTCACTCTTTCCTCCTTGTTGTTGGATATAAGACAAAATGAAAATCCGGTTTTTCTAAGTTTTTCAAAGAAATTAATAGATTTTTCAGTTGCAGCTGCTCCATGAGGTACTAAAGTATTGTCTATATCAAACAAAATGCCTCTGTATCCCATTTTATAGTATTTTTTTAAATTTATACTGTATATGCTCCTAACATATTTTTTAGGATAAAATTTTTCAAAAAACATATCGTACCTCAAAAATTAGTATGTTTATGTAACGAAAATAAGTTAATCCGTTACTTTAATATTTTTTTAAGTTCATCCATAAATGTATTTACATCCTTAAACTCTCTATAAACAGAGGCAAAGCGTACATATGCTACATCATCATAATCCTTTAATTTATCCATAACAATTTCACCAATAATATGACTTGGTACTTCTTTTTCCTCTAAATTGAATATGGCTGTTTCTATAGAATCTATCATATCATTTATCTGATTTATAGACACAGGTCTTTTATGACACGAACGAATAATACCAGACTCTATTTTTGCTCTATCGTAAGGCTCTCTGTTATTATCCTTTTTTATAACAATAAGTGGAATAGTTTCTACCTTTTCATAAGTAGTAAATCTCTTTCCACATTCATCACACTGTCTTCTTCGTCTAATTGCGCTGTTATCCTCAGCCGGTCTTGAATCAATAACTTTTGTGTTTTCTTCTCCACAGAAAGGACACTTCATATCTCTTTCCTCCCTCAAATAGTGATATGTTTATTTTAACCTAAAATACACTAATGTCAAGAAAAGAAAGTAATAAATATACTAAAAAAATATATCCCTGCATTTTTCCTTAGAATTAACCTTCTTTAAACACTCCTTTTCCTCAACACATACTAAAATAATATCGTTCCCAATATTTTCTATGGAGCAAAAGGGAATTACATATTCGCTATCCCTTCCAAAGCAGCCACAATACTTAGCCGGTCCCGGAACTATAATTTCCTTTATACAGCCATTTTTTTCAAAAGCCAAATCACATACATTGCCTAATATTTTACAGGTTTTTGTATTAATAACTTCTTTTAATCTAAATTCACTAAATAACATATTTTTTTAATTATTATATGTCTGCAAATCAATAAATGAGCCTGTATACATATTTTTTTACTACAATAGGCTTGTATCCGCAAAGTTTTAGTTTTTTATGTTCTTAAATACTTTTTCATAGAGGATATTGCATTTTTTTCTAATCTGGATACCTGTGCCTGACTTATTGCAAGCTCGTTTGCCACCTCGATTTGTGTTCGTCCTTTAAAAAATCGTAAATCTATAACCTTTTTTTCCTTTATAGGCAGCCTTTTAATTGCATCATTTAAGGATATTTTTTCAACCCATAGCTCCTCCTTGCTTTTTTTGTCACTAATCTGATCCATTACATATAAGGTATCACCACCCTCATTATAAACCGGTTCATATAAGGAAACTGGATTTTGTATTGCATCAAGTGCCTCTACTATTTCCTCCTTTGATATACCAATTTTTTCTGCTATTTCACTTACTGTAGGATCTTTTGATTGTTCTCTGGAAATTTGTTCTCTTGCATATATTGCTTTATAGGCTATATCCTTTAATGACCTAGAAACACGAATAGTGTTATTATCCCTTAAATATCTTCTAATCTCTCCCATAATCATTGGTACTGCATAGGTAGAAAATTTTACCTCCATAGTTCTGTCAAAATTGTCCAATGCCTTTATAAGCCCAATACAGCCTATTTGAAATAAATCATCCACATCCTCATCTGAATTACTAAACCTTTTTATTATACTAAGAACAAGCCTAAGATTTCCCTGTATAAATCTTTCTCTTGCCAAAATATCTCCCTTATCTATTTTTTCAAACAGCTCCTCCTTCTCTTCATTAGATAAAATCGGTAATTTTGCTGTATTTACGCCACATATTTCAACTTTATATAATGCCATTTCTTTGCCCTCACTTCATTTTATATTAAAATGATTAGCGAAAGCAAAGTGATTTATTCTAAAATATCAAAAATAAAAAAAATATTACTCCTTGACATTATTATTTTAGTTTCATATCCATAAAATTTTACAGACTAAAGCCAGTAATTGTAATCTGAATTGACTCATTACCATTGTAATTATTAATAGTTGGATAGTAGGTAAAGGCTCCTTCTATATTTACAGTCATTCCCATTTGCATTTTTCTGACTATTTCCTCTCCGTACTTATCTCTAATACCAGCAAGATAATCCTCTAGTCCATTAAACATAACGCCTGCAATTTCATATCCGTTTTCAACTAAAATAAGCCTAGCCATATTTTTTGCTTTTCCCATAAGATACATTTTCTTTACAACTATATCCTTCACTGCAAAAATTGGCTTTTCATTATCCTTTCCAAAAGGCTCCAGCTTTTTTAACTCATGAATTAATTCCACACTAATGTAATTTAACGGCATCGGTACATCTATCCATACCTTTTTAATATAATCATCTTCTGTAAGTGAACAGTTTTTGTTTAACATTTCTCTAAAGGCTTCAACATTTTTCTCCTCCAAGGAAACCCCTGCCGCCATTATATGTCCGCCAAAGCGACTTAAAAGCTTACTACACTTATTGATTTCCTCGTACATATTATAGCCTTCAATGGAACGCCCTGAGCCTTTAACCATTTCCTCTCCTCTGGTTAATATAATTGTAGGCTTATTGAATTTTTCTCTTATTCTTCCAGCTATAATACCAGCTATACTTTCGTGAATATCCTCTAAAAATATAACTAATACCTTACTATCCTCCATTTTAAGAGCATATTCTACAGCTTTTTTCTCACCCTCCAAGGTCAGCTCTTTTCTCTTCTGATTTAAAATCACCAGCTCCTCTGCAAGCTTTTCTGCCTTCTCCTTATTATCACATAATAAAAGCTCCAAGCCCATTTTAGCCGTTTCAAGTCTGCCTGCCGCATTTAAGCAAGGTCCTATTATATATCCTATATGAAATGAATAAATATTATTTTTGTCTAATTCACAGTGATTAATCAAGGCTTCTAAGCCTATATTTGTATTTTCTTTTAAGAATCTTAAGCCAGCTTTTGCAATTATTCTGTTTTCATCCAATAAGCTTACAACATCACCTATAGTTGCTATTCCTGCAAATATAATCATTTCCTTTTCAAAGTCTTCTATCAGTTTATATCTTGCATCCTGCTTTTCCTTCAGTTTTAGCATACATGCCATTACAAATCTATAGGCTATTGCTGCTCCACACATTTCCTTAAAGGGATATGTACAATCTGGCTGTTTATGATTAACAACTGCATCTGCCTGCACCATTTTATACACCTTCTGATTATCTACTATATCAAAGGGTACATTGTGGTGGTCAGTTACTATTACCTTCATGCCCAGCTCCTTTGCATAGGCTGTTTCGTCTATTGCAGCTATTCCATTATCACAGGTTATAATTAATTTAATCTTTTCATCATATGCTTTTTTTATCAGCTTCTTATTAATACCATATCCATCCTTTATTCTATCAGGAATATCCATAGATACATTTCCAGTAAATTTTGAAATCGCCTTAACTAATATATATGTAGAACATATTCCGTCAATATCATAATCCCCTATTATTCTAATGCGTTCATTGTTTCTAATTGCTTCAAATAATATATCTACAGCCTTTTCCATATCCTTAAACAAAAAAGGACTATTAATAGAATCAATAGTCCCATTTAAGTATTGGTCAAAGGCTCTGTCATCAGTCATATTCCTATTTCTGATGACACGAGCTGTTACTGGAGATATTTTGTACTTTAGAGCTAAGCCATTAAAATCAGCTTTCTTCCCGTACACCATCCATTTTTCTTTAACCATATGTGCCTCTAATTAACTTTATTTTGCTTCAGCATTTTTCTTAGCAAATCTTCTCTTTTCCATAACATACCAAAGAGCACCTGTAATACATACTGATGAGTAAGCACCACATAAGATACCTACCATAAGTGGCATTGCAAATTCTTTTATTGATGTTACACCAAATACATAAAGAGCAGCAACCGTTACAAAGGTTGTAAATGATGAATAAATTGTTCTTGTAAGAGTTTTTGTAATACTCTTATTAACAACTGCTTTTAAATCAACATTCTTGCCTGCGTTTTTAAGTTCTTCCCTAATTCTATCAAATATAACGATTGTAGCATTAATTGAATAGCCAAGAATTGTAAGCATACAAGCAATAAAGGTATTACCAACTGTTGTCCATGTAAGAACATAGAAGGTAAGTACAACTAAAACATCATGAATTAAAGCAATTACAGCACTTGAAGCAAAGCCAAAATTTTTAAATCTGATGAAAATATAAATCAGCATACATATAACTGAAATAATTACAGCTACTATAGCATCATTTCTCATTTCACCACTAATTGTTGAGCTTACACTTACTTCATCAAAGCTGTCCTTAATAGCACCATATTTTGTCACCAGCATTTCTTCTATTTTGCTCATTACTGATGCGTCTAACTGCTTTGTTCTTATTACATACTGGTTTGTATCTGTAACTTCATTTCCGACTACATCACTGTCACCTGAAATTGCAATAATTTCTGGTAAAATCTTTGAATTAAATTCATCGATTGAATATTTCTTGTCAAATTCAACTGTTGTTGATAAACCACCCTGAAACTCAACACTATAGTTAAGCTCTTTATTTCTTGTTCCAATATTTCCTGATTTATTAACAAACAAGCCTGCAATACCGATTAATACAACTACTATAGATATTGTAAAGAATATAGCCTTCTTTGAAAGGAAATCTACTGCCTTTCTATCCTTAGCTACGCCGTACATCTTTTTGCTCTTTGCACCTGCGCAATATAAAAGATATACAAAGGCTCTGGTTACAACCATTGCTGTAAACATTGAAATAACAATACCCATTGCAAGAGTCTGTGCGAAGCCCTGTACAGGACCTGTACCTCTCCACATAAGCACCAGGGCTGCTATAAAGGTTGTTACATTACCATCAACGATTGCTGAGGTTGCTTTCTTAAAGCCTATTTTAATAGCTTCCTTTACATTGTCCTTAACAGCTAATTCTTCTTTAATTCTTGCGAATATAATTACATTAGCATCTACCGCCATACCTATTGAAAGAATTACACCTGCGATACCCGGTAATGTAAGTGTCATATCAAATCCATTAAGGGCAAGCAGTTCTAATATTGTATAAAGTATAAGTGCTAATGATGCAGCAACACCTGGTACTCTGTATACAATAATCATAAAAATACAAATTATTGCAATACCTACAATACCAGCAAAAAGGCTGGTTGAAATAGCATCATCACCAAGCTTAGCACCTACAACCTTTGAAGTAAGCTCTTTAAGTTCAACCTTTAAGGCACCTATACGGATAACTGATGCTAATTTTTCGGCTGCATCATATGACTGCATTCCGTCAATAGAACACTGACCACCTGTAATTGCTGTCCTGACTGTTGGATAGCTGACTACATCTCCGTCATATACAATATAAATTGGTTTTCCTATATACTGTGAAGTAACTGACGCAAAGGTTTCGGCAGCCTTTGAACTAAATTTTAATGAAACTACATATTCTGTATTTCCTGTAGATGACTTATTCTGGTACCCCGCCTCTGCATCTTCAACATCTGCACCTGTAAGCCATACCTTTGCATTATCTTTACCATAATCCGTTACAAACTGCAAAGTACCCGGCTTACCAAGACTATCCAATACCTCCTCTGCATTATCTGCACCCGGAATATCAACAGTTATTCTGTTTGCACCTTCTCGATAAACCTCAGATTCTGCAGTTAACTCATTTGCACGAAGCTGTAATTTATAAAGTGTATCTTCCATATCTGCATCAGTTGGATTTCCCTGCGCTTCAAAGGTTACACTAACGCCACCCTTTAACTCAAGTCCTAAAACTATATTTGCTGCTCTACCCTTGTTCTTACCATTAATTGTAACACCAAATGCTGTAAGTAAGCCTAAACCAACTATAGCTAATACAGATATGATAAGTAACACCCATGCTTTTGATTTTTTCATTATTTTATTCCTTTCCTTACTCAGCTAACGCTGCCTTTATCATTATTGCACATTCAATTCTCTTTCTTTGCATTTCACAGCCTATATCGTAAGCGTCTGTAATATTTCCGTGGAACTTGTATGCATTTGCTGCACAACCGCCACTACAATAATATCTTGCAAAGCACTCACGGCATTTAGGTTTTGCATACACATTGCAAAGCTTAAATTCATCTTGAATGTCTTTTCTAACTATACCGTCATATACATTGCCCATCAGGAATTTCTCATCGCCAACAAACTGATGACAAGGATAAAAATCACCCCAAGGTGTAACAGCCAAATACTCTGTACCCGAACCACAACCTGAAAGTCTTTTAGCAACACATGGTCCTTGATTTAAGTCAATCATAAAGTGGAAGAAATTAAAGCCTCTTCCCTCTTTCTGTCTTTTTATGTACTCGACTGCAAGCTTGTCATACTCATCCATAATCTTTGGAAGGTCCTCTTCCTTAATAGCATACTCTTCGTATTCTTCGCCAACAACAGGCTCTATGGACATATGCTTAAAGCCTAAATCTGCAAAATGTTTTACATCCTCTGAAAAATCTAAATTCTTTCTTGTAAAAGTACCTCTTACATAATAGCTTTGATTTTCTCTAAGCTTTGCAAATTTTTGGAATTTTGGAACGATTAAATCATAGCTTCCTTTACCATTTCTAAATGGTCTGTTTCCGTCATTGATTTCCTTTCGTCCATCTAAGCTTAAAACTACATTCGCCATTTCCTTATTGGCAAATTCCATAATTTCATCATTTAAAAGAACACCATTTGTAGTAAGTGTAAATCTGAACTTTTTGTTATTTGGTTTTTCAAGTGAACGACCATATCTAACCAGCTCTTTTACTACATCCCAGTTCATAAGTGGCTCTCCACCAAAAAAATCCACCTCCAGATTAACTCTGTTGCCTGAATTTGCAACTAAGAAATCCAATGCTTTCTTACCTACCTCTAAAGACATTAAAGCACGCCTGCCATGGTATTCCCCTTCCTCAGCGAAGCAATATTTACAGGCCAAATTACAATCATGTGCAATATGTAAGCACATAGCCTTTACTACTGTTTTTCTGCTCTTAAAATCTGTAATGTATTTTTCGTATATATCTTCAGTAAATAACAATTCTTCCTTATAAAGTGTATTTACCTCATCTATAGACTCTAGTATATCTGATTCATTATATTTATCTTTAAGTACATTTAATATATGCTGCTTTATTTCTTCTTCACTTTTAGCTTTAATTTCTTCAAAAAGTGGAATTACATCATATGTAACTTCATCAACAACATGAACTGAACCACTATTTACATCTAAGACAATATTGTATCCATTATTGACATATCTGTGAATCACAGTTATTCTCCTTTCAAATAGTCGTACCGGAGGAAGTACCTCCTACCCGACAATACTTAATAACCTATTACACCTAGTATTTTATGCTCTTACGAATATCAAATAGTAATTATTAAATTCTACCCTATATTCCTTGACATCACATAGGCAGCGGAAAAAAGCAATCCGCTGCCTATTGAAAATCGACCTTTTGTCTAGGCTCTAATTATTTGTTGTTCTCACAGCTCTGGTTACCAACTGTACATGATGTCTTACAAGCTGACTGACAAGATGTCTGGCACTCACCACAGCCACCCTTAGCCATAGTATTCTTTAAAGTCTTTGTTGTTAAAGTCTTTACATGTTTCATTTTAAAATCCTCCTTAAAACATTCAAGTCTAACTTGATATAGTGTAACATAATGAACAATTTTTTTCAACTTAAAATACCCTATAAATGTGAATTTTATAAATAAAAGCACACTTTTGACACTTGAATTTTTGTCTAAATATTTTAAAAAATAAGTTTTATTGTTGTTCCCTCACCCAGCTTACTATCAAGTTTTATTGTTGCATTATGAAAAATTGCTCCATGCTTAACAATAGAAAGTCCAAGTCCTGTTCCTCCAATAGCTCTGGAATGACTTTTATCAACTCTGTAAAATCTTTCAAAAACTCTGCTTTTATCACTATCATCTATACCTATACCTGTATCTACTACCTCTACTATCTTGTGTCCCTCATCTTCATAAACCTTTACCCATACCCTGCCATTTTCCTTGTTGTATTTAATTGCGTTTTCTGTAATATTGTATACCATTTCACTTAATATATATCGTTCGCCTTCAATAACCTGAGTGCTTCCGGACAGCATAACTACTACATTTCTCTTTGAAGCAGCATGCTCAAGTCTATTTATTGTTTCCTCACACATTTTATATAAATCCACCTGTTCTATCTGCCAGTCTACCTGATTTTTTTCTTCGTCCAGCTTTGATACTTTTATAATATCCTCAACCAGAGTAATCATTCTAGTTGCTTCTAAATAAATAATTTCTGAAAATCGTACCATATCCTCTGGCTTGGCTACACCTGTTTTCATAATCTCAGCATATCCGGAAATTGATGTAAGAGGTGTTTTAAGCTCATGTGAAACATTTGCTGAAAACTCTCTCCTCATTCTCTCTCTGGATTCGTTTTCAGTTATAGTCTGTTCACGAATAAAATCATTTTGCTTTTGTATTCGCTTAAGCAGTGGTTTAAATTCCGGATATACCTGATTGTTTTCAGGTTTTTCAAGATTTATTGAATTTATAGGCTTTACAATTTTATCAACTATCATATATGAAAGTAGGTTTCCAAAAATAAACACTATTATGCCTATGGTTACAGATGTAAAAAATGCTTTAATCAAAGCAACATAAAAAGACTCCATATCATCACTTACTCTTAATACATTTCCGTCCTTTAATAAAACTGCATAATAATAGGTGTTTTTTGACAAGGTATCCGACTTTCTTCTTGAGTTTCCCTCTCCATATTCTAATGCCTCCCTTACTTCCTCTCTCTCTTTATGATTATCCATTTTAGCTGCATCTGCACTTGTATCGTATATAACAGTACCATCTGATGCAATCAAGGTTATTCTTATGCTTTTTTCTGCTGTATTATCATTTTTTATATCGTATAAATAATTTATTCCATATTGCTCTATAGATAATTTTATGTATCTTGTTTCTGCCTCTATACTTTCCTCACTATTTTTTTCAAATCCAATATACAGGAATAGTGTACATAAAAAAGCGGTTAAAAAAATAGCCAGTGCTAGCGCCTGACTCATTTTTCTATATATAACCTGTTTTAATGTTTTTCTTTTTGTTTTTTTAGTCTTATTCATATAAGTCCTTTCTTTATATATCTTTACCCATATAAGCAATATCAGTCAATCTTATAGCCTATACCTCTTACAGTATTTATAAGATTTCCTGCTGTTTTAAGTTTTGCCCTAAGAGTTCTTATATGAACATCTACAGTTCTTGTTTCCCCATCAAAATTATATCCCCATATAGTTTCAAGAATTTTATCTCTTGTAAGCACTATATTTCTGTTTTCCAGCAAAAGACTAAGCAGTTCAAACTCTTTTAATGTAAGTGAAATTTCTTCACCTTCTACCTTTACAATATGCTTATCTATATTTACGAAAAGGGAGCCTATATTATATTCTCTTTCTTTTTTGCTGCCCTCAGTTCTTCTAAGCAATGCTTTAACTCTGGCAACTAATTCCATAATTCCGAAAGGCTTTGCAATGTAATCGTCTGCCCCCAGATTAAGACCTAATACCTTGTCGTATTCACTGCCCTTCGCCGTCATCATTATAACTGGCAATGACTTTAGCATTGCATTTTCTCTTATTTTTGACAAAATAGAAAGCCCATCTTCATCTGGAAGCATAATATCCAACAACACCAGCTCTGGTATATTGTTTCCTATTGCCTTCCAGAAATCTGCAGCATTTTCAAAACCTGCAGCTTCCATAGACATATTATTAAATGTATATACAACTAATTGTCTGATATTTGCATCATCTTCTACAATATAAATCATAACTGCTCCTTATGGAAGTACATATTTTTCTTTAAAAATATGATACTTTTCTTTAAAATCCTTGCTATCATGTTTAACATTATCAAGATATCCATGGGTTTCAAATTCATTTTCATTTACTTCAATTAAGCATACTGCAATATTTGAACAATGATCTGAAATTCTCTCATAATTAGTTGTAATATCAGAAAATATAAATCCTAGTTCTATTGTACACTTGTTCTCTGTAAGTCGCTTAATATGTCTGTTTTTAAGTTCATCACTTAAATTGTCTATAACCTCTTCCATTGGCTCGATTATGCTTGCCACAGACATATCATTTTCTTCAAACACTACTACTGTCGACTCAACAATATCCTTTATAGCTCTGGTAAATACCTTCAGTTCTTCAATAGCATCCTTTGAGAAGGTTAAATTTTTATCCTTCATTTCTCTTGCTGCATGTAAAATATTTACAGCATGATCCGAAATTCTTTCAAAATCACCTATGCAATGTAAAAGCTCTGTAAGGATTTTACTATCCTTTTCTGATAAGTTCTTGCTGCTAAGCTTAACAAGATAAGTTCCAATATTATCCTCATATTTATCTACTCTGTCTTCAATAGTTAAAACATCTTTTTCTATTTCTTCATCAAATTTTTCAAACAAGGACATCGCCTTAAACAAACATTCCATTGAATGATGAGCCATATTAATTGTAACCTTTCTAGCCTGGTCAATAGCATAAGATGGCTGGTCTAAAAATCTTGCATCTAAGGTCATAAAGTCCTTGTCCACATTTTTTGACTTCTCATCACTTGCGGTATCCCTAATAGTAAGTCTTGCAAGCTTCTCAAGACCTTTGGCAAATGGTAGCAGAATAATTGTAGCTCCGACATTAAATATCGAATGAATAGCTGCAATACCACTGCTTCCTGCCACATTATCAAGAAAGTCAAAATCAAATATTGCATTAAGTGAATAAAATCCTATCATAAATACAGCCACACCTATAATATTGAAATACAGGTGCACAAGTGCTGTTCTTTTTGCATTTCTGCTTGCACCAATACTTGAAATCATAGCAGTTACACAGGTGCCTACATTTTGTCCAAGTATAATAGGAAATACCATACTATATTTTAATACACCTGTAACACATAATGCCTGTAAAATGCCTACTGATGCTGATGAGCTTTGTATTATGGCAGTAAGTAATGCACCTACTACAACACCAAGTATAGGATTTGTAAACATTGTAAGAATGTTTGTAAATTCTGGAACATCGCCAAGTCCACTAACCGCATTTGACATAGTTTCCATACCAAACATCAATATAGCGAAGCCTATAAGTATAGTACCTATATTTTTCTTTTTTTCTTTTTTAGAAAACATTATGAATACAATACCTACTAATGCTAAAACTGGTGAAAATGAAGTTGGTTTTAAAAACTTTAAGAATATATTTCCACCCTCAATACCGGACAGGGACAAAATCCATGATGTCATTGTTGTTCCAATGTTTGCACCCATAATGATAGTAATTGCCTGCGAAAGCTTCATAATACCAGAGTTTACAAAACCTACTACCATAACAGTAGTTGCTGATGATGACTGGATTGCTGCTGTTACTACTGCACCTAATAAAACTCCTTTAAATGGATTTGAAGTAAGCTTTTCAAGAAGCTTTTCTAATCTTCCTCCAGACAGCTTTGCCAGATTGTCACCTAAAACATTCATTCCATACAGGAATAATGCCAAACCTCCAAGCATAGTAAGTACATCAAAAATATCCATAATTAGCTCCTAATTCATTTTATCTGTATTTTGACTAAATTTTCATATACATATTAGTATAGTCTTATTGAATGTAAAAAGTCAAAACTATTATTGTTAAATCTAAGTAAAATTAATAATGATTTATTTCAATTTTACTAATTTTCTGGACCTTCCTCATCTATATGCTTTTTAAACACATGAATTTTATCAATTCTATTTTTATCCATTGTATCTACAACAAGTGTCAGCTCCTTAGTTTCTACTATGTCACCAACCTTTGCGAGCCTATCCAGCTGTTCCATTATATAGCCACCTAAGGATTCGTATTCATCCGATTTAAGCTTATCCTTAAGTCCTAAATTTTCGTTGAAGTCGTCAATTTTTGTAAGGCCGTCAACAAGGAATTCATCTTCCTTTACGGTCTTAATATCGTCCTCCTCATCAAAATCATATTCATCTCTGATTTCACCTACAATTTCTTCAAGTAAATCCTCTAGGGTTATAAGACCTGTTGCTGCACCGTATTCATCTAATACAATAATAATATTAACTGAGTCTTTTTTCATTTCTAACATAAGTTCAGATAACTTCTTGTATTCATATGTATAAAATGCTGTTCTTAAATATTTTGAAATTTCAAATTTTTCTGCCTTGTCATAGAACAACAAGTCCTTCATATTGATTATACCAATAATGTTATCTATGCTTTCTTCATATACTGGGATTCGTGTATATCTGTATTCCTTAAAGGTTTCTATTAATTCCTCATAAGATACATCTATGCTTACAGCACACATATCAATTCTTGGAACCATTACATCCTTAGCCTCAGCATCACCAAAATCGAAAACATTTTTTATCATTTCCTTTTCTTCGGTTTCGATTACTCCCTCCTCATGGCTGACATCAACAATAGTTCTAAGCTCATTTTCTGTAATGGTATTCGTTTTCCTATTTGGGTCAATTCTAAGCATCCTCATAAAACCATTTGCCAATTTATTTATTACAAAAATAACTGGCGTAAGCAGCCACACCAGACCATATACAATCCTTGCATATGCCATGGCAATTTTGTCAGAATACAAGGATGCCAAGGTTTTTGGTGTAATCTCGCCGAAAATCAATACTACAATAGTCAAAATACCTGTTGCAATACTAACTGCATAATCTCCAAAAGCCTCTTGTGCAATAATGGTTGCAAGTGCTGATGCTGTTATATTAACAATATTATTTCCAATAAGGATTGCACTAAGCATCTTTCCCTGATTTGAAATAACCTTATCCAGCACTATAGCTCTTTTGTTTCCTTCCTCAACTAAGCTTCTCACTCTCATCTTGTTTACTGTAACTAATGCCGTTTCTGCTGATGAAAAAAACGCAGACATAAGTATTAGCACTATCAAACAAATTACTTTAATAATTTCACCTTCCACAATAATCTCCTTAAACTGGAAAAAACTCTTTAATTTCTTTTTTTATTTTTTAAAAAAATATAATGGTCTTTTAAAATTAACGCAACATTTGAATTATAATTTAATTGCATATTTATGTCAAGAAACACATATGTTATATAAAAAATGAATCAGGAGCAAGTATTTCTTGAACACAAATAAGAACAATATATTTTTTATATTGAAGCTGACAATTTTATCTTATGCCTTAACAGCCATATTCATACTAATATTTACACTTATTGTTTATAAAATGCTGCTGCCAGACAATAAAATCACCATAGGGATTATTATAATTTATACCTTATCAAACCTTATTTCTGGCTTTGTTGCTGGAAAAATGAAGGGCAGCAAAAAATTCATCTGGGGAATTTTAGTTGGTTGTACATATTTTATAGTACTAATTATTGTATCCTCTATTATCTCTAAGGAGTTTTTTTCAAATCAGGCTATGATATTACCTGCACTTCTTTCCTCTTTAGGAGGAGGCATGGTAGGTGGAATGCTCTCCTAGCATTTCACCTATGGTGCTTTAACCCTATCCTCCACTATAGCAGCCCCGCTTATTGAATAAACCTTATAGGTATTTTCCCCTAGCCTTATAGCCTTGCTTTCATATATAGCAATAAATGAATTTTCCTTAATTGTATTTTTAAAATTTTCACCATCATTTGAGGAGAAAAGCAAATCTATTCCATAGCTTGTCTTTATGTTTTCCTCAATTTCAAATACTCTTTTACTATGATTCAGGGATACAAACTTAAACTTATCAGACCAAACCATATTGTTATATATAAAATATCCATCCTTGCATATATATATTAATAAACAATAATTAGCACCTGCTGCTTTAAAATTGCTGCCATCTGATAAAATAATGGATAACTCACTTTCAAAGCATCTTGACATTATTTCCCTGTCCACTATAGGATTGTTATGTTCATCTAATTTAAAAAATCCCGCTTCAAGCGAATCCATCACTATATTATCTATAGAAGCATTATACATACTATTAAATATATGATTATCACATATTAATCTGTTGCTAATATTATTTTTTGTAAGGATACAAATAAAAAACAAGGAGAATATAATTGCAAAATCAATAAATTTCATTTTTAATACCTCCACCATAAAAGCATATAAGAGTATTTTCCTTATATATTGATATTTTAAGAAAATCCGTTTTGCTTAAATAATAGCTTTCACCTTTTATAAGCTGTTCTTCTATATCCCCTTTAAAAAAACTTTTTACATTAAACTCTACATTTTTTCCATTCTCATCATAATTGCTTTTACTATGTATTATTTTCAAGGAATATCCATTTCCTAAGGAATATATTTTATTGCAAAGCATATCATATCTTTCTTTATCTATTACTCCGGTATTTCGTACCTCCTCCACAAACTCAGTAATAATAGTAAGCACATATGTATTTTTTGCAACATTTGTTTCTTCTATAGTGTACATTACAGGTGCAATAAACATTAAATATGCTCCAATAAGAATAGCTACTACCTTTCCAAAGGCATCATTCATTTAATCCACCATCCTTATTATGTGATAATCTACATTCTGATTTTTTATATTTTCCTGAAAAGCATTAAAATTTTTGTTTAGTCTGTTTAGTAGTGAAATTGCCATTATAAAAATAACAATACCCATAATTACATATAAAAGCTTCAACCCATTTTCCATATATCTGCTCCTATTGCTCAAAATAAATTGCTGTAATTACATCATTGCCATCTCTGATTATTTTTCCCTTAAAGCTTGCATAAGGATTAATATAGGCGCTATTTTCCTCGCTATATACATTTGTAATATTATTCTGGCTCTTACTACCTATATTTCCATTGGTCATATCTACATTGTAGCCATAACACATTATAGATTTATTAGTTGAAACACAAACCGCCAGCTTTTCTCCAGCAAAGCGTTTAATTACATTTATAACCTCACTTCCCGAAACGGTTGCCCCCTCATATATAGTTTTATCACTTTCCAAAAACTCTGCATTTAATTTGTTAATCTGATTTGCACCATTAGAAGCTGTATCCTTCGCTTCTCTGGAAATAAAAAATCCAAGTGATATTACAACACAGGTAATAATTGTTCCTGCTGCCAAAATAAGTCCTTTTAAACTGTTCTCCATAGTATTCTCCTTTTATATTAAAAAATTTGCCTGATTAAGAGTCCCAATACCATATATAACAAATGGGACAATTAGTTTTACTATTATTACTAAACATAAGGGGATAAATGAAATTAACTTTGCAATAACTGTTTTGTCCTGGATTATTCTTTCATTTTCCTGCTTATGTCTGTCTAAAAAATACTGTCTGTCCTTTTCTAAATCCTCAAATGCCTTATAAATATATGTGTCATCGCAGGCAATAAAGCCTTCCATTAATCTTTCAAAAGGTCTAAACCTTACCTCTTCCTTCGCCATTTTAAAGGCATTGGTACCTTTATAGGTATATTTATTTGTTATATCCCACAAAACCCTTTTAAAAACATATGAAAAACGCTCCATTTCAACAATTATTTGTTCGACTGTAACTTTATCCATATACATCATCATTAAAATTATGTTTTGAAATCTAACTACCTCCTCCTCTCTATCCATTAGAATAATTGCTTTTTTTAATTTCAAACTCCATACCGGAAGGAAAAAAGCTATTATTCCAACTATTACAGCTCCCACTATATATAAATATATTTCTGCCACCGCTTTATTTGATACTTTGTATCCACTTATAGCAAATATAACGGCAATGGCCATAGCTATAAAGGCTGTTACAAACCTTTTCAGGGTATATTCAAAAATATCATACTCATATGCAATATCATTTAATATATTATGGATATTGTTGCTGCTTTTTATATTAATCGCTATATATTTTCTAATAAGAAATTTAATTATATTTTTGTTGCATAAGTTTTTAATTATATTAGAGGAGTGCCTTTGTTTCGCCCCGGACTTTAGAATATTAACCATTTTGTAGGACATAATTGAAATAAGTGCCAGACCTATAGTTGTATAAATTCCTATTTGACCACTGTAGGAGTCCTTCAGCTGTGGAATATTAAAGGTAGCCCACTTTTCTATTGGTCCTATTGCAAATAATGGTAATATTGCTATTGTTTTAAGCCCTAAAAAATTTCCACTTATTTTACTTCTTTTTAAAAGCTCAATATTAATTTCTTCTTTTAGGTATCCTAGATTTTTTAAAAATATTGAAGCTCCCTCCTGTTTTTTATCTCCATATAAAAGCACTGTTTCACATAGGGAATAAAAAGTAAGAAAAAAATGATTTGGGGATATATCTATGTATTCCTGTTTTTCGTGATAATAAGACTCCATAAGACATTCGTATATTTTCTGACCATGTACAGAAATTTCATAATCTGCCTCATTAATTGTTTCAATAATTGCTCTTTCAAGCATTCCGTCAAATTGAAATCTAAATCTAATTTCCTCTACAAATTTTAATAACTGCTCCAATAATCTATATTCCATTTGATTAAATTCTTCATTTAATTTCTCATCTGCAACAAAATAAACAACAATTCCAACTACAATGGTATAGTATAGGGAAACTCTTGAAAACATTAGTAATCCTGATATTACTATCAAACTTATAATATATAATCTGATAAGACAGCTTGCAGTTTTATTTATTATGGAGCCTTTATTTGATGGATAAAGTATTAACAGCTTACCTTCTATTCTTTTAGTAATATGCTTTGTTAGAAAAAAGCTTTTACTAAATCTGTATACTATATTTTTCAAAAAACTCCTCCTTCATTTCATCGCTAAAATATCTACTCATTTCAATTATACTTTTTAAGGACAAATTTTCATTTAAAATATATTCTCCATTTACATATTTAACTATATCTCTAAGCTCATAGCCCATTTGATTGTCAGTTGGAATA
Organism: uncultured Eubacteriales bacterium; assembly: GCA_900539455.1. Classification (GTDB taxonomy): domain Bacteria; phylum Bacillota; class Clostridia; order Lachnospirales; family Lachnospiraceae; genus SVEL01. The sequence continues at coordinate 39,903 of UQCD01000015.1, forward strand.
ATCTCTGTTATCCTTTCTATATATCTGTGGCCATTTATATCCTTTTCTAAATGTATATCAAAATTAATAGCCTCCGTTACCTGTTCTAATGCTACTCTTTCATTTTGAAAAATATTGCAGGTCAGTAATGAATTTCTCATATATTTTATAAGATTGTCAGTAGTTTTTGCATGATGAGTAAATAATGTAAACAAAGAACCTGTCTGTGACATTTGCACCATCCACGCAGCAACTGAACCCGATGCAACCTCTCCCAATATATTAACTGAACCATCTGTTTTTTTCTGTATATCAAGTCCCTCCTGTCCTGACACATAGTCCGTTTCTCTAAAAGATAATATATTTCTATCCGGATACACCTGCCGTAAATTTAACTCAAAGGATAACTCTTGTATTCTTAGGTTGTATGATGGGTGAATAAAGCCTATAAGGCTCATTAATAAAGTAGTTTTACCACTTCCCTGTGAGCCTGTTATACCACATACTCTACATCCTAATATAAGCCATTTTATAATATCAATAGGAATAGCACAGCCCTTATCCTTTATTAGTTCTGATATATTTTTCTGTTCTATGGTATCAAATTTTCTAACAAAAAAAGCAAAGCTTTCTGCAAAGGGTGGTCTGACTACTACTACTCTTGAATGGTCCTTCATTTCATTTACTATATATCCTTTTGCTTTTGATAGCTGTCCCGGATTTCCATACCTATAAATATTTAAAGAAATTCTTTCTAACTCCTTTTCACTCTCAAAGGATAAAAAATCTAAATGAATCGTCTTTCCTTTATAAAAAATCCAAATACTATTGTAACTTCCAGCTCCTCCTGAAACACCTCCAGACACGCCCTCTATTCTTTGATCTCTTATATCATCTACAACTCCCAGTCCCTTATATCCAGCATATATCCTTTGCACCAGAATATTTAATTTATCCTTATATTCTAATGATATTGAACTTTTTTCATACAGATTGTCTATATCCTTAGCAGCTATAACATTTGTAACCTCAGCTCTATTTTTTTCAGTATACGAGGTAATGCTTCTGTATACTCCTCTATCCTCCTCTAAGCTATTTTCCTTTAGAATATCCTTAATAATATTTTCCATTGCAAGCTTTTTATGCTCCTTTATATAACTGTATAAGAGAATTTCAAATTTATCTCTTGATGTCAGTTTTTCTATGCTGTCAAAGGGAATATATTCATTTATATTTGTTTCTGTAATAATCATTTTTTCTACCAGAATATCCTTTATAATGTCCTTTAAAAAAGCTTTTGCACTATCATCTCCTATTCCACAATTTCTCAAAGCTATTCGAAGCTCTGATTTCTTTTCCTGTAATAAGTTAAGCTCTTTATCGCTTAAGCTAATCTCATAAATATTTGTTCTAAGTATTTTATTGATTTCCTCACTAACAGCTTCTATTAATTCCTCTATGCTTTTGTATGTTTTTTTACTATGTAACTTCATTTATACCTGCCTTTTTTAATATTAGGTTTGTAGACTTGTAAAGCTCATTAATAAAATCAAAGTCTGTATCATTTCTCTTTGAATACATACTTTTCCCAATATACTCAACCACCTTGCCCTCATTAATAGCATCATGAAAATGTATATTGTAAGGTATTACTCCTATTTCATCCCTTCCTAAATTGTATCTTTTCCTAATAGCCGATAAATTGTCCTTTGACTCCTCATCATATTTTCCTACTAAAAATACAGCCTTTTTTCTAATATTTTCATCCTCTAATATCTTTTCTATACCCTCAATGCCCTGATACAAGTTAAACACTATAACATCACAATCCCGAAGTGATTTTTTAGACAATCTCCTGTTTCCATTTTGATTATCTATCAAACTAATATCAGCTATTTTATCTAAAGCCTTTGGCAAATCTGAAGACAGATACTCTGCTGATTCTTCATCAATACCATTTCTGACCTTTCTTGAGGATGGAATATAATACAGAGTTGTATTTTTGATATTTTTAATATTGTCTACTATAACCTCATCATTTAATTTCTTTAACTTTAGCTTTGATAGTATCTCGTCTATGCCTTCATTTTTATAGTAAGAAACCTCATCTCTTATAAAATTGTTTGTTTCCTTTCCCTCGAATACCTCCTCAATAGGCTTACTAAGGTAATCAAATTGCACAAAAACCGTCTTTAATGAATATACTAATGACGCCATAGTTCCAACTGCAATCATATTTCCACTTGTTGCACTTTTTCCTGACGCACTACTCCAAAATGCAATATTCAAAACAACCTCACTATGGTAAATAAAATCTGGAATACCTTTCCCAAACTTGGGATATGAATTATATAATTTTTAGAATTAAGATGATTTGATATTAACTCATAATCTCACTTTTGTAAACAATTTTTTTCATTTTTTTATATATATTTTTCAGTTATATTTTTTTATATTTTTTAGTGCCTTTATTATGGTAATTTATATTGCATTTTTCCTGTCCTTATATTAATATATTTAAAGCAAATTTACATATGGAGGCATATATGAGACATTTAATTAGTCCTCTTGATTTTTCAGTTGAAGAGCTTGACCAGCTTTTAGATTTAGCTTCTGATATTGAAAAAAATCAAGACAAGTATAAAGAAGCCTGCAAGGGCAAAAAACTAGCTACTTTGTTCTATGAACCAAGCACTAGAACTCGTTTAAGTTTTGAAGCTGCTATGCTTAATCTTGGTGGAAATGTTTTAGGTTTTTCATCTGCTGCTTCCAGTTCAGCATCAAAAGGTGAAAGCGTTTCTGATACTATTCGAATGATTTCTTGCTATGCAGATATTTGTGCAATGCGACACCCAAAGGAAGGTGCTCCATTAGTTGCTTCTTTAAAATCTGGTATTCCTGTTATAAATGCTGGTGATGGTGGTCATCAACACCCTACTCAGACATTTACAGATCTTATGACTATCCGTTCTTTAAAAGGCAGATTAGATAATCTTACAGTTGGTCTTTGTGGTGACCTTAAATTTGGAAGAACTGTTCACTCCCTTATTAATGCCTTAGTAAGATACAAAAATATTAGTTTTGTACTTATCTCCCCTCCAGAGCTTAGAATACCAAGCTATATTCGTGAAGAAGTTCTTGATGCTAACAACATTCCATATAAAGAAATTACTCATATGGAGGATGCTTTAGCCAACCTTGACATTTTATATATGACAAGAGTTCAGCGTGAAAGATTTTTCAATGAAGCTGAATACATAAGACTTAAAGATACATATATTTTAGACAAAGAAAAAATGAGTTTAGCAAATAAAGATATGCTGGTACTTCACCCTCTTCCTCGTGTAAATGAAATTTCTGTAGAGGTAGATGATGATGAACGAGCTGTATATTTCAAGCAGGTTCAATATGGTGTGTATGTAAGAATGGCACTTATACTTACATTACTTAATATTAAAGTTGATTAATCAATCAAAGAAAGGATTTACTTATGTTAAATGTAGGTAGTTTAAATGAAGGTTTTGTCCTCGATCATATAAAAGCTGGAAAATGTATGGATATTTATAATTATCTTGGCCTTGATAAGCTTGATTGTCAGGTTGCCATTATAAAAAATGCCAAAAGCAATAAAATGGGCCGTAAGGATATTATAAAAATCGAGTGTCCCATTGATGTAATTAATCTTGATATATTAGGCTACATCGACCACAACATTACTGTTAATATTATTCACAATGGAAAAATAGTTGATAAAAAACAGCTTACTCTTCCAAAGATAATTAAAAATGTTGTAAACTGTAAAAATCCAAGATGTATTACTTCTATTGAACAGGAGTTGGAGCAGATTTTTATTCTTACTGATGAAGCGAAACAAATTTACAGATGTAAATATTGTGAAGAGAAATATTCTAACAAATAAACTATAACTGGAAGGTTTGAGCGTTTATGAAAAATGTTCAAACCTTCCAGTTTTTTTATTAAAAGTATGAGGATAGTTAAATAAAAACTACAACTGACAGACAAACTGCTTTTATGAAAATGAAGGTTCAAGCTTTCTATAAATCCTTTTCTTGCTTTCATATGCTCTATTAGAAAAGCTTGAAGGCTTGAACTAATGTGTTCATAAGTAAGGGTTTGTTTATAAGTACATTTCTGCTACCTATTCCCATTATAAAAATATTTCTCTCCTCTATTTTGTAAGTTTGACTATAAGCCGGGTTATGTCTTAGATGATCATCTATCTAGAACTACTATCACTAATAGTTTCAAGCGACCTACCCGAAACAGGCGGGCAACCTTATGTTTCTGTTCGGTCTTGCTTCGGATGGGGTTTACATATGCCCTGTCTGTTACCACACAGGCGGTAGTCTCTTACACTGCCCTTCCAACCTTACCACAATAAATATGGCGGTATATTTCTGTTGCACTTTCCTTAGAGTTACCTCCACCAGATGTTATCTGGCATCCTGCCCTATGAAGCCCGGACTTTCCTCACCTGCAGCCTTTCGTTCCTGCAGCCGCGACCATCCGTCAAACTTACATTTTGGAAATATAACATTATCAAATTTATTTGTCAAGTAAAAGCTTTCTGTATTTTATCTTTTTATATTTATAGTCCAAAACAGCCTCCGCCAACAAATTCTCTTATTAATGAATTTGCAGGTATTCTCTCCGTTGAAACGCCTAAGAAATAATTTAAAAACTTTATAATTCTCTTTGCCTCATCATATTCCGGGCAATTTCTAGGGATTTGATACAACAATGGCTCTGCATACTGCTTAAGTATACTAAATTCATAAATAAGTGCTGAATTAAACATAGCATCTGCTTCCTCTTGGAATGGGAATATATAATTTTCCTCTCCTTTCCTTACAGACTGCCACCTATTTATAGTTTCTCTGGCATTGGTGCCTCTTGTTCTGGCATCTCTTACAATTCTTCTAAGAAGTCTTCCATCTGTTGTTGGAATTCTGTTATGCTCATCAATATTTAGCTGTGTTAATGCACTAATATAAATCTTGTATTTATTCTCTTTATTTAAGGCATATGAAAGTGCATCATTTAAACAATGAATACCTTCTATTACTAAAACATCATCCTTGCCTAGCTTTAATTTCTTGCCCTTGTATTCTCTTTCTCCTGTTACAAAATTGTATGAAGGCAATTCTACTGTTTCTCCATTTCCCAAAGCTATCATATCTTTATTAAACTGCTCTACATCTAATGCTTCAAGAATTTCATAATTGTAATTACCCTCCTCATCTTTTGGAGAATTTACTCTATTAACAAAATAATCATCAACTGCAATAGGGTGTGGCTTTAAACCGATTGCTCTAAGCTGAATAGATAATCTATGTGAAAAGGTCGTCTTACCAGAGGAAGACGGTCCAGCAATCATAACATATTTTACATTTCCTCTTTTCTTAATTTCCTCAGCTATATCTCCTATTTTCTTTTCCTGAAGTGCCTCCTGCACCAATATCATATCTTCAATATTTCCGGTAGAAATAATATCATTCAATGCACCTACTGTATCTATCTCCAGCATTTCACTCCATTTGCTGGACTCTTTTAATACATTGTATACCTTCTTTTGAGGAACAAATTCCGGAACAACTTCTGGATTTTCCTTTGTTGGAAGCTGTAATACAAAGCCGTCATCATACTTGTAAAGGCTGAAATATCTTATATAGCCTGTGGATGGCACCATATATCCATAAAAGTAGTCCTCAAAGCCATTCAGATTATATACACTTACCTTTGAGGTGTTACGATACTTAAACAATTTTACCTTATCTAACATACCATGCTTTTTAAAATTCTCTATGGCTGCTGTAGTATCCAATTCATACTTTTTAATTGGATAATCTCTTTTTGACATATCCAGCATATAATCGTAAACCTTCTGCAAAAGCTCCTCTGTAATTTCTACATTGCCATATAATTTACAAAAATATCCCTTACTTAAGGAATACATTACACAAAGCCTGTCAATATTGCTTCTTCCACAAATATCATAAAATGCCTTTAACATCATTAAAGTAGCACTTCGTTTATATGAGTCTATACCACATATATCCTTAGTTGTACAAAATTCAAGCCTGCAATCCTCTGTAAGCTCATTTCTAAGCTCACTAAGCTTTCCATTTACCTTTGCAAGTACAATGTCATACTTATATTTGTCTTTATATTCCTTAGCTATTTCCCCTAAAGTAATACCCATATCATATACACGCTCTTCTCCATTTACCTTTACATTAATATCCTTGCCCATAATCCACGCTGCCTTTCTATATATATTATTATAATACTTTATTCCAAACTAATTAAAACTACTTTTAACTATAATCTTTTAATATATACCTTGATTATATTTAAGCTTTACTGATAATACTCCAATGCCGTACTGATTATGTCTAATCTTCCCCTGATTTCTTCCCTTCTTTTTAATGTTTCCTCATTATCAGCAGCTGATAAATTATTATATATTTTTTCATAATTATCCTTCTCGTGATTTAGATACTTGTACAATGTCTGATTTCTGTTTTTTAAAAGCAAAGGTCCATATAATAGCTCGCAGGCACTATATATTCTCTTTTCACCAGCTTTTATCCATTTCATTACCACATAATACTTTGCTGAGTCTATAAGCATATCCTCCTCAACAATCTCATATCCAATACTGCTAAGGTATCCTCTTACTAAATTAATCTCTGAATGTGGAGATACTATCAACTCCTTTGCACTACTTAGAACATTAATTCCGTTAGATAAAATATCTATGGTAAGTGTTCCACCCATTCCTGCGATTAGAATAGTATCTGCCTGATTTTCCTTTAGATTTTCCAAACCATTTGATTTAACGATTTGTATTTTATCCTCTAAGGAATGTTGCCTGATATGCTCCCTTGCCCTTTCTAATGGTCCTTCCTTTACATCACAGGCATAGGCATACGGAACAATCCCATTTTCCACAAGGTAAATAGGTATATATCCATGGTCTGTTCCTATATCTGCTAAAATATTTCCTCTGGTTACAAACAGGGAAATTCTCAGTAATCTGTCCGATAGCTTCATCTATTCCTCCAGATAATCTATTAATTTTTCACTTCTGCTTCTGTGTCTTAATTTTCTAAGTGCTTTCGCTTCTATCTGTCTAATTCTTTCTCTGGTAACATTAAATTCTGCACCTACCTCTTCCAAGGTTCTGCTCTTTCCATCCTCTAAGCCAAATCTTAAAATAAGAACTCGCTGTTCTCTAGGAGTAAGTGTTGATAATACCTCAACCAGCTGTTCTCTTAAAAGTGTATAAGTGGCTGCCTTAGCGGGTGTTTTTGTGTTTTCATCCTCAACAAAATCTACTAAATGAGTATCGTCCTCTTCGCCCACAGGTGACTCTAAGGATACAGGCTCTTGTGCAAACTTCATTACAGCAATTACCTTGTCCTCTGAAATTCCCATTCTTTCGGCAATTTCAGCATTGCTAGGCTCTCTGCCTAACTCCTGGACAAGCTGTCTGTTTGTCCGGGTAAGCCTGTTAATAGTTTCCACCATGTGTACAGGTATTCTTATGGTTCTTGCCTGGTCAGCAATGGCTCTGGTTATTGCCTGGCGTATCCACCATGTAGCATATGTACTAAACTTGTAGTTCATTCTGTAATCAAATTTGTCAACAGCTTTTATTAACCCTAAATTTCCCTCCTGAATTAAATCAAGAAGTGGCATTCCTCTTCCAATATACTTTTTGGCAATACTAACTACTAATCGAAGATTTGACTCTGTAAGCTTCTTTTTTGCTTCTGAATCTCCCTCCTCAATTTTCCTGGCAAGCTCTATTTCCTCACTCGCACTTAAAAGAGGAACCTTTCCGATTTCCTTTAAATACATTCTTATTGGATCTTCAATATTATTGTTTTCCAATATGCCAATATTATTGTTTTCAGCTTCCAGCTTCTCATCATTTTCAATTTTATTTAAAACTTCCTCATTCGGCTCCTCCAATTCTATTTTACTTAGAATTTTTTCGTCTGGCTCCTCTGACTCCATTTTATTCAGCATTTCCTCGCCAGATGCACCAATATCCATTTGTTCAGTATCATCATTTTGTTCCTCAATATCTATATTTTCCAAAATGCTTTTGCTTTCCAAATCTAATTTTCCATTTAAGTCAACCTGTGCCATCTACCTTCCTCCTTAGATGATTGTTTATGAAAGAGTAATATGAATTTTACTCAACTCATTTTGTTCCTTAACTATTTGCTGCAGCAACGAAATATCAGTAATCTGACTACTTCTGTAATCAATACTGTTTTTCTTTACATTATATAAAATATCGTTTAATACTTTTTCTCTTTCATCCTTAGTCATCTTATCACTTATAGGTGATGAAAACAAACCTGCAACCTCTGATTGCTCATTTCCGTCCTCAAAGTGATTTATTATCTTTGCTGGATTTATGTTTCCTGCCTCTAATTGGTCAAAAAGCATATCCGCAACCTGATAATACATTGGAGTAATAAAATCCTCCTTTTTTATAATACCTTTGATTTTCCCATATATTGACGGGTCATCAATAAGCCAGGTAAGTAAGGTTTTAAGTGCCATTACTGTACCGTCCTCCTTAGTTTTTTTATATTCCTCTTTTTTGCCAGTATTTATTTCCTTTAAATCCTCCTCGGTCATAGTAAGTGAAAGATTATTTAAGGTTTTAATAAGAGAGTCCGGCTTTATCATATATTCGTTACAGACTGCATCAATATAAACATTCCTCTCTAATTCATCTCTGAACTCCAAAAGCTTTCTGGCAATAGCCTGATGGAATTTTGACTTAGCATCCAGGTCGCTTAAATCAATTTCCTCCTTCATTTTGTCTATTTCAAAAAGAAAGCTGTTTCTGGCACTATCAATTCGCTTTTCGTATTCTTCTGCACCTAGTGCCTTAATAAACTCGTCCGGATCCTTATAAGGCTTCATATTAATAACCTTAGTGGAAAGACCGGCCTCTTTGGATATAGGAATTGCCCTAAGGGCCGCCTTTACACCCGCACCATCTGAGTCATAGGTTAAATAAACTGTGTCTACATACCTTTTTAAAAGTGCCGCCTGTCTTAATGTATATGCAGTTCCAAGAGATGCCACAGCATTTGAAAAGCCTGCCTGATGCAATGAAATTACATCCATATAGCCCTCACAAATAAGCATATAATCTTTTCTGGCATTTTTAGCAATATTTAATCCATATAAATTCCTGCTTTTATCAAAAAGAATGGTTTCAGGAGAATTTAAGTATTTTGGCTGTCCGTCGCCCATAACACGCCCACCAAAACCAATAACCCGGTTGTTGGTATCCATAATAGGAAACATTACCCTTCCGGAAAACTTATCATATACCTTTTTTTCAGTAAAATTAAAAAGTCCTGCTTCCTTTAAGGTATTATCCTCAAAGCCCTTGCTCCGTAAAAACTCATATAAATCATTGCTATAGTTAGTTGAATAGCCTAAGCCAAATCTGGTAATAGTTTCATCACTTAAGCCTCTTTTTTTCAGGTATTCGTATCCAACTCGTCCTCTTTCGCTTTTAAGAACATGATAAAAATACTTTGCAGCCTCTTTATTTACTTCTAACAGCCTAGCTTTTAGGTCTGCTCGTTTTTTATCCTCGTTGCTATATTCTCCTTCTGGAAGTGGTATTCCTGCCCTGTCTGCCAAAACCTTTACTGCCTCCGTAAAGGAATAATTCTCATATTTCATTATAAAGGTATAGGCATTTCCACCTGCCCCACAACCAAAGCAATAATACATCTGTTTTGACGGTGTAACAGAAAAGGAAGGAGATTTTTCACTATGAAATGGACACAAACCAAAATATGTACTTCCTCTTTTTTGTAATTTTACATAGGTAGATACTACATCTACAATATCATTTCTTGATCTTATTTCTTCTATTAAATCATCTGAATAATACATTTTTTACACCTATATTCTAAAACTTCCATGATTTAGGAACAAATTCCTCCTCAAACTTCATTACTGAATATTGGTCGGACATTCCTGCAATATAATCACAGACCACACGCTCAGGTTCTTCCTTTAAATCGTGAATTAAGTATTGAAATTCAGCCGGCAATTTATTTAAATTATTTAAGTAATGAGTATACAGCTCCTTAATCATACTTGCAGCCTTGCTTTCCTGCCCCTTTGCTACAGGATTTTTATATAAATCCTCAAATAAGTAAGCTCTAAGTCCCTGCATAGCCTTCTGTACACCTTCAGACATAATAATTTCCGGCTTGTCCATACTATTATTTACTATATCTCTAATCAAAGTATCTAGTCGTTTCTTTGTACTATTTCCAAGTATTTCCCTGTATTCATAGGGAATATCGTCCTCTGCCATAATACCTGCCCTTATAGCATCATCAATATCGTGGTTTATGTAGGCTATTTTATCCGACAACCTCACAACCTTTCCCTCTAAGGTAGAAGGCTTTCCACTGGTTCTATGGTTTAACACACCATCTCTTACTTCTTTAGTAAGATTCAAACCCTTTCCGCCCTTTTCAAGCAGCTCTACAACTCTTACACTTTGCTTATAATGAGCAAAGCCATACTTACACACATCATTTAAGGCTCTCTCTCCTGCGTGGCCAAAGGGAGTATGCCCTAAATCATGGCCTAGAGCAATAGCCTCTGTCAAATCCTCGTTAAGTCTAAGGGATCTGGAAATTGTCCTTGCAATCTGTGCCACTTCAAGAGTATGTGTAAGTCTGGTTCTATAATGATCACCTTCAGGAGCTAAAAAAACCTGAGTTTTATGCTTTAGTCTTCTAAATGCCTTGCAATGAATAATTCGATCTCTATCTCTTTGATAAACCGTTCTCATATCACAAGGCTCTTCCGCTCTATCTCTGCCAAGACTGTTTACACTATGACTGGCATAAGGACTAAGTAATAAGTTCTCATTTTGTTCTATGCTCTCTCTAATGGTCATAATACCTCCTTATATTAAAGGGCGTTTAAAGCAACTTCCATCATTTTTGTAAATGAATTTTGTCGCTCTATTGCTGTGGTAATCTCGTCACTAACAAAGGAATCTGATATAGTTAAAAGACAAGCTGCATTTTTTCCTAATACACTTGCATTATGGAATAAAGCAAAGCTTTCCATTTCTACACAAATACAATTCTTCTCATCCCTTAACGCATTAAAATATGTTCCATCTCCTTCACGGTAAAATACATCTGAGGAATGTATTCTACCCATATAAAGTGGAATATTCTGATTTTTAGCCGATGCTATCAGCTTTTCATTTAAGTTTTTAGAAGGATAAGTAATATTTGACTCGTATCCGTTCTGGGTTTTTGCATAAGAGGACTCTGAATATGCCTCTGTAGCTAATACTACATCATATACCTTTAAATCCTTTGTATATGAGCCAGCACTGCCTATTCTTATAATGTTGTCTACATCATACACTTTAAATAATTCGTATGAATATATTCCAATAGACGGCATACCCATTCCGGAACTCATTACAGATACTTCCTTGCCTTTATATTTTCCTGTGTATCCAAAATTATTTCTAACATCATTAAACATAAAAACATCTGTTAAATAAGTTTCTGCCACCTTTTTTGCTCTAAGAGGATCTCCAGGCATTAAAACTGTTTTTGCTATTTGATTTTTTTCTGCATTATTATGAGGTGTTGCCATATCTTCTCCCTTTCTATATATTGACCTGCTATAAGCTTTTTTTAGTATATCACAATTATAATTATACTGCAAATTGGCTATTGTATAAGTTTGCGTAAAATCCACCCTTTTCCATAAGCTCATCATGATTTCCCTGCTCTATTATGTTTCCATCCTTCATAACAAGTATAACATCAGCCTCTCTGATAGTTGATAATCTATGGGCAACAATAAAGCTTGTTCTGCCCTTCATCAATATATTAAATGCTTCCTGTATTTTTATTTCAGTTCTTGTATCTATAGAAGAGGTAGCTTCATCTAATATAAGCATAGGTGGCTTTGTAAGCATTACTCTGGCTATACACAAAAGCTGCTTTTGACCCTGTGATAAGCTTCCTCCGTCCTCTCCAATATATGTGTCATATCCATTTTCAAGTCGTCTGATAAAGCTATGAGCATGAGATGCCTTTGCTGCTTCGATTACCTCGTCCATAGTTGCTGACTCATTACCCATCATCAGATTTTCCTTTATAGTACCTGCCTTAAGCCAGGTTTCCTGTAAAACCATTCCATAGCTGTTTCTTAAAGTATCTCTGGTCATATCCATAATATTTTCACCGGAAATACTAATACTTCCACTATTAACATCATAGAAACGCATAAGCAGATTTATAAGTGTTGTTTTACCACAGCCGGTAGGTCCGACTATTGCTATTTTCTGCCCTTTCTTTACATCTAAAGAAAAATTCTCGATAAGCTTTTTGTCTGGTACATAAGAGAAATTAACATTTTTCAAGCTGACTGTACCATCTATTGATAAGCTTTCAATAGCTCCCTCTTTGTCTGGCTCCTCTGATTTTTCATAAATCAGGTCAAATATTCTGGCAGCGCAGGCAAGAGCATTTTGTAATTCAGTAATAACGCTGGAAATTTCATTAAACGGCTTTGTATACTGGTTTGCATAGCTTAAAAAGCTTGAAAGGCCACCAACTGATATATGTCCGTTAATTGCGAAAATAGCTCCTACAATACCAACAATTGCATACACCATAGCATTTACAAATCTTGTAGCAGGATTTGTTGTTGATGAATAAAAGATTGCTTTTAAGGAAACCTTTTGAAGCTCATCATTTATTTCATCAAATCTTTCCAAAACATCTGCTTCCTTGCTATATGCCTTAACCACCTTTTGGTTGCCTATCATTTCATTAATAATACCTGTCTGCTTTCCTTTTATCTCAGACTGCTTTCTAAAAAGCTTGTATGTTCTTTTAGCAATAAAGTTGGCAATAACTAATGATAATGGTGTAACAAGCACTACTAAAATAGTAATCTTAAAATTAATTGTTACCATAAAAATAAGTGTGCCAAATATAGTTATTATACCTGTAAATGCCTGTGTAAAACCCATTAAAAGACCGTCTGCAAAGGTATCCACATCAGCAATTATTCTACTTACTATATCACCATGCTCATGAGTATCAATATAGCTTAAAGGCATTCTTTCTATTTTTTCAAAGGCCTCGTTTCTAATATCTCTGACTACGCCATAAGTAATTTTGTTGTTGCAAATGCTCATAAGCCATTGCAATACAGCAGTTATAGCTACTATAACCACTATTTCAACAGCTATCTTAATCAAACTATCAAAGTCTACATTTCCCTTACCTATTATAAAATCTACAGCTCTACCTGTAAGTATAGGAACATACAAGGTGAGTGCAACAGTAACAGCAGCAAAAATTAATGATAACGCTACCAGTATTTTATATTTTTTTATATAATCTAATACTTTTTTTATTGTATCCTTTTGCATAGCTTAAACCTCCTTTACCTTAAATTGTGAATTGTAAATTTCCTTGTATACATCACAGGTAGCTAGGAGTTCTTCGTGAGTACCCATACCAACTGCCTCACCATCATCTAACACAATAATCTTATCTGCGTGCATAATAGACGCAGCTCTTTGAGATACAATAAATACCGTAGGATTAAAATCCACATTTTTAATTGCTTTTCTAAGAGCAGCATCTGTAGCAAAATCCAATGCTGATGCCGAATCATCCAGTATTAATATTTCCGGCTTTCTAACCATCGCTCTGGCTATCGTAAGTCTTTGCTTTTGTCCACCTGAAAGATTACTTCCCCCCTGCTCAACCATTTCATCTAATTTCTTTTCCTTCTTTTCAACTACATCTACAGCCTGAGCAATTTTTATGGCATCATTAATATCCTCAATAGTTGCTTCTTTATTTCCCCACATTATATTTTCCTTTATAGTGCCTTTAAATAAAACAGCCTTTTGAAGAACAATGCCAATCTTTCTTCTAAGCTCCTCTTTTCTATAGTTTTTAACATTAATTCCGTCTACATATATCCCCCCATCTGTAGCATCATAAAATCTAGGAATCATATTAACTAAAGATGACTTTCCTGAACCGGTACCACCTATAATACCTACAGTTTCGCCACGCTTAACCTCAAAGGAAATATTACTTAATGCCTCCTCCTTACTGGTTCCATATTTTAAGCATACATTATCAAATACTACAACTGAGTCCTTATATTTGTCGTAATTTTCATCCACTGTAGTATATTCAACTTCACTTAAGCTGTTTTTCTGCTCAAAGATTGCCCATACACGATTTCCGCTGGCAATAGCCTTTGTTACTAATATAATTAAGTTTGCAAGCTTTATTAATTCAACTAATATTTGTGACATATAGTTAATAAGGGCAACAACCTGTCCCTGTGTTAAAGCTCCACTGTCTACTCTTATGGCACCTGTGTATAACAATGCCGCGATACCACAGTTTATAATAATATAAGTAATAGGATTCATTAAAGCTGAAATCTTACTTGTTTTCTTAGAAATATTAGTAAGTGCTTCATTGCTTATATTGAAGGACTTAATTTCCTCATCTTCCTTACAAAAGGCTCTTATAACTCTTGCACCTGTAAGATTTTCTCTGGTTTTAAGCAAAACATTATCAAGTCCCTGCTGTACCTTTTTAAACATTGGGATAGTAATTCCCATTATAGTAAATACAACTACAGATAATAAAGGAATAATTACTACAAATATAAGTGCAGCCTTTAAATCAACAGTAAATGCCATTACCATTGCTCCAAATACTATAAAGGGAGAACGAAGGAATAATCTAAGCACCATATTTACACCATTTTGCAGCTGATTTATATCTGATGTCATTCTGGTAATAAGTGTTGATGTTCCAAGCTTGTCTATTTCTGAAAAGGATAAGCCTTGAATATGCTCAAACAATGAGTGTTTCAGCTTTGTTGCAAAGCCAACGGCTGCCTTCGCCGAAAAATACTGTGCTGTAAGTGAACTAATAAGTCCCACAATACCAAGTACAACTAAAACTACGCCTAATTTTACAATATGTCCTGTATCATTGTGAGCTATACCCTTATCGATTATAGATGCCATTACTAAAGGCACAAACAATTCAAAAAGTGCCTCCAGTAATTTAAATAAAGGTGCTAATACTGTTTCTTTTTTGTAATCCTTAAGATAAATAAGTAAATGTTTCATTTTAAAGCTCCATTATTGCAATACTATTTCCCCTTACAACATTTTCCTTTTCCTGAGTTGGAATTAGTATTTTTTTGTATTTTGTGTCTGATACTAATAAATCTTCCTTGTTAGGGTTATATACTACTAACAATGTGTCATCCAAAATAAAAGAAACTACATTGTCTTTTTCCTTAAATAAATCCACAAACTCAATTTTACCCTGATTATCAGCATTACTTAAGCATTTATACTGTTTTCTGACCTTTATCAGACTTTTGTAATATTCAATTACATCTCTGTTTTCATATGCTCTAGTCCAGTCTAGTCTGTTAATTTCAATAGGAGATTTATAGCTGTCACCAATTCCATTCTTTGTTCTTAAAAATTCCTCGCCTGCCTGAAAGAATACCATACCACTTGTTGTAAAGACTATGCCTGCTGCAAATTCATTAAGCTTTGCTAAAGCATCATTTCTATTATACATATTGTCAACATTGGTTTTATCTACAATATCTGTAGACAATATCAGCTTGTCATATAAGGTATAATTATCGTGTGATGAAACATAGGCAACTCTTTGTGGCAGATGAACAGCCTCTTTTATTTCATCAACAAAATTTTTGCTGTCCTGCTCCTTTGAATTTATATAACCTGGCTCTTTTTCCTTAAATACACTTCCTTTTACAGCATCTCTGATACTATCACTGAAAATGCTTATGCCTTTATCAATATACTTGATATTTGCTGTGATTGCAGGAATATATCCTTCCTCCATTGTACTTTTATCTGCAAACCAAGGCTCGCCATACATAAGTATATTTTTGCCATCTGGTAAGCTGTCTAACACATCTCTTATTTCCTTAAGTGTCTGCGTATCGTGTAAGCCCATTAAATCAAATCTAAAACCGTCAATGTGATATTCTGTTGCCCAATATTTAACAGACTCTACCATAAATTTTCTAAACATTTCATGCTCACTACAGGTTTCATTTCCACAAGCAGAGCCATTAGAAAATGTTCCGTCATCGTTTAGTCTGTAGTAATAATATGGTACTGTTTTCTGGAAGGAGGAGTCTAAATTAAATGTATGATTGTAAACAACATCCATTACCACTCCAATATTTGCCTGATGAAGTGCCATAACCATTTCTTTAAACTCTTTTATTCTTACATTTCCGTCAAATGGATTTGTAGAATAAGAGCCTTCAGGAACATTACAGTTTTTAGGATCATAGCCCCAGTTGAAATCGTCTGAGCTTACTGACTCATCTATTGACTCAAAATCAAAGACAGGGAGCAAATGAACATAGGTTACTCCCAGCTCCTTTAAATAATTAACGCAGGTTGGGAAGCCTGTTTTTGCGTCACCATTTAACCATGTGTCCTTTTGTGTAAATGCTTTATATTTGCCTCTGTATTCTTCCTTTATGCCCGAATGTGGATCATGTGAAAAATCCTTTATATGCAGTTCATATATAATAACATCACTTTTATCAATATGTAATCTATCATCCTTTTCAAAGCCCTCTGGATTTGTAGCCTCTAAATCTACCACCATAGACCTTTTACCATTAACCCCACTTGCCTTGGCATAAACATCAGCAGTTTCCTTTGTTTCTCCATCGGCAGTAACATTATAAGTATAATATTTATTTTTTAAATCACCTAATTTACTGCTGTCGAAAACATACACACCTTTATCCTGTTTTTCCATTGAGTAAGTGCCAATTTTCTCACTACCCTCCTCATCACTGCCTGCTGTGTATAAGTTTAAAGATACTTCGCTGGCTGTAGGTGCCCATACCTTAAATATAGTACCATTTTTGCTATAAGCAGCACCTAAATCATCGCCATTATATATATATTTGTCCTTAAATTCCTTTGACATAAAATATTTTTTTAATTCTGCTCTTTCCATTATGCCTCCATATTTAAACATATTCTTGCTTTCTATATTGCTTCAAGTGCCTCATATACTCTTAAAATTTCTCCAACACTCCATGCCTGTGCAAAGCAGCCCTTTGAATCGTGAGGATATAATCCGCTGTAAATCTCTGCAATGTGTCCGATACAGCCTTCTCTAAGTCCTGCTTCAAGACCCTCCAGCTGTCTTTTAACAATTTTCTTTGCTGTCCGTTTATCACTTGCCCATTTTAAATATGCAAGATAATATGCTCCAAGTGGGAAGCCCCATACCGTACCCTGATGATATGCCATATCTCTGTCAAAATGTCTGCCTCCATAAAATGGCTTAAACTCCTTGTCCTTGTATGACAAACTTCTAAGTCCTAATGGTGTATATAATTCCTCAAATACCTTAGTTATAACCATATTTGCCTTTTCCTCATCAAGCATTGAATATGGCATTGAGGCAGCCCATATCTGATTACATCTAACCTGTACATCATTTTCTGTACCCGAATACAAATCATTAAGACATTTTTCCTTTTCATTCCAAAAATTCTTAAGGAAGCTTTCCTTAACCTTGT
>UQCD01000016.1 GCA_900539455.1 uncultured Eubacteriales bacterium
TAATATTTGGATAAACTTCACGAATGTTATTGTAGATAACCTCGGCTGTTGGATGATCTTTTCTGGTTTTTAAAAAGGCTAAAATCGCAGCACGCTGTCTACTGTATTTTATTGTTTTCATATAATCTCCTTTACAAATTGAAAAGTGTCATTAAATTACCGATGCTTAAATTAAATTAAATTAATAATATATTAATGTTTATCATAGATTAAACAAAAAATCAAGAATAAGATAGGCAAAACTAACTTCTATTATAAGATAGGTGAAACTAACTCCTATAAACAAACTCCTATGATATTTAAAGTGCAAATATATATAATTTTTAATATGTATTATAAAAAGTGACATTATCATTTTGTATGTATCTTAAAAATAATTAAAAAGCTATTAATTAAAAAGCAACCTAGAAATAGTTATGGCAATTAAAATTTCAGATAAAATTAGAAAAGTATTTAGATAAAATTGAAAAAGTATTTAGATAAAATTAGAAAAGTATTTAGGTAAAATAAAAAAGCATTTGATATAATTAAGTATTGGATTAGCTAATTAAGAAAGATTTACAAAATTTAATGTAAATAGTTTGTAAAATAAGTTTATATGTTTGGATTTATGTGTTAGAATAATGGCGATTATGAAACAAATGGAGGCTAATATATATGAGAAAAACAAAAATAGTATGTACACTGGGCCCAGCGACAGATGATGAAAATATATTAAGACAGCTTATGCTAGAGGGTATGGATGTTGCCAGATTTAACTTTTCACATTCTACTCATGCAGACCATGAGGCTAGATTGGAAATGATTAAAAAGCTTAGAAAAGAAACAGGAAAGTATGTAGCGGCACTTCTTGACACCAAAGGACCAGAGGTTAGAGTAAAGCTTTTCAAGGAAGGAAAGGTTACAATTAACAATGGTGATAAATTTACACTTACAACCAGAGATGTTGAAGGAACAAAGGATATAGTGTCAGTAACTTACGAAAAGCTTCCAGAGGATGTAGAAAAGGGAACAATAATCCTTATAGATGATGGACTTATCAGGCTGGAGGTTGAGGAAATAAACGACACAGATATTATATGTAATGTAATAGTTGGTGGTGTTATTTCTGATAGAAAAGGCGTAAATATTCCAAATGTTGACTTGAAAATGCAGTATATCAGCCAAAAGGACAAAGAGGATATTCTTTTTGGCATTGAGCATGGATATGATTTTATAGCAGCCTCTTTTGTAAGAAGTGCTAGTGATGTATTGCAGATTAGAAGAGTGTTAGATGAAAATAATGGTCAGAATATTAACATTATTTCAAAAATAGAAAATATTCAGGGTGTTAATAATATTGATGAGATTATTCAGGTTTCTGATGGAATTATGGTTGCTCGTGGAGATATGGGTGTAGAAATACCGGCAGAGGAAGTACCAGCAATTCAGAAGATGATTATTAAAAAGGTTTACAATGCAGGAAAGCAGGTTATTACTGCTACACAAATGTTAGACTCTATGATGAAAAATCCTGTACCTACAAGAGCTGAGGTTGCTGATGTTGCCAATGCTATATATGATGGCACAAGTGCTATTATGTTATCAGGTGAAACTGCTGCAGGTAAATATCCGATAGAGTCAGTTAAAATGATGGCAAAGATTGCAGTTAAAACAGAAGAAGATATTGATTATAAAAAGAGATTTTTCAACCTTGAAAGAATGGCAAATCCGGATGTTACAGATGCTATTTCCCATGCAACCGTTACAACAGCACATGACTTAAATGCTAAGGCCATAATTACAGTTACAAAATCAGGCAGAACTGCCAGAATGATTTCAAGATACCGTTCTGCTTGTGATGTTATTGCCTGCACAACAAACGAAAGAGTTTGCCGTCAGATGAATATGTCCTGGGGAGTTACACCTGTGATGGTGGATGAACAAAAGGATACCTTCAAATTATTTGAACACGCAATAGAAGAATGTAAGAAGAAGGATTATGTAAAGAAAAATGATTTATTAGTTATTACAGCAGGGGTTCCTCTTGGCACTTCCGGTACCACTAATATGTTAAAGGTACAGGTAGTAGGCAGCCAGTATTAATTAAAGTATTTAAAAGGCTGTATATTGTGGAAAGAGCTATGATATATTAATATTAGTGTGGACTTAAAAATATGAAAAAGTGAAAATATTATGAACTGTAAAAAAAGCATTTATATTTTCACTTTTTTGTGTTATAAATGAAGAGCATATTTTGTTTAGTGACAAAGATAGGAAGGATTATATATGAAGAAAAAGATATTTGCATTATCATTATCAGTGATAATGGCATTTTCTCTTGTTGCTTGTGGTAAAAGCGCAGAGAATAACGAAACAACTACAACTGCAAGTGATATTGCAGAGAAGGGTGAAATTAATTTAGGCGAATATAAGGGTCTTACAGTTTATTCAGACGATATACAGGTAAAGGACTCAGATTTAGAGGCATACATAAATCAAAGACTTGAATCAGATGCCACAACAGAATACAAAACAACAGGAGTTATTAAGAAAAATGATAAGGTAAAGCTTTCCTTTAAGGGAACAATAGACGGAAAAGAATTTTCCGGAGGTACTACTGAGGGAACAGTAGTTACTATGAGTGATGGTGGATTTACAGTTGATGGCTTTGTAGATGCTATTATTGGACATAGTATTGGAGAAAAGCTGGAGCTTGATTTAACTATGCCAAAGGACTATTCAGACGAAAGCTTAAAGGGCAAGGCTGTACATTTTTCAGTTTCCTTAGACTCTCTTGTAGTAACTGTTACACCAGAGCTTACAGACGATTATGTAAAGAGTGAATATTCTGGCTTGGGTCTTAATACAGTAGGCGAGTTTACTGAGTATTTGAAAAATGATTTACTTATCAATAATATTTATACACAAATTTGGCCTACAATATTAGAAAACAGTAAGGTTGTTACTTATGAAAAGGCGAGATATGATGAGTATTACAAGATTGTGTCGGAAAATAATGTTTCACAAATTCAGTCAACATATGGAATGACATTAGAGCAGTATTTACAGCAGTCATCAATGTCACAGGCTGACTGGGATGAAAAATTATCTGCATATGTAAAGGCATATTTAAAAGAGGAAATGGTTATTGAAAAAATAGCCGAGGTTGAAAATATCTCTATAACAGATGACCAGTTTGATACAAAGATGTTAGAATATGCAAAGCTCTATGGCTATGATAATGTAGAGGACTTTAAGAAGGCATATGAAAATGTAGAGGATGATGAGTTTAGATTTTCCGTATTAGCATATTATGTACAGGAATTTGTTGCAAAGCAGGCAAAGGTTGTAGCTGGAAGCAATCCAGACAAGGCTACTACAACAGAAGCAACAACACCAGCAAATGAGAAAACTACAGCTACAGAAGAAACTACCTCTGCAAATTAAATAATTACTACAAATTAAAAATCTCCACTAATTAATAGTTGCGGATTAGTATAATATAGCTTATTATAAAAGCGGTATTGATTTAAAAGGCTACCAAAATGGTAGCCTTTTGTTTGCAAAAATATTTAATAATCAGAAAGCATATATAAAAAACAAAAACAATTTTATATTATGACTTATATTATGTCACAGATTAATAAAGAAAAGGAGCTGCAATGATTCCTATACTTACAAAAATGGCAGTAGACAGAAAACTGGAATTTGACCATGTAATACTGCTCGGAAATTATGAATTATCCTATGCAATAGGTAAACTCTCAAAATTGTATGATATTGAAAAAAAGTCCTCTTTTGATAATGTAGGTACGCTTAGAGAAGAGGTGCTGAAGGCTGTTGGAGATAGAACTAAGGACGACATACAAACGCAAAGATTACTAAGAATTGTAAAGGAAATGGACTCATACACAGAGGAATATAACGAGCAGATGTATGAGGTATATTCTATGGGGTTTGAATAAAATATAAAATTTAAATTGAATGAAAATAGAAGAGTGAAGAAAATGTTAAAGGAAACATCAGATACAAAAAAAACAAGTACAGAAAAATTAAGTGAAGAGAAAGAAACAGTTAAACAATATGTTTTAAGGCAATTAATAAAAGGCAGGAATTATACATTATCATTTTTTAAATGGATGGTCTTAGCCATAATTATAGGTATGTTTGTAGGTGCGTTTGCCACCTTGTTTGCAAAATGTATGAATACAGTAACGGCCTTTCGAGTTGCACATTCCTACATAATATGGTTTTTACCATTAGCAGGCTTATTAATTGTCGGACTATATCGAGTAACCAATTCAGATAAGGACAAGGGTACAAATCTTGTAATAAGCTCAATTTCCTCAGGGGATGATGTACCTTTTAAAATGGCACCATTAATATTTATTTCTACGGTGCTTACACATTTATTTGGTGGCTCGGCAGGGCGTGAGGGTGCTGCCTTACAGCTCGGAGGAAGCCTGGGAAATTTTGTTGGCAAGCTTATAAAGCTTAATGATAATGATAGAAAGGTAATGATAATGTGTGGTATGAGTGCTGCCTTTTCAGCACTTTTTGGAACGCCAATGGCAGCAGCCGTTTTTTCCTTAGAGGTTGTAAGCGTTGGCATAATGTATTATTCAGCCTTGCTTCCTTGTATTTTTTCAGCAATTATAGCTTCAAGGTTTGCCCTTGATATGGGTATAAGTCCAGAACATTTTAATATTGTGGATATTCCGAAGTTTAATGTAATAAATGGTGGAAAAACAGTTATATTAGCTATTGCATGTGCTTTTGTAAGTGTAGTATTTTGTGTAGTAATACATAGAACAGGGGAATTGCTTAGAAAATATTTAAAGAATGGGTATGTAAGAGTACTGGTATGCTCAGTAATAATAGTTTTATTGGGATTTTTGTTAAATACCAGTGATTACTTTGGCGCAGGTGTTGATGTAATAGCAAGAGCCATAGGCGGAGAAGCAGAGCCACTTGCCTTTGCTTTAAAACTTATATTTACAGCCTTAACCTTAGGCGCCGGCTTTAAGGGTGGCGAAATAGTACCATCATTTTTTGTAGGAGCAACTCTCGGCTGTGTATTAGGTCATATTTTAAGACTTTCACCATCTCTTTGTGCAGCTGTGGGAATGATTTCACTATTTTGTGGTGTAACCAACTGCCCAATAGCATCCCTGCTTATAAGCTTTGAGTTGTTTGGGGACGAGGTGAAAATGTACTTTTTAATGGCAATAGCAGTAAGCTATTTAATGTCCGGGTATCATGGATTGTATAAAGAACAAAAGATTATGTATTCTAAGTCAAAGACGGAATTTATTAATGCGAAGGCAAAATAATAATGGAATTACTAATTATCATAATTTTCTTATATGGGAAAATGATAGATTGTTTACAAGTAGTTGTGTGAATAAAGTAAATAAGTGCGACACTGCCGCACCTAATGAAAAATGTAAAAAAGGTATTTTTGGGGGACGCGTGGCGGTTTCCCGCCACGCAGAGTTATGAAAATGTTAAGTTGTATAATACTATGTTACCAATAGTACTTCTATAGAATAATATATAAATGTGTACTAAATTTGTCGGATTTCTAAAATAAGAATAAAATTAATTAAAATAAAATTTATTTTAATGGATTTTATTGGTGCTGGTATTTTTCTTTTGTAGCCATACCACCTCTGATATGGCGTTCGGCTTTATTAACATTAAGTATTTTGCGTGCCTCTTTAGCGAGAGCAGCATTGATGTGAACCAGTCTTTCAGTTACATCTTTATGAACAGTGCTTTTGCTTACTCCGAATTGCTTTGCCGCCTGACGAACTGTAGCGTTGTTGGCAATAATATAATTGGCAATTTCCACTGTCCTTTCCTCAATATATTTTCTCATTTATATAACCTTGTATTTATTTCTTAATACAAGATATGCGTATTTTATGAAAATATGAAAGTAAGGTTAATCTTAGCAAACTATTAATGATTAAATTATATCCAGTTGTAATCTCCGCCTGTAATAGCCAGACTTAGCAGACAGTCCATTTTTTCAACATCCTCATCTTCTACAATGTTTATAAGCTTTGCTGTGTTGGCAGCAGTTTCTAAGGTTTCATCTGGTCCGATTTCATAGTCAATTTCTGCTGTACAGTCAGGACAGGTTGTAGCCTCACTGGTATCTAAACTTAAAAATTTATAGCCACATTTTTCACATTGGTAATAACCACATTTTTTTGTATTATCAGGTACAAAGTACATATCGTTCCTCCTTATTGGGGCTCTTTTTTTGTTGAAAATAGAATTAAACTTCCTATAATCAACAAAAATATTACCACACTTTCAAAGGATAATAAAGAATTAGGAAGATTTATTTTTGAGGAAATATCAATATATTTTTCAATGCCAATAACTGCAAAAACTGCAAGTAATATGCCCATAAGGCCTTCACCGGCAATAAGCCCTGAACAATAGAGAATGCCATTATTAATAATATTTTCCTTGCGTTCCTTATCCTTATAAGCTTTTTCAAAAAGCAGACGAACCAGTCCGCCTGCCATAATGCAGGCGTTTAGGTGAACAGGTAGATATACGCCAATGGCAAAGGGCAGAACAGGAATACCAAGAATTTCAACAGTTAATGCAATGAAAATACCAACAAAAACTAAGCCCCATGGAAGATTATTATCCATTACGCCTTCTACAATCATTTTCATAAGAGTTGCCTGTGGTGTTCCTAATTCCTTTGAGCCAAAGCCCCAGGCATTATTTAAAAGCACCAAAACACCACCTATAGTAATGGCAGCTATAGTGACGCCCACAAGCTCGCCAATTTGCTGTTTCTTTGGGGTAGCACCTAATATATAGCCGGTTTTTAAGTCCTGTGAGGTGTCACCGGCAATGGCAGCAATTATACAAATAATAGAGCCAATGGCAATAGCACCCTGCATACCGTGTATGCCGGAATCTCCTGTGGATTTTAGTATAATAGTAGCAATCAGCAGTGTGGCAATAGCCATCCCGGATACAGGATTATTACTACTGCCCACAAGTCCAACCATTCTTGAAGAAACAGTTGCAAAAAAGAAGCCGAAGAAAACAATTATTGCAGCACCCAGCAAGGAAACGGGAATGTCCTTAAAAAGCCATATTGCCAGTGTAAGTAAAATAATGGCAATAAAAATATATTTCATTTTAATTGATTTTTCAGTTCTGATATTAGTTTCCTTTAATGTACCCTTTGCACTTTTAATGGCATTTGCAAAGGTGGCTACAATAAGTGGGAAGGATTTAATAAGGCTTATAATACCACCTGCGGCTAAGGCACCGGCACCAATATATCTGATATAGTTACTCCAGATAGCACTGGCACCGCCAGCTGCATATAACTCGCCTATAGTGGTTGTGGCTGGATAGAGCGTCATACCAGAACCAAAAAGAACAATCATAGGAATAATTACCATCCAGCTTAACACACCACCTGAGAACATATAAGAAGCAATTTTTGGACCACATATATAGCCTACACTCATTACGGCAGGATAAATCTGGGTTCCAATTTCCCCATAATAGCCTTTGAATTTAAAGGAAACCTCGCTTTGGACAGCCTTAAGTCCATCGATTATCAGCTTGAAAAATGCACCTGTTCCCATTCCGATAAATACAGTTTCTGCACCCTTTTTTGAATCTTCTGCAGCCATTAAAACTCTGGCACAGGCCTGACCCTCAGGATAGGGAAGTGTGTTATGCTCCTTTACAATAAGTGCATTACGAAGTGGAACCATAAAAAGAACACCCAGCAGACCGCCAATTACAGCGATAAGTGAAATAGCAAAGGTGTCAGGAGAGTCCATTTTACCCTCACCGGACCACAAAAATAGTGCTGGTAAGGTAAAGATAGCACCTGCGGCAAGAGATTCACCTGCTGAGCCAATGGTTTGTACCATATTACTTTCCAAAATGGATTTTCTTCCTAAAAGTACATGCATAACGCCCATAGATATTACAGCAGCGGGTATAGAGGCAGAAACGGTCATACCTACTCTTAGACCTAAATAAGCATTGGCAGCACCAAATACTATAGCTAAAATAATACCTATGAAAAATGCAGCAAAGGAGAATTCCTTTGGACTTTTACTTGAAGAAACATATGGCTTGAAATGGTTGTTATTACTCATATAAAGTCCTCTCTTAATTTTTACATAACGAATATAATAAAAATTATTTATTTTGGAATTAATTCTGCTTATAGCTTTTCCAAAAATTTATTGAAATATTAATTACATTTTGCTAAAATTTATATGTGATTTGGAGCGTAAAAACATTTTGAAAATCAAAACTTTCTACAGCACTGATTTAAAGTCAAGAAATATACAATCTAGAAAACAATTTAATACACATGGAGGTTGATTGAATGAACAGGAAAAAGAAAAAAGACAGCAGTCAGTTATTTTCGTCACAAACCTACAGCGAAAGGATACAAAAGATATTTCTGCACATTATTAGAAATATTTTAATAATTGTGTGTATCGAGGCATTTATTATTTCAAGCATAATATTTGTAGCCAATTCATTCTCGGCAGTAAAGGATTCAGCAAAACTTCATACAGAGCAGGTTGATTCTGTTATGCAGGGAAAAATCAGCATTATCAAGACAGCTGCAGCAGGTATCAATAGTGGAAAGTTTACAGAATATGAAGAAATATTGGCATATGTAGACAGTATTGCAGCTACAGATGACCAAATATCAGCAGTTTATTCCTGTACCAATGACAATACAACTGTTATGAGTGGTGGCTGGCAGCCACCGGAGGGGTTTGTTGTAACAGACAGGGAATGGTATCAGGAAGCAGTTAAAAATCCAGATAAAGTATACATTTCAGAGCCATATATTGATGAACAGTCAGGTGGTATATGTATTACTATTGCAAAGGCAACCTTTACGGGACAGACACAGACCGGAGTTGTTGGAATGGATATATATATGGATAACCTTTCTTCACTTTTTACAAAGGAGTCAAATGGCAATTATACCTTTCTGGTCAGCAAGAAGGGTACCATTCTTACCCACCCAAATAAAGAGTTTGCACTTTCTGTAGACAATACAACTACACTTGAAAATGCAAAGGGTGTAAATTACAGCTGCTTAAATGATGACTCTTTGTCTTTGCATTTCTTACTAGATTACAATGGTTCATTTATGAGAATGGTTCCAAGTGTTTCAGAGGTTACCGGATGGAGAGTTGTTTCAGCAGAAAAAACCATGCCTTTTATGCTCTTTGCCATTGGACTTATTGTTCTTAATGCTACAATTTGTATTATTACAACGCAAATTGGAAAAAGAAGAGTACACAAGGAAATATACAGATGGTTTACACCGATTGAGTCAATCAGCTCAAAGGTGGGCAATATAACAGAAGGAAATCTTGATATTGTATTTGATGAGGAGCCTGTTACTAAGGAAATAGCTATGCTTACAAAATCCTTAAACGAAACAATATCCTCGCTTAAATACTACATAAGCACTATTACAAATATAGTTACAAATATTTCAAATAAAAAGCTGACAGATTATGTAGACGGAGATTTTAAGGGAAGTTATATAGCAATCAGGGATTCCTTGAATACAATTATTGCTTCGCTAAATACATCACTTAAAAATATTGATGAACAGGCAAATACGGTCGTAGAGTTTTCAAACGAATTAGAAAAAACCACAAACTCCGTAGCCGAAAGTGCAACTGAACAAAACCATTCTATTATGGTACTTTCTGATAATATTAATAAGCTTACAGAGCAGACAAAGCAGATTACTAATGTAGCAGATAATGTTAAAACAGTGGCAGAAACTACAAATAGCCATTTAATGAATAGCAGTAAAGAAATGAAGGAGCTGGTAGCTGCTATGGACAGCATAGAAAGCTGTTATTCAAAAATTAATGAGTTTGTTACAGAAATTAATGCGTTGGCAGACCAGACCAACCTGTTAGCTTTAAATGCTTCTATAGAAGCAGCGAGAGCAGGAGAGGCAGGAAAGGGCTTTGCAGTTGTTGCCGATGAAATTAGCAAGCTTGCTTCTTCAAGTGCAGATGCCAGTAACAGTATTGAGCTGCTCATAACAGAGTCTAATGCAGCAGTATCAAAGGGCAAGGATTTAACCTCCTCAACCTCGGTTACCTTAGCAGAGGGTATTAACGATTCTGTAATGTCAAAGAAAAATATTGATGAGATAGTTGGATTTGTAAAAGGACAGCAGCAGGCAATCGAAAATATTAATGAAAGCATTAAAAATCTTGCTTTAGTAATAGAAACCAATGCTGCAAGTGCTGAAGAAAATGCTGCTATAAGCGAACAGTTAATTGGCTGTGCAGGCACACTTAAAAACACAGTTGATGAATTTGAGCTTAGTGATAATGAGCAGAAGTCAGAACAATAAACAACGAAGTATATATTAAGTAATATTAAAGCTTAACTAAATCCCTATAATTGGTTTTAGCTATACATTGCTTACTGTTTGTAAGGCAGTGTATAACATAAATTAATTATAGGGATTTTACTATAAAGAAATATAGGGAAAATGTCGATATAACAACTGTATATCTGAGAAGAGTCTGTTGGTAAATTCTCATTCAGCTTAAAAATTTAAAATTCTTAAAAAAGTTCTTTGCATATTTTAATTGTTTTGTATATAATGTAATGTGGTGGACAACCATTTATTATAAGTAAAGACAATTTGCAACCAGATTGGATATTATCCAATCCTTTAATCCAAAATAAATATGTTTGAAAAAGGAGAATTTTATGTTAGCAACAGATATTGGTATCGATTTAGGAACAGCTAGTATTTTAGTATATATCAGAGGAAAAGGTGTAGTCTTAAAGGAGCCATCAGTTGTAGCTTTTGACAGAGATACAAACAAGATTAAGGCTATTGGCGAGGAAGCAAGACTAATGATTGGCAGAACACCAGGAAATATTGTGGCAGTAAGACCACTCAGACAGGGTGTTATTTCTGATTATACAGTTACAGAAAAAATGCTTAAGCATTTTATCCAGAAGGCATTAGGCAAGAGAACTCTTAAAAAGCCTAGAATTAGCGTTTGTGTACCTAGTGGTGTTACAGAGGTTGAAAAAAAGGCAGTTGAGGATGCAGCTTTTCAGGCAGGTGCCAGAGAGGTTTCTATTATTGAAGAACCAATAGCAGCAGCCATAGGAGCAGGTATTGATATTACAAAGCCATGTGGCAATATGATAGTAGATATTGGTGGCGGTACAACTGATATTGCAGTTATCTCTTTAGGTGGAACAGTTGTTAGTACATCAATAAAGGTTGCTGGCGATGATTTTGATGAAGCAATCGTAAGATATATGAGAAAGAAGCACAACCTTTTAATCGGTGACAGAACTGCCGAGGAAATCAAGATAAAGATTGGTGCAGCATATCCAAGAGATGAAGTGGCTACAATGGAGGTTAGAGGTAGAAATCTTGTTACAGGTTTACCAAAAACAATTACAGTCACATCAGAAGAAACAGAAGAAGCATTAAAAGAAACTACATCACAGATTGTAGAGGCTGTTCACAGCGTATTAGAAAAAACTCCACCGGAGCTTGCAGCAGATATTTCAGACAGAGGTATTGTACTTACAGGTGGTGGCAGTTTATTACAGGGTCTTGAAGATCTTATTGAAAGCAAAACAGGTATTAATACAATGACTGCTGAGGATCCAATGACAGTAGTTGCTATAGGAACTGGAAAATATATAGAGTTCCTTAGTGAATAGTCCACATATCCGAAAGGAGACAGAATGGTTAGAGGATTGTATACAGCCTACACAGGTATGGTCAATCAGCAAAAAAGATTAGATACTATTACAAACAACCTTGCAAACGCATCTACTAATGGTTACAAAAGAGAAGGTGCTACAGCTAAGGCGTTTAGTGAGTATCTTACCGTAAAGGCAAATGACCGGACTGTGGGTTACATTACAGAGCCAATAGGACATATGAGCTTAGGTGTAAAGATTGGTGAAAACTATACTGATTATTCTCAGGGTAGTTTTAAAAGCACAGGAAACACATATGATTTGGCAATAGAGGGAAACGGATTTTTCTCTATATCATTCACAAACAAAAATGGCGAGCAGTCCATTAAGTATACCAGGGACGGTGAATTTACAATAGATTCCGAAGGCACACTTCGCACAAAGGACGGAGATTATGTGCAGGGTGAAGGTGGGGATATTTACATTCCTACAGATGCTACCAGTGTAGCGATTACTTCTACCGGTGAGATATATGCTGATGGAGATTATGTTGATACTATTAGTATAGTTGATTTTGAAGATTATAATTATCTTAAAAAATATGGCGAGAATATGTATGAAACTGTAGACGGGGCGGTGCAAAAGGACACAGGAGCTTTGATGCACCAGGGATATTTGGAAACCTCCAATATTAATGTAGTTAGTGAAATGGTTGAAATGATTACAATCAGCCGAGCTTATGAGTCAAGTCAGAAGGCTGTGCAGACAGCAGATAGTATGCTTGACAAGGCGGTAAATGAAGTTGGAAGAGTATAGGAGGTAGAAAGCTATGATGAGAGCATTATGGACGGCAGCATCAGGTATGGTGTCACAGCAGACCAATGTTGATGTTATTGCCAACAATCTTTCAAATGTAAATACAATAGGATACAAAAAAGAAAGTGCCCAGTTTAAGTCACTTTTATATCAAACAGTCCAGTCGAAGACTACAAGTGCAAATGGTGATACAAAGCCTGTTGGAGCACAGGTAGGACTTGGTGTTAGAAATTCATCAATAACTACCAATTTTGTGCAAGGCTCTATTACTACAACTGGCTTAGATACAGATTTTGCTATTGACGGAAAAGGCTTCTTTCAGGTAATCAATGAAAATGGAGAAACCTTATATACAAGAAATGGTTCTTTTAACTGGTCACTTGGAAATAATGGTGGCATTATGCTTACAAATTCAGAGGGCTTACCAGTTCTTGATACAGATGGACAGCCTATAGATTTAGAGGCAGGCTACGATTCAAGCAAGATTACAATATCTGCTGACGGTTTTGTGTGTTATCCAGACGCCCAGAACAATCCGCATCCAATAGGACCTCAGATTGGATTGGTACAATTTTCAAATCCGGCAGGTCTTGAAAAGGCATCAGACTCTACATACAGACAGACAGCCGCATCAGGTGATCCTAGAAGTGAGGTAGATGATGCAGACTTAAAAAAGAGTACAATCAGACAGAGCTGCCTTGAAGCATCTAATGTACAGGTTGTAGACGAAATGGTTAATTTAATAGTAGCACAAAGAGCCTACGAAATGAACTCAAGAGCCATAACTACTGCTGATGATATGTTAGCACAGGCAAATCAGTTAAAGAGATAGAAGGTGAACTAAATGGATAGCAGTTATCTTAATGGACTTTCTGATGTATTTAATGATTATTCAGACATATACAATAAAAATAGTAGTGCAGGCAATATAAAAAATAAGCTGGAGAGTACAGATTACAGCAAAAGCACAGATGACGAGCTGATGGACGCCTGTAAGGAGTTTGAAGCTTATTTTGTGGAGCAGGCATTTAAGGCGATGCAAAAAATGGTGCCAGAAAACGAGGAAGGTTCATCGTCTGATTATATGGAATATTTTGGGGATACATTAGTTCAGGAATATGCGAAGAGTGCAACTAATCAAGGCGATGGCTTTGGAATTGCAAATATGCTTTATGAACAAATGAAACGAAATTATGGCTTAGATACATCTACAGTATCAAAAAATCACCAAAGGACATAGTTTATGGAAACATTTTCAGGGTATGTAGAAAAAATTGTATATCGAAATGAGGATAATGGCTATACTGTTTTAAGCGTGTCATTTGATAATGAAGAAGTAGTATGCGTTGGAACTTTTCAATTTATAAATGAAGGTGAGTATGTAAGCTTTACGGGAAAGACTACAGCTCACCCTTCTTATGGTGAGCAATTTAGTGTGCAAAGCTATGAAATAAAAGAGCCAGAGGACGAAAAGGCTGTGCTTAAATATTTAGGCTCAGGAGCTATTAAGGGTGTAGGCAGTGTATTGGCTGCCCGAATAGTAAAAAAATTCGGCGAGGATACTTTTAGAATTATTGATGAAGAGCCACACAGATTGCAAGAGGTCAAGGGCATAAGCGAAAGAATGGCATCGGAAATTGCCAGCCAGCTTGAAGAAAAGAAGGATATGCGTAAGGCAATGATATTTATGCAGGACTTGGGAATATCTTCAAATATGGCTGTTAAAATATATAACAAATACGGCTGCAAGGTGTATGAAATTATCAATAAAAATCCGTATAAGCTGGCAGAGGACATAGACGGCATAGGCTTTAAAATAGCTGATGAAATAGCCTTAAAAGCTGGTATCAGTGCAGATTCAGATTTTAGGATTAAATGTGGAATATTATACATACTTAATCAGGCAGGAGCTAACGGACACGCTTATCTGCCTTTCGAGGAGTTAAAGAGCCTTATGAGAGAAATGCTGCTTATAGAGGATATTGACTTGGAAAAATATCTTATGGATATGCAGCTTGACAAAAGAATTGTTATAAAAAGCTTTGAATATGACAAGTGTATCTATTCTTCTACAGCCTACTATACAGAGCTTAATATTGCCAATATGCTAAAGCAGTTAAGTGTCAGAAGTAATATAGACGAAGGTCAGATATTAACCAGAATCGCACAGATTGAAGCAAGCAGCCAGATTGTCCTTGATGAATTGCAAAAAAGAGCTGTTATAGAGGCTATGAACAGTGGACTTTTAGTCGTTACAGGCGGACCGGGTACAGGAAAAACTACAACTATTAATACAATTATTAAAATGTATGAAAATCAGGGTATGGAGATTTTGTTAGCTGCCCCTACAGGCAGAGCAGCCAAAAGGATGTCAGAGGCTACAGGCCACGAGGCTGTAACCATACATAGGCTTTTAGAGATTACAGGCAACCCTGACGAAATAGGCACAGGTACTCATTTT
Source organism: uncultured Eubacteriales bacterium (assembly GCA_900539455.1). Lineage (GTDB taxonomy): Bacteria > Bacillota > Clostridia > Lachnospirales > Lachnospiraceae > SVEL01. The sequence goes on from UQCD01000016.1 coordinate 15,005, forward strand.
GAGAGAAATGAGCAAAATCCATTAGAGGCAGATGCAGTAATTATTGATGAGATGTCTATGGTAGATATGTATTTAATGTACGCACTATTAAAGGCTGTTTCTGTAGGCACCAGACTTGTGCTTGTAGGTGATGTAAACCAGCTTCCAAGTGTTGGACCAGGAAATGTTTTGAAGGATATTATAGAGTCAGAGTGCTTTAATGTTGTTATGTTAAAAAAGATTTTCAGACAGGCAACCTACAGCGATATTATTATGAATGCCCACAAAATCAACGCTGGAGAAATGATTTCCCTAGACAACAAAAGTAATGACTTTTTGTTTGTTAAAAGAGAGGAAGCCAATGCTGTTATAAATGCTACTATTACCTTAGTTAAGGACAAGCTTCCTAGATATGTAGATGCAGCTGCGTTTGATGTCCAGGTACTTACACCAATGCGAAAGGGAGCTTTGGGAGTAGCAAACTTAAACAAGATTCTTCAAAACTTTCTTAATCCTCCAGAGGATAGAAAAAAGGAAAGAGTAAATGGAGAAACTGCCTTCCGAGAGGGAGATAAGGTGATGCAGATAAAAAACAATTATCAGCTCGCCTGGGAAATAAGAGGAGCAAGAGGACTTGTTATTGAGCAGGGACTTGGTGTGTTTAACGGAGATGTAGGTATAATAAAATACATTAATCTGTTTATGGAAACCGTAGAGGTACAGTTTGATGACGGCAAATTTGTTACCTATAGCTTTAAACAGCTAGACGAGCTGGAGCTGGCATATGCTGTGACTATTCACAAGTCGCAGGGCAGTGAATATTCGGCTGTGGTACTGCCACTTTTAAACGGTCCCAAAATGCTTATGACAAGAAATCTTTTGTATACAGCAGTAACCAGAGCAAAAAAGTGCGTTACTATAGTAGGTGCAGCTTCGGCAGTAGATGAAATGGTTAAAAATAACAACGAAATAAAAAGACATTCGGGTCTTAAATATATGATTATGAGGGCTACAGAGGAACAATAACAGACAATAACAAAAAAGGAAGTGGATAATATTACAAAAACTATAGACAATAGTATAAAGGCAGCAGGGAAAATATTTGATAATATTATATATGGAATATTTCCTAAACGGTGTCCTTTGTGTGAAGAGGCAATAACTCCAGAGAATCTTATTTGCAAGCTGTGTATTTCAAAAATAAAGTTTGTGCAAGAGCCAAAATGTAAGAAGTGTGGTAAAAAGCTGGTAAATGACAGACAGGAATATTGCCATAATTGCAGCAAAAATAATCACTTTTTTGAAGCTGGTATATCTACCTTTGAGTATACTGAGGAAATACGAAAGGCAATTTACAGATTTAAATATCACAACAAAAGGGATTACGGAAAATTTTTTGCAAATGCTATATATAAAAATAATGGTCAGGAGATTGAAAGGTGGAAGGCTGATGTAATAATGCCTATACCTATTCATTATAAAAGGAGAGTTAAAAGGGGCTATAATCAAGCCGAAATATTAGCAAGCAGGCTTGGCGAATACATTAATATTCCTATAAATTCTAAATGTCTAGTCAGACAGAGCAATACAAAACCCCAGAAGGATTTGTCTGTTTCAGAGAGAAAACAGAACCTAGAAAATGCTTTTAAAATAGTAGACAATGTAGTAAAATATAGAAAGGTCATATTGATAGATGATATATATACTACCGGCAGCACTATAGACGAGTGTGCTAAGGTATTATTGTCGGCAGGTGTTGATAAAGTTTATTATATCAGTTTAAGTATTGGAACTGGAATATAAGGAGAAGAACTATGGAAGTAAAGAATTGCAGAGAATGTAAAAGATTATTTAATTATATAGGTGGCCCTAGACTTTGCCCTGATTGCAGAGCAAAGCTGGAGGAAAAGTTTGGTGAGGTAAAGAAATTTATCGAGAACAATAAAAACGCTTCGATTTCAGTAGTATCTCAGGAAATGGGAGTTAGTGTGCAGCAGATTAATCAATGGGTAAGGGAAGAAAGATTGTCCTTCGCAGAGGGCTCTGCTGTAATGATAGATTGTGAAAAATGTGGAGCACCTATCAGAACAGGTCGTTTCTGTGAAAAGTGTAAGGGACAGATGATAAACAAGTTCGGTGGAATGTATCAAAGAGAAAGCGAGCAGAAAAAGCAGGAGAGAGATAGAGCCAGAATGAGATTTTTGGATAACTAGCTTGTACAATTAGCACTTGCTTATGAATACATTAGTTCAAGCTTTCAAGCTCTTCTAATAGAGCATAGGAAGGATAGTTGCTTTTAAATAATGTCAGGTAAAACTCGCAATATTATTTATAGGAAATCTATAGATAGTGCTGCTCAAACATTACCTGACATTATTACATTATCCTGCCTATGCTCTATAAGAATAGCTAGTGTTGGATGGAAAAATGCAGGTTTGGGTGGATGCAGAAGATAGTTTAGAAGTGTGGTAAATCAATCGTAAAAACTTTAGATGAATTAAGGATGAATATGTGGTAGAATAACCCATATGGTAGCCTTGTTCAAGAAATTATCAAATCGGAATTTAAGCAAGAGATGATTTGCAATAATGGAGGTTACTTATGAGTCTATTTGATGTGTTGAGTAAGGGTTTTTGTTCAAAAAAAAGGGAATCAAATGAAATATTATCACAAGAAGAGTATAAAGATAAGTTTTTACATGGTGATGACTATATTAAAAGAGAACTTTATGACGAATACATATCTCGAAGGTTGTCAGAAGAATTCGGGTTGAAATATAATGAAAAGATAAAAAAATGGCACTCTGAATGGAGTGCTAATCGGCGTCTTGTGGTCGAATTATGTTATCCAAGAGGAAATCACATATACTTGCGCTGGGGATATAATTATGATTTTATCCCTGATATCAATAGTAAAAATAAGTTGACATGGCATCGGACAGAAAGTTCTATAAAAATACACATTGCTGATGCTTGGTATAATCACATAGAGGATGAAAGAGAACAAGACTGTGGATATACAAAGGAAGAATTTTATAATCCAAGGAAATGCACAAGTTTTCAATATCAAATACCTACCTACACGTCCGATATGGAATTTGCATTGGAATATATAAAAAATGTGATAGACAAAAATATCCCACTGATAAGAGAGTGGATAAATAATGTACAAACAGTTGATGATGCCATTACTGTTCTTAATCAGAGGATAGTAACTTTACCCCATATATATGTTCCGTATATGTGTCATATCAGAGCGTTTTTATATGCAAAGAATAACAATATAGATAATGCAATCGAATCTATTAAACAAGGTTATGAAAATAGCGAGATACCACAAGTTATAATTGATAAATTGGTTCAGATTGCTAATGGGTAAGAAAGAGACAAATTCCAGTTTGACGGAGTGATGGATATGAAAATCAGAGAAGTGGATAAGAATAAAAAGCAGTTTATATCATTATTGTTATTAGCTGATGAGCAGGAGAATATGATTGACCGTTATATTGAAAAAGGTACTATGTATGTACTTGAAGATGGTAATGTAAAAGCTGAATGTGTTGTCACTGATGAAGATAATGGAATACTTGAAATTAAAAATATTGCAGTCGATCCTCAGAATCAAGGAAAGGGCTATGGGAAAGCACTAATTGATTTTCTTGCCAGTAAATATGCAGATGAATATTCTGTTTTGCAGGTTGGAACAGGTGATAGTCCATTGACGATACCATTTTATGAAAAATGTGGATTTGTTCGATCTCATAAGATTCCGAATTTCTTTACTGACAATTATGACAACCCAATTTATGAGGGCGGTGTACAACTAATAGATATGGTATATTTGCAAAGACATATATAACTTCCAGTTTGCCGAAATATCTGGCTGACTTTCCACATTTTACAGGAATTCCAGCCTGTTCATTAGTGAAATGATATGTATTTTCCCCTATTTTTGCCCTTATAAGATAATCGTAAGGGAAATAAGGAAAATTTTCTTTTTAGTCATTGCCTGCCACTTTATCAAGCAGCCTTGCGGATTCCCGCTTGGCTTTTCTTGTATGATTCATGAATTTGTTGACAAAATCGTGGTACACGAAGCGGACAAATCTACCGGCGACAGAATCCAGCAGATTGATATTTATCTCAAGTATGTAGGAAAGCTGGATGTCCTGATGCCGGAGCTTACTCCCGAACAGATAAACGAAAGATATTGGTTTAGTCTTTTGAAATAAGAGTTTTTACAGATACATAAAATTTATGTTTGTTGCATATGGACATATTTGTTGTAGATTAAAACTAGCAAGGTTACCAACCTTTGAGAAGATATATAGAGAACTTCCGTGTTTTTCTTATGGAGCATATAAAGGATAATGTAATAATGTCAGGAAATGTCTGAGCTTAGAAGCTTATAAAATTTATACATCCTTCATTGCGAGTTTTTCCTGACATTATTTAAAAACAACTATCCTTTATATGCTCCATTAGAAAAACTAGAAAGTTTGAACTTATATCTTCTAAAGGTTGGTAGGCCTGCTAGTTGTAACTGTATGAACTAATATAACCAATTCCTCAAAAATCTTTTTCCATATATTTCGCACTTTTTTCTAAAGTGTTTATTTTTTTTTCCGATATACAATATGTAAGAATGAAAAAGGAGGCGATTATTATGCGTATAGATGCCTATAATCAAATTTCACAGATTTACGGTGTAAATGGAAAAGTAAAAACATCAGCTGCAAGCAGAGTGACAAAGTCTGACAAAGTAGAAATATCAAGCTTTGGTAAAGAGCTTCAGATTGCAAAGCAGGCAGTTAGCGAAGCACCGGATGTTAGAGAAGATTTAGTTTCAAAGTTTAAAACTGAAATCGCAAATGGTACTTATGATGTTGATGGAGAAACATTTGCTGACAAGCTTATGGAAAAATTTGGTTTAATGTAAGAAAGGACGAAGGAAAGTGGCTAGTTTAATTGACGAACTTATAACAATATTATCAAAGGAAAATAAGGAATATCAAGACCTAGTTGTCCTTTCTAAAGAAAAAACCAATGTTATCGTAAAGGGCGATATTGAATACTTGCAGAAAATCACAGAAGCAGAGCAAAACTTTATCGGAAAAATTACAAAGCTTGAAAAAGAACGAATGGAAAATGTGGAAGAAATAGCGAGGGTTTTATGCCGGGATGCCAAAACACTTACTGTCCGGGATATTATAGAAGTATTAAAAGGACAGCCTGAGGCAAAGGAAAAACTGGCAAAGGTATATGACGAAATCAAAAACACTATTTCCCAGCTAACTGCGCTTAATGAAATGAACAAAAACTTGATTGACCAGTCTTTAGAGCTTATCGATTTTGATTTAAATTTGCTGCAGGGAGCCTATATGGAGCCAGAAGTAGCAAACTACTCTAAAAATGCTTATAGTGCAGGAAATGCAGATAAACCGGCTGGTGTATTTGATGCAAAGCAATAGAAAGGATTGGTGTAATATATGCCACTTATGACAAGCTTATATACAGGCGCATCCGGCTTAAAGGCCAATCAAAATGCGTTGAATACAACAGGACATAACCTTGCCAATGTAAACACAAAGGGTTATGTAAGACAACAGGCAGGAATGGTAGATAATATCTATTCAAACTTAGGATATACAGCAGTAAATACAAAACAGGTAGGACTTGGAGTTATATCTGCCGAGTCAAGACATATAAGGGAAGTTTTGTTGGATAGTGCATACAGAGAACAGAACGGAAGAATGAATTTTTACAGCTCAAAATACACAGCCAGCACAGAGGTAGAAAGTATTTTAGGTGAGCTTGAGGGTGTAGCCTTTCAACAGTCATTAGAGGATTTGAAATCGGCTATACATGAAATGGCAAAGACACCGGACAGTACCACCACAAGGGCAGAGCTTATTATGTATGCAGAAGCCTTTCTTACAAGAGCAAATTCAGTATATTCAGAGCTTACAGAATATCAACAGGAATTAGATGGAAAGGTTACAGATATAGTTAATCAGATCAATACTATTGGAGATAAAATACATAGCCTGAATCTTCAGATTGCTTCTATTGAAGCACCGGGTATTGAAACTGCCTCTGACCTTAGGGACCAGAGAGATTTATTACTTGATGAGCTTTCAGGATTAACCAAAATAGATTATACTGAGGGCGAAAACGGTATAGTTACAGTTAAAATAGAGTCAACAAACTTTGTTGTTAAGGATGGAGTGTTCCATATGGGAACAGCAGCCCTTAACAGTGACAGAGGTTCAACATATATTTCACCGGTGTGGCCACATATTGACAATACACAGGTGTATGAAACAACTGTAGAAACCTCTACAGCTAAAAACAATGATATAGGTGAATTAAAGGGGCTTCTTATTGCAAGAGGTGGATATGCAGCTACCTATAAAGATATTCCCAGAGAGCCGGATTATTCAAAGTATGCTACGGACGCAGAAAAGGTTGCAGCATATGAGCAATATGAAAAAGATGTCAGAGAGTATAATCAGACAGTGGGCAATAGCGTTATTTCAAAGGCACAGGCAATGTTTGACCAGTTATTCAACAATGTAGTTACAATGATAAACGATGCACTTAGCCCAACTATTGAGAAAAAGTTAGATACAGACCTTACACTTACAATACCTAAGGGGGCAATAATCAGCACCTTGGACAAAGAGGTGCAGGCAAAACTTGCAGGTGCACAAACTGACAAAAATGGAGCATTATTACAGGATACAGATATAACCCTTAGTGCAGGTACAAAAATTACAATATTAAATATTGATGAAGACGAAAATGGCTGCTCTTATGGCTGTGATGCTGATAAGACACCAGGCTCAGAATTGTTTTCAAGAAAAGAAGTTGAAAGATATACTGTAGCTGAAGGAAAGGATGGAAAGAAATATTATATATACAATCCATACAATGAATTTGGCTCAGAATCAACATATTCATTACAAAATGTTAAGCTGAACCAGAAAATCGTGGACGATTACTCATATCTTCCATTCACAACTAAAAACCTTGATGTTGATATGAAACTGGGAGAAAAGATTATACAGCTTTGGAATAGCCCAAGCTTAAATCTTGATCCAAGCAATGCAACACCAAAGGATGTAGATAATTATTATACTGCAATGGTAGGTGTGATTTCCAACGATGGGTATATATATAATACCATTGCCAAAAACCAAAACAGTGCTGTTCTAGAGCTTGATAACAAGCGTCAGTCAAGTCATGGTGTTTCCTCAGAGGAAGAATTAACAAATATGATGAAATTTAAAAACGCATATGACGCATCTTCCAGATTTATAAATGTTGTAGCAGAGATGTTGGATACACTTATTAATCAAGTAGGCGTTCATTAGAAATAGGATGGTGATAATATGGCAAATACCTTTTTCGGATTAAATATAGCTACGACAGGTCTTTATGCGGCGAATACTGGACTTACGGTTTCTGCCAACAATGCTTCAAATGAAACTACCAAGGGCTATTCCCGTCAGACAGTTTCACAAGAGGCTACAAGGGCACTTAGGGTATATCAAAGATATGGAGCAGTGGGAACTGGTACAGAGGTTACGGCAATTACCAGAAACAGGGACGCATACTACGATACAAAGTATTGGAAAAATCAGTCCAAGTATGGCGAGTATAACTCAAAAAATTATTATATGCTGGAATTAGAGGATTTCTTTAATGATAGTGATGAAAGTGGATTTTCGGTAGAATTTCAGAATATATTCTCGGCTATTGAAGATTTGAGAAAAACACCAGAGAGTGTCGAAGGCAGAACTGCTGTAGTTAATTATGCAGACAGCTTTATCAAATATATGGAACAGATAAAGACAAATCTTATGCTTGAACAGGAAGATATTAATGCAGAAATTAATGACAATGTTGATAAGATTAATTCTATTACACAGGAAATAGCCACGCTTAACAAGCAGATAAATGTAGTAGAGCTTGCAGGGGCAAATGCCAACGAGCTCAGGGATAAAAGAGAGCTATTGTTAGATGAACTTTCTGAAATCGTAGAAATAGATACAAAGGAAATCACATATGACAACGGAAAAACTGAGTTTTATGTAACTACCGCAGGCAAATCGTTAGTAAACAACTATGATTATTTTGCATTAAAGGTAGAAACAAGAGCTGAACAGGCAGACTCAGATGATGCAGTTGGTCTTTATAATATAAAGTGGTCATATGGTGAAACCTTTGACCCTATAGCACAGAATGTTCATGGAAAGCTATATGCCTTACTTGAAGTAAGAGATGGAAACAATGGAGAGCCAGAGGTTGGAAATAAAAACTCTAAAGCCATTGATTACAAGGGTGTGCCATATTATGTAGATGAAGTAAACAAATTTCTTAAAACCTTTACTGCAAAATTTAATGAAATACAGGCACAAGGTCAGGACTTAAATGGAGATTCTGGTGCGAATACACCAATATTTGTAAAGTCAGCAAACGGAGTTTACTCTGTAAATAAAGAAATATTAGACAACCCAAACAAATTGTGTACAACAAAAAGTATTGCACAGGGTACAGCAGCCTATGATTTGTTAGATGATATGATGGATTTTAAAAATGCTAAAATCTATGAAGGCGGTACAGCTATCGAATATCTTAACTCTATGGTTACAGAGATAGGTATTGATACAAAAAGAGCGGGAAGCCTTGAAACCAATTATCTAAACATACAAAAGACAATACAAAATCAAAGACTTTCGGTTATGGGTGTTGATGCTGATGAAGAAGCAATGAATCTGGTAAAATATAAAGAGGCATATGATTTATCAGCACAGATTATTTCAATAATGAATCAAATATATGACAAATTAATAAATCAGACAGGACTATAAAACCTAAATAAAACTTATTTATTAAGCTGTATAAGACTTACAGCCAAAGCTATTACAAAAAGAACAGGAGGTAACTAAATGAGAATTACAAATGGTATTATGATGAATAATTCATTATATAATATTAATAATAATAAAACCTTGTATGATAAGCTGCATACACAGATGACAACAGAAAAGAAAATACAAAGACCTTCTGAGGACCCTATTGTGGCAGTTAGGGCATTAAGACTTCGTACTACATATAGTGAGGTTTCACAGTATTTAGACAGAAATGTTACAGATGCAAGAAGCTGGATAAAAAGTACTGATGACGCTTTAGACAGCATTAATTCGGTTCTTGAAAATATTGTTTATTATTGCAACCAGGGTGTTAATGATTACAATACTGTAGATCAAAGAGTTGCTCTTAAAACAACCTTAGAGCAGCTTAAAAATCAGATTTTTGCTGATGGTGATGCAGACCTGAATGGAAGAACCTTATTTACCGGATATAAAACAGATAAAACACTTACCTTCCAGAGTGATGAAAAAAACACCCAGTATTCAATAAAACAGACTATCAAGCTTGATGATGTTGACAATGTAAACAGACTTGCTGGACTATCTACAAATACCATTTTCACAGCAGATCAGAGAAACATCACAAACAACCAGTTCCATGTTGTAAAGCTAGGCTATGACAACCTGGACAGTATTGGCGATATTACTATTACAAATGCAGATGGTACAACTACAGTTGTAACACCGGTCACCCGTTCCAAGGATGCCTTTGAGCTTGCAGGAAATAGTGTTTATACATCAGTTGCAAATGGCGCCGCATTTATTCCGGAAACGGGCGAGCTTTTGTTATCGGATGGTATATATTCAAGCCTTACAAATGGAGGAAGCCTTGATGCAGAGTATGTAAAAACAGGCTTTAATAAGGGTGATTTAAAGCCGGAGCATTATTTTGACTGTACTAATGTAACAGAGGGTATTGATTATGTTTCAGAGGACCAGCAGATTAATTATACAATTAATTTCAATCAGACTATAAAAGTAAATACTCAGGCAAAGGATGTATTAACACATGATATTATAAGAGATTTAGATGAGATTATTTATTCTGTACAGTCAGCCATTGATGCAGATACAAAAATTCAAAAGCTGAAAAGCCAGTTGGAGGCAACTACTGATACAGTTAAAAAAACCCAGATAAATTCAATGATTACAGCAGCAGAGCTTGAAAAATCATATGCTGAGGAAAATATGGGCAATGCCTTTTCAAAGGGAATTGGAAATTATCAGGGACACCAGCAGCGTTTAAATAATGAGCTTGCAGATTTAGGGGCAAGGCTTATCCGTCTGGATTTAAATGAAGAAAGATTAAGCTCACAAAAGCTTAATCTGGAAAAACAGATTACTAATAATGAAGGGATAAACGCAGCTACAGTAGCAGTACAGTTAAAGGCAGCAAGCAATGTATATGATGCTTCGCTTATGGCAGCATCTAAGATAATACAAAATTCATTACTTAATTTTCTATAGAATAGATTAAAATGGCTGCAGATTGTTATGTTAGAGATAAAAAGTACAAAATTTCAATTAATTTAAGAATATTTTTGCTAGGAAATAACAAAAGAGAATGTTATAATTAAGTAAGCGTTTAGGCTTGTGATTTAAAGTTCGTAAAGAAGGGATAAAAGCAAATGAAAATAATGACAAATTTATTCGGAGAGGTTTTAGTTGATGATAGTAAGGTAATAACATTTGGACAAGGTATTATTGGATTTCCAGATTTAAAGAAATTTATGCTTATTCATGATAGTGAAGGAAAAAACAAGAAGATTTCATGGCTTCAGTCAATAGACGAGCCATCCTTTGCATTACCGGTTATTGACCCTTTAGTAGTGGAAAGTGAATACAATCCGGAAATAGAGGATGAATTACTTAATCCTCTTGAAATCAGAAATTTTGAGGATATATTGGTAATGACTACAGTTACAGTACCAGCGGATATTGAAAAAATGACTACAAATTTAAAAGCACCTATTATTATCAATGCCGGCAATTTAAGAGCTGCACAGATTATTGTAGAGGATGAAAATTATGTGGTAAAATATCCTATATATCATATACTTAAAGGTGGTAAGGAGGGTGATGAAGTATGTTAGCATTATCCAGAAAAAAAGATGAAGCCATAATTATAAACAATGACATAGAAATAACAGTCATAGAAATAAAGGGCGATCAGGTTAAGCTTGGTATATCAGCACCAAAGTCAGTGCCTATATATAGAAAAGAGGTATATGTGCAGATACAGGAGGCAAATGCAGCTGCTGCAGGCACAAAGGCGTTGGATGCGTTAAAAAATTTATAATTTAAAACAGCTATAAAGTTTATTAAAAATATTCCGATAATAATATCAAGAAATGTATTAACTTTTAGAACATGGAAGTCAGAAGGTTTAGCAGTCACAAGGAGGTATGACATATGGCTATCGAAGCAGTAAAAAGCACAACCCACGCGGTACAAAGCTATCAGACAATTACAGCAAAGGCTCCAGCAGCCACAAAAGCAGAAACACAGCCGGTAAAGGCAGCAAGTGATGCACCAAAGATTCAGCTTGAAAATATTTCTATCGATGATGCAAACACGGATGCACAAATTGCCAGTCAGAATGAGCAGATTAAAAAGGCAGTAGCTGATTTAAACAAACAGATGAGTGATACATCATGCCAGTTTGGTATTAATGATACTACAAACAGAGTTACTATTAAGATAATCGACAATAATACAAAAGAAGTAATAAAAGAATATCCGGCAGAGGAAACTATGCGAATGATAGAAAAGGCATGGGAGCTTGCCGGTATTATGGTAGACGAGAAACTATAGAGCAGGAATGTTGAAAATCAACTAGAAAGAGGTATATTATGTCAATTAAATTATCAGGAATGATTTCCGGACTTGATACTGATTCTATGATAGATGAGCTTGTTTCTGCATATAGCAAAAATAAAGATAAGGTATACAAGGAACAAAAAACTTTATCATATAAACAGGATTCATGGAAAGAATTAAACACAAAGATATATAAATTATTCAGCGGAACTCTCAGCAATATGAGATTTTCGTCAAATTATCAGAAAAAGATTTCATCCGTTTCAAGTACAAAGGCTACAGTTTCTGCATCGACGAGTGCAGTTAATGGTATTCAGCAGATGCAGATTACCAGCCTTGCAAGAGCAGGTTATCTTACAGGTGCTAAGCTTAATGGCAATTATTCTGGTGATACAAAAATGTCAGAGTTTGGTGTAACAGACAGCACTAGAATAAATATAACAGTTGATGGAAAAGACAATTATATAGATGTTACTTCTGATATGTCTATAGACAAATTTGTAGCAAAGCTTAAGGAGGCAGGCGTTAATGCAAGCTTTGATTCTACTAATCAGAGATTTTTCGTAAGCTCAAAGGAAAGTGGTGCAGGACATGACTTTTCTATAAGTGGAAATGGAAGTGCAGGACAGGAATTAATTAAAAATATTGGATTAAATTCCGTTTCCGGCGCAGATATAACAGCATACAAAAGCTACATTACAAATGCTGAGAGTGACAGCTCTTATATGACAAATCTTGCAAAGAATGAATACCTTGATTCATTACTTTCAAATTTAAAGAGTGATTATACTGCAAAAAATACAGAAAACAACAAACAGATAAAAGATAATACCAGCCAGATTACAGAATACAACAAGCAGATAGCTTTTGCCAGAAGTGATAATGCAGCAAAGGAAAAATCTTTACAGTCATTAAGTGATAATATAACCAATATAGAAAAAAAGATAGCAGATAAACAAAAAGCTATTGATGAAGAAACTGACGAAACCAAAAAGGCTGCGCTTGTAAAAGACAAAGAAAATCTTGAAAAAACTCTTGAAACTGCTAATTCACAGTTAGAGAAATATACAGCCATAAAGGACAGAGTTGGTTCTAGTGAGGATGAAAACTTTAATGACAATGTATCAGCTTTTGAAACAGAAATAAAGGAAAGTGTTACTGCATTAGAAGATAAAAACAAGGATTTAGAAGCTAAGGTTACTGAAAACAAGGAAGCTATAACTGCTATTGAAACTGCAATGAAGGGTACAATAGAGGGCAAGGAAACATATCTTGGTGCTGGTGCTTTTGACTATTCAGGCAGTGAGTTTTCAGACATTTATTCTAAATATGAAGAAAGACTTGAAACAGCAAAGGAAATGGTTTCAAGCTACGAAAGATATGAAAGCTTAAAGAGCTTAGGTGATTCAGCTAGTGATGCGGAAAAATCAGAACTTCAACAGTTAGAGGATAGATTTGGACTTACATATTCAGCTTCAGGTTCTTCAAGAATTGAAGGAACAGATGCTACAATCTATTTAAACGGTGCAGAATTTACATCTTCTTCAAACAACTTCTCTATAAATGGGCTTACTATTACGGCAAATGCTGTAACAGAGCCGGGAGAAACAGTATCCATTACTACAAACAATGATGTTGATGGAATTTATAATATGGTAAAGGATTTCCTTAAGGAATACAATGCACTTATAAATGAAATGGATTCATCATATAATGCAGCCTCTGCTGGTGACTACGAGCCGCTTACTGAAGAGGAAGAAGAAGATATGAGTGACAAGCAGATTGAAAAATGGGAGAAGAAGCTTACTGACGCAGCACTTAGAAAAGACGATACATTAAGCTCAGTGATTTCCATTATGAAAACAGCAATGTCACAGGGATTTTCTGTAAATGGTACAACCTACAACCTGTCATCCTTTGGTATTAAAACATTAGGATACTTTGTAGCTGCTGACAATGAAAAGGGTGCTTATCATATTGATGGTGATCCGGATGACAGCGCTGTATCAGGCAATACAGATAAGCTGAAGAGTGCTATAGCTGGTGACCCAGATACTTTTGTAGATTTCTTTTCACAGCTTACTTCAAATTTATATTCGCAGCTCAATAAGAAAATGGCAGCATCATCTTTAAGCAGTGCATATACAGTATACAACGATAAGTATATGGATAAGCAGTACAAGCAGTATACAAAGGACTTAAAGAGTTGGGATACAAAGATTGAAAATATGAGAGAAAAATATGAAAAGCAGTTTGCATCAATGGAATCTGCACTTTCATCTCTTCAAAGTCAACAGTCTTCATTGTCCTCATTATTGGGGAACTAAAATTTAGGAGGCAATTATGGCAATTCAGAATGGCTACAATAATTACGCAAAAGAAAGAATATTAAATGCTTCGCCGGCACAGCTTACCTTAATGTTATATGATGGAGCAATCAAATTCTGTAATATCGCAATAGCTGCTATAGAAAAGGGCGATGTTATGAAGGCTCACAATAACATTATGAAGGTTGAAAAGATTATTGGAGAATTCAGGGCAACTCTTGATTTTAAGTATCCTGTGGCAAAAGATTTTGATAAGGTTTACCAGTATATTATGGATAGACTTATTGAAGCAAACATAAAAAAAGACAAGGATATATTAGAAGAGGTCTTAACTCATCTAAGGACTATGCGTGAAACATGGGACGAGGTAATGAAGCATGGAAAACAACAAACAAGAGCGTAATTATATAGAAATACTTAAAAATAGTATGGATAGAAAAGAGCAGGTTCTTGAAAAAATATTACTTGCAAACGAAGAACAAAAGCAGGTGGCTTTAGAGCCTAAGTTCGATTATGATAAGTTTGACCAGATATATGAAGAAAAGGGCAAGCTTATCAGTGAGCTTAACCTATTGGACTCTGGCTTCCAAAGTATATATGACAGAGTCAGTGAAACACTTGCAAATGGCAGGGAGCAGTACAAGGACGATATTATAAAGCTTCAGGAGTCAATACGAAAGGTTACACAGCTATCTATGGAAATAGAAGCATCGGAAAAGAGAAACAAAGAGCTTATGGAAAAGACTGTTTCAAATCTTAAAAATGATGTAAAGGTAGCAAAGGCTACAAGCAAGGCGGCTGTGGGATACTACAACAATATGAGCAGGCTTACTGTGATTGAGCCTCAGTTTATGGACAAAAAGAAGTAATATTTTGGAATAGCAGTTGTTTCATAAATAAAGTATTCGAGGCTTTATCTGATACTTTTTTGATAATATGCTAAAAATACTCAAAATAGAGAGAAAAAAGTATTTGGAGTACTTGAAAAAAATTAAAAAATTTTTTAAAATAGGTATAAAGTATTGGAGAAATCGTCCGATATATAATACAAATAAATAAAACAAAATTAATTGACAGTGAATGAAAGCTAAAACATATGCTGTTAAAAACATTATGATAATTACTCTTATAGATAAGAGATAGTTATAAACAAAAACAGAGCACATGTCGCATGGAAGCGGCATTAAATTCAAGGAGGAATTATTATGGTAGTACAACACAATCTTACAGCGATGAACACAAACAGACAGCTTGGTATCACAACAGGTGCTCAGGCTAAGTCAACAGAAAAGTTATCATCAGGTTACAGAATTAACAGAGCTGGTGATGATGCAGCAGGTCTTTCAATTTCAGAAAAGATGAGAAGCCAGATCAGGGGTCTTGACAAGGCATCTACAAATGCGCAGGATGGTATTTCAGCTATTCAGACAGCTGAAGGTGCTTTAAATGAAGTACATTCTATTCTTCAGAGAATGAACGAACTTTCAACACAGGCAGCTAACGATACAAATACTGATACAGACCGTACAGCTATTGCAGACGAGATTTCAGCTTTGTCAGACGAAATTGACAGAATTCAGACTACAACACAGTTCAATACAATGAACTTACTTGATGGTACTTTTAAAGACAAGAAGCTTCAGGTTGGTGCATTAAAGGATCAGACAATCGATATTAATATTGAGGATATGTCAGCTGGTATATTAGGCGTTGACGCATTAGATGTTACAGATAACACAAGTGCTGGTACATCTATGAAGGCTGTACAGGATGCTATCGAGACAGTTTCTACACAGAGATCAAAGCTTGGTGCTATCCAGAACAGACTTGAGCATACAATCGCAAACCTTGATACAACATCTGAAAATACATCAGCTGCTGAATCAAGAATCAGAGATGTTGATATGGCTGAAGAAATGGTTTCATACAGCAAGAACAACATTCTTGCTCAGGCAGGTCAGTCTATGTTAGCACAGGCTAACCAGTCTAACCAGGGTGTTCTTTCACTCCTTCAGTAATCATCGCGAATTACTAATTAAAACTATCATAAGACACCACTCTTCGGAGTGGTGTTTTTAGTACTATAAATCTTAAACAATTCTTTGATAAATATAGTTGTGATATATCTTTCAGTTTTGACTTTTTCCTATTATTGAAAAATTGGCTGACAAGCTTAGATTTGTAAAGGTGTAAATTCTGCTGAATTTTCATGGAAAGTTTTGGTAGGGTTGACTAAGCCGTATAAAACATATATAATATCCTAAATAGCTTAGAAAAAATCGTGAAAAGGTGATTTTATGAAAAGGGTGCTTACAATTAAAGCAGTTGGTGGTTTGACTGTAGCTAGTGATATATATACAGAAAAAGGACAGCTGGTTATAAAAAAAGGTACAGTTTTGAATCGTGAAATTATAGAAAAATTGAAAATGTATGGTGTCTTTGACTTTTATGTAGAAGAGGATAAGGCAATGGCATATACTGTGGACGAGCTGGAACGCAATATTTTAGATGATGATAGTGATGTCGGGGATGACTTAAACGATAGTGCATACTACAGACGAATAAGAGAAAGCAAAAAATTCCAGCGTTTTGAGAATATGTTTAATGAGTCATTGGTAGAGGTTCAATCCTCTATCAATGAGCTGGTTTTAAAAAACAACTCAATTAATGCACAGGCCATGCTTGACTCTGTTAAAGAGATTACAAATGGCTTCAGACCGGATATTAGTGTATTTGATATGCTTCATTGCATTGAAGGCTATGACGATTTAACCTATGTTCATTCTATCAATGTATCACTTATATCCAGAATGATTGCAATTTGGATGAAGCTTAATGAAAATGATGTTGATACAGTTACTTTAGGTGGATTGCTGCATGATGTAGGAAAGGTAATGATACCTAATGAAATTATTACAAAACCAGCCAGACTTACTGATATGGAATACAACATTATTAAAACTCATCCTATACACGGATACAATATTCTAAAAGATCAGGATATTGATGAAAGGGTGAAGCTTTGTGCATTGCAGCACCATGAAAGATGTGACGGCAATGGCTATCCGTACCAAAAGACTTATGACGAAATCGAGCCATTGGCGAGAATTGTTGCTATTGCAGATGTATACGATGCAATGACCTCAAATCGTGTCTACAGACGAGGAATGTGTCCATATGATGTTATAGCTGTATTTGAGGATAATATGGATATGTATGACCCTGTAGTTTTGTCGAAGGTATTGGAAAAAATTGCAAATACCTATATTAATGAAAATGTATTGCTAAGTGATAATACCAAAGGCAAAATAGTAATGATAAATCCACATAAGCTAAGTAAGCCTGTAGTAGAGGTAAACTCAGAATATGTTGATTTATCCAGAGAGAAGGATAAGAGAATAGTGGCACTTTGCTAGGCTTAAATTTTATCCAAAAATCATATTGCTATTGTGATATTTTTTTTCGTTAGTAACTTCTTTACCAAACCAAATAGGAGGAATGAAGCTATCGGCTTCGGTTTCGCTGTCGAATTCTACCTCAGCAAGATACAAGCCTTTATAATCCTTTAAAAATTCATCAAGCTCAATAGTATATTTACCAAATGGAATTAAGTAACGGTTTTTTGAGAGAACTTTTCCATCAGCCTTTGGCAGCATATGCTCGTAGCTTTCTTTATTTAAAGGAAGATTATATTCAGCTCGTTTCATCATTCCGGAGCCTTTGTAGGTAAGGTAATATTCATCATTTGAGCGCCTTATGCGGACTACTGGGTGGGTGTTCAGATAGGCCTGTTCAATCATCAAATAGGAATAGTCAGACAAATTTATAGGTGCTGTGTCTATATTTACAAGCCATTTTTTTTCAATTTCTATATTTTCCATAATATAAATCCTTTCTGCTGATAATATAAGCTGCTAAATTAACTAATAACAAGAATAGCAAGTTTGAACAATATATTAATATACTGGTACAAAATTCAATAAAGTGTATTTTGGTTTTATTAAGTATATTATATACTATGTTTTCAAATATATAAATAAAAGACTGTTGTATGCAATAAAATATACAAACAAACGATAGTATAAAATGTACAACAAATTAAAAAAATACTAAGTTTTTTTTGTAACGATAAGATGTTTTGTGAAAAATTACAGATAAATAAGTGCTTATATTTGTGAAAATTGATGTAAAAAATATGTAAAGTCCAATCCTTTATACAAGTTGAACAAAATTAAAAAGCTGTATTTATCATATTTGCATATGGCTTTTTTTCTCAAAATAATATAAAATATTCCTAATTGAAAAATTATCAACGATAATAAGGAGGAACATACACAAATGGCAAGTTTATCATTAAGAAACATTTGTAAAGTATACCCAAACGGTTTTGAAGCAGTAAAAGATTTTAATTTGGAAATTGAAGATAAGGAATTCATCATTTTCGTTGGTCCTTCAGGATGTGGTAAATCTACTACACTTCGTATGATTGCAGGTCTTGAAGATATTAGCTCAGGTGAGTTATATATTGGCGACAAGCTTGTAAATGATATTGAACCAAAAGATAGAGATATCGCAATGGTATTCCAGAATTACGCTTTATACCCACATATGTCAGTATATGACAATATGGCATTTGGTCTTAAGATTAAGAAAGTTCCAAAGCCAGAAATTGACAAGTTAGTACATGAAGCAGCTAAGATTCTTGATCTTGAGCATTTACTTGATCGTAAGCCAAAGGCTTTATCAGGTGGACAAAGACAGAGAGTAGCTATGGGTCGTGCAATCGTTCGTAATCCTAAGGTATTCCTTATGGATGAGCCTTTATCAAACCTTGACGCTAAGTTAAGAGTACAGATGCGTGTTGAGATTTCTAAGTTACATCAAAGACTTGAAACAACAATCATCTATGTTACACATGACCAGACAGAAGCTATGACACTTGGTACAAGAATCGTAGTTATGAAGGATGGTATTGTACAGCAGGTTGATACACCAATCAACTTATACAATTACCCAGTAAACCTTTTTGTTGCTGGATTCATGGGTTCTCCATCAATGAACTTCATTGATGCTGAGGTTGTTCAGGAAGCTGGAACAGTTTCATTAAAGTTTGGTTCATACTCAATCAAGTTACCAGAAGCTAAGGCTAAGCCATTAGTTGAAGGCGGCTATGTTGGTAGAGTAGTTGTTATGGGTATTCGTCCAGAAGATGTACATGATGATCAGGTTATGATTATCAACTCACCAGACAGTGTTGTTGAAACACAGATTAAGTTATATGAATTACTTGGTGCAGAAGTTTACTTATACTTCGACTTAGACCAGTATTCAGTTGTTGCAAGAGTAAATCCTCGTACAACAGCAAAGGTTGGAGATGTAGTTAAGTTTGCATTTGATTTAAACAAACTTCATATCTTTGATAAAGAAACAGAGCAGATTATTGTCAACTAATTTAGTGAAATGATCTTGTTATAAAGAAACAGGCATCGTCTTAGTTGTTAAGGCGATGCCTGTTTTTGTGTAAAATAAAGAGATATATAAAATAATCTCCAAGTCATAGATAATTCACAGAATTATAGGTCATTCCTAGTTGCGACAGGATTTGAAATATGTTAGAATGAATAGTGATGAATTAGAGGCATTTATGGCAAGGAGCGAATATATAGATGATAACAAATCAAATTTTACAATCGACAATAGAAGGAATTACAAATATTAGTCGTACTGAGTTATGTGTTTTTGATGTAGAGGGAAAGGTTCTGGCAAGCACCCTAGATACTGAAGAGGAAGCATATACGGAGGTTGTACTTTCTTTTATAGATTCGTCGGCTGAAGTGCAGGAAATGTCAGATTATCAGCTTTTTAAGGTTGATGATGAAACAGATTTAGAATACATTTTATTAGTAAAGGGAAGTGGAAATGGTATAAATTTAGTTGGAAAGATGGCCTCATTCCAATTACAGAATTTATTGGTGGCTTATAAGGAAAGATTTGATCAGGACAATTTTATTAAGAATTTATTGCTGGACAATCTTTTGTTAATAGATATTTATAATAGAGCTAAAAAACTTCATATAGAAACTGAGGTTAAGCGAATAGTCTATATTGTAGAAACTCAAAATGAAAAGGATAGTAATGCTTATGAGATTTTAAGAACATTATTTCCTCCAAAATCAAAAGATTTCATTACTGCTGTAGATGAAAAGAATATTATTATTGTAAAACAGATAAAGGATACAGATACTCATGAGGATATTATGAGAGTAGCCAGCACTATGCTGGATATGCTTAATACAGAGGCTATGTCCAGAGTTCATATTTCTGTAGGTACAGTTATTGATGAAATTAAAGAGGTTTCAAAGTCATACAAGGAAGCTAAAATGGCACTTGATGTCGGAAAAATCTTCTATAGTGAAAAAAATATTGTTGCATATAGCAATTTAGGAATAGGCAGACTTATTTACCAGCTTCCATTGCCATTATGCAAAATGTACATAAGAGAAATTTTCGGAAATAAATCACCAGATAATTTTGAGGATGAAATGCTTACTACTATAAACAAATTCTTTGAAAATAATTTGAATGTGTCTGAAACCAGCAGACAGTTGTTTATTCATAGAAATACATTAGTATACAGATTAGACAAGATACAAAAGCAAACAGGTTTGGATATAAGAATATTTGAGGACTCTATTACATTTAAAATTGCAATGATGGTTGTCAAATATATGAAATATATGGAAACACTAGACTATTAAGAGAGAATAGTTTATATTTTTAATGTGTAAATTTGGATAGAAGCTTTGAGCTTCTGTATGGGATTTGAAAGAAATTTGGCTAAGGAGGAAGAAAAATGATTGTACTTGAAGAAGTAAGTAAGAATTACTCAGCAGGTGCTCCGGCAATAAACAATATTAATCTTAAAATAGAAAAAGGCGAGTTTGTTTTTATTGTAGGAGATTCTGGTGCAGGAAAGTCTACACTTATCAAACTTTTACTTAAAGAATTAGAGCCTACATCAGGCAAAATATATATAAATGACAAGCTTATAAACAAATTAAAAAGAAGAAAAATTCCTTATTTAAGAAGAGATATTGGAGTTGTGTTCCAGGACTTTAGATTACTTAAGGATAGAAATGTATATGAAAATGTTGCATTTGCCCAGAGAGTTGTAGGGGTATCTGCAAGCACTATCAGAAGAAGAGTTCCAGCTATGTTGTCTATGGTTGGATTGGCAGAAAAATACCGTTCACTTCCAAAGGAGCTTTCTGGTGGCGAGCAGCAAAGAGTTGCACTTGCCAGAGCATTAGTGAACAATCCTCCTATTTTACTGGCAGACGAGCCAACCGGAAACCTTGACCCAAAGAATTCTTGGGAAATAATGAAATTACTAGAAGAAATCAATAAGAGAGGTACAACTGTCGTTGTAGTAACACACAACAAGGAAATCGTTGATGCTATGCAAAAACGAGTTATTACTATGCAAAAGGGTGTTATTATCAGCGATGAGAAGGCAGGAGGATATATTTATGAAGATTAGTACATTTTTCTACAGTCTTAAGCAGGGCTTAGTGAATTTAAAGAGAAATAAGCTATATACTCTTGCTTCAATAGGTACAATTACTGCTTGTATTTTCCTTATTGGATTATTTTATTCAGTAGTTGTCAATTTACAGCATATTGTAAAAAATGCAGAACAGCAGGTGGAGATTACTATTTTCTTTGATTACGGTATTGAACAGGATAAGATAGACTCTATTGGCGAAACTATTAAAAAGCGTGTAGAGGTGGGAAGCATTAGCTTTACATCTGCCGAGGAGGCTTGGAAAAATTTTAAAAAGCAATACTTTGGTGACAAGGAAGAATTAGCTGAAGGCTTTAAGGGAAAAAACCCATTAGCAAACTCAGCATCATATACAGTTAAGCTTAATGATATAGAAATGCAGGATACTTTTGTTGCTTATGTAAAGACACTTGACGGAGTAAGACAGGTCAATTATTCATCAAGTGCAGCAGGAATGTTAAGCGACTTTGGAAAGCTTACGGCATTAGTATCAGCAGCAATTATTATTATATTATTAGGTGTAGGTATATTCCTTATTAGTAATACAGTTATGGTAGGTATTACTGTCCGTAAGGAAGAAATAGGCATTATGAAATTGATGGGTGCAACAGACTATTTTGTTAGAGCTCCATTTATTGTGGAGGGTATTACAATAGGTCTTATAGGTGCAGCTATTCCTCTTACTATAATATTCTTTATATACAGAGAGGTTGTTGGATATATTCTTGGTCAGTTCCAGTCTATATCAACAATAGTTAATTTCATATCTGTAGGAGAAATATTTAAGGTATTAGTACCTATGGCACTTGTTATCGGTGCAGGTATTGGTGTATTAGGTAGTATGATTACTATTAGAAAGCATTTGAAGGTATAGGAGGACTATATGAAGAAAAAGTTTTATTTAAAAACCTTCATCTTAATATTTGTTGTGGTTGCTTTTGCAGTACCTATATATGGTGACTTGCAGGAGGAAAAGGACAAAAAAGCAGAGATGGAGAAGGAGCTTAAGGACACAGAAAGCTATTTGTCGTCATTAGAAAACCTAAAGAGTGATAGCGAGGCATATATTGCAGCTATTGATAAACGAGTAGGTGAGCTTGCAAGTAATATATATAGTCTTGAACAGCAGGCGACTGAAAAACAGTCTGAAATAGATGCCAAAGAGGTTGAAATCCAAAATAAAGAGGCAGAAATAGACAAGCAGTACGAGGATATGGCTGTAAGGATTCAGTATATGTACGAAAATGGAAATGCCCAATCTGCAACAATGATTCTGCAAAGTGCAGATATGGAGGAACTGCTTAACAGAGCTAACTATATTACTGAATTAACACAGTATGACCGCGATATGTTAAATGAGCTTGAAGCTTCAAAGGCAGAGCTGGACATTCAAAAGACAGAGCTTCAGTCAGCACTTAATGAGCTTAATTCTGTTTTAAATGAAACCAAGTCTGAACAGCAGGCTCAGCAAACCCTTATGTCAAATAAGAAAACAGAGTTAGACGCTTATTACAATAAAATATATGGTGCAAATTCACAAATTCAGGCACTTGAGGAGGATATAGCTGCTCAGGAGGAGTTAATCAAAGAGCTTGAGGAAATTGAGAGAAAGAGAAAATTACAGAATTTACAGTTGACCTACAATGGTGGTCAGTTGTTATGGCCGCTTCCAGGATACTCTTACATTTCGTCACCATTTGGATATAGAGTTCATCCTATTACTGGTGTAAGCCATTTACATTCGGGTATTGATATTCCAGCACCTCTTGGAACGCCTATTTATGCAGCATATGACGGACAGGTTGCCTGGGCAAATTACAACTGGTCAGCAGGTAACTGGATAGGAATAGATCACGGAAATGGATTATATACTATATATATGCATATGTCTGCATTTAAGGTTGAAGAAGGTACTTATGTAAAGAAAGGAGATTTGATTGGCCTTGTAGGAAGTACAGGCTCATCAACAGGTCCCCACTTACATTTTACAGTTAGATTAAATGGTTCTTATGTTGAGCCATTATCATATGTATCACCATAATAATGAAAAGAGGCATAGTTATTGATGAATGAAAATAACAATTATAATGGAGGAGGCTATAATGGAGAAAATTATGGCACAGATAATTATAATGGAGGTGGCTATAATCAAGGTAATTACAATGTAGACAATTATCGATATGGAAACTATCAAGGAAATTATTCTTGCAATATGAATAATAATCAAAATGAAAAGCCCCAAAAGAATGGCTTTTTTAAGGGCTTTATCATAGGTGGTATTATTGCTGCAATAACAGTTGCATTAATTTTTGGATTATATAGTGTTATTAAAAACGATTATTTAAATGTTAATCCAGACGGTGCTGCCAGTAAGGATGATATTGAAAAGAAAGCAGAACAAATTCTTAAGCTGATTGATGAAAATTATTACAACGTAGACGATGACTACAAGGATAAGCTGGCAGATTCAATATACCAGGGTATAATTGATTCTTTAGATGATAAGTATGCAGATTATTATGATGCAGAGGAATGGAAGGCTGTATTAGAGGCTGACCAGGGCGTGTATTGTGGTATTGGCGTGGTTGTGCAAAAGGATGAAAGCACAGGAGAAATCATTGCTGTAAATCCATACAATTACGCACCTGCTTACAAGGCTGGGGTAAGAGCCAATGACAGAATTATTGCTATAGATGATGTAGATATTAGAAGTATGTCTATAGACGAGGCAGTCACTCTTATCAGAGGTGAAGAGGGTACTACTGTTAAGCTTACCATAAGAAGAGATTCTGAAATTAAAGAGTTTGAGGTAACGAGAGAGCAGATAGAAAGCAAGACTATTTATACTGAGGTATTAGAGGATAATATAGGTTATATGCAGATAACGGCTTTCGAGGGTGTTACTTATGACCAGTTTACAGAAGGCTTAAATGATTTGTTAGATAAGAATATTAAAGGTATTATCTTTGATGTTCGTTCTAATGGCGGTGGCTATTACGATACTGTTGTTAAAATGTTGGATAGAATTCTTCCAGAGGGAAAAATTGTTTATATAGAAGATAAAAACGGACATCAGGAAACAGAGTATTCTGACGCAAAGTGTCTGGACCTTCCAATGTGTGTGCTTGTAAACGGATATTCGGCAAGTGCTTCAGAAATCTTTACTGGCGCAATTCAGGACTATGGTTTAGGTACAATTATCGGTGAAAAAACCTATGGAAAGGGTATAGTACAAAACACCTATACATTTAGAGATGGCACAGCAGTTAAGTTTACAATAGCCGGATACTTTACACCAAATGGAAGAAATATCCATGGCGAAGGCATAGAGCCAGATATTGAGGTTTCCTTGCCAGAGGATAAAAGTGCTTATAATGAGGACGGCACTATTAAAAAAGAAATGGATAGCCAGCTAAATGAAGGCATAAAATATATTAAAGAGCAAATAAAATAAATGAAAAATTAAAGTACAGAACAAATGTTCAGTTTGTTCTGTACTTTTTTATTTTCTTCTGTTATACTCATATATGTAGTTAAAAGAGGATTACAAAATTGTATAGATTGTAAAATATAATAAAAATCAGATAAGTAAAATTAGATTAAATTAAGTGTTGCAAATGGAGGAATTTGCTATGAATAAATTCAAGTTAAAAGCCCCATATAAGCCTACAGGCGACCAGCCGCAGGCTATTGAAAAGCTTGTAAAAGGCTTTAAGGAAGGTAATCAGTTTGAAACTCTTCTGGGTGTTACTGGTTCTGGTAAGACCTTTACTATGGCAAATGTTATAGAAAAATTAAATAAACCTACACTTATTATTGCTCACAATAAAACTTTAGCAGCACAGCTATATGGTGAGTTTAAGGAGTTTTTTCCAGAAAATGCAGTTGAGTATTTTGTTTCGTATTATGATTATTACCAGCCAGAGGCATATGTGCCATCTACAGATACTTATATTGAAAAGGACTCCTCCATTAATGATGAAATAGATAAGCTTAGACATTCGGCTACAGCAGCTCTTACTGAAAGAAAGGATGTTATTATTATATCTTCAGTATCCTGTATTTATGGTATTGGTAGTCCGGCTGATTATAAGGATATGGTTTTATCTCTTAGACCAGGTATGGAAAGTGATAGGGACGAGGTTATCCGCAGGCTCATAGATATTCAGTATGACAGAAATGAAATGGATTTTAAGAGAGGCACCTTTAGAGTAAGAGGTGATGTTATTGAAATATTCCCAGCGGCATCTACTGACCGAGCTATCAGAATAGAATTTTTTGGGGACGAAGTGGACAGAATTGCAGAGGTAGATACACTTACAGGAGAGATTAAGGCCACATTAGAGCATATAGCTATTTTCCCTGCGTCCCATTATGTAGTTGCTCCTGAAAAGATGATGGAGGCAACTAAGGCTATTGAGGTGGAACTGGCTGAGCGGGTTGATTATTTCAAAAGTGAGGACAAGCTGTTAGAGGCACAAAGAATATCTGAACGGACTAATTTCGATATAGAAATGATGCGTGAAACAGGCTTTTGTTCAGGTATTGAGAATTATTCCAGATATTTGGCTGGCTTAGAGCCGGGTTCAACTCCTAATACTTTAATAGACTTTTTCGGTGATGATTTTCTTATTATAGTGGACGAGTCCCACATTACTATACCGCAAATCCGAGGTATGTATGCAGGTGACCAGTCAAGAAAGAGTACACTTGTAGATTATGGCTTTAGATTACCGTCAGCAAAGGATAACAGACCGTTAAATTTTGAGGAGTTTGAAGGAAAAATTGACCAGATGTTATTTGTTTCGGCTACACCAAATGTGTACGAGGGGGAACACGAGCTTTTGCGTGCGGAACAAATTATCAGACCAACAGGACTTTTAGACCCGGATGTTGATGTCAGACCAATAAAGGGTCAGATTGATGACCTTATATCGGAGATAAACAAAGAGGTGGAAAAGAAAAACAAAATTCTTGTTACCACTCTTACAAAGAGAATGGCAGAGGACCTTACTACCTATATGAAAGAGGTAGGTATAAGAGTTGAGTATCTTCATTCTGATATAGATACTTTGGAAAGAACGGAAATTATTAGAAATATGCGACTAGATGCTTTTGATGTTTTAGTAGGTATCAACCTTTTAAGAGAAGGCTTGGATATTCCGGAAATTTCCCTTGTAGCTATTTTAGATGCTGATAAAGAGGGATTTCTCCGTTCAGAAACCTCTCTTATCCAGACTATTGGTAGAGCAGCTAGAAATGCTGAAGGTCATGTTATTATGTATGCAGACACTATTACTGAGTCTATGGAAAAAGCCATTAGTGAAACTAAAAGAAGAAGGTCTATACAGGAGGCATATAATAAAGAGCATGGCATTACGCCTACCACTATCAAAAAGGCAGTCAGAGACCTTATTAGTATTACGAAGGAGGCTACAAAGACTATTGATAAGCTGGAAAAAGACCCAGAATCAATGAGCAATAAAGAGATAGACAAGCTGGCAGCAGCAATAAAGAAAAAGATGCAGAAGGCAGCAGCCGAACTGGATTTTGAAACTGCGGCTATGCTAAGAGATCAAATGCTGGAGCTTACTAAGGCTAGGAAGTAAGGGTTGAAACCGAATACACAAAAATTGCTGCAGTGGTCTTATAATGGTATAGAGTATAGTTTGCATTATAGATTGTACTATGAGTTGTATTAAAATTTGTATTACGGTTTGTATTACAGTTTGTATTATGACCTGTATTTTGGTTTTTAATAGAAAATTTTGAATAGATAGAGAAAGGATACAGTTTTAAGGTTATAAAATGAGTAAAAAGGAATTTATTAAAATCAGAGGCGCAGCCGAGCATAATCTTAAAAATATTGATGTAGATATACCAAGAAATGAATTTGTTGTACTTACAGGACTTAGTGGTTCTGGAAAGTCATCATTGGCATTTGATACTATTTATGCAGAGGGACAAAGAAGATATATGGAATCCTTGTCTTCTTATGCAAGAATGTTTTTAGGACAAATGGAAAAGCCAAATGTTGAAAGTATAGAGGGTTTGTCACCAGCTATTTCTATTGACCAGAAATCTACCAATAGAAATCCTCGTTCAACTGTTGGAACAGTTACAGAAATCTACGATTATTTTAGATTATTATACGCACGAATAGGAACACCACACTGTCCAAATTGTGGCAGAGAGGTTAGTAAACAGACAGTAGACCAAATGGTAGATGTGATTATGAAGCTTCCTGAAAGAACTAAGTTTCAGGTACTTGCACCTATTGTCAGAGGGAAAAAGGGTAGACACGAAAAGGTAATTGACCAGGCAAAGCGTGGAGGCTTTGTCAGAATAAGGGTTGATGGAAATATGTATGAGCTTTCTGAGGACATTACCTTAGACAAAAATATAAAGCACAATATAGAAATCGTAATTGACAGACTTTCAGTCAGGGAGGGCATAGAAAAGAGATTAACTGACTCTATTGAAACAGCCTTGCGAATTGCTGATGGACTTATGGTGGTTGATATTATAGATGGAGAGGAAATGAAGTTTAGTCAAAGCTTTTCCTGCCCTGATTGTGGAATTAGTATGGAGGAAATTGAGCCTAGAAGTTTCTCCTTCAACAACCCTTTTGGTGCTTGTCCGGTCTGCTTTGGTTTAGGCTACAAAATGGAGTTTGACGAAAGGTTAATGATTCCTGATGACAGCCTTAGCTTAAATGAAGGCTGTATTGTGGTTATGGGCTGGCAGTCCTCAAATGACAAGGGCAGCTTTACTCACGCACTTTTAGAGGCACTTGCAAAGGAATATAATTTTAGTCTGGATACTCCTTTTAGGGATTTACCTGAGGATGTTAGAAAAATGCTTATTCACGGAACTAGCAGAAATGTAAAGGTGCATTACAAGGGTATGCGTGGGGAAGGTGTTTATGATGTAGAATTTGAAGGACTTATAAAAAATGTTTCCAGAAGATACAGGGAAACCAGCTCTGAAACCATAAAGGCTGAATATGAGGAGTTTATGCAGATTTCCCCTTGTACTGAATGTAAGGGACAAAGATTAAAGAAAACTTCTCTTGCCGTAACTGTAGCAGATAAAAATATTTATGAAATCACAAAAATGTCTATTATTGACCTGCAGCAGTTCATGGAAAATATGAAGCTTAGCAGCAGAAATGAGCTTATTGGCGGACAGATTTTAAAGGAAATAAAGTCAAGAATTGGATTTTTAGTTAATGTAGGCTTGGATTATCTATCATTAGCAAGAGCCACATCTACCTTATCTGGTGGAGAGGCACAAAGAATTAGACTTGCTACACAGATAGGCTCAGGACTTGTAGGTGTAGCCTATATTTTAGATGAGCCTAGTATTGGCTTGCACCAAAGGGATAATGATAAATTGCTGTCTACGCTTATTCACCTTAGAGATTTAGGAAATACACTAATTGTAGTAGAGCATGATGAGGATACAATGCTGGCAGCAGACTACATTGTGGATATTGGGCCGGGAGCAGGTACTCATGGCGGCGAGGTAATTGCCTGTGGAAATGCTAAAGAGATTATGGCAAATGAAAGGTCTATTACAGGTGCTTATCTTAGTGGCAGAATTAAAATTCCTGTGCCAAAGGAAAGAAGAAAACCAACAGGATATTTAAAGATTATTGGTGCAAAACAAAACAACTTAAAGAATATTAATGTGGAAATCCCTCTAGGTATTATGACCTGTGTAACAGGTGTGTCAGGCTCGGGTAAGAGTTCTTTAGTCAATGAGATTTTGTACAAATCCCTTGCAAAAAATCTGAACAGAGCCAGAACTATTCCTGGCGACCATAAGGAAATTAAAGGTATGGAGCAGCTTGACAAGGTTATTGACATTGACCAGTCGCCAATAGGCAGAACTCCACGAAGCAATCCAGCCACATATACAGGCGTGTTTGACCAGATTAGAGATTTGTTTGCAGCTACAAAGGACGCTAAGGAAAGAGGCTACAAAAAGGGGCGTTTCAGCTTTAATGCAAAGGGTGGTCGTTGTGAGGCCTGTGCTGGTGCTGGTATTACAAAAATAGAAATGCACTTCCTGCCAGATGTTTATGTTCCATGTGAGGTATGTGGTGGAAAGAGATACAATAGAGAAACTTTAGAGGTTAAGTATAAGGGCAAAAATATTTTCGATGTATTAGATATGACTGTAGAAGAAGCAGTAAAGTTCTTTGAGAATGTTCCTTCTATTCAGCGAAAGATACAGACCTTGTATGATGTAGGGCTATCCTATGTTAAGCTGGGACAGCCTTCCACAGAGCTTTCTGGTGGCGAGGCCCAGCGTGTCAAGCTGGCAACAGAGCTTGCAAAGAGAGATACCGGAAAAACCATTTACATTCTTGATGAGCCAACCACAGGACTTCATTTTGCCGATGTTCACAAGCTTGTGGAAATTCTTAGAAGATTGTCAGACGGTGGCAACACAGTAGTTGTAATCGAGCACAACTTAGATGTAATAAAAACTGCTGATTATATTATTGATATAGGCCCAGAGGGAGGAGATAAGGGAGGAACTATAGTGGCAACAGGAACACCTGAACAGGTGGCTAAAAACGAAAAATCATATACGGGAAAATATGTGAAGAAATATTTGGAGTAGGAGTGAGCGGGGAAAGATATATGTAATTAAATAGGGGAAAATTAGAAAGGGGGTAATAGGAGAATTAGAAAGGGTATGTAATCAAAAAAAGTTAAAAATGGCAGATAAGGAGGTCAGTAATGACAGCAGAAGAATTTGTTAATAATTGTTATAAAGAAAAACAAGAAATACTAAATATATATTTTGATAGCCAAAAAGAAACACAAGTAGGAAATCAAATAAAAAATATCATTTCAAAAGGTATATCAAACGATGAGATAAAGGAATTATTAGATTCAGTTATGAATGAAGTGTTCTACACTATTTTACTAGGATTAGATGGAGAAACATCACTAGGAGATGTACAAATGCAATATAAAGTATATGATGAAAATGATAATCTATTAGATGGAATAGAAAGCTATGCTTATGATGCGTTTATGGATGAAGAATAAAGATAATTAATATATTCTTATGTGTTTCACATTCTAAAGGATAAATATAACCAATACTGCAATAGTATTGATATAACCACCTTTGATAATATGATTTTGCATATTGACTGTAATAAGGCAGAGGATGGTTTAAAAACCACATCTAATTCTCAGTGTGCATTGAATGCTCTTGCCATTGACAACTCTAATCCAACAGAAAAACTATTGTTTATAAAATTTGAAAAAAATTATAAGGTAAAATATTATGATAGATAAAGAATTAATTGATAAATTAAGAATTGAACTGAAAGAAATATTAAAAAAAGAGCTAGAAGCAGGAAATGAAATTGTTGAAACATCACAAGGTGGATTTACTAATGATTCTGCTGAACATATTTTTATATTTTTGAAATATCCATTTAAAACAAAAATACAAAATAATTTAAACGGGATAATTTATAGAGAAATAAACGACAGGCATTATTGGAAAGCTGAATATACAGATGAGAAAAATCATCAGACGATAGCGTGTAACTTTTAGGGAAAATTTAATCTAGTAATACATTTAAAAATTATCTGTATTTACTAATTGTATCGAATTTTTTAGTATTAAAATAATAAATTACACATTCAGTTATTTAGCCAGTTAATACAATTAAATTATTTATTTTTTCTTCAAATAGGTATTTAACGGCGGGAGCTAGGGCAGAGTTATTATAGCTTAAATAAATGTATATTGCATTTAAAATTATAATTAAAAATATGTTAGTTAAAGTTGTATATAATTTAATAAAATTCTTAATTTTTAGCATTGGTAAATTCCTTCTTTCATTATTATTGGTAAATTTCTTTCTTCATTAACATTTGCAAATTTCTTTACATTAGTAGTATGGCTTTTTCTGAAAATAGCTTTTTTTCTATATATATGAATTTTTGGGTTACTATATATATGACAGATTTTTTTAAAATTTAGATTAGTGATAATTCGGAGTAGAAAAATTAAAAAATTGGGAAATTTTCAGATTGGAAGGTTGTAGAGTTTGAAGACGGAAGGGTTAGAGGAAGTGAGGGTTAGATGAAAGGAGAATTAATAGGACTAAATACACAAATAGTGTACATTTCTGCGAAATATTCAATAATAATGGTATGTATTTTCCGTATATAAATTGATAAAATAAATATGTGAAATATTTCAAAGGAGAAAATGATGCCAGACCTTTCAGATAAATTGCGAGAGTATATGCAAAAGCAGAATATATCACAGGCAGAACTTTCTGAACGATCAAATATTTCTAAAACACAAATTTCCAATATACTTATGAAGAAGGCTTGCCCTAGAATCGACACAATTCAGTTGATTTGCAATGCGTTAAAGATAGATATAAGTTGTTTATTTAAAAATGACTTGTATATGGCGGATAATATAGATGGGTCAGGTGGACTAAATAGAATGGACGAGAGTGTTAAATCTAAAAATAATATTTCTATGACTAATATTGAAACAAATTCCAGTTTGACCCCCAGTATAAATGATGAAATTAACAATGGCTTGGATAGAATCATAAAAAAGGGTGTAAACAAGCGGAAGCTGTCGCAATATGAAGTTAATCTTTTAGACGAGCAAAAGGTTTTAATTGAATTTATTAATGATGCAAATTTGGAACAAATCAGGCTGGTCAATCAATTTATAAAAGCTATGCGCTGGGATGAAGTTTCTCGCTAATGGAAAGGTTAAAGTTTTCTCGGACTGTCAGAGGTATTAGTATGCTTCTGGCAGTTTTTTTTAAGGGCAAGGTCTTGTTTATGAGAATAAGTTTCTCACATTATGAAAAATAAGTATTATTAGAGAGTTATAAAGGAGCTGTGATTAGGACTGGAAGATTTTAAATCTTGACAATAAAATTCCTATTATCTATAATTATTACAGTGTCACAAATTCAATTAATATGTGAATTTTCCCCCAGACACACAAATACATTTTCAGGAGGAAAAAATGCAAAAGGAAATGATTATTGTATTAGACTTTGGTGGTCAGTACAATCAGCTCATCGCAAGAAGAGTTAGAGAATGTAATGTTTATTGTGAAGTTCATCCATACAATATGGGTTTAGATAAAATTAAAGAAATGAACCCAAAGGGTATCATTTTTACAGGTGGACCAAACAGCGTATATGGTGATGATTCACCTCGTTGTGAGAAGGAAATTTTTGATTTGAATATTCCTATTTTGGGCATTTGCTATGGTTCACAGCTTATGTCATATATGTTAGGTGGTAAGGTAGAAACAGCACCAGTTAGTGAGTACGGAAAAACAGAGGTAAATGTAGACAAGTCTTCAGTTTTATTTGAGAATGTTTCTGAAAAAACTGTCTGCTGGATGAGCCATACAGACTATATTGCAAAGGCTCCAGAGAATTTTAAGGTAGTTGCCCATACTTCAGATTGTCCAGTAGCAGCTATGGAAAATGCTGAAAGAAAATTATATGCAGTTCAGTTCCATCCAGAGGTTATGCACACTGTAGAGGGAATGAAGATGCTTTCAAACTTTGTGTACAATGTATGTGGTTGTACAGGAGATTGGAAAATGGCTTCATTCGTAGAAACAACCATTAAGCAAATCCGTGAAAAGGTAGGAAATGGCAAGGTATTATGTGCATTATCAGGTGGTGTAGATTCGTCAGTTGCAGCAGTTCTTCTTGCTAAGGCTGTTGGAAAGCAGTTGACCTGCGTATTTGTAGACCACGGTCTTTTAAGAAAAAATGAAGGTGATGAGGTTGAGGCTGTATTTGGTCCAAACGGACAGTACGATTTGAACTTCATTCGAGTAAATGCTCAGGAAAGATTTTATTCAAAGCTTGCCGGAGTAGAAGAACCAGAAAGAAAGAGAAAAATCATTGGCGAAGAATTTATCCGTGTATTTGAAGAAGAAGCTAAGAAAATAGGTGCAGTTGACTATCTTGTTCAAGGAACAATCTACCCAGATGTAATCGAATCTGGCTTAGGCAAGTCAGCAGTTATTAAATCGCATCACAATGTAGGAGGACTTCCAGATTGTGTTGATTTCAAGGAAATCATTGAGCCACTTCGTCTATTGTTCAAGGACGAGGTAAGAAAAGCAGGCTTGGAATTAGGTATTCCAGAATATCTTGTATACCGTCAGCCATTCCCAGGTCCAGGCTTGGGCATAAGAATTATTGGCGAAGTAACAGCCGAAAAGGTTCGTATAGTTCAGGATGCAGATTACATCTATCGTGAGGAACTTGCAAAGGCAGGCGTAGACAAAAAGCTTGGTCAATACTTCGCAGCACTTACAAATATGCGTTCCGTAGGTGTTATGGGTGATGAGAGAACTTATGATTACGCAATCGCACTTCGTGCAGTAAACACAAGCGACTTTATGACAGCCGAGGCAGCAGAGCTTCCTTGGGAGGTGCTCGGAAAGGTAACAAGTAGAATTGTTAATGAAGTAAAGGGTGTGAATAGGGTAATGTATGATTGTACGGGAAAACCACCAGCAACGATTGAGTTTGAATAAGAGCCACAAGTCTTGGAATTCGCTAAACAAGCGGGTTCCGAGACTTTTTCTTTTGCTCTGCTACTAATTTGCTACTAATAGCAACTACTCTTTTTCTATCGTTTTCAGTTGGTTGTCATTAACTTTAATAGCAAGAAACCCTGATGACTGCTGGATTTCTTTTATATGATCTTTCTTTGTGGCATCTGGATGATTTTCCCTGATGCGGTATTTGGTGGTACTAACGCAGGTCCGAACTGAGGTCGGATTGTTACATCTGAGCCGTTGTCCTGAGTCTGCGGCACTTCACATGTGATACCTACTGCTTCAAGCAGTGGGTTATCAGATGGTGGTTCAGGTGTTGGCGAATCTGTTGCCTGCAATGATTCCAGACTATGCACAAGCTCCTGCTGTTTATGTGGAAACAGATGAGAGTATGTGTTAAGTGTTGTGGATACTTTCTCGTGTCCGAGCCTGTCTGCTAACATCAGCGCATCACAGCCCTGATTAATAAGTAAGCTGGCGTGCGAATGCCTGATATCGTGGATTCGTATCTTCTTTACACCTGTGTTTTTGCAACCTCTTATCATCTCATGTGAGAGATATGATTTTGTTACCGGGAACAGCCTTTCATCTGCATCAAGCATATACCTTGACTGGATATAGTCTGATAGCTCCTGGCAGAGAAAATCCGGAATCGGAATATTTCGCTTACTTTTTCTTGTCTTAGGTGATGTAAATACATCTTTTCCTTCTATTCGCTGATATGTTCTGTTGATGGATATTGTCTTGTTATCAAGGTCAATATCAGCAGGTGATAGAGCAAGCAGTTCACCTTCTCTCATACCAGTCCAGTACAGGACTTCAAAGCATATATACGATAGCGACTTGTCTTTTACACCCTCACGGAAAGCAATATATTCATCGTAAGTCCAGTAATCCATTTCCTCAGCCTTTGCTTTTCCAATGGTGCCTGCCTTGCCGCAGGGATTGGTGTTAAGGTCATAGAAACGCTTGGCGTAATTGATGATGCTGTTAAGCTCCGTGTTAATCTTTTTCAGATAGGTCTGGGAGTAATTATTAGGCGAACTCATAAGCTTCGCCTGCCATCTTCGTACATCTGAGGCTTTGATTTCATTTATCGGCTTGCTACCGAAGAATGGAAGAATATGCGTCTGTAGTACCGCCTTTTTTGTCAGAAGAGTTGACTGCTTAAGTCTTGCAGCCATATCCTCCATATAAATTTCATAAAGGTTTTGAAATGTCATGTCAGGATTGGCAGACTGCTTTTCCAGAAAATCCCTTTCAAATCCTAAGGCTTCCTTTTTGGTGGCAAAGCCTCTTTTCCACTTCTGTTTTTTGATTCCCTGCCAGTTCGTATAATAGAACTTGGCGAACCATTTACCAGTTTTTTCATCTTTGTAAGCTGGCATGAATATCATCTCCTTTTTGTAAAATTGTTGTGCAATCATCAAAAGGCTATGATATAATCTACTTGTTCAGGGTGATTATAAAGCCTTCGGGTCAATCACTTACATAGCTTCGGTTATTCCTTTTGCGAGAAGGAGTGTGCCGGAGCTTTTTCTTTACTAAAGGTGTAAGCCTGCAATTATTCAGTTTTTGAATCGGCTTCATTATCCAGTCTGGAATCCTTATAATATGCCAACATATCTGATTTCCATGAATCAAACTTTTCTTTTGAAATTTTTCCTGTCTGAAGCATATTCTTCTTTGTTATCCAGTTTTCCATAAAGAGACAGAAGTCTGCATCATATTTTCCATTGCCTTTGCCATTAACCTTAATCCCGGCAGTCCATTCAGGACTTTCAGGAGGTTTGGTGTTGGTCAGCTCAAATGAAAAATCAGTAAGTTCAGTTATGGCAAAGAGAGCATTGATTACATCTGACATAGTGTGGAATTCATATGATGTTGACTGTTTTATTGGTTCTTTTGCAGCATTATCAATTCCTGCCTGATATAAAAGCTCCTGAAATGGAATGTTCAGCTCATTAGCAACTTCCTTTACTACATCCAGCTTCATGATAATCTCACCGGATTCATACTTCTGAATGGTGCGTTCTGATTTACCAAGTCTTTTTGCAAATTCCTTCTGTGTTATCTTTTGAGCCCTGCGGTGCTTCTGTATGTTCTTTCCAATCTCCTGTGGAGACGGAATGTCCATAATGTAAGCCATGTGGTTCACCTTCCTTTATATAAAATAGTCCGTTGTAAAGATACGTATCAGATTGATATTAAATGAAATACGTATCAGTAAGTGACTTATTTATGATTGTATGATTACTTTATCATAAATAAAAACGAATTGCAAGTGCGTAATTATAAAAAGTTCTATTGACAAATTTTGAAAAGGATATTAAAATAAACACGAATTAAAAATACGGATTAAATAAAGAACAGGATAGCTGTTTTGCGAAAACACGTATTTAAAATAACAATTTATGAAAGGAGGAGCTGCATGAAGGGTATAAAGGAAGCATTCATAGATGCAGTTGAGATAAGCCAGATGCTTGGTATCGGGATGACAAAGGCATATGCAATTATAAAGGAATATAATGCAGAGCTTGAGGCAAAAGGTTATTTCACCATGCGGGGCAAATGTCCAAGGAAGTACTTTGAACAGAAAATCTATGGTTACGAAGATTATTACAATCCGGATTATGAGCCACAGCGTAACCGAAGCAAGGGTGCAGAAGAAATGGATTATGAAGCGGCAGTTGGGGATTCTGTGATAAGTGAACATGATGAAGTGGATATACCGCCTGAAACAAATGAATTGCCGGAAGATGGTGCTGAGATAGCAGAAAATGTGATGTCGGATGCAGATGTAATGGTGGAAGAGACAACTGAATAGGTGAATCCAGCGAGTGGGGGCAAAAAGCGCCCCCAAAACGTGCAAATGGGGGCAGTAAGCGCCCCCAAAACCACAAAGTGGGGGCAGAAAGCGCCCCCGCACAAATCAGAGCCGAAAAAGTGTGGAGGCAAAAAGTGCCGTCAAAATGCAAAAGTGGGGGCAAAAAGCGCCGTCAAAACAGCAAAGTGACGGCAAAAAGCGCCACCACTCAAATCAGAGTGAAAAAAGTCATGGTGGCGGAAAGTGCCATCAAAATGGAAAAGTGGTGGCGGAAAATGCCACCAAACAAGCAAAATGATGGCAAAAGGTGCCACCACTTTTAAAGCAGGTGGAACTTTAGCCACCATATCAGTAATTGTGGTGGTACATTAACCACCACATATCATATACAGGGTGCAGGTGCTCCTGCCAAGACGAAAAATTATGTAAACGCTGATGCGTTTATATTTTTTCGGGAAAAGGTCCGACCTTTTCCGCATCTTGCAAAACCTATAAGCAGAACTTTTAGAAAGGATGAAAAAAGCAATGGTACAGATAAAAAGAGATTGGTTTGATACAGAATTTGGGAATTACGAAAGGGGAAAAACGTATGGCAGATGGAAAGAGAAGATACAAGTCTGACAGGAAAGATTATAAGATATCGGTGAAGCTGTCAGAGAAAGATATGGATATTCTGAAAGCGGCACTTAAGCGAACAGGAATGACAGCAAGTGCCTATATAAGAGAATTAATTCGGACAGGAGGCAACATTGATACAAGTTATCCAGAGGACAGGGCAAAAATAATTCGTGTTATTGCAGGTATTGCAAATAATATTAATCAGGCGGTAAAGCTTGGCAATTCACAGGGAAGATTGTATTACAGCGATATTGATAAATTGCAGAGCAGTATGGATGAGGTAAAGAAAACATTCGGGGAGGTGCTGGAAGTATGGCGATTACAAAGATCCTAAATATCATGGAATCGGAAGGTAGAAATCCAGCATCACACCTAAAGAATGCTTTGGAATATATTCAGAATCCAGATAAGACAGAAGAATGTGTACTGGTGGGCGGTATTAACTGCCTGCCAGATACAGCATTTGAGCAGATGGAAGAGACAAAGAACATTTTTCATAAGACGGGTAAAAGGCAGGGGTATCATGTGATCATATCATTTTCACCGGAAGAAAAAGTGACGGCAGAGCAGGCAATGTATGTGCTGGAGCACTTTGCGAAGGATGTGCTTAGTGATGATTATGAGGCTGTGTATGCAGTCCACACAGACAGAGAGCATATGCATGGACATCTTATCTGGAACAGTGTCAGCATGACAACTGGCAAGAAATACAATTCACCTAAAAGCAACTGGAAGAACCATCTCCAGCCTATTACAAATAAATATTGTGATGAACTGGGGCTTGCTATCATGCCGGCAGAGTACAGCAGGAATCCAAAGAATATCAGCAGGGACAAGTGGGAAA
>UQCD01000017.1 GCA_900539455.1 uncultured Eubacteriales bacterium
AAATATCGTGTCGGCGGTGGTACACATGGACGAGAAAACGCCCCACCTGCATTTGGTCTTTGTCCCGCTGACAGAGGACAACCGCCTGTGTGCAAAGGAGATTATCGGGAACAGAGCCAACCTCACAAAATGGCAGGACGACTTTCACGCCTATATGGTGGAGAAATATCCAGATTTGGAGCGTGGGGAAAGTGCCAGCAAGACAGGCAGGAAGCATATCCCCACCCGTCTGTTCAAGCAGGCGGTCAATCTCTCCAAACAGGCAAGAGCCATTGAAGCCACACTGGACGGTATTACCCCGTTCAACGCCGGAAAGAAGAAAGAGGAAGCCCTCTTCCTGCTGAAAAAGTGGTTTCCGCAGATGGAGAACTTCTCAGGGCAGCTCAAAAAATACAAGGTCACGATAAACGACCTTTTGGCAGAAAATGAACAGTTGGAAGCCAGAGCCAAAGCCAGTGAAAAAGGCAAGATGAAAGATACGATGGAACGGGCAAAGCTGGAAAGCGAGCTGAAAGACATTCAGCGGCTGGTAGACCGTATCCCGCCGGAGGTGCTGGCGGTATAATAAAACTGTCAGCAGCTCCGTTTCTTTTTTAAGAAAAGGAGCGACAATATGAACAATCGAATAGACGCAATCTATGCAAGACAATCGGTAGACAAAAAGGACAGCATTTCCATTGAAGGCCAGATTGAATTTTGCAAATACGAGTTGAAAGGCGGTAACTGCAAAGAATACACAGACAAAGGGTACAGCGGCAAGAATACAGACCGTCCGAAGTTTCAAGAACTGGTGCGGGACATCAAGCGGGGCTTGATTGCAAAGGTCGTGGTTTACAAACTTGACCGTATCAGCCGTTCCATTCTGGACTTTGCCAACATGATGGAGCTGTTCCAACAGTACAATGTAGAGTTTGTGTCCTCTACGGAAAAGTTTGATACTTCCACCCCGATGGGGCGGGCGATGTTAAATATCTGTATTGTGTTCGCCCAGCTTGAAAGGGAAACCATACAGAAGCGGGTAACGGACGCTTACTATTCCCGCAGCCAGCGTGGTTTCAAGATGGGCGGGAAAGCCCCTTACGGCTTCCACACCGAGCCAATCAAGATGGACGGTATCAACACAAAGAAGCTGGTGGTAAACCCGGACGAAACGGCAAATATCCGGCTGATGTTTGAAATGTACGCCCAGCCCACAACCTCCTACGGGGACATTACCCGGTACTTTGCGGAACAGGGGATTTTGTTCCATGGCAAAGAGCTGATACGCCCCACGCTGGCGCAGATGTTACGCAATCCTGTCTATGTGCAGGCAGACCTTGATGTGTACGAATTTTTCAAAAGTCAAGGGACGGTCATTGTCAATGACGCTGCCGATTTTACTAGCATGAACAGCTGCTATCTGTATCAAGGGCGGGATGTGAAGCCCAGCAAAAAGAACGACTTGAAAGACCAAATGTTGGTACTGGCTCCCCATGAGGGCATTGTCCCCTCCGACATCTGGCTGACCTGCCGTAAGAAGCTGATGAACAACATGAAAATCCAGTCTGCCCGAAAAGCCACCCACACATGGCTGGCGGGAAAAATCAAATGCGGAAACTGCGGGTATGCCCTTATGAGTATCTTCAATCCCTCCGGCAAGCAATACCTTCGCTGTACGAAACGGCTGGATAACAAGAATTGTCCGGGGTGCGGGAAAATCATTACTTCGGAACTGGAAGCGGTTGTTTATCAGCAGATGGTAAAGAAACTGGCAAGCTACAAGACGCTGACAGGCAGAAAAAAAGCGGCAAAGGCAAACCCGAAAATCGCCGCCCTGCAAGTGGATCTTGCCCATGTGGACGGCGAGATTGAAAAGCTGGTGGACAGTCTGACGGGTGCAAACAATGTCCTGCTCTCCTATGTGAATGTGAAGATAGCAGAACTGGACGGGCGCAAGCAGGACCTTCTGGCGAGGATAGCGGAACTAACGGTGGAAGCCATTAGCCCGGAACAGGTCAGCCAAATTTCCGGCTACCTCGACACATGGGACAATGTATCCTTTGACGACAAGCGGCGGGTGGTGGATTTGATGATTACCACCATAGCCGCCACAAGCGACAGCTTGAATATCACATGGAAAATCTGACGGGCGGAACCCCTCCCGTCAGATACCTACTCTGTGTAGTCCCTTGTAAACTGTACTTTTGTGTGTGCTAAACTATTATTGTCCATTTTGGATACCTCCTTTACTATTTAGTACGGTTGGCGAACCTTTACTAATTATAGCACTGGAGGTTTTTTACTTGAAGCTAAAGCTTACAGGAAACACACCTGCATAGTAGGTGGTTTATTTTTATGTGGATACAAAAAGTGACATTTACTTCATTCTGTAAGAGTAAATGCCACTTTAAAAAACACATTTATAAAAGTGGAAATGCACTTTTCACTCCAGCTATATAAAAACTATAACCTTTAATTTTGCTTAATGCTAAAGTTACTAATATTTACTACATTCTCAGCTTCAATATCTTTCTCAGTACAGCTAAAACAAATTACCATATCCTTACTAATATTTTTTCCATTTTCATCCATTGATGTACTATTTATTCCCTTAACCGTTATTTCTTCATCTGTCTTAAATATAATCCCTCCATTAACAACTATTCCCTTTATACTATCCTCAGATATTTCTGTAACCTTAATCTCCACTCTTCCCGGTACAAAATTATCTACTATAGTGTCTGTGACCTTGCTTGTTGAGTTACCCTTATTGGAGATTCTATTTTTTTCTGAGATATTTATCAATATAACAGCTCCAATTACTACAGCTACTGATATAAGTACAATAATAACTAACACTAAATTTTTTTTCATATAGTACGCCTTTCTTACTTTGCTTCCTTTAGTTTTTTAATTAGTTTAAGATTACTTCCTCTTATATGAATAATTTACACTATACCATACCTGAATAAATATTAGATTATCGTTACTTTATCCGTTGCAATATCACCTCCTGTATTATCCTTTCATTTCTATGTTACTTTTAACAACTATAACATATTTTTCCTCTCTTGTACTCCAATGTCCCAAATTTGCTGATTTATGTCCCAAATTTGCAAAAATTTTTAATATTTTCTGTTGTTTTTGAATATAATAGTATTAATATTTTTCCGCTTAATTAATATTTGTACTTTACATTTTGGGTCTGATTTATAGTGGTGTACTTTTTATGTGAATTATTATACTATTTATAGTATTATTATGCCAATTTTAATAAAGGGGGATTTATGTCTTTTAAAAGAAATTTTTTCAGATTTATTTTTATTTCAGTTTTAGGTGTACTTTTACATTTTACATATGACTGGTCAAATCAGAACAGCCTTATAGGTCTTTTTTCTGCAACTAACGAATCTACCTTTGAGCATTTAAAGCTTATTTTCTTCCCAATGCTTTTGCTTACAATTTTGGAATTGTATTTTAATAAGGATAACCTTCCTGAAAATTTTCTCGGCTCAAGAACTATAGGCATTATAGGTGGAATGATTTTCATTGTTGTAGCCTTCTATACAATTCTTGGTGTACTTGGTCAAAATTATGACTTTATAAATATTGCCATATATTTTGCAGGCGTTATCTTTGCACTTTGGTTGGAAAATAAGCTTTATAGCAAATCATATATTTCAAATTCCACTGGAACAAAAATATTAATTTTTACTACCCTTTTATTCTTTCTATTTACATTTTACCCTCCAAAGCTTGGATTATTTATTGACCCTACGCTACAGGCTAATCTACTGTAATTCATTTACCCATTGTTCTATATCTGACTTTGTTGCATTATTTAATCTTTTGCCCGAAACAATATTTACATCAGGATATTTTGTCTGTGAAAATAAAGCAAGCCCCAACCAGGTCTTTACCTGAATTGAGGCTTTACAATATTAAATTAAATTTCCATCTATAAAGTCAGTTAATGGTTTCTTCCTTACCTCATTTTGATTTTTTATATACCACTCATAACATTCTTTTAATCCTTCTTCTAATTCTTTAACCTGTGGTAGTAATTTATTTTGTTTTGATACATCAAGTTCATATTCATAATCATAAAAGCTAAAGTAATTTCTTTGGTCAATATCTTTATACACATTTATGTATTCTGGAGTCTTTCCTGCCACTTTATAACACATACTAACCCACTCTTTTATTGTAACTGATATAGGATTACCCACATTCATAATATGTGTATCTGGCTTTGTATCTATTATAATATTCATAAGCTTACACAAATCCGCTACATGGAAAAACTGCATTTTCATTTTTCCGTCTTTTGGAAGATAAAATTTTCTATCCCCTATAGCACAGTCAAATACAAAAGCCTCTCTATAAACATTATTCATAGGTCCATATAAATATGGTGGGCGAAGTATATACGCATTAGGAACTTTTTGTAGTAATGCTTTTTCAGCTTCTATCTTATTCGTTCCATATGCTCCCCAGAATTTGTTTTCAGCTAACTTTGCATTTTCATTAAATGGTTGTGCCTCATACTCTGGATAAACAGCACTGGAACTAATCATAATGTATTGCTCAAACGCCCCAAGTCCATCAAGCAAATTCAATATATCGGACTGAGTGTATGCTGTAATATCTGCGACTACATCAAAATGGAAATCTTTTAGTATACTTCCTAAATTTTTTCTATCACCTTCAATCAGTCTTACACCTTCCACCTGTGGTTTGGTATTACGATTTAAAACATATACCTCATAGCCACATTTGACAAAATATTTTGCCACATACCTGCTAACAAATGTAGTTCCACCTGTAACTAAAATTTTTTTCATACTGTTTCTCCTGTTTAGTTTAATTTTTAACACCTTATATGTGAATATTACATTTATATTATGTATTCTGTCAAATTTTTTTGCAATTTTCATTTTCAAAACTAAGATAACACATTAAGTATAACCTTCTACGATAAATGTGGAATTATTATAAAAATAATTTTTAGAATTTAAGATTAGTTTTATATACATTATAATATGTAATATGTCCTCAATTTATGTTGACATAATTATTATGTCTATCTATAATAAAATGTTGAACTATAATATTAAATTTATCTGGAGAAAAAACTATGCTTATAAAATTTATAGTCTGCTTTATTGCAGGTATTGGTGCTGGTCTTGGTACAGGCTTCGCCGGAATGAGTGCTGCCGCAGTAATAAGCCCAATGTTAATCACATTTTTAAATATGCCAGCATATGAGGCTGTTGGCATTGCCCTTGCCAGCGATGTGCTTGCCAGTGCTGTAAGTGCATATACATATGGAAAAAATAAAAATCTCGATATTAAAAACGGACTTATTATGATGATTTCCGTTCTTGCATTTACGCTTTTTGGAAGCTTTATTGCAAGTCTGGTAGAAAATTCTACAATGGGTAATATTTCCGTATTTATGACATTTTTACTAGGCATTAAATTTATTGTTAGACCTGTAATGACCACAAAGGAAAGTATGGGACTTGTAAGCCCTAAAAAAAGAGTAATCCAATCTATTATCTCAGGTGTAATTATTGGCTTTATTTGTGGCTTTGTAGGTGCTGGTGGTGGTATGATGATGCTCCTTATACTTACCAGTTTTCTTGGCTATGAACTAAAAACAGCAGTAGGCACAAGCGTATTCATTATGACCTTTACAGCCTTTACAGGTGCTATTAGTCACTTTGCCATTGATGGTATGCCCGACATTCCCAGCCTTATCTTTTGTGTATTATCTACACTTCTTTGGGCAAGAATTGCTGCAAAGTTTGCCAACAAGGCAAGTGCTAAAACCTTAAACCGATTAACAGGTGTGATTTTAGTTATACTAGGTATTGTAATTATTGGAATGAATATTTTTAAGTAATTCTTTTTTACAATTATTTTTCACAATTATTAACTAGCATTTTTTAGGTGGTATACAATAAAGTATTCCACCTATCATTGTAATAAAGGGAACGACTGCTGCCAAAGCTATTCCCTTTATATTTAAGGAATGTTCAATTAACATTAAAGTCAGTTCAAGTCCTACAAATATCAAAATTCTTATACCCATCATTTTACATACTATTTTTATTCTTGACTTAAAAATCTCACCCTTACTTATAGGCGAACAGCTTAAAAATTTGTATATATTAGTTTTTTCCCCATTACCCAGCAT
Organism: uncultured Eubacteriales bacterium; assembly: GCA_900539455.1. GTDB lineage: Bacteria > Bacillota > Clostridia > Lachnospirales > Lachnospiraceae > SVEL01. The sequence continues at coordinate 6,182 of UQCD01000017.1, forward strand.
AACAACTGGTACAATAAACATATTGATTACAAACAACATATATCCACCTAAAAGCATATAATAGGAAAAGCCTGTTTCATAAACTATTTTATTTGAAACTTCATCATTAATATTAATACTGCATATTATTCCAATAATCATTATTGCTTCAAATATTACTCCAAACCATTCAAAAACCTGCGAGATTACTCTTATGTTCCTTGCTCTTTTATCAAATTCCTTTAACAACAAGGAATTATTACTTTGGTTTAATCCGCTATTCATAACAAAAGCCTCCATCATTTTCTCTTATTGACTCTATTTTTCCATTTTCAAGCTCTACTATGTAATCCATATTTCTGTTTAAATCTGATACAATATGGGTTGTCACAATAATTGTGCAGCCTTCCTGCTGCATTGTCTTTAATTCCTTGTAAAATTCCTTTCGGTATACTGGGTCCATTCCTGCTGTAACCTCATCCATTAGATACAGTTTTTTACCCATAGCTCTAGCCAGACATAGCTGTAGCTTTATAAACTGTCCCCTTGACAATCTATCTATAAATTTGTCCTCTGAAATTCCATTATCCGTAAGCATTTTAACAAAATTCTCTTCATCAAATTTTTCATTAAAAACTGATAACAGCCTTACATTATTTAATATTGTGTCTTCCTTTAAAAATACAGCATCTTCTGAAATGTATGCACACTCCTCCATAAATTTCTTATAATTTTCTTTTATATCCTTTCCCTTATACAATATTCTGCCAGTATACTTCCCATTTTTTCCAATAATTGTATTTAAAAGAGTGGTTTTTCCTGCTCCGTTCTTTCCAATAATTCCCATAAGATAGCCTTCTTCAATTTTAAAGCTAATATCCTTTAAGGAAAATTTTCCTTTATTCACACAAACATTGACTAAGTTTAATATTTCCTCTTCCATTTTATTTCTCCTCCAGTAATGCTTCTACCATTTCTAATATGTACTCGTTTGTAAGTCCAGCACCTTTACATTCAAAAATTATTTCTGTAAGCCTGCTTTCAAGCATCATAAGCTGCTTTTCCTTTAAATAGTCCTTATTATATTCGCACACATAAAAGCCCTTGCCTGCAACAGAACGAATAAGTCCTTCCTTTTCCAATTCCTCGTATGCTCTTTTGGTTGTAATCACGCTTACCTGAAGCTCTCCTGCCAATGCTCTTATTGAAGGCAGTGCCTCGCCAGCTTGTAATACTCCTGTTACAATCTGGTTTTTCAGCTGATTAACTATTTGCTCATATATTGCCATTGTACCTTGTGTTTTAATAACTATATTCATATTCACATCAAGCTCTACTTGAACTTATTCCTTTCCTAGACTAAATCGACCTTTGCGTATTTTCTAAAATTCTTCATAATAATTATTGACCCTGCTACCTGAATTATAGATAATACTGCAATAATTCCATTGTTTATATTCTTCGGAATTTCCATAAAGGACTCTCCAGATAATATAAGCAAAAAATTTCCAAAGCCAACAAATATATTTATTACCTCAAAAAGATGATTAATCTGTTCATCTACTTTATTTATGGTTATTCCCATAACAGCACCTAATAATAGCAGGCTTATCATACCAAAAATAGTAGTAGACACCTTTGTATATCCAATACATACAAACACAGTGTTTACAATGCCTAGAATAACTAAGGAAATTACCTGCTTAATCACTAATCTAATTTTTAAATATTTATATTTTTCCTCTCTTGTAAGCGGCACTAAAAGCATTATTTTTTCTAATTTATTTGGATAAATAGTATGAATACATTCAACAAATACAATTAAAAACAAAAAATTCACATACCACACCATATTTTGCTTAGGTCCATCTCTTAATAAATCTCTTATAAACAAGAAGCTATAAAAGCAGATAATCATTATGTACACCCATAAATTTTTTCTTTCTCCTTTAATATTATGAAAAAACTCTGCTCTAAAATCCTGTAATACCATTTTAAACATATCTGTTATCCTCCTTTTTTTCTTCCTTAGCTTCTTTTCCCTTTGTAATATAATACATAATATCCTCTATGCTTGGCGTTTCAACCATAAGTTCGCTACTTATTATATTATTTTTTATCTTATCACTTCTTAAATCAATTAGCAGCTTACTACCGTATTTTCCGTCCTCTCTATATATAACAAGCTCTTTACTTATAAGGTTGCATTTTTCTGTGTCCCCACTTATTAATTTAAAGCTTTCCATTAATGTTTCTCTATCCATAGACATTTCTATTTTTCCGCAATCCATAAATGTAACATAGTCTGCTATTCTATCCAAATCCTCTGTAAGATGTGTTGCTATTATTACACTTTTTTCTCCGTCAGCTACAAACTTCGTTAAGGTCTTTATAAACTTTTTCCTGAAATCTCTATCAAAATTTGCTGCTGGCTCATCTAATATTAATAATTTTGGCTGGTGAGCAAGTGCAAAGGCTAATTGAAATTTTAACTTCTCGCCTTTTGACAGCTTCTTATATTTTCTCTTTATATCTAAATCAAATTCTTCACAATACTTTACCAAAGTATCCTTATTAAACCTTGTATAATATTTCCCATATACCCGACCATTTTTTATAAGGCTTGCTTCATCTATAAATAAATTATCAAGAAAAACAAAGCCTATACTATCCTTCGCCTTTTTGGCATTTTCTTCATTTTCGTTTATATCAAAGCCATTAATAATAACACTGCCACTATCAGCTTTTTCTATACCTACCAATATTCTAAGTAATGTAGTTTTTCCTGCTCCATTTCTCCCTACCAAGCCCATAATATATCCCTTTGGCAAGTGAATATTTATGTTGTTTAGCTTAAATGCCCGATATTCCTTTGACATATTGCTCACTTTTATCATAACAAAGCCTCCTGATTTTTAATATGTAATTTAGTAAGAGCAAGGGTGATTTTGATTTTTGACGCCTGCTAATATTTTTTAGGTGATATACAGATTATTTGTGTAAAATTATATACGGATAGTATTTGATATACTTACATCACATACTATATGTTTAAACACATCGCATATATACTGTATATATTTATATATACAGTATATATATAGTTTTGTCAACACATTTTTACAAAAAAAGAACAGTCAGAAGTCTATCTTCCTGCTGTTCTTATTGCTACGACTTTTCTATAATGTTCTTTCATATATATTCTTCTATATATATTATATATTTAATCAACTATCCGCCATATAAACTACTTGTCATATATTAATTAACAAATAAAATCTACAAATTTTTTTCTTTTATAAACCAGCTTTCCCTGCTGCCCCTCAAAATACATTTTATATACATTATGTTTTACTATAAACTTTTTTCTTTCACCTAAGACATCAAATTCTAAAATATAATTTGTATGTATCACATTATTGGCATCCATATATGTACCTGTCTTTTTGCTTGCTAATACAGCCTGTGTTTGTTCCTCGGGTGCAACATTATTCAAAATATAATTACACATTATATATGTAATTATTCCTAAAAATACAATAATAAAAATAGCCATACTCTTCTCCTTTTTACATAATTGTCAACTTTTCAATCCAACATTTTACACATCACATTTATTTATAAAATATGTATTATCGCAACTATTTCCTGTATAAAATAGTGTCTAACTACATTATACACAACAACATACAATTATCCAATTTATTTACACCTTGATTTACACAAAATTCTGCATTTTATCAGCCATTATTACTATAACATAATTAATCCAGCTTGCAATTTTCTCATTTGTACTAAATTTTTTCTATTTTTTGCATACATAAAACAACAAAACTTTAAAATATTTTAAATCTTTTTTTAAGATTACTACCTGTATACTCATAGTACCATATGTGTTCCTATTCTGGATATACTATTTGTATCGGAGGTACACATATGGTAAATCTAAATGAACGAATAAAGTTCTTAAGACAAAATTCAAACCTAACTCAAAATCAATTAGCCAATCGAATTGGCGTTTCAAAATCATTAATTAGTGCATATGAGTTAGGCAATCGTCTGCCCTCTTACGACAACTTAATAAAAATTGCCGCATATTTCAATGTATCTACTGATTATTTACTTGGTATTGATAACAAGAATTATTTAGATTTATCTGGACTTAATGATGCTCAAAAAATTGTTTTATATCAGTTGATTAGAACTATGAGAAAATAGCTTCTTACCAATATTATACTCATATTCGTAATCAGACTACCTACTGCAATAATAGCTCTAAGATTATAGTGATTCGTGTTATATGTTTTACCATCTGCTGCAGTTATTCGAGATTTTCGAATAACTGCATTTTCATCCACTTCTCCAGCTAAAAAATTTTCTTCAAACTTATCTCCTCTGTTTTACTACACCTCCTTATCATAGACTTCTCTAGTAAGTTTATCATAAAGAAACATATCGGTTAATTTATTTCTCTTTTTTCAAGGAAAGAGAGTATTATATGCTGATTATCTTCAGTGATTTTAACACAAAGGTAACCACGAAGCCATTATTCCAAAAGAAATCTACATGAGAGTTCAGAAAAAATTGGTGTGCAGACATATTGTTAAGACCAGCGCCAATGGTAAAAAACGCAGCTACAGCTTCTCACAAAAGCCATGTCGCCATCGTCGTAATCAAAAGAATTTCTTCATTACTCTTTTTTCTCCTTCTCTGACTTAGAACCTTTTACTGCTCTAAGCATATCTTTTCTCAAGGTTGCAAGTTCTTGTTTGTTTCTGATGCACACTTCGAAACATTGCTCGTTGTATAAACAATTTGCACAAATAATGAGTTTCACATTCTAAAGGATAATTCTGGGACACACAACAATTTATCAATACAACCGGCTTATCTGTAAAAACGATGAAAGGACAAAAATGCTATGAAACTTATATATGCTACATATAACCAATGCTGCGATAGTATTGATATAACCGCCTTTGATAATATGATTTTGTGCATTGACTGTAATAAGTCAGAGGACGGTTTAAAGACCACACCTAATTCACAATGTGCATTGAATGCTCTTGCGATTGATGAACATATGGAGTATGCACGCTTAGTGTTAGATGGAGAAATGCAAGCTTGGGTTGATGCAGAAGATAGTTTAGAAGTGTGGTAAATCAATCGTGAAAATTTTAGATGAATTAAGGATGAATATGTGGTAGAATAACCCATATGGTAGCCTTGTTCAAGAGATTATCAAATCGGAAGTTGTGGAGAGATTTCCTGAACTTTCCTTATTTTACAGGCTTTTCAGCCCCCTTAGATAGTGAAATGATATGTATATTGAGATTATACCCGAATGGGATTATTATAATGGATATGAATATAGTTGGAGGGCATATGAATATACAAAATGAGAAAGTAAATACAAAACTGCTGTATAGTGTTGGATATGTTCCGGAAGTGGATAAATATATTCTAAGTTGTGTGGTTACATGGGTTGCCTGGTATAATCGGTACTATGAAATTACTAAGGAAGAATATGAGGCATTTGGCACAGAACGGCTCGACCAGCTAGCCAGCCGTTTTCGGGAACTGGAATGTAAATCAGATAGATTTCTATTTTCGGATAGGGATGAAGAAAATACAACAGAGCAGAATGCATTGAGGACAGGTATGAAACAGAAAGAAATATTTTATAATGTGCATAAATTGCTTGATAAGGCGCAAATTCCGGTAAGTTATCAGATTGAAAGTTTTAAAAGAATGATTGACAATTCAAAATTTGATATGGAACTTAAAATTGATATTATGGAATACCGGACAAAGGTATTTTGTTATGAGAGGGGCACCCTTGTATTTGAAAAATATGTGGATGACAGGACACTTCTGGAGTATCTGATTTTAAATGAAGTTGTGTGCAGCTATTTTTGTGTGCTTGCGGGAAAACAACATGTAAAAACCGATGGGTATATAGATATGGATTGGGAACGAAAAAGTGAAAAAGATGCTTTCGCGGCGATTGGAGATCCTTATAAAACAATGTATGAAGAGGGCATATCTATATTTAAAATCTGACTGGGAGCAGGTAAAATCTCAATCGGAATTTGTCAGACCGATAAGATTGGCATTCTTAAAATAAAGAAGGGATATGTTTAAATGAATATACTAAAAAAGCATTCAATAGTAGTATGCTGGGGAATATTTATTGTTTGCGTCATTGCAAGAATAATTGAATATTTCTTTATTAGAACTGATGAAACAGTATTGGCTGAAAATTTTATACATAAAATTTTTGGAATAGTTATTTTATTTATTCTTTTGCGTGTTACAAAAAGCAAATGGAGTGACATAGGATTTGTAAAAACAGGTTTTGCTAGTAATATTACAAAAGGGTTGTTGCTAGGGATAATATGTTTTATTGTAGCATATACCATTGAATGTATTATTTTGTATGTGATGAATGGAAATGTGAATTTGTGTTTTTATGCAAGTGGATTTTCACTTAATGGTGAGATGGTAGAACAGACAGGAATACAGTTTGTAATGCTGTGCATTGTTTTTAATATCATTAATGTTTGGATGGAGGAGGGTGTTTTCAGAGGCCTCTTTTCAAAAATACTAGATGAGGGTTCATATATCAAAAGTATTGTGTTTATTGCATTTTTGTTTGGTATTTGGCATTGGGTTATGCCATTTAGGGATTATATAGAAGATAATTCATCAATCGGAAATCTATTGGTAATGGGAATTGGTTATATTGTATTAGCTGGTATTATGAGTTTAAAATGGTCATTATTATACAAGCTGACAGGTTCATTATGGATGGGATTAGGAGACCATTTATTTAATAATGTTGCCGTGACAAATCTTGTACATGTTGTTTCAAATAATGAAGCAGACAATATGCAAATAGTGAGAATATTAATTGGACAGTTACTTTCTTTTATAATGGTTCTTGTGATTTATAATAAAAAGATGAAAGAAAGAGTGTAACAGATTCCAGTTTATCTAAGCGGTGCCATTCGCATTCCCCATTTTACAGATATTCTAGCCTGTTCATTAGTGAAATGATATGTATTTTTCCTTATTTTTGCCCTTATGAGATAATTGTAAGGGAAATAAGGGAATTTATTTTTTAGTCGTTGCCTGCCACTTTATCAAGCAGCCTCGCCGATTCCCGCTTGGCTTTTCTTGTGGAGCGAGCATAGACATTCATTGTGGTACTGACATCTGAGTGTCCTAACAGTTCCTGCACATCCTTTGGTGCTACTCCATTTGCCAGAAGGTTACTTGTGTAGGTGTGGCGCAACTGGTAAAAGTGAAATCCTTCAAATCCATCCAGCTTCTGCGCAATCTTCCTGCAAACAATTCCTAATGTACTTGGCAGTTCCAAACTTCCGTCCAGTCTTAAGCAGACAAAGGATATTTCATTGTAATCCAGTCCTTTTAATATATCTTTTTGTTCTTCAAAAATCTGGCTTGCTAATCCTTTATCTGAATACTCCAATATGTCTGATGACTCCTCCATAAACAATAATGGATTATTTTGTAATCCCAATCAAACATTTTCTCAACCTCATATTCACCATTCACCACAATATATTTATCAAATTATACCTAATTCCTTAAGTAAATCTCGTGTCATTTTTGCCAATGGACATTTTAGCAAATCATCAATTTCTATATAGTTACTAAATATAGTTCTTACCAATTCTTCATCAGATTCAAATAAATCTGGAAAATCCCGCAAAATATTATCTCTTAATTCAGGACCATATATTTGAGCCTTTTTTAATAATTCCTGAACATAATCTGAATGCATATTATATGAATGTTCTATTCCCATATTTTCAAGATTCATTTACTATATTATATTTTAAATTTTCATGGACATCATTAAGCAAATTTATTTCAATTCTTTTATCATATAACTTACTTGATATTATACCATCTACTACATTTATAAGCCATAAAATATTCTTCCCTATTAACAAAAAAACAGCCATAAGTCTCCACTTACAGCTGCCTTCAACAAACCCTATATTCCAAATCATATTAATTTTCTCACACCAGCTCCGCCACCTGATTTATCTCACTTAACTTTACATTCACACTAAACATTTCCTTATGATATTTACCGTTATTTCATAGTTTACAAATGCAGATTGAAGTACCTCCTGCAATCGCTTACCCTGTGCATTATTCAAGTATGGTAGCATTCCTTGAATAATGTCCGTAATTAAATTTTGTTTCATAGTCATTCTCCTTTGAAATTATTTTGGAGAACGACTAGCAACGGCAATTCTTTTATTGATCCTGCCGTTGGTAGGAGTATATATCTATAAATCTTCAGCTCTATATATTACATAACCTTCATAATAATAGCTATAATCTATACCCTTCATATAAACTTCTCTATCATTAACCTTATCCGTCAAAGCTTGTTTTAAAATATATTTTATTTCAATATCTCTGATTGGACTTCTTTCCATTGCTAACAGATAATTTTCCTTATCTACAAGGCTCCAATTAATAACTTTGTTCAACTCTTTCTTCAGAATCAAATCAAGCCATATCCTGGTACTTCGACCATTACCTTCACGAAAAGGATGTGCTATATTCATCTCAACATATTTTTCAACAATTTCATCAAATGTTGATTGTGGCATCTTCTCAACATTCTCGATTGCAGCTTGTAAATACATAACTGGCGCAAATCGAAAGTTACCTTTTGCAATATTTACATTTCTCACTTTTCCTGCAAAATCATATATCTCACCAAATAAATATTTGTGAATTGCCGCAAGCATCTCAAAAGAGCCTGCTTTATATTTATCCAAATATCCATTTTCAAACAACTCCACTGCTTTTTTCTTACTTATCCTTTCTTCCATTCTTGCAAGTTCTGCGGAGTCTGTGATATTAAACTTATTTTCTAATGCCATACTTTACCTTTCCAAATGTGAATTAACACATTTTATTTTCATTCATATATTGATGTGTTATACCTGATAAACTGGAAGTTTCACATTATCTATTACAATGTAAATAATGCTTTTTCGTAGTCCTTAACATAATACTTAATATTGGTTCTACCTTTTTGGATTACGATATGTCCCTCTTTTTCAAGCATCTCCTTTTGTGCCTCAACGCCTCCTGGATACTTTGCATTTAATTCCCCTTTTGCTTTTAATGTTCTCCAATAAGGGGTTTTATCTTCTGCACGCTGATAACTCGCCCATGCAACTATCGAAACAAAAATTCCAGCTGTAATTGGCTCTGTAAAATCAGCACCACTTTGTTTAGCAAAGAATTCCCTTATTGTACCTACTGTAAGTAATTTTCCACAAGGCACAAGTCGCATTACTTTGTCGTAGTCAATAGGTGGGGCAAAATACATTTTATCTCCACCATATTTTTCGATACTCTTTTCATCTGTTATGATTTGAACTTTTGGCATATCCTTGCTATCCATAAGCATAGTATTAAAATCTTTTTTATCTTCATTTGCCATAATGTATCACCTCCAAACCAATCATATCTTAATAAACGTAACCATGCAATGAGACAGTTTTAAAAATCCTTACGAAACTTCAAACTTTCATGTGTTCGACAAACTGGAAGTTGTCACCATGTTCGTCACTTATTTATACACGTTTGTAAATAATAGGATCATCGTATCCAAAAGTCCGCTTTCCGTTAACTTCCATAATTTCAGATACTTCCAAACAACTATCAGAAAACTTTTCCCAAAGCTTAAATGTCATTACTGGTGAAAACTGACTTGTGCTGCCTCCCTCCCAGATGCCATCATTTTCATGATAAAGTGCCGGCTTAAACTTTTTAGATTTTTTCAGTTCACTATAATCAACATTTTTCATAGAATCATATGAAAATGTATTTTTGTCTTCTCCTTCCGGAATCTCATAGGAGGAAAGTAAAATTCCATCTTCATTTTCTGTAATAAGGAAAAGGTGCGGTGATGCATGACGGTTACCATTTGTCTCATAATAACTTTCTTCAACAACAAATTTTCCATTGAAATCTTGAGGAATATTATTTATTTTGTCATTGCAGACTGTATTTACATGCTTAGCATAAGGATATATTTTTCCTGTTGCCTGCATCATATTAAACTGCTCTTTATTATCAAAATGTCCCGTCATCATACCAATAAAATTATCAAGTTTCATCATTTTATTTTACCTCCATAAATTTTCCATCAAACATCTCGACAAATCGGGATTTACAGAACCTTCATCATATACCTTGGTTTATATTCTATATATCCGTGTTTCGGATAAAAAGCATAAGATTCAAACCACTGCTCTTTTGGTGTCCCCAAATGTACTTTTGAAACAGCAATACCGTTTTCACGCATCCATAACTCTGCCGTATTAAGTAACTTTGAACCGATTCCCTTTCGTTTTAATGATGGTTTTATATAAAGCCTATGCAAAAATGCTTGATCTGTATCAGCAATTCTTGAACACCCAACACATCCGACTACCCTGTCATTTTCATCTATTGCAAGCCAAAACATATCATTGTAATCAAGATAGTTTGCCTTAATATCAAGAAGGTCAGGATTTATAGTAGGTTTTCTCCCCAAAGCATCTTTTGCCTGTAAAACCATAAAAATCATATCATCACGATAGATTTCTTCAAATTTAATAATTTTCACACACGACCTCCTACTAATTCAAATTTTACATCACAATCAAGAGTTGAAATATAATATTGAATTTTCTGTTCATTTGCTACAAATTTTTTTGTAAAGCCATATATTGCAAACATTTTCACACTTTTACTTGTGTACTTTAGTCAATAGAACCACCGTCTCCACATGCACCGTTTCCGGAAACATATCCACCGCGCACACTCTTTCCACCTTATACCCTCTCTCCTGCAACACCTCCAAATCCCTTGCCAGGCTCGTTGGCTTACACGAGATATAAACCAGCTTATCTACCCCAAAGTCAATAATTTTTGAGAGTGCCTTTGGATTGATACCGTCACGAGGTGGGTCTAGTACGATTAAATCTGGCTTTTCTGCTATTTCATCGATTACCTTTAGCACATCACCTGCTATAAACTCACAGTTGTTTAGTTTATTAAGCTTTGCATTTTCTCTGGCTGCTTCTACAGCCTCCTCTATAATTTCAACGCCTACAACCTTTTTTGCTACAGGAGCAAGCATTTGTGCAATAGTTCCTGTTCCACTGTATAAGTCAAAAATTACCTTGTCCTTGGTTTCCCCCACATAACTTCTTGCTTTCTCGTAAAGCACCTCTGCTCCAAGAGAATTAGTCTGGAAGAAGGAGAAGGTAGAGATTTTAAACTCAAGTCCCAATATGCTTTCTGTTATATAATCTCTTCCATATAAAACCTCAGCGTGGTCGCTTGCTACAGTATCTGCCAAGCCGTCATTAATAATGTGCAATACGCCCACAACCTCTCCATCCAGGTCTAATGACAAAATCATATTTTTGTAGCTTTCCAGCATATCTGTCTTTGTCATACCCATACACTCATCAGCCTCAAAGTCTGAGGTTGTTACTAAGGCAACAAGTATTTCACCATTTTTAATGCTTCTTCTTACTAACAAATGCCTTAAATAGCCTGTATGCTTCATTTTATGATAAAAAGGAATGTTTTTCTCTTTAAAAAATTTCAAAGTTCCCTCTACAATTCTATTATAATCAGCATTTACGATTTTACACTGATTTAATGATACTATGTCATAGAAGCTGCCCCTCTTATGAAGTCCTAAGGCTAATGGACCTCCCATATATTCATCACCAAAGGAAAACTCCATTTTATTTCTATAGCCCCATTCGTAAGGGCTGCCTAAAATCCCTTCAAATTCGTAATCATCCTTAATTACCTTATCTACAATATCCTTTACCAGCCCCATTTTTATATCCTTTTGTGTGTCATAATCAAATTCCTGATATGTACAGCCGCCACAAAGGCTGAAGTGTGGGCATAGCGGAGCCTTTGTCTGGTTTGGTGCTTTCTCTATTACCTCAACCAAACGGCCTTCGCCCTTGCCATGTCTTTTCTTAGAAAGAACAAATTTAACAACCTGCTCCTTCATTGCACCCTTTACTACAACATTAGTTTTTACTACGCCTTCTGGTGTATCTTCTACATATTCAATAATTCCCTTATTAGGAAATTCATATTTTATAACTTTTCCTATATATTCAGTGCCTTTTTTCATAATATCTCCTTACTTATCCTTCTTATCTGTTCCAAATAATATTCTAAGACATAGTGCTGCACCAATAAAAATCATTAATATTGGTAAAATAAAATTAAAGAAGTTGCTATTGTTGTAGCTTAGTCTGACCGAACTAATAATAGCAAGTAAAATTATAAGCACTGCTAATCCAGAAACAACCTTTGGCCATATTCTATCTGGGAATATTACCATTAATACTACACCTATAATGAGCGGAATTATAATCATTCCCGTAGGAACACCGCTTCCCATAATTCCCCAAAAATCCACTCTTCCACCGAAAAATGATGAGGATACTGATACCTGTGAAAAAAACAAATATAGTCCTGCAACAGTAAGCACCATTCCTAATATTAATAAAGCTAAATCTCTTCCTGGATTATCTTTTTTCATTTTCTGCCTCCGTAAATTTACTGTAAAATAAATCAATATTTATGTTAATTCCAATTAACCATAAATGTAACCCTTCTAAAATCATATTTTCCATTGCCACCACAAGTGTATTTTACTTTATTTGCATAACCATCTCCATACTGCTTTACACCATTATTTAATATAGTGAATATGTCACCACTAAAATACTGTTCTGTGTTTTTCTTTGGGCATTGTATATCTACTACATAGCTGGATTGCTTTCCTGCTGCCTTTATGGCACTATATACCTTATTTGAAAAATCATTTGCATTTGATATGTAGCCGCTGGTTTTCTCATACTTTGCAGAGGTACATACCCTAGGTGGATTTTTCGCTGTATGGTCCATATACATAATTGAATCCGGTATAAGATAATAAGCATACGAAAGATTTGCACCTTTTTTACATTCATCCTCTGATATGCTATCTATTATAGGGTCATCCCAGGTAGTGTCAATTTGATACCATTGCCCATCTACACATACTACATTCCAGGCGTGGGATATGCTTTGACCTGCCGAGGTACCTGTTCCATATACCATTTCACACTTAATGCCTGCTTCATCACAAAGTGCCTTAAATCCCAAAGCATAGCCTTGACAGACCGCAACCTTGTTTATAAGTGCTCCCTTTGCAGTGTATATATCGTAATTGTCACTTATTTCGTATCTAACTGTCTTTATAATATAGTCATGTATTGCTCTTACCTTTTGCTCCTGATTCATATTGTTTGTAATAATAGCTGCAACTATTTTTTTAGCAGCCACATTTACATCATCCGAAGCCTGAACAATACTATTGCTATTAGTATTTGCCACTGTAGTTGTTGGCTGTACAGCCTTTGTAGTAGGCTGCGGCACATTATTTGCTGCCTTAGTAGTTTCATTAGCTGCATTAGTGGCAGCCTTAGTCTGGCTTTGTTTTGTAGTATTTTCTACATTTTTCCTAGTATTGTCATCACTGTTATTTCCATCAGCCTTTTTGGAAGTAGTCGCACTATTATTGTCATTTGACTTAGAAATAGTCGTACTATCATTGCCATTCTTTTTGGTTGTACTGGTCTTTTCTAAATCTAAGTCTTTATCTTCATTTTTTTGATTTTCACTATTGTTTTCTGTGACCTTATCTATTTGCCTGGTATTTTGCGTTAATTCAGCTTCTATACTGCCATCATTCTCACTTACCCTTTGTTTTTCCCCACACCCACAGGCAGTAATCGACAGTGCTAAGCCTATAGCTGTAACTAATAATCTTATTTTTTTCTTATTTGCCAAAAATATATTTTTTCTCATGTTCTACCTCTCCTTCATACTATCTGTGTATTGTAGAACTTACATTATAAAGTATTTTTAAATATGCTTTCTTTTAGTCTTTTAATAATTGTCTTTTATCTAAAAAGGCACCTGCGCCTTATAGCGGCGTAAGTGCCTCTTGGATTACTCAAACCTATTCAGCAAAATCATCTTCAAAGAAGTCATCATCAAAATCGTCATCTTCAAAATCATCGAATTCATCATACTTCTTGTTTGAGAAGCATTTGTATAATGCAAAGCTGATACCTGCAACTGCTAATACAGATGCAACTATAGCAACTATCCACCATACTTTATTGCATTTTTCTTCTTTTTCTTTTTTTCCCATTAATTCTCCCAACTTTGTTGCTGCAATTAATTCTTCAACTTTATTCATATTTTTTCCCTTTCTTTATAATATATATTATCACTTCATAGTGACATGTACATAGTTTTCACAGCAATAGTATAACATATTTAATGAATTAATACTACACTTTTTTAAGTTTTGCAAAAGATGCAAACATTCTTTTTTGACCAGCAGTTTCAAAATTTACAAGCACCTCAAAATCTCTGCCAGCATCATCTATTGATAATACCTTTCCAACGCCAAATTTCATATGCTTTACAGTATCACCTACTCCATATTCCAATGAGGTATTGTCAGTTTTTCTTTTATCAAAGGCGTTGCTGCTTAAAAGCTCGCTGGCAGACATAGATTTCTTTCCAAAACCACCTGACGAACTTCCAAAGCCTCCACTTCTGCCAAAACCACTTATGGCACTAGCCTTTGTAGGCATTTTCTTTTTTTCTTCGCCTAAAAGCTCGGTTGGTATTTCAGATAAAAATCTGGATGGCTTGTTGTATTGCTGTTCACCTCTTACAACTCTCATTTTTGCAAGACTCATGTTAAGCTTCTTCATTGCTCTGGTAATTGCAACATAACAAAGCCTTCTTTCCTCTTCAATATCAGAAGGGTCATCTGAATTTATGGACATATAGCTCGGGAATAAGCCCTCCTCCATACCACACAAGTAAACATTAGGAAATTCCAAGCCCTTTGCACTATGAATAGTCATTAATACTACATAATCTGCATTTGAATCCATTGAGTCAATGTCTGCTACCAGAGCCACTTCTTCTAAAAATTCTGATAATGAAGGCTCATCAACACCAGTTTCATAATCTACCAGCTTTGAAACAAGTTCGTCAATATTTCCAATTCTGTCCTTTGCTTCATCAGTATTTTCTGCTTCCAGCTCTTTTACATACCCTGTCTGCTTAATAATGTATTCCATAATTTCTTTAAGAGAGCTTCCATCAGCTAGTAGGCTTCTAGTTACTCTTATAGTATTAACAAATTCATTAATCTTACTAAGTGCCCTTCCA
Source organism: uncultured Eubacteriales bacterium (assembly GCA_900539455.1). Classification (GTDB taxonomy): domain Bacteria; phylum Bacillota; class Clostridia; order Lachnospirales; family Lachnospiraceae; genus SVEL01. Next base: position 21,491 of record UQCD01000017.1, read on the forward strand.
AGTCCAGGTATTCTGTCAGCCTCCATACAGGCATCGAAAAAGCTAATGCCGCCAAAATCGGCATATTGCTGGATTTTATCAATACTTGTAAGACCTATTCCTCTTTTTGGAACATTAATTATACGCTTAACTGCCAGATCATCCCTACCATTATCAACTGTTTTTAAATAACACAGCATATCCTTAATTTCTTTTCTTTGGTAGAAATTAACACCACCTACAAGCCTATAAGGTATATTAAGTGCCACAAGTCTTTCTTCTATTACACGGGACTGAGCATTAGTTCTGTAAAGGCAGGCATTGCTGTTATAGGTACATTCTCCTGCTGCCACATTTTTTGCAATATCTCTTGCAATAGCATCTGCCTCCTCATATCCATTTTCGTAAATATTAAGAGCTATCTTTTCTCCATCGTCCTTATCTGTCCACAATGCTTTATTTTTTCTTTCTCTATTATTTTTAATAACTGCATTGGCAGCATTTAAAATATTAGAGGTAGAACGGTAATTTTGCTCCAGTTTAATAACTGTAGCATCCTCAAATACCTTTTCAAAGTTTAAAATATTTTTGATATTTGCACCACGGAATTTGTAAATAGACTGGTCATCATCACCTACTACACACAAATTTCTATACTTCATAGCCAACTGGCTAATAAGCTTAAACTGAACTGTATTTGTATCCTGATACTCATCTACCATTATATACTTTAATCTGTTTTGATATGACTCCAGCACATCTGGACATTTGTCAAACAGCTCTACTGTCTTTACCAATAAATCATCAAAATCTAATGCGTTATTTTTTCTAAGTGCAGCTTGATACTCCACATAAGCATTGGCAATCTGCTTGGTATGAAAGTCATTGGCCTCTCTCATATACCTTTCTGGAGAAATCATTTCATTTTTTGCACTGGAAATATATGATAGTATCGTTTTCTCCTTCAAATTTTTTGTATCTATATTTAATCTTTTACAAACATCCTTCATGACATTTTTCATGTCATCAGTATCATATATTGTAAAATTAGAATCATAGCCTATTCTATCTATATACCTTCTAAGTATTTTTACACAGGAAGAATGGAATGTACTTACCCAAATATGTTCTGAGCCAAATCCTACAAGATTGTCTATTCTTTCCTTCATTTCTCCTGCTGCTTTATTTGTAAATGTAATAGCCATAATATTCCATGGGTTTACACCTTTTTCTTCAATCAAATACGCTATTCTGTGTGTTATTACTCTAGTTTTACCTGAGCCTGCGCCTGCTAATATTAACACAGGACCTTCTGTGGTAAACACACCCTTTTGCTGCTGCTCATTCAGTGTATCGTATATACTCATATTGCTCCTTAGGCAAGTTAAGAGAGTGGATAAATCCACTCTCTTTACTGCTCTTTACATCTAAATTTTATATAACAAAATTAATATATCTATCTTATATATATCTAAATCCAAGTAAATATCCTTACATTACTGATACTAAAATAGATTTTATGAACTAACTTATTGTGTCAATTTTGTTCCACAATTTCCGCAGAACTTATTACCATTTGTAGGTGTTCCACAATTTGGACAAAACTTAGGTGGTTCTACCGGAAGGGAGCCCTGAGCCTGCTGTGGCTGACCCATATTATTCATGGCACCAGACATCTGATTAACCATCTGCTGACCCATCATCATGCCCATTTGCATTCCAGCCATTTGAGAAGCCATATTTCCCATATTGCTTCCACCATTGCCACCCTTAGCCATTGAATCTAACATACTCATTTGAGCATATCTATTCATATCACCCACCATCGACTGGCCGGCTGCCTTCTTCTGCATTGCCTGAACCTCTTCTGGATAAGAAAAGCTCTGAATAGCAAAGCCTGTAATAGATATACCTATTTTGTATATTTCCATATCCAGATCTTCTCTAATACCTTTTGAAATATCATAAGCATTTGCCTGTAGGTTAAACATATCCTTGCCCTCTTTTGAAATCCATTTCATAAGAAGCTGGTCTAATAAGGCAACAACTCTTTCCCTAACATCTTCAACTGTAAACATCTGCTTAATACCTGCAACCTTATCAATAAGTGCAGCTCTATCAGAAATTTTACAATTAAAGGTACCAAATGCTCTAATAGGCATACCACCCGGAAGGTTTGGAGCAGGAATACTAATAGCATTCTTTGTACCCCATCTTACAGTAAATTCCTTTGTATTTATAAAAAGAACCTCTGCTCTAATACCTGAGTTAAAACCAAACTTAAATCCCTTTAATGATGAAAGGAATGGTATGATCTGTGACTCAATATCAAAACTGCCTTCGTCCTCGAAAATACCTTCTACCTTACCATTGTACATAAAGATTGCATCTTGACCAGGTCTGATAATAAGACGGCTTCCCTTTTTGATTTCGTCATTGTTCCATTTCCAGAACATAACATCATCTCTAGTTTCCTGCCATTCAACTACATTAGATAATTGATTACTGAAAAGTCCCATTTTCTAGCTCTCTTTCTATATACTATTTACCAAGTGATGCTTTAAGTGCTGCTAATTCATCATCAACCTCTGGTGATGTTGTAGATGTATTTTCATACTTAGCTGCAAGATTTTCTACATTTGCATCCTCTGAAGAAGCATTAAGCTCAGCCATAGCATTTGCCTGGTCTAACATCTTATCTGCCCTTGCTTCCATTCTGGCAAATGCTGACATATTGTTTTCTGCACCAGCAACACTTGAACCCATCTTGTTGATTCTTTCCTGTGTCTTCGCTACTGCAATCTTAGCCTTAATAGCATCTTTTCTAGAATTTAATTCATTTATATCTTTTACAAGCTTGTCGTGCATCTGACGCATCTTTGTTGCGTTTGCTGCTGCCAAATCATATGCCTGCTGTAATGCAGCCTGTTTTTCTACTAACTGATTTTTCTTTACAAGGAACTGACGAGCATCTTCATCGTTTCCGGCCTCTACAGCCTTAACAGCGTAATTCTGATATTTTGTAACTTCGGCGTTACATTCATCAAGCTCTCTCTTTGCTCTTGTTTCTTCTGCCATAATAGCAGCGGTTTCAGCCTTAACCTTTCCCAAATCGCTTTCCAAATTTCTTAAATATTGGTCAATCATCTTTTCTGGATCCTCACACTTATCTAAAAGTGCATTGATGTTTGCTGACATAATGTCTTTAAATCTTGAAATAATTCCCATAATGGCAAATCCTCCTTTTATTTCATATGTAACATTTAACTTACACCTGAGATTATACTATATGCTTAAAAATTTGTCATTAATTTTGCGTGAATATTCGATTTTATTGTGTGAATTTAATATAAGTATATTGTATAAAAATACATTTAATTTATAATTTTAAGGCTATCTGCCTATTTATGGCTGTTTTATTAAATCTGTCCCTGCCCCTGCCCAATCTTGTCATAGCTAAATTATTGACTTGTAAGAGCAGATACCATAAAATTAAATTATCAAATACCAGTTAATTCTACATTTTTTTATTATAGTGAGGTTTTTATGAGAAATATTTTAAACAATGCTGCTTTTATAGAAAAGAAATTGTTATATTACATTTTATACATAAGTATTATTATTTCAGCAGGTACATTTCTGACAGGCTGTGCTGATACTCCTAACAATACTGCTATTTCCACTGATAATAATTCCTCTAATAATTCTAATTTCTATAACCTAAAGGACAGTTTTATAACAGGCGTGGATATTTCTAGTATTATTTCCCTAGAGGAGTCTGGTGTAGTTTTTTATGATGAAAATAATAATAAATGTGACATTTTTAAGTTATTAGCTGACAACGGTGTAACCTGTATAAGAGTTCGTATTTTTAATGACCCCTATGACGAAAGCCACAACTCCTACGGCGGTGGTCACAATGACCTTGCAACTGCACTGGCTATAGGAAAGCGGGCCAGTGCCTACAATATACCTTTATATATTGATTTTCATTACTCAGATTTTTGGGCTGACCCTTCTAAGCAACAGGTGCCAAAGGCTTGGAGCAATATGTCACTTTTAGAAAAAAAGCTGGCAATTTATGACTACACTGTTAATTGTCTTAATCAATTTATCGAAAACAATATAGAAATTAAGCTGGTGCAAATAGGTAACGAAACTAATTACAATTTTTGCGGAGAAACAAGCTGGGATAATATATGTACACTTCTTTCCTCTGGAATTAAGGCAGTGCGTGATATAGCTGTTTCAAACAATTTAAGTTTAGAAACAGTTCTTCATTTTACTAACCCTGAAATAAAAGATAATTATTCCACTATTGCTGCTGCCCTTGACCAACACAATGTAGACTACGATGTTTTTGCTACCTCCTATTATCCTTACTGGCATGGAACTCTTGAAAATCTAAATAATGTTCTTTCAAGTATTTCTGCTAATTATAATAAAAAAGTGTTAGTTGCCGAAACCGCATATCCTTATACCCTTGATGATACTGACTATTTTACCAACAATGTCAATGGAGATAATTATGAGGATATAACCTATGATATATCTCCAGCAGGTCAACGCTCCTACATAGAGGCTTTAGCCCAAACTCTTTGTACTATTCCTAATTCCATTGGATTTTTTTACTGGGAGCCGGCTTGGATAGCTGTTGGTAATTCATATGAGGAAAATTCTAAAAAATGGGAAAAATATGGTAGTGGCTGGGCAACCAGCTTTTCCGGCTCCTATGACCCTGATGCTGCTGGTAAATATTATGGCGGTTCTTCCTGGGATAATCAGGCACTATTTGATTTTTCCGGTAACCCCCTTCCCTCATTAAGTATTTTTAAGGATATACGATAAAACCTTATATCTATGTAAAAAAGCAATGTAATAACTAAATCAAAACATTAATTATTACATTTGTTATTATAGTTATTACATTTGTTATTACAATAGCTATTACATTAGCTATTACATCATTTTAATCTCACTTTTCTACATATACTTTTCAAAAAGTCTTTCCACACTTATCTTATATTCTTCTATATTTTTTGCTTTTTTTATCTTTTTAATTTCCTTTTCATCAGAAAAATTCTTTTCAAAATAAAACCACATTTCCTTCATTTTAAACAATATATTATTACTCTCCTTAATTTCCTCACCATAGCCCTTTAACAGCTCATTATGAAACTTGAAAAGACGCTCATACTTAATTTTGTTTTTTTCCTTTTGCATACAATAATCAGCCACATTATAATAGTTACTGTAAATTTCTTCTGTTAAGCAAGGGTTTGCAATTAATCCTCTGCCTATCATTACAGCGTTAATTTTACTATATTTGCTGACTATATTACTATAATCCTCACCTGTACAAATATCTCCGTTATAGCATAATAGATTTTTAGAGTTTTCGTAAGCGTACTGGAACATATTCATATGTATATTATTTTTATAATAATCTATTCTTAATCTAGGATGAACTATTAACTCTTCTAACTTGTATTTATTAAACACCTCTAAAATTTCATAAAATTCCTCCTCAGATTCCATTCCTATTCTGGTTTTTACTGAGATTTTAATGTCAGTTTTTTCAAATATTTCATATAAAAACTGGTCAATTCTTTCTGGATACTCTAAAAAGCCTGCCCCTTTATTTTTTGCAACAACAGTTCCTGAAGGGCAGCCCATATTTATATTAATCTCTTTGTAACCATAATTTTTCAAATTATTAACTGTTCTCAAAAAATCTTCACTTTTATTTGTCAATATTTGAGGTACAGTATTCATATTTTCATTATTTTTAGGTAATATATCTCTTAGTTCCCTATCCTTAAACTCTCTCTTTACTACAGGCACAATAAAGGGTGTAAAATATTTTTCAATTTTTCCGTATATTCTTTCATATGTGTTTCTAAAAGCATAGCCTGTGAGTCCCTCCATAGGTGCCAAATACATAGGTTTTATAAGCTTTTCGTCCATTTATTCACAAATTACCTTGCCTTCTAGTATTAATCGCAAAAATTCTGTATCTCTCTTTAGCCACTTTTCTTTAATTACTTTATCATTGTTATCTACAATTCTACTTAACTTTTCCCACACTGGCTGAAATCCCTTTTCAAGCTCACTGGCTGTCATTCTTGTAGGTACCTGTTTGTCCTCAACCTTACATTTATAAAAATATGAATGGCATACATATTTTTGCCCCTTACACATCTTGTCCTCTCTAAGCTCCAAAATTTCACCTATTGGCTGCACTGACTCGGGTATAATTACAAGTCCAACCTCCTCTTCAACCTCTCTGGTAAGGGTTTGAAGATGTGTTTCACCTCTCTCTACACCACCGCCTGGAATTTTATATTCTCCTTTTCCGCTTCGCTGCATGCTATATTTTCCGTCTTTTTCAATAATTGCTCTTACAGTATGTTTTTCAAATACCGGCATATCATCTGTGTAATCTTTTTCATCTAATGTAAGTAACATTTTCATTTTATCCACCTGCTTTTACTTTGTGTTGTATACATAATAAACACATTTATATTTATATGCAACTAATTTGTGGTATTTTTTACATTTCATCTTCACATATTGTAAGGTTTTCTTTTCTAATTGTTTTTTAACACATTTATAATTAACTTTACTTACCAAAAAGTTTGTATATAATAATGCTGTAGTAAAAAAGGTAGAACCAAGAAAGGAAGTTAGGTATGGAAAACGAAGATATGGCAGTATTTAAAAGTTACTTAAGAAAATTAATGAGAGATTTAAAAGATATTAAGAGGGCACTTAATAATAAAGATTATGATAAAGCTAATGTTCTTGTTGATAATCTGATAAACGATACACAACAAGATATAGAAGATTAAAAAAAGGTTGCCTACATAGTAGACAACCAAACACAAAAAGCTAGGTTACTACATAGCACTTCTTAGTTATGCCACCTAGTAACAAAAAACCGACCAGATAATCTGGTCGGTTTTTTAATGAGACATCGGGGATTCGAACCCCGGACAACTTGATTAAAAGTTTCATACTCTCCTTTTCGCCGAAAAATGAAGTCAAGCATTTTACTCTTTTTTATGAAATAAAAAAGGAAGAAAATTCTTGACTTTATTTTAGTAAATTCAGCTAAAACAGCCATAGTGTGTAAGGGTGCTTGGTAGGCTTGTCCTATCAAGTGCCTTGATTACCTTGTTCTATAATTAAGACTTTTATATATGGTTATGCTTAGCCTATAGCCTTTTGCATATGTGGTTGAAATTTTTGTATATAAAGATTTTACAAAAAATTATATCTTAGCCAACTTGTAGCGTCTTTTTTTGGTGGGGCCAAAAAAAGCCAAGCGTTGAAAGCTTTGGAACGCCAGAGCCGACCGAAAGCGAATGTTAAGCAAAAATGGGTGGTCCCATTTTTGTAATGAGCTGACAGAGGCGACAAGTGGCAGCTTTCAACGCTAAGGAGCGTATTAATTTCTTTGTCTTGTATTCATTTCTATTTTCTTTAATATATCAATTATTTCATTTTGCGTATTTAACTGTAAATTTTCAATATCGTTTTGATTCCTTAATATTTCGTCCATTTTATTATTTATTGAAAATATTTTAAGTATTGCTGCTATTAATACTATTGTTAAAACGATTGGAATTAAAAATATTAGTATTAACCCTGTGTCAAATTCTTCTACATAATTTGTTATTGTTAGTAATGTCATTTTCTATTCTCCTTTACTGTATATTTACATTTCCGTTGTTATCTCTTCCTACATTTACATATTTTGAATTTGTTTCTTTTTCATAGTTTTCTATATATTGTCTTATTATTCTTTCTATTTGTTTAGATAATGGTCTATCTTCTTTTTCTGCTATTTCTCTTATTTTTTCCATTAGGTCATTATCTAACCTTAATGTATAAGCTTTATTTTTATATGTTCCCACTTTTTTTCTCCTTTCTTGTAGATTTCTATTGACATATATAGATGTCTATGATATTCTATTTTATGTAGACATCTATATATGTCTTTTGTGTATTTTTATATTTAACATTTATTATACCATAAAAATGGTAGGAAAGGAAAAAAATATGATACTTGTAGGAATGAAAAAATTTAAAGGAAAAAACGGAACTACATATAATCAACTTTACTGCAACAGACCTGTGTCTGATTTTGATAAAAGATACTCCGTTTCGGTTGCTGGTTGTATGTTGGAAACAGTATGGGTCAATGATGAAGTTTTCGATAAACTCACAGAAAAAGATATTGGCAAAAAGATTGAACCTATTACATCTTATGTAAATGGCAGGAATGAAATTGTTGATATTAAGATTTTATAGTTGGAGGTGATAAAAATGGACGGAGATATGAAATTATCTTTTAACATATGTATTATTTATGATGAAAACAAAGATATGTATGTTGTTTACCAGGATTTTTTATTTGTTGATGAATTTTATACTAAAAAAGAGGCTTATAGTTGCGCTTTGGGAGTTATTAAAAAAAAGATTAATAGCTTATAACCTTATTTTTAAGGATTGTATAAGAAAAAAATGAAAGGAGAATAAAAAGTATGGCTGAATGGATTACTACTGCGATAACTTCTTGCACATCATTATTTAATGGTGCAATAGATATGATTACAGGTAACGCGCTTATGGCTGTTTTACTTGTCGGTGGAACACTTATTCCGTTAGGTTTCCGTATCTTTAGAAGTGCAAGACGCACTGCTAATTAGTTTAACAATGTGAAAAGAGGAAGAAATATTCTTCCTCTTTTTTCGAAAAAGGAGGTTTTATATGAAAAAAATAAAAAATAAAAAGATATATCTAACTATTTTACTGATATGCGTGTTTGCTGCTATGTTGTCTGTGGTATGTTTTGCTACTAGCGGTTATGATGTTAATACTATTTACCCAGACAAGACCTTGTTTGATATTCAAGATAAATTCGACCAATGGACTATTCATCCAGCTGGGAAGTATGATGTTTATTCTGACTTTGACGGACTTATTACTATTGGTTCTTTGCAGGATAAAACGAAGTGGAAAAAAATCACTTATTATATTAAAAAAATAAGTGATAATAAAATTGAATTTCATTCTTTAGCTTTATCTGGAAATGGTGAAATATATGATGACTCTCGTGTTTCTTTTATTTGGGCTGATTATTCTTATACATTTAATAATAAAGAAGAAGTGAAAAGGCAGGAAGACCATTGGAAAACACCTTTAAAAGATAATACAGCTTTTGGTTTTTATTCGTATGCACCAGATACCTCTGTTGTATCGGGTACTGCGCCTATTTATCTATCATATGAGAGCGCTTATGATTATCTTGTTAATAATAATCAGCATTTAAGCGATACATTTTATTTAACGGATGAAATGAAATGTGTTGCTCCTGAAAATGTTGATTTATTCTGTGATGATAATGATAGCAATAAATTGTATTGCACTTGGACGCAAGCTGAAGATACTGATTTAACAAATTATAATTCATTCGTAACATACAAATACGAATACAATTATCCAGATGGTAAATCTTCACCTTATCCTAGTGGTATTGTAGAAGTCAATAATAAGTATCAAACATCTACTTATAATAAGGTTTTATTTGATATAAATAACATTATTAAAAAGGTAAATATTGGAAAAAAAGACGGTGCTGATTCGTGTATTATCACATTGAATGTCTATAATTTTGATGTTACTGGTGTAAAAGCTGATTCTGAAATTTGTTCTATTCGTTTGAAAGTTACCGAAAATGGTATGTATCGTATGAATAGAGATACTACTACAGGCTTGCCAGACTGGTCTCAGCCTATAAAAAATGAGACTGATTTTATTAAAGATAATGGTTACAATTATACACCTGATGATTTTGTGCCTGTTGTCGAAAATGATAATACTTCATTTGTTAATAATATTTTAACTGGTTTTGGTTTGCTTGGTAATAGTGGCTTTTTAGCCTTATTTTCAAAAATATTTAATTTTATTCCTGCTGAAATATGGACTGTTATTAGTTTCTATTTTTCTGTGGCTGTGTTAGTTGCTTTATTTAAACTTATTATTAAGTAAAAGGTGGTGATTTTATTGAGTACAATTACTGATTTAGTTGCTGGTGTTTTTGATTTTGGTAGTGATATTTTAGGCTTTATTTTTTCATTTTTTGGTTATGCAAAAAATATTTTTTTTGAAAACCCACTCTTAGCTATTTTATTGTTGCTTGTTGTTTGTAAGCTTTTTGTTGTTATAAAGGATGTGTTTTTATGATTTCAGATATGCAATATTTATTTTTAGCTGTTATATCTATTTTAAAGAGTGATATTGTTGTGTATGGTTACTCTTTTAATTTGTTGGATGTATTTATTTTTTCATTTTTGGCTTGCACTGTTATTTACTTTTTATTTAGATCTTTAGACCATTAGGAGGTAAAATATGGATTATTTAAAAGAAATATATGATTTATTAAATATTTGGTTTTATGCCTGGCTCATTAATTTGGGCTTTAGCATTATTTTGAGAAATTTAAGGAAAGGACGGATGTAAATGCAAGATTTTATTGTTCAATGGTTTAGCTCTCCAGACACTTTAACTCCTCGTACAGTTATTGAAATGTTTGTACTCTTTGCTCTCTTTGAGTTTATTGGAATGTTGTTCTCGTTTGTTAAGAAAGGAGCTTACTAATGTCTATTGTTTTATTGTTTGGGTTGTTCCTTGTTATTCTATTCCGTAAATATGTATTCTTTTTTATTCGTCACATAAAGGATGTTATTTATTATGGTATTAAAGATGTTTTTAATTATATTAAGTACCGAAAATGGAAGGAATGGAATGGATATGGTCTTATCTTTTATACTGGTCTTTTTGGCAAGGGTAAAACCTTGTCAGCTACAAAGTATGTTATATCTACAGCTAAAAAATATAAGTTGAATGTTATATCAAATATTTCATTGCAAGGGGTAGAATATACCCCTTTAGTGAATTATCATCAAATTTTAAATGCTGAACCGTATACTATTGTTTTTATTGATGAAATCAGTACTTTGTGGAATTCTAGGGAATATAAAAGCTTTCCAATGGAAGTATTGTTCCAGATGTTGCAAAATCGTAAATCACATTTACAGCTTATTGGGACTGCACAGCGATTTGAACATATTGATAAGCTACTTAGGGATGTTACCAGCTATGTTGTTGATTGTAATAAAATATGGCGATTTACAACTAACACTTTCTATGATGCTTTTATGTATGAGAATTTAAATCGGCAATTTTTGCGTTGTGAATTTTCTAGGTTATCGTTTATTACTGATTCTGATTATTGTGCTTATGATACTAATGAGATAATAAATAATGTGAAGAAAACTGAATTTATATCTAACAAGGAAATTTTGGAAAAACGCGTTGAAAGTGTATATAATCCTTTGAAAGTTGGTACCAAAGGGACTAATCGGAAATTTAGGAAAAGAATTTCAAATAAAAAATAGATTAAAAAGGCTTAGGTTGTGCAAACTCCGTTTGCCAACCTTGCCTTTACCCCCTTACACTAATAGGGGGGTAGAAAGGGTCAAAATGGAATTATGTGATTTTTTTAACGGATTTAAGATATCCGTTGATTGGTTAGAATTTACACTAAATATAAATAATGTTGTTTCTGCTTGTTCATATGTTGGTTTAGATTTTATGGATTTTGATGTTATGGAATATGGTTCTATGGGATATAGTAAATATGCTAAACATAGATTATGTAGTATTTATGTATATTATTGTGGTAATGATGATATGGGTGTACATTTTCGTATTACTGGTACTTCTATTGCTATTTTTTTCAAAATGTTTATTGACTCCAGAAGTGAAACTACTCCCTTTGGTGATATAGCTATACAAGTTGATGATTTTACAAGTGAATTTTTCGCCTTACTTTTTGATGTGGTTTCTAAAAAAGGAAAATTTTCTCGTTTAGATTTAGCCTTAGATGATTTTACCGGTAGCTTTTATTCTGTTGATGATATTTTGTTTCGCTTGAATAATTGTTTATGTGTTTCTAAATTTAAAAATTTTAGGTCTATATGTGAAAGAAAAATTTCCGATTGTTCAGCTATTGGTAATACTTTGTATTTTGGCTCTCGTATGTCTGATATAATGCTTAGAATTTATGATAAAAAGCTTGAACAAAAAAGTGATGTTCCTTTTTGGATGCGTTGGGAATTTGAATTAAAAGGTGAACGAGCTTCTTTGGTTGCAAAGTATATAATTCAAAGAAATTGTATAGGCTCTATTTTTGCTGAGATTTTAAATACCTATATGCGTTTTATAAACAATGATAGAAGTGAGCGTAAAAAATGTTCTGTTGAAAAAAAGTGGCTTGATTTTGTTGGTACTTTGTCCTTGATAGAATTATCTTTTTCTAAGTCCATTAAAACTATTAAATCAAAGCAAGAATGGATTGAAAAACAATGCTTTCCTACTCTAGCTGGTCTTATTAGATATTATGATGGTGATATGTCGTTTTTATATGATAAAGTAGAAGGCTCATATTTGAGAAATAATGCAAAAAATAAACTATTATTTGAAAGGTCGGTTGATTATGTTATACAGTGAATGTATTGATTTATTTTTAGATTATGTATCTTGTTACGCAGCTTTAAGTACTGTAGAATACTATAAGACAAATTTAGATTTTTTTAGTAAGTATATTTTAAAAGTAAAAAATACTTTAGATTTTAATGTTCAGGAACTCACTAAGAGTGACTATGTTGGTTATATTAGTTGTCAAAGAAAAAAGAAAATAAAAAATACTTCCGTTCGTACATATAGTAGGGCTGTTAAAGTTTTCCTTAGATATTTGTATAATGAAAATTTAATAAAAGATAATATTACTAACAATGTCAAAATGCCATATCCTGATAATCGCATTATTGTTCCTTTATCTTCTTATGATGTTGTTTGTATTATGAGAGGTATTGCAAATAGTCCTTTGCGTTATAGAAATTTGCTTATTTTTAAACTTATGCTTGATTGTGGACTTCGTAAAAGTGAAGTTATCAATTTGAATATTGGAGATATAAATTTAAAAGATAATTATATAGTCATATCTAATAGTAAATATAATAAATCTAGGTTTATACCCTTGCCAGAAGTTGTAAAAAGGGCTGTTTTGCTTTATCTCAATGATAGACATTCATCTTGTAATGCTCTTATTTTAAGTGGTGATAATAGAATAACTGATAAAGCTATTAACTGTATGTTTTATAAGTTAAAAAAATACTGTCCTAAAAATATATATCCGCATCTTTTAAGGCATACTTTTGCCACTTCATTTATAATGCGTGGTGGCTCTTTAGAGGTATTAAGGCTTTTGCTTGGTCATTCTGACTATGATGTTACAAGGCAATATATACATATTGCTGGACAGACAGATATATCTAATATTTGTATATATCGTATTGATGATTGCTTTTTAAAGGCTTATAAATTTTAGGAGGTTTACTATGAACTTAAAATTAAAAAATGAAATTATTAAATTTTGTAATTCTTTGAGTGATGATGATTTACTTAATGAATATTATGACGCTGTTTATGATAGTTTAGGTTCTCTTACTGATAAAATGTATGAGCTGGGATATGATATTTCTGATATATTAGAAAGAGAAAAGTATGAGAAATATAAAATGGAGCGTGCTGATATTATTGAAAATGAGTGTATTAAAAGAGAATTGGAACTGTGGCAAAATATCATATAATAAATATAAATACACTCTTATATTTATTGACATATTATACATAATGGTATATAATAATAAAGTAGTAATAAAAGGCATAACTAAGGAAGGAAAGAGGCATATGGAAGAATTGAATAACACTGAAGAACTTGTTAAACAAACTGAGGAAAAAATGATTTATAAGATTTTACTAATGTTGGAAGAGTGTCAGGACTTAGACGCAGCCAAAGACAAAATCAAAAATTTAATTAACTAACAAAAAAAGGTTACCCACGCAGTACCACACTGTAGGTAACCCAAAACCCAAACGCTAGGTTACTACATAGCACTTCTTAGTTGTGCCACCTAGCAAAAAAAGAGATGCAAAACGCATCTCTTTTTTAATGAGACATCGGGGATTCGAACCCCGGACAACTTGATTAAAAGTCAAGTGCTCTACCACCTGAGCTAATATCCCATATTTTATATTGGAACCATACTGGCCCGAACAGGGCTAGTTGGATTCGAACCAACGAGATGCAGGAGTCAAAGTCCTGTGCCTTACCGCTTGGCGATAGCCCTTTAGTAATCAAAAAGGTGGATACAGGGATTCGAACCCTGGGCCTCCAGAGCCACAATCTGGCGCGCTAACCAACTGCGCTATACCCACCATGAAGGACCTAAGGGACTTCTCCCTCGAAAATGTGCCCGAAGGGATTCGAACCCCCGACCCACGGCTTAGAAGGCCGTTGCTCTATCCAGCTGAGCTACGGACACATATTTCATGTGTAAAATATGAAATTTTTATTGCACCACTTTTGCAATGCAAAAGCGGGTGATGGGAATCGAACCCACGTATCTAGCTTGGAAGGCTAGTGTTCTACCATTGAACTACACCCGCAAAGATGATAAGTCGGGGTGACAGGATTCGAACCTGCGACCTCTTGATCCCAAATCAAGCGCTCTAGCCAAGCTGAGCCACACCCCGATTAGATGTGTGTTTATTCAGTTTTTATCGCCCGTCTCCGTGACGCAGTAGTTATTATATTATAAGGTGTTCATATTGTCAACAACTTTTTTCATTTTTTTTACTATTTTTTTCAACTCTTTTTCAAAATATGCAAATCCTTGATTTTACTAGCTTTTTACAAATATTATTTGTCTTTTGGAGATAAATACCTATCTATTCATTAAATCTATCATATCCAACCATTCTAAAAATAATACTACCAATCTATATAAATTTAAAAATTGTTTTACCTTTTTTTGTACTAAGCACTTATTTCTCAAAATAGTTTAAGGTATAACTTGCATCTCCATACTTATCTATTTCCATAACAACATAAGTAGGCACCTTTCCTTCCTGTCTAGGATAAGAAAGGCTTCCCGGATTGATAACCATTATTCCGTCTCTAAGTTCTATTAATGGACGATGAGTATGACCATAAAAGGCAATATCTGCCTTTCTTAGTTTTGCTTCTTCTATTAGCCTTTCTAATCCCATAGACACATAATATGTATGCCCATGACATAAAAAAGCCTTATATTTATCAATATAAAACTCTAGCTCATATGGAAGCTTAGAAAAAAAGTCATTGTTTCCTGATACAATATACAGAGGACATTCACAGTTTTCCTGAATGTATTCCTCTGCTCCTTCTGCATCTCCACAATGAACCAGCATATCAATAGGCTTAACCTTTTTTAAAACTTCCTCTAAATTTTCATTATGCTTGTGAGTATCACTAACAATCAAAACCTTCATTCTTCAGCTTTTCCTTCATTAGTTCTAATGCTTTACCTCTATGGCTTATTTTGTTTTTAAGCTCTACTTCCATTTCACCAGTAGTCATATCATATTCTGGCACATATAAAAGAGGGTCATAGCCAAAACCATTTTCTCCTCTTTCTCTGTCTGCAATCAGTCCTTCAATAGTTGCAACTGTGGTAATTACTCTACCATCTGGAAATGCCGCAGCAATAGCACACACAAATCTTGCACTACGCTCATCTCCCTTTGCATCCTTTAAATTATCTAAAATAGTCTGATTTTTAATTGAATATGGTGTGTCCTCTCCTAAATATCTTGCGGAATATACACCTGGGGCTTTATCCATATAATCTACTTCCAAGCCTGAATCATCAGCCATAACCATTTGACCTGTCATCTGACAGATAGTTTTTGCCTTAATTATGGCATTTTCCTCAAAGGTAGTACCAGTTTCCTCTATATGTATATCTATATTCATATCCTTAAGAGAATACAACTCAACATTTAAATCTGACATAATCATTCTTATTTCAGCCATTTTTCCTTCGTTGGTAGTAGCAAAAATAATTTTTTTCTTTTCACTCATCTTTGTGCTTCCTTTCAAATCAATCAGCTTAATTGATTTTCTCACTTAATTATATTATCAATAACTGCTGCCATTAATAAGTATTCCATGCAGACATTTACCTAATTAACTTTATCCGATTATATAACATTATTTTATTTTTGTAAAACCCTTAAGGCACAGATTACATTGGTACTTTTCCTCTACTCTGTCCCAATAAGCTCCAGTATAGCTTATATATCCCTCTCCGTCTGATAAATCTACTGCTGCCGACTTTGCATCTGTAGCCAGCTCCACAGCTATAGGTCTTGTAGCATTAGGTGTAGAAATATACATAACAATAGCAAAATTATTTCCCTTTTTCAATTTCACCTCTCTATCTAAATCTATTGTGTAATATCCTGAATATTTAAGCATTCCACTTGCTAATACCTGTCTTTCCTTATCAAGTGAACCAATATCCTTATAATCACTGCATACAGCTATTTCATAATATGTATCCACATCTGTAGCATAAAAGGATACAGCTGAAAGTTTTTCATCATCAACAGCCTTATATACATTTGCAAAATATGCTGACTCTTTATCATATCCTAAATTACCTCTCCATCCACACAAATCGCTCTGATAAATATTGTCATAATTATCTGTTGGCTCTGTTCCAGTGTACACCACATTATGAATACCAATATTTGCATCATAATATGAAACATAGAACAAACCGTTCATTCCAAACTCCTTACCCCAGCTATTCTGACAAATAAACGCTCCATTTCCTTCAAGTTCTGCATTGAAATTCTCTTTAGGATAATTGTCATCCCAACCAACAATTACTACCTCGTGATTTGATTTTTCCTCGCCTATGTAGCAATAAGAAGATGTTTCCTTATTGTAATATTTTGAACGACCATAAGAATCATTTAAGGAAGTGTAAATAGAGGTGCTTACACCACCATATTTGTACACCATTTTTTTAATAGTTTCAAAATCCTTTGGAGGCAGTATTTGTGCCTCCTGTACATGCTTTACCGCCTTTAACGAATTATCTGATACCCCATCACCATATGGATCATCGTTCTCCAGGACTGGTCCCTGCCAAGCTGCCAGATATGCAATAGCCATTAAATAATCGCCACCGTCATACTGTGAAAGCTTAAAGGAATTATTTATAGACATATGATCCACAGCAAAGGAATATTTCTCCAATGGCAATAATGAGCTCTCCAGTGCCGATAATGCAGAGGTTGCCCAGCAAGTACCAAAGTAGCCCTGATTTTTTATTTCTCCCACCTTTCCATAATCTGTATAGCAATATGCGTATGGAAGACTTCTTTCCTGTGGTGTTTCATTAATTACGGTAGCAATATTTTCACTAATATCAAAGGAATAGGAGTATCCAAATGCCTTTAATATATAATTAAGTGGTATATAAATTACACTACCTCTTTTAACTGGTGGTGTTGTAATTTCCTCTACAATCTGATTAATGGATATTATATTGCTGTCAAGTGTCATATCAATTCTATTATTACCTCTTTCAATAATAATAGAATTATCACTATATACATCCACAGCACAATCAATGGCCTCTGTAACAACGCTCAAAGGAACCATCATATTCATGGTCTTATCCATATATATTTTTCCTTTTTTCAACACAATATTCACACCATCAATTCGTAATTGTATGGTTTTGCTATTAATGCTGCCAGCTATAATCTCCTGCCACAGAGAATCCTGATTTTCAACAGTTTCATTTTTGTTTATGTACTCGGCTGCCATAACATGGGTGTAGCCTTTATATACAACTGCACATAATATTAATATTGATATTATATACTTTATCTTATTTTTCAACTTTATTTCTCCTATTTATTTTGCTTTGGTGGTTTTGGTCCCATAAATTGATAATAATATGTTTTTATCATACCATTATATATTTTTCTATTTTTTGTGGCTTTAATTCCCATATCCTCCTCTACCTTTTCATATGAGGATATAATAAATGCAGACCAGCTATCTAATGCCTTAAATCTTTCTCCAATAGTCCTGTATAGCTGTGGCAAGTCCTTCTTTTCCTCAAGTCTTTCTCCATAAGGAGGATTTGTAATAATAAATCCATATTTTTTATTATGGCTTAATTCCTTTACATCTCTGCATTGAAAATGAATTAACTCATTTACCCCAGCTCGCTCTGCGTTTCTTCTGGCTATCTTAACCATATCATTGTCTAAATCATAGCCTTGTATATCCAGCTGTATGTTTGTGTCAATTAAATCCTGTGCCTCTGAAATAACCTCATACCATTCTTTTTTAGGAATAAGGTTTTTCCATTGCTCTGCAGTAAACTCCCTATTCATACCTGGTGCAGTATTTGTAGCAATAAGTGCTGCCTCTATAGGAAAAGTTCCACTTCCACAAAATGGGTCTACTAATATTCTGTCTTTATTCCAAGGTGTAAGCATAATAAGTGCTGCTGCCAATGTTTCTGATATTGGTGCCTTTGATGACAACAATCTGTAGCCTCTTTTATGTAATGAGTCACCAGAGGTATCTATACCCATAATAGCCTCATCCTTAAACATAAAAACTCTTAAAGGATAGCTTGCTCCTTCTTCACTAAACCAGGATATGCCATATACAGACTTTAGTCTTTCAACCATAGCCTTTTTTACTATACTTTGTATATCCTTTGGACTAAATAATTTGCTTTTTACACTAGACGCCTTAGTCACCCAGAATTTTCCGTCTGAAGGTATAAACTCCTCCCATTCTACTGCCTTTGTTTTTTCAAATAATTCATCATAGGTTTCTGCCTTAAATCTTGCTGCCACTATTAAAATGCGTTCTGCTGTCCTAAGGAATACATTTGCTCTACATATAGCCTCCACATCGCCTTCAAAGGTAACTCTTCCGTCCTCAACTAATGTAACTTCGTATCCTAAATTTATAATTTCTCTTTTTAATACAGCCTCTAGTCCAAAATGACAAGGTGCCATAAGCTTATATATTTTCATATATTTTCTCCATATTCATTCAGCGTTTTATACAGTAAATCTTAGAATAGACATTCCCATATGTCAATGGATATTTGCCCCAATTAAATATTTCCCTCTATAGTTTTCCAGCCCATTAAGTAAATTGTAAATCACATTCCCCTTACTTGCCAAAATTTTTGCATAGTGCATACTATTTGTTCCACTGTCACAATATAATATTACATATTCATTCTCAGTCAATACAATATTACGAAGCTCTGCCCCGTCAATATTTTCAGCCCCCTTTATATGAGAGCTATAATATTCATAGCTGTCCCTTAAATCATAAATATAATACCTATTTAAACAGGAGCTATCTGACATTTCGTCAATTATTTCATCAAGCTTTTTCGTTCCTATATTAATAATCTTCCCTTTTTTTCTCATTTCTTCTCCTTAATTATTCTTATATTAATTTTTAAAGCTTCTATTTTTTTATATATAATTCTTAATTTCTTACATAGTTATCAATGTTACACATCATCTATAACTAATTATATGCTCACTGTGCCTGTTTAGTGAGCATATAACTGTAATCAAAAACTATATGATATTTGCAAATACACTTTGTGTACGCTAAACTATTCTTGTCCATTTTGGATACCATTTGCTAATTAGTATTGTTGGATAACCTTTACCAATTATAGCACTGGAGTCTTTTACTTAAAGCTAAATGTTACCGGAAACTCAACTGCATAGCAGGTGGTTTATTTTTATGTGTATACAAAAAAGGTGGCTGTCCTTTAATTATAAATTAAAAAGACAACCACCCTATTGTATCAGACCAACTGTAACTAATTAATATTTGAATTTATCCTTAACTATTTACAATTTGTCAGATTAGCAGCTTATATATAACTAATTATTCTTTGTTGAATTTTTTGATTCATTCTTTGAATCATTTTTATATGAATTTTTTGTTGAATTCTTCTGCTGCTCCTTGTTTACATTCTTATATCCATTCTGTGTACAGTTCTTGCTTTCATTCTTTGTACTATTCTGGTAATCGTTTTCGTAATTGTTATTCATAATAACCTCCAAAGTGTTAATCAAATTTGTTTACAAGCTACATTTCTAGTATGTGTTTTTTTTAGAAAAAAAATCAAAAAAAAGCTTGCAATATTCGACACTATATTGTATACTCTTGTCTGTAAAAAGAAATACTTTCTTAACTATTTCTTTTTATGTTATAACCCCTTATTAATTATTTATACTCCCCTCAAAGAGGCAGGCTCGAACCTGCCTCTTTACTTTTGTCTTTATTTCTACGCTACACTTTTTTTCAATTTTCTACATTTTTTACTTGCTTTTTTTCTCACTATATAGTATACTCTTGCTTGTAAAAAGAAATACTTTCTTAACTATTTCTTTTTATGTTATAACCCCTTATTAATTATTTATACTCCCCTCAAAGAGGCAGGCTCGAACCTGCCTCTTTACTTTTGTCTTTATTTCTACGCTACACTTTTTTTCAATTTTCTACATTTTTTACTTGCTTTTTTTCTCACTATATAGTATACTCTTGCTTGTAAAAAGAAATACTTTCTTAACTATTTCTTTTTATGTTATAACCCCTTATTAATTATTTATACTCCCCTCAAAGAGGCAGGTTCGAGCCTGCCTCTTTACTTTTATATTTATTTCTACAAAGTACGAAAACTCAAGTAGAAAATACTGTCAAGCATTTTTGAAAATGTCCCAAAATAATTGAAACATTAGCCCCGGCTTTTTGCTGGGGCTTGTTCTGTTTATGGGTGCTGCCCACACCTGTCCCTCGTCGGGAGGGCAGGGAAAGAAGCTGATTACTTCTTTCTTTGCCAAAAGGATACAGCAAATCTCGGCTTGCAGTTCCTCGCGGGTTTTCTCTCTCGGTTTTGTCATGGTTGGTCGCTCCTTTCTGTTCATAGGCAAAAGAAAAGAGCAGTTCATTTTGACTGCTCTTTCCCTGTTAAAGCTTTATTTCATTCTGGCATACTGTCGCTTGGATTTGACGAATATACGATTTCATAACTATCACATTCATCTAAAACATAGTCTACAAAGGCTTTTGTATTTTCCTCTCCGACACGAAACATTTTACCTGTAGAAAGGATATTCGTAATGATATACCCTTCTTCTCTTATGCTTATACTAATATTCTCATAACCTAAAAGGGGAACACTGACACAAATATCTAATATTGTTTCTGGCAGCTCAAAGTTAAGGTCGTCATATTCGTTTATTGCCGCTGTATTTGACAACAGCAAGTCCCATACCTTATTTGTGTCCAGATGTTCGAAACGAATACTTGCAAATCCACTGATTGGCTTATGATAATCGTAGGAAGCCCAGTTGACGATTAGATTATTTTGAAGGTCAAGGTCTTCTATAAATTGTCCCAATGTTTCCGGTCGATACGAACTGTTTACGGCGGCATAATAGGTGCTTGTACCCTCATATTGTACAGCAACTGCACATTGAGTAGAAATACTCTGAATTTCATAAACAGTGGCATGACAATATCGTTCTGCATCTTTTCCATCTATCTCTGCGTATTCATTCCACCCTCTTGCGATAACATCACTTATTTTCGTGCCGAGTTGTTCAACTGAAATCTCTCCCCGATTTGCGTAATACTCTATTTTGTTCAAAGTGATTTCGTTATATTTCTGGTAAATCTCCATGTCTTCCCATCGAGGAACCTTTCCAATCTCGCCTGAATAATCTGTTGAATTTGGCAGAACTTTCACTGGGTATCGATTTTCGGCTTCATACAACAACACACCCGACAACACAAGGCAAAAGCAAGCCGCTATAGCCCCCCATTTTACCCAAACGGGCTTTTTGGCTTTCTTTTTGTAGTTGAGGGCTTCATCAATGTACTTGCTGTCAAGCTCGCTCATAGCGTCAGAAAATTTCTTTGCGTTCATACGAATACCTCTCTTTCCATTAAGTATTGTTTCATCTTCTCTCGGATACGGGTCAGCCGGACAGAGATGTTTTTCTCTGAAAGCCCTACAAACTCGGCTATGTCCTTGTAGCTGTCAGAAAACCAATAGCGACGCATGAAAACAACGCGGTTTTCGGTAGTCAGCGTATCCAAAAAACTTTCAATGATACGGACTAATTCTCTGGCTTCAATTTCTGTTTCTACTGTGTTCGGATCTGCTATACAGGCTTCAATTTCCTCCAAAGCACTCGTGTAATGACTGCTTCGTTTGGCGGCTTCCTTTCTCCAATAGATTTTGAGTGAAATGTTCCGAACGATTTTCAAAAGATACGACAACAGCGGGTTAGGTCGTGCCGGGGGAATGGCGTTCCATGCACCCAAATAAGCGTCATTTACACATTCCTCCGCGTCTCGCCGACTTCCTACGATATGGTAGGAAAGATTGTGGCAAACTTTTCCGTATTTTATGTCCAGTTCCCGTATGCCCTGCTCTGAACGCTCGAAAAACATTTCTATGATTTTTTCATCGTCTATCATCACACCGCCTCCTTTCCAGCTTCACCTATATACTACGGTTTTAGCGGCGAATACTACATCAAATCTCAAACTTTTTCAAAAAAATTATACCACACTTCGCGTAAGATTTCCTTTGTGGTATATTAGGACACTATCATAAATGGTTCATATAAGTACGAAAACTCAAGTAGAAAATACTTGACAATTTTATAGTTCATATGTAGAATATAAGAGTTGTTAAAGCAATGTGTGCGTGTAGCTCAGCTGGATAGAGCACTTGGCTACGGACCAAGGTGTCGGGAGTTCGAATCTTCTCACGCACGCTTACAAACCTTGAATAGTTTGGAATAAAGCTATTCGAGGTTTTTTTGTTATACCCACATAAATTTATAAAAAATTAATTGATATTAAGATGATTAATTGATATTATTTAGACAAATAATTAAAAAGTATTTGTTTAGGAGCAATATATGAAGAAACAAGAATTTTTAGAAAAATTATATGATGCTTTGTGTGAGTCAATGGATAAAAGCGAAGCACAAATACATGTAAAATATTATAAGCAGTATATAGAGGAAAAGGTTAGAGAAGGAAAAAAGGAAAAAGATGTTATAGCTGAGTTAGAAAATCCCAGACTTATTGCTAAAAGCTTAATTGAGGCAGGGGATGACGCCTTCAAGTATAGTGATGATGTAGGTGAAGACAAATTTGAATATGATGATGTAAATAAAAATATGTATGAAAACATAGGAATCAGTCCAAAAGGAAAGTTGTACCTTTGGGGAGTTGGAATTCTTGTAGTACTTATTATAGCTGCTATTATATGGGCAATATTGGGAACGATAGTGTTGGTGGGAAAGGTAATAGTTAGGTTTATAGTTCCTATTACTATTGGAGTAGGTATATATTTCGTATACAAAATTTTAAGAGATAAATAAAAAGATAAAAGTAAGGAGGCAGGCTCGAACCTGCCTCCTTGAGGGGAGTATAAATAATTAATAAGGGGTTATAACATAAAAAGAAATAGTTAAGAAAGTATTTCTTTTTACAAGCAAGAGTATACTATATAGTGAGAAAAAAAGCAAGTAAAAAATGTAGAAAATTGAAAAAAAGTGTAATTTTGACTACCAACAGCTTTAAAATCCATTCTTCAAAAAAGCTCCAGGATTTGACCTGCTTCAAAAATCAAATCCTAGAGCTATGCTTCTAATAATAACCTTCTATAATTCCTTGTATGCCTTTAAAATAAGCTCTGCACACATATCATTTCCTAATACCTTGCTGTCTAAGGCCAAAGCATAATTTTTCATATTGCCCCATTCCTTATCAGTATAATATCTATAATAATTCTGTCTGCTCTTATCTCTTTTTTTAATAACACTTTCCGCTTCCTTTTCAGAAATGTTATTTAATTTTGCAAATCTTTCCTTGCGATATTCCTTATCTGCGTGAATAAACACATTCAAGCAGTCATCTCTTTCTCTTAATATATAATCTGCACATCTGCCGACAATAATACAAGGAGAATCATTTGCAACTTTCTTTATAATATCACATTGAATAAAGAAAACCTGATCAACCATTGAAACATTGCCACTGGTAAATACCTGATTTGCATATGTCATACTGTTTGCTATATTAAAAAGAATACTGTTTGTAATTCTTTCATTAGACTCCTGTACAAAATCAGTTGTCAAACCACTTTTTTTAGCTGTCATCTCAATAATTTCCCTGTCATATAAAGGAATACCTAGCTCTTTAGACAGCTTTTCAGCGATAATATGTCCTCCACTTCCACATTCACGGCTAATTGTAATAATTCGTTTCATAATATCACGACCTTTCATTAAATATTATCTTACAACTTTGTTGTAACACTTCACATTTACTCTTTGGTCTATTATATCATACTTTTCTTAATTTTATAATTCATATTTTAAAAATTCTCTACCATTTAAATCTCTCCATGAAAATATACCATTCTCATAAAGCATATAACTATTTACACTATTTTCCTTAGGAATAGACACTGAACCTGGATTTAAAAATAATCCAATCTCGCTTTCTAATGCCATTGGAACATGTGTATGTCCATATATTAAAATATCATGTTCACACATAGGCAGAGGATTTTCAATATTATACTTATGACCGTGGGTAACATACATTGTTAAACCATCTATGTAAATTGTTGAGTAGTCAGCCATTATTGGGAAATCTAAAACCATCTGGTCAACCTCTGCATCACAATTTCCTCTAACACAAATTACATTATCCTTAATTAAATTTAGTAATGTACAAACTCTCTTTGGCTCATAGCCTAATGGTAATTCGTTTCTAGGGCCGTGATATAAAATATCTCCCAAAAGGATTAATTTGTCTGGTGCCTCATCCATATATCTTACCAATAGCTTTTCACAAAAGTCCTTTGAACCGTGAATATCTGATGCAAACATTAATTTCATTTTATTTTTCCTCTTTCCATTATTATTTTAGTCATTATATTAATTTGTTAATATAATATAAACATCAAAATAGGCAAACTACCTTTTTCGTCAACCATTTTGTCTGCCTAATGATTTTCATATTATTAATATACCATATTTTAGTATTTATTTTAAATAAAATCTAATCTAAATATTTTTTACATTATTAAAAACTTAATTATTGCATTTATAATGCTGCAATTCATAACTCTGTGATTTATAGCTCTATAATTTATAACTCTATAAATTCCCTGCTATCCTTTGTCTTTCTTATAACATAATCATATTCAATACTTTTTACATCAAACTGTATCATTTCATTTACAAGTACATTAATTATGATTTTACCTATTTGTTCCTTGTGATTTTCGATCTGAAGTGAATCAAATTTTTCCAAATATAATTTAATTTCCTTGCCTATCTGCCTGCAAGCAAGATTAATTCTTCTATCATTATTTATATCTGCTATGCCATTGAAAAATACATCTACCATGAAATATATATCAAATTCACTATTATATGTAAACTTTATATAAGGTAATTTTACATCCTTATATGACCATTCACTTTTTGTAAACCTTTCAATTCTCGCAATTTTTTCGTTAATATCAAGCTCGTTATCACTTCCCTGATTATATTTTTCTTCCTTTAGAATAATATAATCCACAACTATTCTACTCTTCTTAGTGTATATTAATTTTACCAGAACTGGGTCACCTAAATAGAATTGTTGCTCTGGCTTTTTTAAAATGTAATAAATCTCATCTTTATTAGATATCAAAACATATCTTTTACTCATTCTTAACAAGAATGATTTATAATTATGCTTGAATTTCTTATCTACAAAGCAGCTTTCAATATTTACAACATCTTGTACAATCATCATATTTTGCATTTCTTTTCTTGCTAGTCTTGCAACATCGATAATAGGCTTATTCTGCCCTAAATTTTTACCAATAAAAAACATAGGTATAATTATTAACCATTCAGCACATTTTGCGATATAGAAACCCAATGGTACTACTCTCAGAATAAAGACAATCACTATTATTAACATGCTTAAAAGTACAACCTTAATCCATACCATTTTCCTCACTCTATCAATTTGTGAGCAATATTCTTCTATTACTTCATTATACTTATAATATTCGTCTGTACTAATTTTTCTCTTTTCTTCCAAGAAAATCCCCTCCTCATTAGTTCAATGCGATTTTTAATGTTTCCACATTTTCCCACATAAAATCTAAATATGTTTTTCCTGCCTTAAAATCCTCTTTTGTTAAATTATGACAGGCATAAAAGGTATACAGCTTTGCACCTGTTTCTTCACATATTGTTCTAGCAATGTTTCCAGTACTAAGCTCTATTTGTAATACAACAGGAATGTTATCCTCTTTTACTTTATTAATTAAAAATGCAACTGTAGCTGCACTAGGCTCTGTATCCGCTGAACAGCCTGGAAATGCTGCATAATATTTCAGACCATATTCTTCAGTAAAATATCTTACTGGAAATCTATCTCCAAAAATCAGTTCTTTTCTCTTCCCATTAGCAGTAACCTGCTTAAATGCCTGATCTAATTCCTCTAATTTTCCCTTATATTGATTATAATTTTCCTCATAAAATTGATTATTCTCCTTATCAATTTCTGTTAAAACATCTTTTATTTTTTCACTTATTTTAATTGCATTAACAGGTGATGTCCATACATGCTCATCCCACTCTGAATGGTCATGCTCATCATCATCGTCATCATGCTCATCATGGTGTTTTTTATCCTGCTCCATTCCTTCAACATACTCTTCTTCCACCACCTCGACACAATCCATAAGCTTGATTACTTTAATATTTGATAAATCTATGGTACTGAGAATATCATCTACCCAGCTATCATTCTCGCCACCTACATAAATAAATACATCACTTTCACTTATTCTTATTATATCCTGTGGTGATGGTTCATAGGAATGGCTTTCTGTCCCAGGAGCGAGCAACAAATCCACACTTATCTTATCCATACCAATCTGGCTTGCAAAATCATATGCAGGAAATATCGTTGTTACAACCTTTATTCCGTTTTCATCCTCCTGTTTTTTGCTGCTACAGCCAGCACAGCCTACTACAGCTAAGCAAATAAGCATTGCATATATAAAACCTCTATTAAATCTACTTAATATTAAATTAAATTTGTACCCAATTCTTTTCATAAAATATCCTTTTTCTAATTTTTTTAAATTAAATCCTTTTTGTTTAACTCAAATCTTTATCAAAGACTTTACTTACAAATATAGTTATAACTACAACTATGCTTATAACTATACATATAACTATATTCAAGCTTCTAAATCTTATTTATGCAAAATTATTATTTTAATAACTCTAAATTAACAATAAATATATTGTTGCTATGGAAATTACTATTTGTATTATTGTAAATCTATAAACTGTCTGTGTATTTGACCAGCCTGAAACCTTTCTTACATGGTCATGAATTGGTGTTCTTGTATTTTTTAAAATATGAATTTTCAAAAATCTAAGTAGTGAAACCTTTATTAAGCCTAAGCCCCCATCTACTATTAACACAGCAGCTACTAACAAATATAAAAATGGACTTTGAGTTTTAAGTATAGCAATACTTATAAATATGCCCATTGCTCTTGAACCGGCATCACCCATTAATAATTTGCTTGGTGTTGCATTGTACCATAAATATCCCAACAAACATACAACAAAAACCAAAATAGGAAATTCCATATCCATTCCCTTACCTAGAATTCTGGTAATAATGTATATTGTTGTTAATGTTACTATGGTTAATGTTCCCGACAAGCCGTCAACGCCGTCGGAACAATTTGTCACATTAATTGATACCCAAACTAAAATAACTGTAAGGATAATAAATACTACCTTAGGTAATGTACATGAAACTCCAAGAGTTGCTATTTGTATCGTTGTCCCATTGTAATGTACATAGGTTATTGCTACTATAAGTGCAACTATAAAATCTAAAATTCCCTTTTTATATTCACCCCATGGTTTATCTGAAGCATCATCAAAGAAGCCTGTCAACATTTCCAAAAATACTAGAAACAAATATATTCCTATTTCTATATTAATATTTCCAAATATAACTATAGCAAGCGTAAATACAATAATAAATATTATTCCTGCACCTCTAGGCTTACCGGCAGACAGCTTCCCATCATGTGCAAAATCTCTACCTATATCCTTTGGTAAAAACTTATTAAGCTTTGCTATACATATACATGTCATTAAAAATGCAAATAATATACCTGCAAAAGCTATAATTGGATAACTTTTTCCTAAAATAATATTTATCATTGGTATTTCCTCCTTTTCTAATTCTTTCAGTAAAAATATTATCGTCATCTGGATAATTTTTATACTTATCAGTAAATATGAATACCAAAACTACTTACTGCTACCTGCATTAAACCTACTTTTTATAATTCTCTTACTTTATATTGTATTTGACATACTTAATCAATCCTTGTTAAAAGTATTTTTCTTATATAAAGTAAAAAAAGAGCTGACAAACTGTCAGCTCTCTAATGCCGGCGACCGGAATCGAACCGGTACGGATTTTACTCCGCAGGATTTTAAGTCCTGTGCGTCTGCCAGTTCCGCCACGCCGGCATAAGTCTTTCGACCTAATGGGACCTACAGGGCTCGAACCTGTGACCCTCTGCTTGTAAGGCAGATGCTCTCCCAGCTGAGCTAAGATCCCGCACAAAAAATAAAACTGGAAAACAATTATATTGTTTAGCGACCCGGATGGGGTTCGAACCCACGACCTCCGCCGTGACAGGGCGGCGCTCTAACCAGCTGAGCCACCAGGCCATATTATAAATATGATTAAATTGTCAAAGTGGACCTTCGGGGACTCGAACCCAGGACCGACCGGTTATGAGCCGGTTGCTCTAACCAACTGAGCTAAAGGTCCATTCTTAGTTTAGTTTTCTAAGAATAAGAGCCGACAATCGGACTTGAACCGATAACCTGCTGATTACAAATCAGCTGCTCTGCCAATTGAGCCATGTCGGCATATGCCTATTGTAAGCAAATGACTCCGACGGGAATCGAACCCGTGTTACCGCCGTGAAAGGGCGATGTCTTAACCGCTTGACCACGGAGCCTTATATGTTGGTAAAAAATAGGTGAACATAAGTCCACCAACAGCTCCCCGAGTAGGACTCGAACCTACGACCTAACGGTTAACAGCCGTGCGCTCTACCAACTGAGCTATCGAGGATTATAAAAGTATAAATTATACTTTCAAAACTACACACTAAATCATCACTGACATTCTTTCTTCCAACCTAACCTTTGGTCAAGCCCTCGACCTATTAGTATCAGTCAGCTACGTACATTACTGTACTTCCACCTCTGACCTATTAACCTTGTCGTCTTCAAGGGGTCTTACTAGCTTGTGCTATGGGATATCTCATCTTGAGGGGGGCTTCACGCTTAGATGCCTTCAGCGTTTATCC
>UQCD01000018.1 GCA_900539455.1 uncultured Eubacteriales bacterium
CTTGCGGATTCCGCATAAGGGCAAAAATAAGGGAAAATACATATCATTTCACTATTTAATGGGCTGAAAAGCCTGTAAAATAAGGAAAGTTCAGGAAATCTCTCCACAAATTCCGATTTATTAGTCTGTTTCCATTGTAGAACATAGCAATTCATTTAAGCCATACCAAATTTAATGGTTTAACCATTTTCAGACTTACTTTTCATCAACCACCTGAAAAATGTAAAACTTCAAGTAGTAAGAGTCATCAGCCGACCATAAAATTGGGTGGTCTGGTGCCTGAGTACGAAATTCCACCTGCTTTAAGCGTTTGTGAACGCTGGCTGCTGCTTGACCAATAGTTTTTGTAAATAATTCATAATCCATAAAATGAGAGCAGGAGCAGGTAGCCAGATAACCACCATCCTTAATAAGCTTCATTGCTCGCATATTGATTTCACGATAGCCCTTAGTAGCATTCTTAATTGAGTTTCTTGACTTAGTAAAGGCAGGAGGGTCAAGAATAACCACATCAAATTGCTCACCTTCTTCTTCAAGCTTTGGAAGAAACTCAAATACATCAGCACATTTAAAGGAAACTGTGTCTGATAAGTTGTTAAGGGCAGCATTTTCAGCAGCCTGCATTACACCTAACTCTGAGGCATCTACACCGATAACCTCCTTCGCACCAGCCATACCAGCATTTAATGCGAAAGAGCCAGTATGTGTAAAGCAGTCAAGAACTCGTGCATCCTTACAAATCTTCCAGATAGAGGCACGATTATATTTCTGGTCAAGGAAAAAGCCAGTTTTTTGACCTTCCTTTACATCTACAAAATAGCGTACACGATTTTCAACGATTTCAACCTTAGTGTCAAATTCCTCGCCAATAAAGCCCTTGTATAGTTCCATACCTTCCTGCTTTCTGACCTTGACATCACTTCGCTCGTAAACTCCACGAATAGTAATACCGTCCGCAAGTAATATTTCCTTAAGAGCATTTATAATTGTAAGTTTAAAACGGTCAATACCAAGTGCTAGGGATTGAACAACTAAAACATCAGAAAACTTGTCTACTACAATACCTGGTAAAAAGTCTGCCTCACCGAAAATAAGTCGGCAGCTAGAGATATCAACTACCTTTTTTCTGTATTCCCAAGCATTTTTTACACGCATTTTAATAAAAGCATCATCAATTTCTGTTTCTACATTTCTAGTCATCATTCGTATGGTGATTTTGGAGTTGGTATTAATAAAGCCTTTACCCTGAGGATAGCCGGTATGGTCCTTGACTATAACAATATCTCCATTTGTATATTCGCCCATAATAGTATCTATTTCGTTATCATAAATCCACGGACCACCAGATTTAAGGTATCTGCCTTCGCCTTTTTTTAAATTAACAACTGCTTCGCTCATATAATAATCCTTTCAAAAGTAAGATTTGTCGTTTACTGATATATATAATAGCATTACACCGTAGATTTTAAAAGAAATAATTTGGTTATTGACATTGAACATTAGTTAGATTATACTAACTAATAGTAATGAAAATCATTCTCATTAAAATAAATAGTACATAGTTAAAAATAATTGCAAATACATAACAAAATATATAGTAAATATATAAATAGAAGCAATATCAAAGTATTATAAAAGAAAGAGTTGAGAAAGAAGATATTATGAAAAAAGAGATAGCAGGACAAAACGAAAAATATTATAGAACGAAAATGAAAAAGGAAAAAATAATTAATGAGCTAAGAAGCAGCGGGGGAAGAATTACAAAGCAGAGAAGTATATTGCTGGATATTATTTTGGAAGAGGAATGTGCCAGTTGTAAGGAAATATATTATAAGGCGCTTAAGTATAATAAAAAAATCGGGACAGCCACAATTTATAGAATGGTGAACACCTTAGAGGAAATAGGTGCTATTAGCAGAAAGAATATGTATAGAATAGAGGAGCCTGTAGATGCTACAGCCTATAAAGTGGAATTTGAGGATAATACATCCATTGAAATACCTGCAAATAGCTGGAATCAGGTTATAAAACAAGGGTTAATATCCTGTGGCTATATTACTAATAAGGATGTTGCATCTATAATTGCTGTATGAATTAATGATAAAGTTTCTCAATAACTGTCTTGAATTGCATTCTGAAAAAAACTATAATTAGACAAAATTATATTAAGGAGGCGTTTTTTATGCGTGATTTTTTAAAGAAAATTGATGTAAAGAAAACAGGAATTTTTGCAGCAGGTGTATTATTTGGTACTGCTGGTATTAAGATTTTATCAAGCAAGGATGCAAAAAATGTATATACAAAATGTACAGCAGCAGCCTTAAGAGCAAAGAAATGTGTTATGAAAACAGCTGCTAACATTCAGGAGAATGCGGGCGATATTTATGCTGAAGCACAGCAGATTAATGAAGAAAGAGAAGCACAGGCGCAGGCACAGGAAATTCAGGAGGATGCAGAATAGTAGCTGCAAGGCGTAAAAATGAAATTTGTCATTAAACATGAGATTAAAGGTCGTATAAGATTGCATCTTGTGCAAAAGAATATGACATATAAGCAGGCAGATACAATTCAATACGCTTTAAATTCTCTAAAAACAGTTGAAAAAGTAACAGTATATGAAAGAACGGCAGATGTAGTTATTCTATACAATAGTGATAGAAATGAGATTATTAATTACATAAAGCACCTTCATTATGAAGATATTGATGTTCCGGATATAGTGTTAGAAAGCTCTGGCAGGGAAACAAATAGTTATTACTGGGAAAAAATAGTCAACAAAGTAATCTTTAGATATGCAAGCAAGCTGTTTTTGCCATTACCATTAAAATATGGTTTATCGGCATATAATTCCTTGAAATACATAATTAAAGGTATAAAGGTGCTTGCAAAGGGAAGGATTGAGGTACCAGTATTAGATGCAACTGCCATAGGCGTATCTATGGTTAGAGGTGATATAAAAACAGCAGGCTCTATAATGTTCCTTCTAAGTATAGGTGAAATATTAGAGGATTGGACACACAAGAAGTCTGTTGATGATTTAGCAAGAAGTATGGCACTAAATGTTGAAAAGGCTTGGTTAAAGACCGAGGAGGGCGAAATTTTAACTGATATAACAACTATTGAACAAGGTGACCAGATAGTTGTAAGGCTGGGTAATATAATTCCTTTTGACGGAGTGGTTTGTGCAGGCGAAGCAATGGTTAATCAGGCTTCTCTTACTGGCGAATCTGTTCCGGTTAGAAAGGTAAATGAAAATCTTGTATATGCAGGTACAGTAGTAGAGGAAGGCGAAATTACCTTTAAGGTTACAGGAACAAGCGGATCTAGCAAGTTTGAAAAAATTGTTTCTATGATCGAGGAGTCAGAAAAGCTGAAATCCTCAGTAGAAGGAAAGGCAGAGCATTTAGCAGACAAATTAGTTCCTTATACATTAGCCGGCTCTTTGCTTACATATCTGCTTACCAGAAATACAATAAAAGCACTATCTGTTCTAATGGTTGATTTTTCGTGTGCCTTGAAGCTTTCAATGCCAATTACAGTTTTATCGGCAATTAGGGAAGCAAGTACCTATGATATTACTGTAAAGGGTGGAAAATATTTAGAGGCTATGGCCCCAGCCGATACAATAGTATTTGATAAGACAGGTACTCTTACAAAGGCAACACCTACTGTTATAGATGTAATATCCTTTAATGGAGAAAATCCAGATGAGCTGTTACGAATTGCAGCGTGTCTTGAGGAGCATTTCCCACACTCTATGGCGAAGGCTGTAGTAGATGCAGCAGTAAAAAAGAATTTAGTTCATGAGGAAATACATTCAAAGGTGGAATATCTGGTAGCACATGGTATATCTACTACAATAGAAGGAAAGAAAGCTATTATTGGAAGTTATCATTTTGTATTCGAGGATGAAAACAGCATTATTTTGGACGAATACAAGGAAAAATTTGAAAATCTGTCACCAGAATACTCATATTTGTATCTGGCAATAGAAAATGTATTAGCAGCAGCTATTTGTATAGCAGACCCACTTAGAGAAGAAGCATTTGATATTGTAAGTGAGCTTAAAAAGGTTGGTATTAAAAAAGTCGTAATGATGACAGGTGATAGTGAAAGAATAGCACACTCTATTGCAGGCAAGGTTGGAGTGGACGAGTATTATTCTGAAGTATTACCAGAGGATAAGGCTTCCTTTGTTGAGAAGGAAAAAGCAGCAGGCAGAAAGGTTATAATGATAGGTGACGGTATTAATGATTCACCGGCATTGTCAGCAGCCAATGTTGGAATTGCTATAAGTCAGGGCGCTCAGATAGCCAGAGAAATAGCAGATATAACCATAGGTGCAGATAATCTTTTTGAAATTGTTAAGCTAAAATTAATAAGCGACAACCTTATGAAGCGAATAAATAGAAACTATCGTGAGATTGTAGGTATTAATACAGGTTTAATAGTGGCAGGTGTGACCGGCGTAATTACACCAACTACCTCAGCAATGCTTCATAATACTTCAACAATACTTATTAGCTTAAGTGATATGAAACCAACCTTAAAATAATAGTGTCAGGTTTTACTGTATTTTAAAAGGAACAGCCTTACGGCTGCTCCTTTATTTGTATATCAGGTATTGTTAAAACAGCAAGTATGTTTTTCTTTAAAATATACTCGGCATTAGATTAAATGTATTTAGCCGGCTAATTTAAAGAATATACTTTATCTGCAATAACAGCTGCACCTGGCTCTAAAGAGCCATTTGATTGTTTAGAACCATCTGTAAAGATAACTAAAGGAGCTTTCCACTCTTCTGTGAAGGTGTAGCAGTATTTTCCGTCAGCTTCCTTTGTCATTTCAACACCTGGCCAAGCTGCATTTTCTTCAACATCATTTGATGAGGTTTCATCATAAACATAAGCGTAAATCTTATCGTTCCAATCTGCTGGCTTTTCAAAGTAAATCTTTGTACCATTTGTAATTGAATCCTGCTTCTTAAAGATGTAGCTAATGCAGGTCTTGTTGCCAGCTTCATTTTCTCCGTAAAGAGTAAGCTTTGTTGATTCAGAACCAGCAAGTCCTTCGCCTACCTTAATTACATCATTGTTTTTAAATTCGACAGCATCTTTTCCATCAATAGAGTATGAAGATTTAACTGAATTTTCAGCAATCAATGTAACATCTACAGAATCACCAATAAATGTTCCTGTTGTATCGTCAGCAACCTTAACAACTGCAGGAGCAGCTAAATCAACATAGCCATCATTGTATAAAAGAACTGCACTTGAAGCCTTAACAGTACCAGAGATTTTACCGTCCTTTACTGTGTAAGAGGTTGTGCCGTCTACACGGTCTGTGTATGTACCGTCAGCTAACTTTGTAGAAGTGCTAAAGTTATAATCTGATGAGTCATTGTTAATAACAGCTAAGCCCTTAGTTCCTCTTTCAACATATAAAACACAGTTGTTGTCATCTGGATTGAATAAGTTTTCATCAAGACCAGCCATTGCATTTCTGAAACGGTTACAAGCTGTTATAAAAGAATCCTTGTATAAGTTGTCACCAGCCATACCGATTTTGTTGAAGGTTCCCCACATATTGTCTGCTGTAGCACCATAAGGTCTGGAGAAGAAAAGTGGAGTGCCATCTTTTCTAACTGAAAGCAGGCACCAGCCCATTTTGATTTTCTTATTATCAATAGTCTGGTAAGTTTTATCATCACCTGTGTAGTTATCATGAGATTCAACCCAGGTAACAATATTTGGTGCAGCACTGCCAATTCTGTAGTTAGAAACTGTAGAAGCTACAATACTCTTTGAAATAAGACAGCTTCTAATTGTCTGTCCATAAGCACTGGCTGTAGTTGCACCGATTTTGTCGATGTAATCTGCAATTCTTTCGCTGCCGTCCTGAAGAACTTCGCCGTACAAAAATAATGAATCAGCATTTGTTACTTCAGTTGTAACTCTATCCCAGAAGTTATTTGGAAGATTTTGATCATCCTGTGGGTCATCACTTAATCCGATATGCTTTGCTGTATCATAACGGAAGCCGTCAGCTCCACAAGCAATAACATCATTAAGATATTTTATAAAATAATTCTGGAAATCTGGGTTTTCTGTATTTACATCATAAAGACCACCAACAGCCTGTAATGTGCATTCAGCTCTGTCAGAATAATTTGAAATCTCCTCTTTTCCATTTGAATGATATAGCTTATCAAGACCACCTACAGCATTAATGAGGTTTTCGCTAATAGCCTCAGTAGATTTTGTTGTATGGTTTGGGGCAACATCAACAATAACCTTAATTCCGTATGTGTGAGCCTTTTCACACATTGCCTGAAACTCTTCCTTTGTGCCTAACTGGTAGTTACCGATTGTCCAGTCAGTTGGCTGATAATGATAATACCATTTTCCTGAACCGAAAAGTTCCATTCCACCGTCGCCACCATTGTAGCAGGCATTAATTGGGGAAGTTTGAATAGCAGAAAAACCTGCCATTGCAATATCCTCTAAAGACTCATTAATAGTGTTAAATGACCAGGCAAAACAATGAAGAATTGCGCCGTCTTTAATGTTTTCAGTAAGACCATATGCATTGTTGTTTGTGATTGTCTGGCTGTTATTGTTTGTGGCATTGTTAGCAGTGGTTTCATTGCCTGAATCCTTACCACATCCAGTGAACATACCTGCAACCATAGCTGCTGCAAGTGCTAATGCAAATAATTTTTTGTTTCTCACTTAAATGTACCTCCTTTTCTATTAACTCCATTATATTACCATTTTTTGTTTGAAAATAAAAGCAAATTATGTAAAATATTCACAAGATTAAAAATATTAAAAAAATGATAGTATTGTACAAATACAGTAAAATTAATAGAAGAATAATAAAAACAATAAAAGTAAAATAAAATCAGATGTTAAGTGAATTATAAAAAAGGAATGGAAGGGTACAAATGGAGAAGAAAACAACATTATTTAAATTAACCTGGCCAATATTAGTAGAGTCATTTTTATTTATGCTGCTCGGTACAGTTGATATTTTTATGCTTAGTCAGTTTTCAGATGATGCAGTAGGAGCAGTAGGAATTGTAAATCAGGTAGTAGGCATATCGGGATTGGTGTTTTCTATTATAACATCTGGAACATCAATTATATGTGCTCAGTATTTGGGAGCAAATAAAAGTAATGAAGAGAAAAACCGTCTTGTAGGTGCAGCATTGCAGGTAAATACACTTATGGGTATTATTATGAGTATCATAATGTATGTATTTGCAAAAAATCTTCTTGTATTTATGAGAATGGATAATGAATTAATGAGTGACGGTATTGATTATATGAAAATTGTAGGTGGCTTTGTGTTCTTACAGGCTATAGTCAATACCTTCTCAGCGATACTTAGAGCTCATGGAAAAACAAAGACCTGTATGATAGTTACTATTATAATGAATGTATTGAATATAGGTCTAAACTATGTTTTAATATTTGGCTTTGGACCAATGCCATCACTAGGAGTGGCTGGAGCCGCTATATCAACCACCTTTAGTAAATTTGTCGCAGTTATTATTTTAGGAACTGTTGTATTTAAAACAGTAGTTAAGGAATTTAAAGCAAAATATCTGTTAGCAATTAACCGATATGAAATTAGAAAAATACTTACAATAGGAATACCGTCAGCAGGAGAAACTATTTCATACAATTTAGCCTGTCTTGTAATTACCAGAATAATTAATGATATGGGAAAGACTGTTGTAACAGCCAATTCCTACATAAGCACAATTACAAACTATAATTACCTATTTGCTCTGGCAATAGCTCAAGGAACAGCTATAATGATTGGATGGAAAATCGGAGCAGGAAAAAAGGAGGAGGCATATAAACTTTGCCTGCGCTCCTTTGGAAAAGGCTTAATAGTATCAGTTACTATTACCTTAGCCTGTGTATTTGGTGGAAAATATATATTAGGCTATTTCACAGATAATGAAGCTATTATAAAGATAGGTATTACAATATTTGCTATTGACATAATTAACGAGGTAGGCAGAAGTGCAAATCTTATTATAATAAACTCCCTGCGTGCAGCGGGTGATGTAAGATTTCCTGTAGCAGCAGGCGTATTTTCAATGTGGGGTGTAAGTGTGGTGCTTTCGTATGTGTTTGGAGTAGTACTGGGAATGGGCTTTATAGGAGTATGGCTTGCTAAGGGACTTGATGAGGTAGTAAGAGGCATAATGATGTACCTTCGTTGGAGAGGCAAAAAGTGGCAAAAATTTTCACAGCTGGAGAAATACCAGGAATAACATAAAGCTGCAAAAATACATCACTAATAACCGTTAATACTGTTAATATAAGAAGTTTTACAACACCCCAGCCTTAATAGATAAATTGAAGGCTGGGGTGTCTTTTAGATAAACAAAATAAAGTTTTGGAAGTCGTATATGTGAAAATAAATTGTAGAATGGAGAAAAGCGTAAATAAATGATATTTGAATAGTAGAATATGTAAAAGTGCTTAGAAGTATTTATAGCTTATTATTAGCATATGTTGATTGTGGACTATAGTATAAATAATAAGCACAGTAAATATGTTATGATTGATTAGTTATTATTATCTAGTAATGTGTAGAAGAACTAGAAAGCTTGAACTTTCATCTTCTTAAGATCCAAAAACCCTGTCAGTTGTAGGTATAAAAAAAGCTCCCCTATACTTCTTTAGGAAATATAGGGAAGTTTAAATTAACAATACTATATAAGACTAAAAGCCTTTACCTACTGATTATTCAACGCAGCCTCAATAAATCCCTTAAACAATGGGTGAGGTCTATTTGGTCTTGATTTGAATTCAGGATGTGCCTGGGTAGCCACAAACCAAGGGTGGTCTTTAATTTCAATCATCTCAATAATTCTTCCGTCTGGAGAAATACCAGAGAAAATCATACCATTTTCACTAAGAACATTTCTATAGTCATTATTTACTTCATATCTATGTCTGTGACGCTCATGGATAATTTCTTCACCATAAAGCTTATAGGCTGTTGAGTTTTTATCAAGAACACAAGGATAAGAACCAAGTCTTAAGGTTCCGCCAATATCTTCAATACCGTCCTGTTCTGGCATTAAGTGGATAACAGGATGTGTCGTGTTAGGGTCTAATTCAATGCTGTGTGCATCACTGTAGCCAACTACATTTCTTGCAAATTCAACGATTGAAAGCTGCATACCAAGGCAAAGACCAAGGAAAGGAATTTTATGCTCTCTTGCATAATTAATAGAGTAAATCTTTCCATCAATACCACGATTACCAAAACCACCAGGAACTAATATACCTGAAACATCAGAGAAGATTTCTGCAACATTTTCTGGTGTAACTGTTTCGGAATCAACCCATTTAATATGAACAGTAGCATCATTTGCAATACCTGCGTGCTTTAAGGATTCAACAACACTAATGTATGCGTCATGAAGAGAAATATATTTACCAACTAAGGCAATATTTACATCCTTTGTAAGATGCTTAGCCTTGTATACCATATCAGACCATTCCTTAAGGTCTGGTTCAGGACAATCAAGATTTAAACATTCACAGGCAACCTCAGCTAAATGCTCAGCTTCCATAGCAAGAGGTGCTTCATAAAGGACCTCAACATCGAGATTTTGTAATACATGATTGTTTGGAACATTACAGAATAAAGCAATTTTATCACGAAGCTGCTTGTCAACAGGCATTTCTGAACGACATACAATAATGTCAGGCTGGATACCCATACCCTGAAGCTCCTTAACACTTGCCTGTGTTGGTTTTGTTTTCATTTCACCAGAGGAACGAAGATATGGAATAAGTGTAACATGTATAAGGATAGCATTTTCCTTTCCTACCTCGTGCTGGAACTGACGAATAGACTCGAGAAATGGCTGACTTTCAATATCACCAACTGTACCACCTACTTCAATTATGGCAATTTCTGTATCTGCTGTAGAGTAATTTCTATGGAAACGGCTCTTGATTTCGTTTGTAATATGAGGAATAACCTGAACAGTACCTCCGCCAAAATCACCTCTACGCTCTTTTGAAAGAACTGACCAATATACTTTGCCAGTTGTAACATTAGAGTTTTTTGTAAGGCTTTCATCTATAAATCTTTCATAATGTCCAAGATCTAAGTCTGTTTCTGCACCATCATCAGTAACGAAAACCTCACCATGCTGGATAGGATTCATAGTACCTGGGTCAATGTTAATATATGGGTCAAATTTCTGCATTGTAACCTTGTAGCCGCGTGCCTTTAATAGTCTTCCAAGGGATGCTGCTGTAATACCCTTGCCAAGACCTGATACAACACCACCAG
This sequence comes from uncultured Eubacteriales bacterium, assembly GCA_900539455.1. Lineage (GTDB taxonomy): Bacteria > Bacillota > Clostridia > Lachnospirales > Lachnospiraceae > SVEL01. Next base: position 10,336 of record UQCD01000018.1, read on the forward strand.
TTACAAATACGTATTTTACTGCCATAACTTGTCCTCCTTAATATGTGAAAAAATTTTAATTACAATTAAACATTAAAGCACTATTATACAACATAGTAAAAAATAATGCTAGAGCAAAATAAAATAAAATTCATAAAAGCTTCATACTTTTTTAAGATAAGAATATTGATTTATGGTGAAAATAACTTTATAATTACAAGCGTATATCAATAGCAAAAGTATATTAATTAGATTATGTAATTAGATTATGTAATTAAATGATGTAATTAATGAATATGAATTATGTCATATACATCATAAATAAATCAAAAATAGGACGATATATAGAAAAGAGGTTACAATGGATAATAACTTTGGAAATGGACAAAGAGGCAATATTCCGCCAAACAATAATCAAAACAATGGAAACAAACCTGACGGAAACAAGAGAAGACAGAATATTATAATACTGCTGGTGGCTGCTGTGTTTACGATTATAGCAGTAACTACTCTTACTTCGTTATATGCAGGTGCAACTACAAAGGAAATTCCTTATAATGAATTTTTACAAATGGTAGAGAAGGGAGAGGTAAAGTCAGTTGTTATAGATACATCGGGAAAGATTATTATCACTCCTAAGGATGGAGTAACTGAAAAGGAAACAAAAAGTGAGTTTGATATTTTTTCCCAGTTTTCAGGTATAAAGAAAACCTATTATACAAACGCCATTAGTGTAGATGCGTTATATGAAACCCTTGAAAAGTCGGGCGTTGAATTCAGGGCAGACAGTTCAGATTCCAGCTCTACTATTATTGAAGTAATACTGTCTTGGATTATTCCATTTGTTATTATATATTTCTTTATGGGTACACTATTCAAGAAAATGGGTGGTGGCGCAATGAGTGTTGGAAAGTCAAAGGCAAAAATGTATATGCAAAAGGATACAGGAGTATCTTTTGCTGATGTTGCAGGACAGGACGAGGCTAAGGAGTCACTTACGGAAATAGTAGATTTCTTGCACAATCCGGAAAAGTATTCAAGCATTGGCGCAAAGCTTCCAAAGGGTGCATTGCTGGTAGGCCCTCCGGGTACTGGTAAAACATTACTTGCTAAGGCTGTTGCTGGCGAGGCAAAGGTACCATTTTTCTCACTGTCTGGTTCAGATTTTGTTGAATTATATGTTGGTGTAGGTGCATCAAGAGTCAGGGATTTGTTTAAGCAGGCACAGCAAAATGCTCCATGTATTGTATTCATTGATGAAATAGATGCTATTGGTAAAAGCCGTGATTCAAAGTATGGTGGTGGCAATGATGAAAGAGAACAAACCCTTAATCAGCTTTTGTCAGAAATGGACGGTTTTGATTCTTCAAAGGGTATTTTCATATTAGCAGCTACAAACAGACCTGATGTGTTAGACAAGGCTCTTTTAAGACCAGGCCGTCTGGATAGAAGAATTATTGTAGAAAAGCCAGACCTTAAGGGCAGAATAGAAACCCTGAAGGTTCATTCAAAAAATGTTGCTTTAGATGAAACAGTAGATTTAGATGCTATCGGACTTGCTACCTCGGGTGCAGTTGGCTCTGACCTTGCAAATATGATTAATGAAGCTGCTATTAATGCAGTTAAGCATGGCAGAAATGCAGTATCTCAGGAGGACTTATTTGAGTCAGTAGAGGTGGTTATTGCGGGCAAGGAAAAGAAAGACAGAATTTTAAGCGAAAAGGAAAAGAAAACAGTTGCTTTCCATGAGGTTGGACATGCACTTATTACGGCACTTGAAAAGAATGCTGAGCCTGTCCAGAAAATTACAATCGTACCTAGAACTATGGGCTCTCTGGGATATGTAATGCAGGTTCCGGAGGAAGAAAAGTACCTTATGAGTAAGGATGAGCTGCTTGCTAGAATTACCACATTACTTGGTGGCAGGGCAGCAGAGGAAATCGTTTTTGATACAGTTACAACTGGTGCTTCAAATGATATGGAAAAGGCTACAGAGCTTGCCAGAGCGATGATTACCCAGTATGGTATGTCAGATAAGTTTGGTCTTATGTCCTTAGAAAGTGTTGAGGACAAATATCTTAGTGGAAGAACAACACTTAACTGCTCAGATGAAACGGCAGCAGAAATAGATACAGAGGTTAAAATATTATTAAAGGAATGTTATGCAAAAGCAAAGGCATTGTTATTAGAAAACAGAGATGTTCTTGAAAAAATTGCAACATATCTTTATGAAAAGGAAACTATTACTGGAAAGCAGTTTATGGAAATATACAATGAAGTAAAAAATCCACAGACTGAAGAGCAGGTTGTAGAAGAAAATTAAAAAATGTCAGGCAAGGCTTGCATTTAAGTTTATAGGCAGACTATAGATAGCGATGTTGATACTTTGCCTGACATTATTTTATGAAAATACTATAATAAAATATATTGGAAAGCTATAAAAAAGATTGTAAAGGAAAAGGTTGTAAAAAGGCTTAAAAAGTATTTTGTGAAATGAGGCAGGAAATGTTTGATATAGATGAAGAATTAAAAAAGCTACCCACATCATCGGGAGTTTATCTGATGCACAATGCTAAGGACGAAATAATATATGTAGGTAAGGCTATAAATTTAAGAAACAGAGTAAGACAATATTTTAGGGAAAGTACAAACAAAACAGCTAAAATTGAGCATATGGTATCTAACATCAGCTATTTTGAATATATTGTAACTGACTCCGAGCTTGAGGCGTTAATATTAGAATGTAACCTTATAAAAAAGCATCGTCCTAGATATAACACTATGTTAAAAGACGACAAAACCTATCCCTATATTAAGGTGACTACCTATGAGGCTTTTCCGAGGATTTTGTTTTCCAGAGATATGAAAAAGGACAAATCCAGATACTTTGGACCTTATACAAGTGCTGGCGCTGTGAATGATACTATAGAATTACTTAGGAAAATATACAAGGTGCGTTCCTGCAGAAGAAAGCTTCCGGAGGATATTGGAAAAGGCAGGGAATGTTTGTATTATCACATAAAGCAATGTGATGGACCTTGTATGGGCTATATTAGTAGTGAGGAGTATAAAAAGTCTATTGAGCAGGTAATTGAATTTTTGGATGGTAAGTACAAGAGGGTTTTATCTATGCTTGAGGAAAAAATGTATCAGGCATCAGAGGAAATGGAGTACGAAAAGGCAGCAGAGTACAGAGATTTGCTTAATAATGTAAAGGCTATAGCCCAAAAACAAAAAATTACCTCGGAGGATATGTTGGACCAGGATGTTATTGCATATGCTTCAGAGGATTTTGATGCAGTAGTGCAGGTTTTTTTTGTTCGGGAGGGCAAGCTTATTGGACGGGAGCATTTTCATATGACTACTGACTATTTGGAAAAGGGTGAAAGCATATTAACTAACTTTATAAAGCAATATTATTCAGGCACACCTTTTGTACCTAAAGAAATACTGCTTTCTAATGAGTTAGAGGAGGCAGATATTTTAGCAGAATGGCTTAGTAAGGTTAAAGGCTCAAAGGTAAGAATACTTACACCGAAAAAGGGTGAAAAGGAAAAAATAGTAGAATTAGCACAAAAAAATGCAAAGCTGGTATTAGATAAGGACAGAGAAAAAATTAAAAGAGAAGAAGAAAGAACTCTTGGAGCAGCAAGGGAATTATTTGATACCCTTCAAATATCTACTAAGGAAGGCTCTTACCGAATGGAGGCATTTGATATTTCAAATACAGCAGGTATGTTATCAGTAGGCTCTATGATTGTGTATGAAAAGGGAAAGCCAAAGCGAAATGATTATAGAAAGTTTAAGATTAAAACTGTTGTAGGACCTGATGATTACAGTAGTATGAAGGAAGTGCTTACCAGAAGATTTACCCATGGTATGGAGGAAAGAAAGCTTTTGGGAGAAGAAGGTATTGATTTTGGAAAGTTTTCTAATTTCCCAGAGCTTATTTTAATGGACGGCGGCAAAGGTCAGGTGCATATTGCCTTAGAGGTGCTGGAAGAGCTTAAAATAAATATTCCTGTCTGTGGTATGGTAAAGGATGACCACCATAGAACCAGAGGACTATATTACAATGATGTAGAAATACCTATTGATACCCATAGCGAAATGTTTAAGCTTATTACCAGAATACAGGATGAGGCACATAGATTTGCTATAGAATTTCATAGAAGCATTAGAGGAAAAAATCAGGTCAGATCGGTGCTGGATGAGATTAAGGGTGTAGGTGTTACCAGAAGGAAAGCTTTAATGAAGCATTTTAAATCTATAGAGGACATAAAAAATGCCAGCGTAGAGGAATTATTAGAGGTGCCTTCTATTAATGAAGAGGTGGCGAATAATATATATTTATTTTTTAATAAATAAGCTAAGTTCATATTATTGTCAGAGGAAGTATTAGCTTTTGACATTTTAAGTTTATTATTTTAAAAATTTTATATGGAAATATAGATTAGATTAGGGTAATATAATAGTAGCGTGAAAGTTTATGTAAAACAATACGAAAAATCTATGTGTAGCGGAGGTTGTTATGGCTGGTCAAAGTGTTAAGCTTGAAGAATTAATAGAAAAAAACAGTTTAAAAAATTGTACACCTGATATTGATGTAAAGGATATAAAGATTACAGTACCCGAAATTAACAGACCAAGTCTTGGACTTGTTGGCTATTTTGAACATTTTCCTTCAGAAAGAGTTCAGATAATAGGATATGTAGAATATACTTTTATTGAACAGATGGATAGAAACAAAAAGCTAGAGGTTTATGAAACTCTTATGTCTAAGAAGTCACCTTGTATAATCTTTTGCAGAGGCTTGGAGCCGGATGCAGATATTATAGCCGCAGGTGAAAAGTATGGAGTGCCAGTATTGGTATCAGACAAGACTACATCAGACCTTACGGCAGAAATTATCAGATGGCTCAATGTAGAATTAGCCCCATGTATTTCTATTCATGGAGTTTTAGTAGATGTATACGGCGAAGGCGTCCTTATTATGGGTGAAAGTGGAATTGGTAAAAGTGAAGCTGCACTTGAGCTTATAAAGCGTGGCCACCGTCTTGTATCAGACGATGTAGTTGAAATCAGAAAGGTAAGTGAGGAAACACTTATTGGAACAGCTCCTGATATTACCCGACATTTCATAGAGCTCAGAGGTATCGGTATTATTGATGTTAAAACACTTTATGGTGTAGGCAGTGTAAAGGAAACTCAGGGCATTGACTTAGTTATTAAGCTTGAGGAGTGGAGCAAAGATAAGGAATATGATAGATTAGGCTTAGAGGAGAATTACACAGAGTTCTTAGGAAACAAAGTAGTCTGTCATTCTATTCCAATAAGACCAGGCAGAAATCTTGCTGTTATAGTAGAGGCAGCCGCGGTCAACTGCCGTCAGCGTAAAATGGGCTACAATGCAGCTAAGGAATTATACAACAGAGTACAGAGAAATCTTACAAAATCATCAGAAGAATAAAGAAAACAAACGGAGGATTTGAAAATGAGTAAAGTATGTTTTGGTGTAGATATAGGTGGAACAACAGTTAAGCTTGGTATGTTTGACGAAGAAGGCGTTTTAAAGTTCCAATGTGAAATTCCTACAAGAAAGGAAGAAAATGGTAAGCTCATTATTCCTGACATTTGTGCAAAGATTACAGAAATTATTACAACAAATGACCTTAAAAAAAGTGATATTATCGGTATTGGCTTAGGAATTCCAGGTGCAGTGCTTGATGACGGCACAGTTTTAAAATGTGTAAATCTTGGCTGGGATGTGTTTAATGTTAGTGACAAATTCAAGGAAATATTTGGAGAGGTTAATGTAAAGTGTGGTAATGACGCAAATGTAGCAGCACTTGGCGAAATGTTTAAGGGTAGTGGCGAAGGCGAAAAAGATATGGTTATGATTACCTTAGGCACAGGTGTAGGCGGCGGCGTTATACTTGGTGGAAAGATTATTACCGGAGTAAATGGTGCGGCTGGTGAAATCGGACATATGCCAATGAGTGATGATGAAAATGACACTTGTGGCTGTGGTAAAAAGGGCTGCCTTGAGCAGTATGGCTCCGCTACAGGTGTAGTAAAGGTTACAAAGAGAATTTTAGCAGCTACTGATGTTCCTTCAAAGCTTCGTGATACAGAAGATTTTACAGCTAAGGATGTATTTGATATGGCAAAGGTCGGTGACGAGGTAGCAAATATGGCTGTCGAAGAGCTTGGAAAGTATTTAGGTAAGGCAGCAGCTCATATTTCCTGTGTTGTAAACCCTGGTGTGTTTGTTATCGGTGGTGGTGTAAGCAAGGCTGGACAGTTTTTGATTGACAGAATTGAAAAATATTACAAGCAATACGCATTTTTTGCTAGTAGAGATACAAAATTTACATTGGCATCTCTTGGCAATGATGCAGGTATTTACGGTGCGGCAGCACTTATTCTTTCATAGTGGAATTAATGCTTGTTGAATTGTAAAAGATAGAGCTGATTTTAAGTAATGTCAGGCAAGCCTGCACCAAAAGTTATAGAGAAATATATTTTTGGTGTGAAGGTGTTGGCTGGCATTATTGCATTATATGCCATATATTTAATATTTCAAAAATAAAAATATAAGTTTTGTTTACAAAAGAGGAATAATAGGGTATAAATAACATAAAGAGGGAAACAGATTATTAGTTTTATAGTTGACTACAAGTACATTTATAAAGGAGATTATTATGTCGGACAATATCTTAGATATTATCAGTAATATAGTTCCAAAAGAAAATATAAAGACCAAGGAAGAATTGAAAAAGCATACGACCTTTAGAATAGGTGGTTATGCTGATTTTTTTGTATCGCCTGGCAGCGAAGAAGAGGCAGCGTTACTTATAAAAACGCTAAATGAGAATAATATTAAGTATTATGTTTTAGGAAATGGAAGTAATGTATTAGCTCCGGATGATGGCTACAAGGGTGTGATAATATATATAGGCGAAAAGCTTTCAAAAATTGAAATTAATAATAATGAAATAGATGTAGAGGCAGGCGCGTTACTTTCCAAAACTGCAAAGGAGGCATATAAGAGCAGTCTTACAGGAATGGAGTTTGCAGCTGGAATACCAGGAAGTGTTGGTGGGGCTGTAGTAATGAACGCAGGTGCATATGGCGGAGAAATAAAGGATATTATTGTATCTGCAAGGGTATGTGATAATAAAGGAAATATATTGTCACTTACAAAGGAAGAGCTGGACTTATCGTACAGACATAGTGTCATAGAGGAAAAAGCTTATACAGTACTTTCCTGCAAATTTTTATTAACAAAGGGAAAGCAGGAAGAAATCAAAGAGCAAATGGATGAACTCAGCAGAAAGCGTCGGGAAAAACAGCCTTTAGAATATCCAAGTGCAGGAAGCACCTTTAAAAGACCGGAAGGATATTTTGCAGGGAAGCTTATTGAGGACGCAGGACTTAAAGGCTATACAGTAGGTGGCGCACAGGTATCTGCAAAGCATTCGGGCTTTGTAATTAATACTGGAAATGCTACAGCAGATGATGTAAAACAGCTTATTAAGTATGTATCAGAGGAAGTATATAAGCAGTTTGGAGTTTGCATTGAACCAGAGGTAAAAATACTATAGGAGAGAAACATGAGATTTGTTATTGTTACAGGGATGTCAGGGGCAGGAAAAAGTACAACAATGAAAATACTTGAGGATTTGGGATATTTTTGTGTTGATAATTTGCCATTGGCACTATTTAACAAATTTGTTGACCTTGCTTTTGGCTCTACAAAGGACGAAATATCCCAGATTGCCATTGGTATAGATATACGAAGCGGACATTCTTTAATGGAGCTTGACAATATAATTGACGGCATAAAAGCCTCAGGAAAAAAATGCGAAATTTTATTTTTAGAGGCTTCGGATGAAACACTTATTAAAAGGTTTAAGGAAACCAGAAGGTCACACCCACTTACTACAATGGGCAGAGTAGATGAAGGCATTGCAAAGGAAAGAGAAGCTTTAGGCTTTTTAAAGGTTAAGGCAGATTACATTATTAATACAGATTCCTTATTGGTTAAGGAGCTAAGAGGAGAGCTTGAGAAAATATTTGTTAAAAATAAAGAATATAAAAATATTTTCATTAATATTCTTTCCTTTGGCTTTAAATATGGAATACCAATGGATTCAGATTTAGTTTTTGATGTAAGATTTTTGCCTAATCCATACTATGTGGAGGAGCTTAGACCAAAGACAGGAAATGACAAGGTGGTTAATGATTATGTTATGAATTCGCCGGTTTCAAAGGAGTTTGAAGAAAAGCTGGTGGATATGATAAAATTCCTTATTCCAAATTATGTGGCAGAAGGAAAAAATCAATTAGTAATAAGCATTGGCTGTACAGGAGGAAAGCACCGCTCTGTAACTATTGCCAATATGTTATATAATGAACTAAAGAAAAATGATGATTATGGAATAAAGCTTACCCATAGGGATATAGAGAGAAGGTAGAGATATGTCGTTCTCACAGGAGGTTAAAGAGGAATTATCCAGACAGATAGCTTCAGCGAGGCACTGCAACATTGCAGAAATAGCTGCTATTATCAATCTTTGTGGAAGAATAGTTATTTCAGAAAGAAATATGTATTCTGTTAAAATACATTCGGAAAGTATTGCATTGGCAAGAAAGTACTTTACATTATTGAAAAAAACATTTAATATAGTAGCCGAAATTACCATTAAGCAAAATGTATATTTGAAGAAAAGTCGTACATATACTATTACTGTTAACAGGCATGAGGACGCAATGAGAATTCTTAAGGCTTCAAAGCTCTTAAATGAGTATGGAGAGATAGAAGAAAATATGTCAGTAGACAATGTTGTGATTATGAATTCCTGCTGTAAAAGGGCGTTTATAAGAGGAGCATTTCTGGCAGCAGGCTCTATCAGCACTCCGGAAAAGAATTATCATTTTGAGATTGTGTGTAATGCTTATGAAAAGGCAGTTCAATTATGTGAAATTATAAATATTTTTCAAATTGAAGCAAAAATAGTTGAAAGAAAAAGACATTTTGTGGTATATATCAAAGAAGGTTCATCTATTGTTGACATTTTAAATGTTATGGAGGCACATATCGCCTTGATGAATCTTGAAAATGTACGAATTCTCAAGGAAATGAGAAATACGGTAAACAGAAAGGTAAACTGTGAAACTGCAAATATCAATAAGACAGTTACAGCAGCAGTAAAGCAGATTGAAGATATTAAATATATTAGAGATTTGGCTGGCTTTTCAAACCTTTCACCACAGCTTCAGGAAATGGCAGCTTTGCGATTAGAAAATCCAGAAGCCTCCTTAAAGGAGTTGGGGGAGATGCTGGAAAAACCGGTTGGCAAATCAGGGGTAAACCACAGACTTAGAAAACTAGGCGAAATTGCAGAAGATTTAAGATGCAATGTGCAAGAAAAACCAGGAGGACAACATGGTAACTAAGGACATGATTATCGAAATTAAAAATGGATTGGCAGCTAGACCAGTAGCTTTATTTGTACAGGTAGCAAGTCAGTTTGACTGCTCAATCTATGTAGAGTATGAAAATAAGAAGGTAAATGCCAAAAGCATAATGGGCATGATGGCATTGGGACTTAACACAGGAGAAAAAGTAAAGGTTTCTGCTGAAGGAAATGACGAAGAAGCAGCAATCAGTAAAATTGAAGAATATTTAAGCCAGACAGCGTAAAGTAAATAATTTGAAGTTCTATTTAAAATAAAAATATTAAAAAATAGAATGTAGTTATAAGCTAAGGATTATATAAATCAGGCTTGCCAAATGGATAGGTAGTACATAGAGTGTACGGATTTGTCTGTTTGGCAGGCCTTTTTTTATAAAAATATGCAAATTTGGGACATAAATCGTCAAATTTGGGACATTTGAGTACAAATTTGAAAAAATATAGTAGGCTTTTGGTATTAACAAAAATAGCTTTGTTTGCAATATACAATGTGTATTGGCTGATTTTTAGTTATATAAGGTGGAAACCACTTTGTGATGCAGTTGGTTATGATGAAAGATATGAGGATTATGTTAAATTTGTAGGAGAAATAGATACATATGATAGATATATATACCATACTGCATTACCAGATTATTTAACATTTGGAGGAAATTTGTCACTTTCGCAAACAGCAGTTAAAGGTAGTACAAGACCAACAGTAGATTTGCTTATTTTTCCAGAAATAGGTGGAACTATCACATTAAATGAACATATGGAGTTTTACGGAGAACCAACAGAGGAGGAAAAGGAGTTATTTGAAAAGTACAAGCCAGAGATACAGCATACATTTGATAAAATGCGGGAGGTTTGGAATTTAGAATAAGTTACAAAATATTGAATAAAAATACATATACATAAGATTTTTTATATGACTTATTAATTAAAATATAGGAGTAAAAAAACATAAAATACTTGTTTTTTGTAAAAAAATATGCAAATTTGGGACATAAATCGTCAAATTTGGGACATTGGCACACAAATTTAAAAAAATGTGGTAGGATGTGACTGTTGACAGAAATGCAAAAGGAGGTAATAAAATGTCAAAAAATTTTTTAAAAATGAGTATTGTATTAGGAATGGGATTTGCTCTAACGATGGGAAATATGTCTGTTTATGATGCAAAGCTTTCAGGTAAAGCCTCTATTGAGAACACAGGTAAAAATGTTAAATATAAGTTTACAGTTGCGACAAAGGGATATTAAGAGGAGATCAAAAATATGAAAAAGAAAAGTATAGTATTTAAAATAATAATTACACTTATAGCTTTGTTTGCAATATACAATGTGTATTGGTTGATTTTTAGTTATATAAGGTGGAAACCACTTTGTGATGCAGTTGGTTATGATGAAAGATATGAGGATTATGTTAAATTTGTAGGAGAAATAGATACATATGATAGATATATATACCATACTGCATTACCAGATTATTTAACATTTGGAGGAAATTTGTCACTTTCGCAAACAGCAGTTAAAGGTAGTACAAGACCAACAGTAGATTTGCTTATTTTTCCAGAAATAGGTGGATATAGGGTTGAAACACAAATAATATTTAATAAAACAGATGAAAAAGAAACTACAATGGAAACAGGTGGAACTATCACATTAAATGAACATATGGAGTTTTACGGAGAACCAACAGAGGAGGAAAAGGAGTTATTTGAAAAGTACAAGCCAGAGATACAGCATACATTTGATAAAATGCGGGAGGTTTGGAATTTAGAATAAGTTACAAAATATCGAATAAAAATACATATACATAAGATTTTTTATATGACTTATTAATTAAAATATATGAGTAAAAAAACATAAAATACTTGTTTTTTGTAAAAAATATGCAAATTTGGGACATAAAATGTCAAATTGGGACATTGGAACACAAATTAAAAAAATGTGGTAGGATGTGACTGTTGACAGAAATACAAAAGGAGGTAATAAAATGTTAAATATAAGTTTACAGTTGCGACAAAGGGATATTAAGAGGAGATTAAAAATATGAAAAAGAAAAGTATAGTATTTAAAGTAATAATTACACTTATAGCTTTGTTTGCAATATACAATGTGTATTGGTTGGTTTTTAGTTATATAAGATGGAAACCACTTTGTGAACAGGTTGGATATAATGAGCAATTTAAGGATTATTCCAAATTTATAGGAGAATTAGGAGAATATGATAGATATGTATTCGCCGTGTCATTACCAAGCTATCTTTCTTTTACAGGAAATTTATCTATTGCACAAACAGCTGTTCCTGGGGATGCAAGACCAACTGTAGATATGCTTATTTTTCCTGAAATAGGTGGATATAGAATAGAAACACAAATAATAACTCACAAGTCTAGTGAAAGCGAGGTAGTATTGGAAGTAGGTGGTTGCGTTATTCTAAATGAAAATATGGAGTTTTACGATGAACCTACAGAAGAGGAAAGGGAGCTGTTTGAAAAGTATAACGCAGAAATAAAGCACGCATTTGATATTATGAGGAGTGTTTGGGATTTGAAGTAGTTTAATTTTTGGAAGGTATAAAAATATAGCTGTTATAAAAATGTCAGTAATAGATATTAAACTTTTGTACCCTCTAAAAATATTTTAAAGAAAGGAAAGGCTACATCAGTAGTATTAGAGTCTATGATAAAGATAGTTGACTTATGTAAGAAATTTGATGAAAAAGTTTTATTTGATAAATACAATTTGGAAATAAAGGATGGAGAGTTTGTGGTTTTATCTGGAAATAGTGGAGCAGGTAAGACAACTCTGCTTAATATGATTGGAGGATTAGAGCCCGTAGATAAGGGGAAGATTTTGGTTAATGATATAGAGGTTACTAAAAGAAAAAACAAATTGAAGTATTATAGGGACATTGTTGGCTTTTTATTTCAAAATTTTGCCTTAGTTGATAAAAAGACTGTCAGACAGAATTTAAAGCTTGTAAAGAAAAAAAGTCAAAATGGATTATCTATTGAGGAAGCACTAGAAAAGGTTGGATTGATAGATAAGCTGGATACGAAGGTATATAAGCTATCAGGTGGAGAACAGCAAAGAGTAGCATTAGCAAGATTAATGGTAAAAAATAGTAGTGTTATACTGGCAGATGAGCCTACAGGCTCTCTTGATGTGAAAAATTCTGAAATGGTAATGAACATTTTAAAAGAAATAAATAAATCTGGAAAAACAGTTATTTTGGTTACTCATGTAGAAGAATATAAAAGCATAGGTGATAGATGTATCTGCTTGTAAAAAAATAAGTGTTGTCAACAGCCTGTAAACTATAAAGAAGGAGATATAGAAATTCATGAGAAAAGTTCAGATAGCTGTAGTAGTTTTTTTAATTTTCATTGGAATAATCATTTCTGGGGAAATATACATAGAATATATTAGTGATTTTGAGGATATGCCTGCCGTATCCTTTAATTCAAATAATTATAATTGTAAGGAAATGCTTAATGATTTGTATAATGGGGCGAAGGAGAAGGGACTACTAATAGGTGGAATATCAACACAGGTAGACAGTATATATACATCAAGAAAAAGTATATACTGCGACCAAGAGTTTAAAGAGTATTTAGAGGATAATTATTATATAAAAGAAGGAAATCAAAAGGCATTGTTTTCCGGAAAAGTAATTATAAAATTTGATGATTTTAAAGATATTCCAGAGGAGAGAATGAAGGCGTTGGTAAATCCTACAAAGCTTTATCTAGTAGGAAGTGAGGAAATAATATCAGATTTTATTAGTGAATTTTCTGAAAAATATCCTGTTTATAAGCCGGAGTTTGGAGCAGCCAGCAGATTAAGAGAGGCAAAGACTAAGCTTTTGCTTGTGTGGGGACTGATTTTAGTAATGATTATTATAATATCCTATTATGTTTTTCAAAAGGAGAAAAAAGAAAGTGTAATCAGAGTAACCTTAGGTGAAAGCGCAATAGGTATTTTTTTAAAAAAAGCTATCATAGAAATAGGAATAATAGGCGGTTCTTTTGAAATAGTAAGTCTAATTGCCCGTATTTTAGACTATAGTACATTTGATTTAGAAATTGTTAGAATGGTTGTATATGCTACGGTATTAATATGCGTACTAATGCAGGGAGCAGTTTTAAAATTTGATGTATCCAGAGTAATGTCAAATGATGTTATTTCTGGTGAAATACTTTTTATGAATCATATTGTAAAGCTTTTAGCTGTAGCAGTAACAGTTATTTTAGTAATATCAGAGTTTAAAGAAATAAATAATTATATTGATTATAAGACACAGGGAAAATTATTTGAATATTATAAGGGATATGTTAATGTCGATCTACATGTTAAGAACTATGAAGAGGTTGCACCTAGTGAGTATATGGAAAAGCTCTATAGGGAAAATATTGACAAGCTGCAGGGTACATATTTTGTAGATGACACAAATGGAGTAAGTGATATTGATATAATTTGTGCAAATAAAAATTCCGTTGAGTATATAAAAAGGGTAATACCTGAACTATCAGATTATGATTTTAAGGAAGGAGTTTATTTTATTTATAACAAAAATACAACGCTTAGGGAGGATATTAAAAACGAGGCAACAGATATGGCAAGTAATTTATATGATAAGGAAGAAGAAATGAAGCCACAATATCTGGAATATAAAGAAGATGTTGTATTGCCTTGTATATGTATTGAAGAGGATAGAGATAGTAAAAATTCAAAAAATCCAGTAATTGTATTGGTTAATTTGTCTGTAAAAAACGATTATAATATAGGTGATGGCAGCAGGTATCTTATATTTTTTGAAAAAACTATGTGGAAAGCAACAGAAAAAGACATAGAGCAGGCATTAGAAAAAATATCAAAAGACAGAAATGCCACCGCATATATACAAGATGTATATGACAGCTATGTTGAAAGATTAGAGTTGCTTGAAAGAACAGCGTATATAAAGGCAGTTTTAATTGCAGCATTAATATTAATAGTTGTAATAATATCACGAATACAGGTACAAATATTATATTCCTCTAATGAAATAGAAATTGCTGTTAAAAAGACCTTGGGCTATTCAATGTTTGAAAGATATAGAAAAATGTACATATACAGTGGACTTATTAATATAATAGCCATTGTTTCTGGGATAATTTATTCAAAAACCAGTATGTATAAAGGCGAGGGAGGCATATTTGAGATATGCTTTATTGGTGCTTTTATAATGCTTTTGGATTTTCTAATAATAACCTTGTTTATTAATAGGAATGAGAGGGTAAGCGTACCTAAAACCTTGAAGGGTGGTTGCTTGTAGGTATATTACAATAAAAAACAACAAAAAAAACATACCCATTGCTGATGGGAAGGTATCCAGAGGAAAATGAAGAAAATAAAATAGCGATTGATATTAGTATGATGGATTTATATGAAGAAAATGAGGATGAAAAAATAATTTTTAACAAAGAATTTTATTTACAAATCTGTAATATATTTGAAGTAGAGGTATGTGGTATATACGATTCAAATTTAGAATAGGGAATATATATAAATAACAAGCTGAAGGAGAAAATCAATAATCCTGCACCATCGGTGGTATATTGCTATGCAAAAAATCAGGAAATAGTGAGAGAATTTGATAAATATGATATTAATGACAAATATGATTGTTTCACGATGTATAGGCATCTAATTGGAAGTGTTTCAGATAAAACGCATACTATGAGAGAAATTTTAGTAATAATAGCATTTTTACTTGTATTCATATCTTTCTTTACAATTAGTTCATTTGTTAATATATCAATAAGTGAAAGAACATATGAAATTGGAATTCTTAGAGCATTAGGCTGCAATAAAAAAGATATAAAAGGTATTTTTTATATACAAAGTCTTATAACAGGCTGCATTGGTGCAGTAATGTCAGTTGGCATTTTTTATATATCAAAATTATTTATAGATAACAAAATATTGGAAAATGTAAATAATAAATGGATGCTACTTTTTATGTCAGCAATAATTTTGTGTTGTATATCATTAGTAATGATTTCAAGTATACCACCATTACGAAAGATTAATAAGATGAAACCTATAGACTGTATCAGGTGTAAACAATAGTTAAATATCGTGAAAATTAGCTTGAAAGAGTAAGAATAATTATATATAATTTTAATCATGAAGCTATGAGGAAAATTATATGAAAGAACTATTTGATTATATATTTAAGTTAGACTTCAAAAGTCTGTTTATAACAAAAAGCAACAATACCTTTATACAATTTTTTAGATACATATTTGTTGGTGGAGTTGCATTTTTGGCAGACGGAGGGAGTCTTTTCTTAATTACAACTATTGGTGTAAACTATTTAATATCCGCAATATTTGCTTTTATTATAGGTCTTGCCTGTAATTATGGACTATCCAAGCTGCTGGTTTTTGAGAACAGCAGCGTAAACGGAAAGATAGAATTTCTGGTCTATGGAATTATAGGTGTAATAGGCTTAGGATTTACTGAAATAATAATGTATGTGCTTACAGAGATTGCAGGCTTGTATTTTATGGTTTCAAAAGTTATAGCGGCTATTATAGTTTTAGTTTGGAATTTTGTAGCTAGAAAAATTACTTTGTATAGAAAAAAATAGATTGGAGATTATTATGAAAAAAGTAGTTATTATTGGAGCTGGTCCGGCAGGTATTACTGCGGCATTTCAGCTTTTGAAAAGTACTAAGGATGAATATGAGATTATTATATTAGAGGAAAGTAATGAAATAGGAGGCATTTCAAGAACTGTAAGGTACAATGGAAATCGTATGGATATAGGAGGACACAGATTTTTCTCCAAGGATGATAATGTTATGAAGTGGTGGGCTGGAATTATGCCTACTCAGGGTGCAGATGCCTATGATGACAAAATATTAGGAAGAAAAAAAGCATTAGCTGAAAACGGACCAGACCCGGAAAAGGACGATGAGGTAATGCTTATTAGAAACAGGGTGTCCAGAATATACTATAAGAAAAAATTCTTTGATTATCCTATTAGCTTAAAGTGGGAAACTATAAAAAATATGGGCTTCTTTACAACTATATGTGCAGGCTTTAGCTATCTAAAGGCGTGTGTGTTTAAGAAAAAAGAAACCTCCTTAGAAAATTTCTACATAAATAGATTTGGAAGAAAATTGTACTCAATGTTTTTTGAGGGCTACACAGAAAAGCTGTGGGGACGCCACCCTAGAGAAATATCAGCAGACTGGGGGTCTCAAAGAGTTAAGGGACTTTCAATAGTCGCAATTATAAAGGATGTATTTTCAAAAATATTTAAGAAAAATTCCCAAAATAAAAAGGTGGAGACCTCTCTTATTGAGGAATTTTATTATCCAAAGTATGGTCCGGGACAGCTTTGGGAGGTAGCAGCAGGCAAAGTAGAAAATATGGGTGGAAGCATTATTAAAAATGCAAAGGTTGTAAAAATAAACAATTCAGACGGAAAAATCCGGAGTGTGGTTTATGAGAAGGACGGAGAGCAGGTAGAGCTTGAGGGTGATATTTTCATTTCCTCAATGCCACTTAAGGATTTAACAGCAGGGATGAATAGCGTTCCAGAAAATATTGCTGCTATTGCAAAGGGGCTTCCATACAGAGATTTTGTTACAGTAGGCTTATTGGTGGATAAGCTTAATCTTAAGAATCAGACAAATATAAAAACTATTAACAACATTGTTCCAGATTGCTGGATTTATGTACAGGATGTTGGTGTAAAGCTTGGAAGAATCCAGATATTTAATAACTGGTCGCCATATCTTGTAAAGGACATAGACCATAAGGTATGGATAGGTTTAGAGTATTTCTGCAATGAGGGTGACGATTTTTACAATATGTCAGATGAAGAATGTATAAGGTTTGCAAGTCAGGAGCTTGTTAAAATGGGTATTATTTCAGATGAAAAGGCTGTCCTTGATGCTCACAGGGAAAAGGTTAAAAAAGCATATCCAGCATATTTTGATACCTATGACCAGATAGATGAATTAGTAGATTATTTAAATACCTATGACAATTTGTATTGTGTAGGCAGAAACGGTCAGCATAGATATAACAATATGGACCATTCAATGGTTACTTCGTTTGAGGCTGTAGACAACATCATAAAGGACAGAAAGGACAAGTCCAATATATGGAATGTAAATACAGAGGAGGAATATCATGAGCAAAAATAACACAGCAGTAAAAGTAGCAGTATCCCTGATAGGAGCAGTATCTATTGGAATTGTATTATTTTATATTATTTTTATTTCAAGGGGCTATTATCATGCTGACTGTACAGATACTATTACCTGGGCAGAGGCTGTTTTAGATGGAAAAGCTCTTATGAACAGCGACTTTTATTACGCCTGCCTGCTGCCTTTTGGCGGACAGCTTTTAATGGTTCCGTTTGTAGCAATATTTGGTGTCAGTATGACAGCACAGCTATGTGGTATGGTGTTATTTGCAATATGCTTTGGTCTGGCGCTTGCCTTTTTGCTAAGGTCTATGAACTTTAGCTATAAATGGAGTGTTGTTGGAGTTTCAGCACTATTTTTAATAGTTTCCATAAGCGAAAAGCTAAGGGAAATATTCTGGTGCCACATAATATATTATAGTCTGGGACTACTTTTTGTTATGGTAGGATTAGGTCTTGCACTAAGGGTACTTAATTGTGAAAAATCAAAAAAGAAATATATGATATTACTTTTAATATGGACAGTACTATGCTCAATGAACGGTATACAAGCCCTTACTATATATGGCTTACCGGTATTGGCAGCATTTATGGCAAATATATTTTTTGATGTAAAAACACCTTTTGCCAGCAAAAAAAATGAAAAGAAATATGAAATAATTTTAGCTTTAATATTTGCTATTATTGTAGGCATGCTGTTAGGAAAAATAGCAAATGGAAACATAGTAGCAGGCTACCAGGAAGGATATTCAGTATTTTCTAAGCAAAGCCAGTGGATGGATAATTTTCTAAGTTTTGTTCCGCAATGGTTTACATTATTCGGCGTAGAGGTTGGAAGCAGAATGTTAATATATTCTGGCGAGGGTATTATAGAGCTGTTAAAAATAATATGCTCCTTAGTAGTTTTGATTGTTCCTATTATAATGACAATAATGTATAACAAATTTGAAACTATAGCCTATAAGCTCATGATATTAACACATTCATTTATGACAGCACTGATTTTATTAGGCTGGGTATTTGGAAGCTTAAATACAGCCTGCTGGCGATTATCTCCAATTATAGGGACATCTGTTATTTTATGTATTATGTTTGCAAAATGGATATATGATAAAAAGCAGTATCAGAGAATGTTTGCAATTATAGTAATTCCAATAGGAATATTAATGCTTATTTCCACAATGGGTATATTAAAAATTAATAATACCCAGTCAGAAAGTAATCAGGCATTAGAAAATGTTATAGACACATTAGAAAAAAATAATCTTCAATATGGCTATGGAACCTTCTGGAATGCAAATAGTATTACATTATTATCCGACAATGATGTAAAGGTCAGATGTATCAATGTAAACGAGTCAGGCGTATCACCTAGAGCATACCAGACCAACATAAACTGGTATAAGGACAATTCCTATAAGGAATATTTCTTATTATTGAAGGCTGATGAATATGACACCTATAAATATAGTGAAAACTATGTAGAACCAATAAAAGAAATAGAAAGTGATAATTATTTTATCCTAGTATACAATTACAATATTTTAGAAATAAAATAATTTAACACAACCTTTTGACATTTAAATTAAATAACTACATATCGGAGGCTTTGAAAAACTCTTTGATTATATTAATAATCCCAAATGCAGACCATTTGGAAGCGTCGGTACTTAGGTCTTAGCATTGCTTGATAATATATTATTATATAAATTTCATATTAGAAAATATTATCAAGCAATGCTAAGACCTTATGTACCGCTACGCTGGAACTGAGCGAGAGCGTGTCTGCATTGGAATTATTAATATAATCAAAGGGGAATAAAACCTAAGGATTAGCAGACATTTGATTTTAAATTTCAACAAGGTAGAAAGGATGACACAATGGCATTTACCCACTTACATGTCCATACGGAATACAGTCTTCTGGACGGCTCCAGTAAGATTAAAGAAATAGTTAAACGCGCAAAAGAATTAGGAATGGATAGTCTGGCTATTACAGACCACGGAGTAATGTATGGTGTTATTGACTTTTATAAAGCAGCAAGAGAGGCAGGCATTAAGCCAATTATAGGTTGTGAAATATATGTATCCCCTTCCTCAAGATTTGATAAGGAGGCGGGAGTAAGTGATGACAGGTATTATCACCTTGTACTATTAGCTGAAAATGATACTGGCTACCATAATCTTATGAAAATAGTATCAAAGGGCTTCACGGAAGGCTTTTACTATAAGCCTAGAGTAGATTACGAGGTTTTAGAGCAGTATTCTGAGGGAATAATAGCCCTTAGTGCCTGCCTTGCAGGAGAGGTGGCTAGAAATCTTGCAAAGGGAAATTATGAGGATGCAAAGAAATCTGCACTCAGATATGAAGGAATTTTCGGAAAGGGTAATTTCTTTTTAGAGCTGCAGGACCACGGTATTCCTACCCAAAAGACAGTAAATGCAGGGATTTTAAGGCTTAGCAGGGAGCTTGGAATAGAGCTAGTAGCCACAAATGATATACATTATATATTTGAAGAGGATAGTGTACCTCACGATATTTTATTATGTATACAGACACAAAAAAAAGTAAGTGATAACGATAGAATGAAATATGAGGGTGGGCAGTATTACTTAAAGACAGAGGAGGAAATGGCAGCCTTATTCCCATATGCTAAAGAGGCTATTGAAAATACCCACAAAATTGCAATGCGATGCAATGTGGAAATAGAGTTTGGTGTAAGAAAATTGCCTAGATTTCAAGTCCCTGCAGAGTTTTACAAAGAAACGGATGATGATATAGAGGCAAGCTGGAATTACCTTTTACATTTGTGTACAGAGGGTTTAAAGAAAAGATATGCCAGTGCTTCAAAGGAAGAATATGAAAAGCTTAAGGAAAGATTAGATTATGAGCTTTCTGTAATTAAAAATATGGGCTTTATAGATTACTTTCTGATAGTCTGGGATTTTATTAATTATGCTAAGCGAAATGGAATAGCAGTTGGCCCTGGAAGAGGTTCAGCGGCAGGAAGTATAGTTGCCTATACTCTTGAAATTACTGATATTGACCCGATTAAGTATGATTTACTTTTTGAAAGATTTTTAAATCCGGAAAGAGTATCAATGCCTGATATTGATGTGGACTTTTGTATGGAAAGAAGAGGAGAGGTTATTGAGTATGTTATAGAAAAATACGGCAAGGAAAAGGTTTCGCAAATTGTAACCTTTGGTACACTTGCAGCGAAGGGTGTAATCAGAGATGTAGGCAGGGTATTGGATATGCCATATGCTGAGGTGGACGCAATAGCTAAAATGATTCCAAATGAATTAAATATTACTTTGGAAAAAGCATTGAAGATGAATCCAATGCTTAAGGAAAGCTACGATAATAACTCTCAGATAAAATATCTTATAGATATGTCAATGCGATTGGAAGGACTGCCTAGACATACCTCAATGCACGCAGCCGGTGTGCTTATTAGCTCAAAGGCTGTAGATGAGTTTGTGCCATTATCAAGGGCGTCGGACGGAACAATTACTACCCAGTATATAATGACTACTCTTGAAGAATTAGGCCTTTTGAAAATGGATTTTCTTGGACTTAGAACTTTAACGGTTATTCAAAATGCTGTTAGAATGATTAAGAAAAGTCAGAATATTGACCTTGATTTAAAAAATGCAGATTACAGTGATAAGGCAGTATATGAGCTTATTGGAAGTGGAAAGACAGAGGGCATTTTCCAGCTTGAAAGTGCTGGAATGAAAAACTTTATGAAGGAATTAAAACCAGATAATATTGACGATATTATTGCGGGAATTGCTTTATATAGACCGGGGCCTATGGACTTTATTCCTCAATATATAGAAGGAAAAAATAATGCAGAAAATATTACTTATGATTGCCCGCAGCTTGAGCATATTTTAAAACCAACCTATGGCTGTATTGTTTATCAGGAGCAGGTAATGCAGATAGTTAGGGATTTGGCAGGATATTCTTTGGGACGAAGCGACCTTCTTAGAAGAGCTATGTCTAAAAAGAAAGAGTCAGTAATGCAAAAGGAACGCCACAATTTCGTATATGGAAATGAGGAGGAAGGAATACCAGGCTGTATCAAAAATGGTATTAGCGAGGAAATTGCCAATAAAATTTATGATAAGATGATTGATTTCGCAAAGTATGCCTTCAATAAATCTCATGCGGCAGCATACGCTGTAGTAGCTTATGAAACTGCATATTTAAAGCATTATTATCCTGTCGAATTTATGGCAGCCTTAATGACCTCCTTTATAGAAAATTCCTCTAAGGTATCCCAGTATATTGTTATATGCAAAAATATGGGAATTGACATTTTACCTCCTGATATTAATAAAGGAGAAAGAGATTTTTCTGTAGAGGACGGAAAAATACGATATGGTCTTTCAGCACTTAAAAGTATTGGTAAAGGCGTTATTGACAGCATTGTTGAAGAAAGAAATGAGAGAGGCGAATTTACTTCTCTTAATGATTTTGTTGTCAGACTTACAGGCAAAGAGGTTAATAAAAGAACTATTGAAAGCTTTATAAAGGCAGGTGCCTTTGACAGCTTTGGACTTAAGCGGCGCCAGTTAATGATGATTTATGTGCAGGTGGTTGACAGTATTACTAAGGATAAAAAGAATAATATGGCTGGGCAAATGACATTATTCGATTTTGCAAGCGAGGAGGATAAGCAGGATTACGAAATACAGGTGCCTGATGTAGCTGAATTTACAAAGCTTGAGCTATTGGCCTTTGAAAAAGAGGTAATAGGTGTATATGTAAGTGGACATCCTTTAGAAGAATATATGTCACTGTGGAAAAAGAAGGTTACAGTAGTTTCTACAGATTTTGTCAGTGAAGATGATGATATGAAGGTAAAGGATGGAAACAGAGAAACTATAGGTGGAATTGTTACCTCTGTTACTATGAAGTCTACAAAAAGCAACAAGGTAATGGCATTTTTTACCCTTGAAGATATTTATGGAACTGTAGAAGTAATTGTGTTCCCGAAGGATTTTGAAAAATATCGTTTTGTACTGAAAGAGGACGAAAGACTTTTTGTTACTGGTAGAGTTTCAGTTAATGATGAGGGTGACGGAAAGCTTATTTGTGAGAATATTTTACTGTTTGATGATGTACCTTCCCAGCTATGGGTCAGATTTGACAATATGGAAGCCTATCTTAAAGCAGAAGGAGAACTTTTAGCCACACTTGCAATGGATGACGGCAAAGACACAGTAGTTATATATTTAAGTGCGGAGAAGAAAAAGAAAATATTACCTAAGGCTTATAGTGTTAAGGCAGACACAGTATTAGTAAATAAACTAAAGGAAAAATACGGAGAAAACAATGTGGCTGTAAAATAATATTCCACAAAAAACATATAAGCATTGGTATAAATAAGATAGCAGGAAAAGTATTAATAACAAAATACGAATATATTCAATATTTAATGTAATAAGTACTTGAAAACATTAAAAAAAGGTATTAAAATATATCCTGTATAATGTTTGAAGAATGAATAAAATTAAAGTATGCAGGAGGCAATATAAATGGCAAATGAAATAAACACTATTGGTGTATTAACTAGTGGTGGCGATGCACCAGGTATGAATGCAGCCATAAGAGCAGTTGTTAGAGCAGCTATAGCAAAAGGAAAAAAAGTAAAGGGCATTAGAAGAGGCTATCAGGGACTTCTTGAAGAAGATATTATAGATATGGATGCACACAGTGTATCAGATATTATCCAGAGAGGTGGTACAGTTCTTTACACAGCTAGATGTCAGGAATTCAGAACACCAGAAGGACAGCAGAAAGGTGCTGACATTTGTAAAAAACACGGTATTGACGGTATTATCGTAATCGGTGGTGATGGCTCTTTCCAGGGAGCACAGAAGCTTTCACATCTTGGTATTAATACTATTGGTGTGCCTGGCACTATCGATTTAGACATTGCTTGTACAGATTACACAATCGGTTTTGATACAGCAGTAAATACAGCTATGGAAGCTATTGACAAGATTAGAGATACATCTACATCACATGACAGATGCTCAGTTATCGAGGTTATGGGTAGAAGTGCCGGATATATTGCATTATGGTGCGGCATTGCAAACGGTGCAGAGGATATATTACTTCCTGAAAGATATGACCACAACGAAGAGGCTATTCTTGAGCATATCAGACAGACACGAAAGATTGGAAAGAAGCATCATATCATTATCAATGCTGAAGGTATTGGCGATTCAAATGAAATGGCTAAGAGAATTGAAGCATCAACAGGTATGGAAACAAGAGCAGCTATCTTAGGCCATATGCAGCGTGGTGGCAGCCCAACTTGTAAGGATAGAGTTTATGCAACTATTATGGGCGCATATGCTGTTGATTTACTTTGCCAGGGCAAGAGTGACAGAGTTGTAGCATATTCACACGGTGAGTATGTAGATTATGCTATTGATGAAGCACTTGCTATGAAGAAGGATATTGACGAATATCAGTATCAGGTTAGCAGAATGATGGCTAGATAGTAATATTTATAGATATTTATGCAAACAATATACTATCAGGACAAATATGAGAGCGTTAGTTATAGTTAAGAGAATGCAGATGGTGCATTCTCTTAATGTTTATATATGACAAAAATATGGATGATTGATTAATATGAAGAAAAAAGAAAAAAGAAAAATAAGTACCACAAGATGGATAGCAACAGGCTTTTTGATTGTTATACTATTAGGAACATTTTTGCTGATGCTGCCGAATTCGTCTGCAAGTGGTAAATCAACAGGTTTTATTGACGCATTATTTACAGCAACTACATCTGTATGTGTTACGGGGCTGACAACGGTAGTTACGGCTACCCATTGGAGTTTATTTGGAAAAGTAGTTATATTAATACTGATACAACTAGGCGGATTGGGTGTTGTTTGCTGTATGGTAGCAGTTTTAATGCTATTCAGAGTGAAAATTGATATGAGGGAAAAGGTTATGATACAGGAATCCTATGGGCTGGATTCTATGAGAAAAATTATGGGAATAATTCCTAAGGTGATTAAAGGTACAATTATTGTAGAATTAACAGGTGCTATTTTTTACTCTTTCAGATTTATACCACAATATGGCTTTTTAAGAGGTGTGTGGTACTCTGTTTTCCATTCAATATCAGCATTTTGTAATGCAGGAATTGATATTTTAGGTGATAATAGTCTGATGGATTATAGTGGAGATGTATTGGTTAATTTTACAACTATGTTTTTAATTATAGCTGGAGGCATAGGCCTTATTGTCTGGTGGGATGTGTTTTCTGCTATAAAGAAAGCGAGAAAAATAGGTAAATTCAGAGGACAGATATTTTGTAAACTTACACTACATTCAAAAATAGCAATAAGCACAACTGTATTTTTGATTGTTTCAGGAAGTGTTTTGATATTTATTTTTGAATATAACAATCCAGATACTATTGGAAATTTTGGCTTGTTAAAGAAGATAATAGCATCCCTGTTTCAGTCGGTGACAACAAGAACAGCAGGATTTGCAGGTGTATCGCAGGCTGGGTTCAGATTATATACATATGTTGTTATTCTTGTGTTGATGATAATTGGTGGCTCACCAATGGGAACTGCAGGGGGGCTTAAGACTACTACCGTAGCAATGATGTTTATTTGTGTAGGTTCGGTTATAAGAGGAAAAAAGGATGTTGAGGTATACAATAGAAGAATAAGTAGTGAAAATATAAGAACTGGACTTACAGTTATTGTGTTAGGTATTGCGATGTTACTAGCAGGAATTATAGGACTTTCCATAACAGATGGTTTTTCTGGTATGGCGACGGCATATGAGTGTACATCTGCCATTGCTACAGTAGGTTTATCTACAGGTATAACACCACTGTTGTCCATCGGTGGAAAATTGATTATAATTATAATGATGTTTATAGGAAGAATAGGTCCAATTACCATTGCAATGGCCATTGGAGGCAAAAAATGCAACAATAATGATACAAGAAAGCTTGCTGAAAAGAAAATAATAGTTGGTTAGTTAAAAGAAAGGTAAATATATGAAGGATATTGCAGTTATAGGATTAGGTAATTTTGGATTTAGTATTGCCCGGGAATACGCTACAGAAGGTGGAAATGTATTAGCAATAGATATTAATGATGAAAAGGTACAGGAGGTATCAGATTTTGTTACATATGCCGTAAGGGCGGATGTGACAGAGCCGGAGGTAATAAAAGGTGTTGGGCTGGAAAATGTTGATATAGCAGTTATAGCTATATCTAACAATATGGAAGCATCGGTCATGGCAACTATTATTGCAAAGGAGCTGGGTGTTCCGGAAATTATAGCAAAGGCAAATAATGATATTCATGCAAAGGTTCTAAAAAAAGTTGGAGCAGATAGGGTTGTGTTTCCTGAAAAGGAGATGGGCATGAAAATTGCAAAAAATATATCATTAAACAGATTTAAGGACATTATAGATTTACAGGAGGATCATTCTATAATTGAGGTACAGGTTCCGAAGAACTGGGTAGGCAAAAATCTTGCAGAGCTTAACCCAAGGAAGAAGTATGGATTTAATGTAATTGCATCTAGAAAGGAACATGAACTGACTATTAACCTGAATCCAACAACTCCATTTAGTGAAAATGAATCAATAATTGTAATAGGGAAAAATGAGCTTTTACAGAAGGTTTTCTAGGTGAAAGAGATAATACAGAAAAGTAATTGTACAAGAAACGATATGTCTATAAAAAGGCAGGCCACGATGTCAGGAAAGGATATATAATGGGACAAATAGGAGAAATCACCTCACTTTCAAATCCTCACATTAAAAATATTAAGGCATTACAAAATAAAGCAGCCCTTCGTAAAAAAGAGGGACTATTTGTAGTTGAGGGATTAAAGATGTTTGTTGAAGCACCTATTAATATTATAAAAAGTGTATATGTATCAGAAAACTTATTAGAGGATTTAGCAAATAATAAGGGATTTACCGAAAAACTGCGTCAGGAAGCATTGCAAAAGCTTAAAACTGTTCAATATACTAAGATAGGAAATGATGTTTTAAAAAGTATATCAGATACAGTTGCGCCACAGGGTATTTTTGTAATATGTAAAAGTTTTGAGTACTCTCTGGATAAGCTTGTAGAAAAAAGCAAAAAACAGATTTTTCTTGTGCTTGATGAGATTAAGGACCCGGGAAATATGGGTACAATAATTCGTACAGCAGAGGGCGCTGGTGTAACAGCTGTAATAATGAATAGCAGGTGTGTGGATATATTTAATCCAAAGGTAACAAGAGCTACTATGGGTTCGATTTTCAGAGTGCCATTTATTATAGAAGAAACTCTTGAAAATTCCATTAATTTTCTAAAAGAAAAAGGTGTTGTTACATATGCAGCTCACTTAAATGGAAAAGAGTATTTTAATGAAGAAAATTTTAATGAATCTGTTGGAATTTTCATAGGAAATGAGGCAAAAGGTTTAAGCACTTCAGTTGCAGAGCTTGCAGATAAATATATAAAAATTCCTATGGAGGGACAGGTGGAATCACTTAATGCGTCAGTTGCAGCAGCAATTTTAATGTATGAAGCAAAAAGAAAAATCACAGTGTAATAAATTTGTAATATTTGCATACAATTTTAATGAATAAGATTGTATGGAACATTTGAAAAGTGCCGTAAAATCGGCACTTTTTTAATATTAAAATACAAAAACTTGACAAATGATAATATATTTGATAATATACTCCTCGAAAAGTTGTAATAAATTTAATATTTTTGTAACAATTCAAAAAAGCAAGGAGGAAATCATGGAAACTAAACAAGATAAGATAATTACCTTTATCTCAGCACTTTTGGCAGCTGTTATATTAGTAGTAGTTATCGCTTGCAATGTGGGGAATGATTCATCAAAAACAGATGCTTTGGAAAACCAAAGCGAAAAAGGAAATGGTAATTACACTTCAACAGATTTACAGGCATCTATAATAGATTCAGACGGATTGATAAAAGGTGTTGTAGCTGATGAAACTGATTCTGAAGAAAAAGCTTCAGAGAAAACAACAGATAGTAGTGAATTAACAGCGGGAGCAGAACCAGAAACTGTAGAAACAGTTATGGAGAAAGCACCTAGTAAATATGCAGGAAAGTTCCTGGTTAATGTAGATGAGTTCTTATTCGTAAGGGCAGAAGGCAGTGCCGATGCACAGGCAGTTGGAAAAATATACAAGGGCTGTGGCGGTGATGTAATCGAAAAAGGAACTGAATGGTCAAAGATTAAATCAGGAAATGTTGAAGGATATATTAAAAACGAATTCGCATATTTTGATGAAGAGCTTGAAGCTCACGAAAGTGAATTTGCTGGCAGCACAGCTAAATCAACAGTAAATTCTCTTAGAATTAGAAAGACAGCAGACTTAAATGGTACAGTTATCGGCACTATTGATGAAGGTGCAGATGTAATCATTAATGAGCTTGGGACAGAATGGACTCATGTAACATATTCTGGTGTTACAGGTTATGTATCAACAAATTATTTAAATATAACATACCAGATGGGTACAGGTATTACTACTGAAGAAGAGCAGGCTGAAATAGCAGAGGAAGAAGCTAGAAAGGCAGCCGAGGCTGCTGCAGCAGCAGAAGCCGAAAGAGCTAGACAGCAGAAGCAGGCTCAGGCAGTAGCAAACAGTCATTTTGTTGAAACAGTCCAAACTTCAGCTTATAGTATTTCAGAGGAAGATGCGTACCTTATTGCTTGTGTAGTTAGTGCAGAAGCAGGTGGAGATATTTACGAAGACCAGCTTGCAGTAGCAAATGTTATTCTTAACAGACTTAAATCTGGAAGATACGGCAATTCAGTAAGCAATGTAGTATATGCAAGAGGACAGTTTACTGTAACAGTAAATGGTGCATTAGAAAGATATATGACAAACGGTCCTTTATCGGTAGCTGTACAGGCTACAAAGGATGCTATATCAGGAGTAAACAATGTTCCAAATTATAGCAATTTCTGTGCATTATATGCAGCAAACTATTCAAGATATAATGAATATACAATAATCGGGGCTCAGGTATTCTACAGATAGAGTGGAAGCAGAAAGTTTTGTAGCATACAAGAATGTAGATTCTTGTGTGCTACTTTTTTATACCTAAGAAAGTAGTTTTAAATGCCTTTGTGTGGGATTTGTGCTACAACAACGAAAAAGTTATGTGATAGAGTGCAAAACCTACGCAATGTACAAAGATATATATCCTTAAAGGGACCGCTTGCGCTTAGCTCGTGCGCGTAGCGGATACTAAACAAAATCTACGCTAACGCTTGATTTAGTTAAGTACCGACGGCACGAGATGTCACCTTTAAGGATATAGGTCTTTGTATATTGCTTTGGGTTTGATATTCACAAAGTTATTGAAAATGAATTTCTACATTACTTGTGTTATAATGTTAATAAAGTTGTGGTAAAAGATTTTATACATATTAGATATTATAGAAATTGTTTATAAACATAGACTATTTGTTGATGTGCAAAATCAACATAAAACCATTTAATACTAGAGCTACTTCGCATATAATATGTGGCATAAATTAGTTTTATATAGTTGGGGAGTAGATAAATGAGGGATAAGTTGGTTATGATAGTAGGAGAGTAGATATACAAGGCATATAACAGCTTTAGATAGGGACATCTGCAACCGCTAGTGCTTAGTAAGTGCAAGCGAGAGTGTAGCACGAACTTAGCACTACTGCGAGGTGCAGCTAAGCGAAGGCGGTCCCTATATAAACTGTTATATGCCTTGTATAATTACAACTTACTATACAAAAAACATTAGGCGATTCGTATATTTCAATCTATATAAAACTATTATAAATCTCTTTACATAACCCTCAAAAAAGGCTATTATAAGAAAAGATTAGTATTTTACAGAAAGAAGGAAGCATTATGAATTCATTAGTTGGAACAAATTTTTTGACATTAAAGGATTTAACTCCACAGCAGATAGAATATCTTGTTGATTTATCAGCAGATTTAAAGGATAAAAAGAAAAAGGGCATTGCACACGAATATTGCAAGGGCAAAAATGTAGCATTAATTTTTGAAAAGACCAGCACAAGAACAAGATGCTCCTTTGAGGTAGCAGCACACGATTTAGGTATGGGTAGTACATATTTAGACCCAACTGGCTCACAGATTGGCAAGAAGGAAAGCATTGCTGATACAGCCAGAGTTCTTGGAAGAATGTATGACGGTATTGAATATCGTGGCTTTGGTCAGGAAATAGTTGAGGAGCTTGCAAAATATGCGGGTGTTCCAGTATGGAATGGCTTGACAAACGAATTTCACCCAACACAGATGATAGCGGACCTTCTTACAATTAAAGAGAAGTTTGGAAAGCTTAAGGGTCTTAATTTTGTTTATATGGGCGATGCAAGATATAATATGGGTAATTCACTTATGATTGCCTGTACAAAAATGGGCATTAATTTTACTGCCTGCACAAATAAAAAATATTTCCCAGATAAGGAATTAGTAGCTTTATGCGAAGGTTATGCAAAAGAAAGCGGGGCAGCTCTTACTCTTACAGAAAGCGTAGAGGAAGGTACAAAGGATGCAGATGTAATTTATACTGATGTATGGGTATCAATGGGTGAGCCTGATGAAGCTTGGAATGAAAGAATTAATGACTTATTACCATATCAGGTTAATAAAAAGGCTATGGCCAACGCAAAGCCTGCAGCAATCTTTATGCACTGTTTACCAGCCTTCCACGATTTGAAAACAAAGATTGGCAAAGAGGTATATGAGAAATTTGGTGTTGCAGAGCTTGAGGTTACAGATGAAGTATTTGAATCTGAACAGTCAGTTGTTTTTGATGAGGCTGAAAACAGAATGCACTCTATTAAGGCTATTATGCTTGCAACCCTTGGTGGCTATGAGCTTTCAAAATAATGTAGGTAAGGTAAGATATGGAAATTAACAGAAATCGACGCAATTTTAAAACAATAGGAAAAGTAATAGATGTTATAAATTTAGGCTTATCCATAATAATAATATTAGCTGTATTATTCTTAATAATTAATGTGCAAAAATATATGATAATGTTTCCTGTAGTTTTTTTAGCTTCAGCAGCAATGAATGCAGCACTTGGTTTTAAGGTTTATAAGCAAAGAGAAACATTACATGGAATAATATTATTTGTAGTAGGATTTTTTATGTTAGTTTTATCAATAATAGGATTTATGGTGGCATTATAATGAAATCAAAAATACTAGCAAAGCTAAAAAATACAACAGATTATGTTTCTGGACAGGAATTATGTCAGGAATTTAATGTATCCAGAACAGCTATTTGGAAGATTATTAATAAATTAAGAGATGAAGGATACGAAATAGAGGCTGTAAGCCATAAGGGCTATAGAATAGTAAATGTACCTGATATTTTATCCCAGAATGAAATAGAAAGCGTTGTAGATAATTATAAAATAGTCTATAAGGATGAAATTGACTCTACCAACAATTATGCAAAAAGACTGGCAGAGGATGGCGAAAAAGAGGATATGCTTATAGTCAGTGATTGCCAGACAGCAGGCAGAGGCAGAAATGGAAGGAGCTTTGCGTCCCTTAAGGGCAAGGGCATTTTTATGACCTTACTTAAGCACCCAAAGCTAGAACCACAAAAGGCATCTATGGTTACTATTGTTACAGCTATGGCAGTCAGAGAAGGGATTTTTAATGCTACAGGGCTGGAATGTAATATAAAATGGCCTAATGATATTGTTTATGACGGCAAAAAGGTTTGTGGCATTCTTACAGAGATGAGTGCTGAAATGCAGAATATCAATTATGTGGTTATTGGAATTGGCATAAATACATCAAATGAAAGCTTTTCAGAGGATATAAAGGATGTGGCTGTATCTATAAAAATGACTGGTAAGAATACAATTAAAAGAAGCAGCATTATAGAGCAGGTAATAAAAAGCTTTGATAAATACTTTACAGAGTTTGAAAAAACAAGTGATTTAGAGTATCTTCGTGAGGAATACAATAAGTATCTGGTAAATGCAGGCAATAAGGTAAGGATTGTAGCTGAGGACACAGACTACGAGGCTATTGCCTTAGGCATTGACCACGAAGGCCGTCTGCTTGTAAATAAAGATGGAAAAATAATAAAAATAGTATCTGGAGAAGTTTCAGTACGAGGAGTCTACGGTTATGTATAACAAAAATACAGTATTATGCGGCTCAAACGCATATGAACAAAAATATTATTTTAATGATGAATTTGATAGATTGCCAGAATCTATTAAGGACGAATTAAAGGCAATGTGTGTGCTTTTTACGGAGGATATAGGTGGAATACTTACTTTGGAATACACAGAGGATGGTAATCTGGAGTTTGATGTACTTTGCGATGAAGGAGATTTACTTTTTGATGATATAGGCTGTGGCTTAAAAATAAAGCAGCTTAGAACAGAAAAAAGAGAGCTGCTGGAAGCATTGGAAATGTACTACAAAGTATTTGTTCTTGGGGAAGATATGTAGTATAGGAGATACTAGATGAAAATTGGAAATGTAGAAATTGCAAACAATATAGCCTTAGGACCAATGGCTGGTGTGACTGATTTGCCTTTTAGGAAGCTTTGCAAGGAAATGGGCTGTGGGCTTATGTACACAGAAATGGTTAGTGCAAAGGCTATATTATACAACAATAAAAATACAGATGAGCTTTTAAGGGTGGATGAGAACGAAAGACCTATTGCAGTACAGCTTTTTGGCTCTGACCCTGATATAATGGCAGAAATGGCGGCAAGGATTGAAGAAGGTCCTTATGATTTTATTGATATTAATATGGGCTGCCCTGTGCCTAAGATTGTAGGCAATGGGGAAGGCTCAGCACTTATGAAAAATCCAAAGCTGGCTGGTGATATTGTGGCTGCAATGGTAAAAAAATGTAAAAAGCCTATAACAGTAAAAATCCGCAAGGGCTTTGATGATGAAAATATAAATGCTCCAGAATTTGCAAAAGTGCTAGAGGCAAATGGAGCTAGCGCAGTAGCAGTTCACGGAAGAACCAGAGAGCAGTATTACACAGGTAATGCTGATTGGGATATTATAAGTAAGGTTAAAGCAGCAGTAAATATTCCTGTAATTGGAAATGGAGATATTACAACACCTGTTGACGCAAAAAAAATGATAGAGCAGACAGGCTGTGACGGAGTGATGATAGGACGAGCAGCCAGAGGAAATCCGTGGATATTTAAAGAAGTATCTCATTATCTTGCAACAGGAGAACTGATAGAGCGTCCAACACTTGATGAAGTAAGGAAAATGATACTTAGACACGCAAGGATGTTGGTAGAATACAAGGGTAATTTTATTGGAATCAGAGAGATGCGAAAGCATGTTTCATGGTATATATCAGGGTATCCACATTCGGCAGCAATACGAAATCAGGTAAATATGGTGGAAAGTATTGAGGAGCTGGAAGAACTGATAAATGAAAAAGTTAGCATCATAGTAGACACAAAGGCAGCAAATAATTAGATGGGAAAGATTTAAACTATGGATTTTTAAATTGTAAGTGTCTAAAGTGTAAAGGAGAAAGATATGTTATTAGTTGTTGATGTAGGAAATACAAATATTACTTTAGGTTTATTTGAAGGTGAAAATATAGTGGGAAATTATAGAATGACTACCACTACTCCAAGAACATCAGATGAGTTTGGATATATGCTTAGAAGTATTTTGGGAAAATATGCAGATAGTGTGGAAGGAGTTATTATTTCCTCAGTAGTGCCTAATATTATGTATTCTCTTACCAATGGCTTTAAGAAGTATTTTGGAATTAATCCGTACATTGTAGGTCCGGGGACAAAAACTGGCATAAAGCTTACTACACCAAATCCAAGAGAGGTTGGAGCCGACAGGATTGTTGATGTAGTAGCAGGTTATACAATTTATGGAGGACCAGTCATAGTAATTGATTTTGGAACAGCTACCACATATGATTTAGTTACTAAGGATGGCTCGTTTATAGCGGCAGTTACCTCGCCGGGAATTAAAATTTCTGCAAAGGCATTATGGGAGGATACAGCTAAGCTTCCAGAGGTAGAAATTAAAAAGCCAGATACGATACTTGCAAATGACACAATTACCAGTATGCAGGCAGGGCTTGTATATGGTTACATTGGCCAGACCGAGTACATTATAGATAAAATCAAGGAAGAAAGCGGATTTAGTGACTGCAAGGTTGTAGCCACAGGTGGACTTGGAAGAGTTATTTGCGATGAAACAAAGAAAATAGACATATATGATAAGGATTTGACTCTTAAAGGCTTGAAGATAATTTATGACAGGCAGAATAAGAGCAGGTAAATAAGAGTAAGCAGGATAAAAAATTAAGAAAGAGTAAGATAAGTATAAGTAAAATAAAGGCAAGCAAAGTCATGATAAGATAAAGTAAGAATTGTCAAGGTAATTATAAGCAAAGTAAGGATAAACAAAGTAAGGCAAGCAGAACTAAGCATAAAAGTTGGAAAATATAAAGAAAGGAGTGTATGGTGAAAGGGAAAATTTTATAGTGAAAAGGGAATTTGTATAGCTGAAGTGGAAATAAACTTTTCACTTCAGAGGGAATTTGTATAAGGAAAAGACAGCTACGGGATATTGACAATATATCAAAAAATATATTATAATATTTTGAACTGTCTAAAGAGATGGCTTATACATTCTGGAAATTTCTTTTAATCGATAAGTGTTATTGTGTAAAGTTTTCAGGTGTATATAAGAATATTAAAAGTCAGGAAGGTATTTAGGATGGCAGAAAAGAAAAATATACTAACATACGAAGGACTTACAAAGTTAGAGAATGAATTACAGGATTTAAAGGTTGTTAAAAGAAAAGAAGTAGCTCAGAAGATTAAGGAAGCAAGAGAACAGGGTGACTTGTCAGAAAATGCTGAATATGATGCTGCTAAGGACGAGCAGAGAGATATTGAAGCCCGTATTGAAGAATTAGAGAAAATCCTTAAGAATGCAGAAGTTGTAGACGAGGATGAGATTGATACAAAGAAAATCAATGTTGGCTGTAGAGTTGTTCTTGTTGACAAGGATACAAAGGAAGAAATTGAGTTCAAGATTGTAGGCTCAACAGAGGCAAACAGCCTTAAAAATATGATTTCTAACGAATCACCTATAGGCAGAGAGCTTATGGGCAGAAAGGTTGGAGAAACAGTTGTAGTTGAAGCTCCAAGTGGAGAATTCAAATACAAAATAAAGGAAATTCAAAGATTAGTAAACTAGGACTGTGAAAGGAAAGAAGTAGAAAATGGCTGAACAGAACAATAATCAGAATGTACAAGATATAAATGCTCTTTTAAAGGTTAGAAGAGAAAAGCTTGCAGATTTGCAGGAAAGAGGCAAAAATCCATTTGAGATTACAAAATATGATGTTACACATCATAGTCAGGAAATCAAAGACAACTTTGAAGAATTAAACGGCAAGTCTGTAACTGTAGCTGGCCGTATTATGGCAAAGAGAGTAATGGGTAAAGCTTCCTTCTGTAACATTCAGGATTTACAGGGAAATATTCAGTCATATGTTGCCAGAGATAACATTGGCGAGGAATCTTACGCAGACTTTAAAAAGTACGATATTGGTGATATTGTTGGTATTAAGGGTGATGTTTTTGAAACAAAGACAGGTGAAAAGTCTATTCACGCTGTAGAAGTGGTTTTACTTTCAAAATCATTACAGATATTACCAGAAAAGTTCCACGGACTTACAAATACTGATATTAGATATAGACAAAGATATACAGACCTTATTATGAATGCAGAAGTAAAGGAAACTTTTGTTAAGCGTTCAAAGATTATTAGCGCAATTCGTAAATATTTAGGAAATGAAGGCTTCCTTGAGGTTGAAACTCCAATGCTTGTAGCAAATGCAGGTGGTGCAGCCGCAAGACCATTTGAAACTCATTTCAATGCACTTGACGAGGACTTAAAGCTTCGTATTTCATTAGAATTATACCTTAAAAGACTTATTGTTGGTGGCCTTGAAAGAGTATACGAAATCGGTCGTGTATTTAGAAATGAAGGTCTTGACACAAGACATAACCCAGAGTTTACATTAATGGAGCTTTATCAGGCATACACAGACTACAACGGAATGATGGACTTAACAGAAAACTTATATCGTTATGTAGCAAAAGAGGTGCTTGGTACAACTACTATCGTTTACAATGGGATTGAAATGGATTTATCAAAGCCATTTGAGCGTATTACAATGGTTGACGCAGTTAAGAAGTACGCAGGTGTAGATTTTAACCAGATACATACTCTTGAAGAAGCAAGAGCAGTAGCAAAGGAACACCATGTAGAATTTGAGGAGCGTCACAAGAAGGGTGACATCTTAAACTTATTCTTTGAGGAATTTGTAGAAGAGCACCTTATCCAGCCAACCTTCCTTATGGACCACCCAGTTGAGATTTCTCCACTTACAAAGAAGAAACCAGAAAATCCAGAATATGTAGAGCGTTTCGAGTTCTTTATGAATGGCTGGGAAATGGCAAACGCTTACTCAGAGCTTAATGACCCTATCGACCAGAGAGAAAGATTTAAGGCTCAGGAAGAGCTTTTAGCTCAGGGTGATGATGAGGCAAACACAACAGATGAGGACTTCTTAAATGCCCTTGAAATCGGTATGCCACCAACAGGCGGTATTGGATTTGGTATTGATAGAATGTGTATGCTGTTGACAGATTCAGCGGCTATAAGAGATGTGTTGTTGTTCCCGACGATGAAGTCGTTAGAAAAGTAAGAACCCAGTAAAACCAAGGGTTTCAGCACTTGGATGTACTAACATATATAGTTGGTCAAGGGGTTTTGACCAAGATTTGACCAATTTTTGGCATAGTC
>UQCD01000019.1 GCA_900539455.1 uncultured Eubacteriales bacterium
AGGTAAGAGATTTGTTTAAAACAATTTGTACAATCATCATAGCAAGCTGGTTAAAGATTGAATAGCAACCCTCCCAAAGTTGCGCATTTGCAACCAATGTTTTCTTTACTTTCAGCCACCTGTCGGTATAATTTTGGGTATAAATTGAATTGGAGGTATTTATTTTGATAGGTGACAATATTAAGTTTTACAGAAAAAAGAATCAGCTTACACAGGATGACATTGCTGAGGCATGTAATGTGACAAGACAGGCGGTGTCGAAATGGGAGAACGGAAAAGGGTTTCCTGATATATCACTTCTAGAACCATTGGCAATATCTCTTAATATATCAATCTCCGAAATTATTGCTGGAGAAATAATAAAAAATACAGATCTTACCGAACACATTATTAGTGATTTGGTTGATGTTACCATAAAAGATCAGGAGAAGAAAGTTAAACTATTTAATTGGATTGTTGCAATTACAGTAGCTCTTATATATATCATTGTTAGCTTAATTACTATGAAATGGGAAATAACGTGGATAATATGGGTTGTGTATTGTATATATAGGATTTCTACGGAGTTTGTAATTAAGAAGAGATAAATTGATATTTATGAGAAATGCTAATGTTATGAAATAAATAACTTTAAGTTTATAGAAAATATACATCAATTAACGAAGATGGCAGAGATGGTCTATGGAGTTACCAAAGAGGTGACAAATTGTCTGCTTGGAATAGAACATTTTAAAACATTGTTAAAAAGTAGAAGATTAATTATAAAAAAAGCAGAATAATGAGCATATTGAAATGCAATTATTCTGCTTTTTAGTTGTTATATTAGTTTATGAATCTTAATCAGACAAGACAGTTTTCTAAATTAACTAGTTTTTGCGTTCTGCACGCTTTCTCATAGTTGGGTCTAAGATTTTCTTGCGGATTCTTAAGTGGGTTGGTGTAATCTCTAAAAGCTCATTTGTATCAATAAACTCAAGGGACTGTTCAAGACTTAAAATTCTTGGAGGTGTAAGCTTGAGGGCATCATCAGAGCCAGAGGCACGAGTGTTTGTAAGCTGTTTCTTCTTACATACATTAACCTCAATATCCTCAGCCTTACCTGTCTGACCAACAACCATACCGGCATAAACTTTTTCGCCGGGTCCAATAAACAATGTACCACGCTCCTGGGCATTGAAAAGACCATAGGTAATTGACTCGCCGGATTCAAAGGCTATAAGAGAGCCTTGCTTTCTATACTGAATATCTCCCTTGTAAGGACCATATCCATCAAAAATAGTATTAATAATACCATTACCCTTAGTGTCTGTCATAAATTCGCCTCTGTATCCGATAAGACCTCTTGCTGGAATAGAGAACTCTAATCTCTGGTAGCCGCTATTTGCAGTAGACATATTTCTAAGCTCGCCTTTTCTGCCGCTAAGCTTTTCAATAATAGTGCCGGAAAATTCTTCAGGAACATCTACATAAGCAAGCTCCATTGGCTCAAGCAGCTTGCCATTCTCATCCTTTTTGTAAAGCACCTCAGCCTTACTTACAGCAAATTCATAGCCTTCACGACGCATATTTTCGATAAGTACAGAAAGATGTAATTCGCCTCTTCCTGAAACCTTAAAGCTTTCAGTTGTGTCTGTTTCTTCAACTCTTAAGCTGACATCAGTATTAAGCTCTCTGAAAAGTCTGTCTCTTAAATGTCTTGAAGTAACAAATTTTCCTTCCTGACCAGCAAGAGGACTATCATTAACCATAAACTGCATAGCAATAGTTGGCTCAGAAATTTTCTGGAAAGGAATAGCTACTGGATTTTCTGGAGAACAAATTGTATCACCAATATGAATATCTTCAATACCAGATATAGCAACAATAGAACCAATAGTAGCTTCCTTGACCTCAACTCTGTTTAATCCGTCAAATTCATATAATTTGCTGATTTTAACCTTTCTGTTCTTTTCAGGGTCATGAGCATTAACTAAAACTGCATCCTGATTAACCTTTAATGTGCCATTATCAATTTTTCCTATACCAATACGACCTACATATTCATTATAATCGATTGTACTGATTAATACCTGGGTGTTTGCATCAGGATCACCAGTAGGAGCAGGAATGTAATTAACAATAGTTTCAAATAATGGAATCATATTTTCAGGCTTGTCATCAAGCTCTAAAACAGCGTGTCCAGCCTTTGCTGAAGCATATACAAATGGACATTCAAGCTGCTCATCAGAAGCGTCAAGTTCAAGGAATAATTCCAAAACCTCGTCAATAACCTCAGTAGGTCTTGCTTCTGGTCTGTCGATTTTGTTAATACAAACAATAACTGGCAGGTTAAGCTCTAATGCCTTTCTAAGAACGAACTTTGTCTGAGGCATAGCACCTTCAAAGGCATCAACTACAAGAATAACACCATTTACCATTTTGAGTACACGCTCAACCTCGCCACCGAAATCAGCATGACCTGGTGTGTCAATAATATTTATTTTTGTATCTTTATAGTATACGGCAGTATTTTTTGAAAGAATAGTAATTCCTCTTTCTCTTTCTATATCGTTGGAATCCATTACACGCTCAGCAACTTCTTGGTTGGCTCTGAAGACACCGCTTTGTTTTAAAAGCTCATCAACAAGAGTTGTTTTACCATGGTCAACATGGGCAATAATAGCAATATTTCTAACATCTTCTCTTTTTGTCAACATAAGAGTTATCCTTCCTGTTTAATAAAAATAACCTTCAAAACTAGGCTTGAAAGTCTATAAAACACGCAACGCTAACAAGTTTAGCATAATTTTTTCAAAAATCAAGTAAAAACATATGTGAGTAATAAAAAATAAATTTTAATGAAAGAAAAGGTATTACATATGGTGTTATGAAAATGTAATTATAATGAAAAATATTACAATAACGAAAAAATACTTGATTTTTATAAAATTTAGTGTTACTGTGTTAGCGTTATTTATTGGTTTGTTTAATTACTAGATAGTAGGAGATGTTAGAATGAAAAAAGAAACAACTACACAGACAAAGTTAAATGTTACTGCTGCAAAAGGAGCAGAAGCTAAGAAGGTAGAAGCTAAGAAGGCAGAAGTTAAGACAGAAGAAAAGACTGTTGAAGCAAAGAAAACAGAAACCACAGCTAAAGCAGCAGAGGATACAGCTAAGGCTGAAAAGGCTGCAAAGAAGGCTGCTGCAACAAAGAAAGCAGCTACAAAAACTACAACTGCAAAAAAGACAGCTACAAAGAAAAAAGCAGAAGAAAAAGAAACAATGACAAATCATGTATTTATTCAGACAAACTATAGTGAAATAGTTGCTGATGATGTTATTAAGAAAGCATTGGAGGCTTACAAAGCAGAAGGCAATAAGGCGAAGGTTAATAACATTAATGTTTACATAAAACCTGAAGAAAATGCTGCATACTATGTAGTTAACGATACTGTTGCAGGCAGAGTAGATATTTTCTAATCTAATACAAATTAAACATAAGTTACAGTAGGGAGCTTGTGTGTGGCTAGTTCGCATACAAACTCTCTATTTCTATTTTTAGAAGAATAAGCAGCAGTTACACATAAGTAGTAGTCATATAAAAGTGATTATATGAAAACAAAATGCGATAAAAAGGTGTCACTACTATAAAAGAAAAGAGGTAAATATGGAATTAGATATTTTGAGAGCTATTGACAGCATACACAACCCTGTACTGGATAGTATTATGGTATTTATAACACATTTAGGCGATGCAGGAATATTTTGGATAGCTATATCTGTTGTATTATTGTTTTTTAAGAAATATAGAAAAATAGGTGTGGTTTCTTTAGGAGCACTTATTCTTTCCGTATTATTTACAAATGTTATTATTAAAAATTTGTTTGACAGAGTAAGACCATTTATGTACGACGAAGCAGTAAGACAAAGACTTTTAATAGCAGAGCCATTTGACTCCTCCTTCCCTTCAGGTCACTCCTCAGCATCAATGGCAGCAGCAGTATCAATTTTTATATATAATAAAAAAATAGGAATACCTGCGTTAGCTGCAGCATTGCTAATTGCTTTTTCCCGTTTGTATTTATTTGTACATTTTCCAACGGATGTGCTTACCGGATTAATTCTAGGTATTTTATATGCTGTGGCTTCAGCAGCAGTTGTAAAATTTCTTAATGAAAAATACAAATTTAAGTGGTTACAGTAGAAGGGTACAGTAAAAAAGTCATAGATATAATAAAAAGATTGATATTTTTTGATAAAGTGTTATTAATTTGATATTTTTTAATGCAAAATTTGCAAAAAAAGCTTGTATATAAAATATATTTGTTTTAAAATACATTCTAAGACAAAGGTATGTTTGTAGAAGATGCCATTGCATAATGTTATATTTAGGAGGAAAAGAAAATGTCATATGTTGACGAGGTAATCGAAGCAGTTGTTCGCAAGAATCCTAGCGAGCCAGAATTTCATCAGGCTGTAAAAGAAGTTTTAGAGTCATTAAGAGTAGTTGTTGAAGCAAATGAGGAAAAGTTTAGAAAAGAAGCTTTACTTGAAAGATTAGTAGAGCCAGAAAGACAGATTAAGTTCAGAGTACCTTGGGTAGATGACAAGGGACAGGTTCAGGTTAATACTGGTTACAGAGTACAGTTCAATAGTGCTATTGGACCATACAAGGGTGGTTTAAGATTACATCCTTCAGTAAACTTAGGTATTATTAAATTCTTAGGATTTGAGCAGATATTTAAGAACTCATTGACAGGCCTTCCAATCGGTGGTGGTAAAGGTGGTTCTGATTTCGATCCTAAGGGTAAATCAGATAGAGAAGTTATGGCATTCTGCCAGAGCTTTATGACAGAATTATGTAAGTACATAGGTGCTGACACAGATGTTCCTGCTGGTGATATTGGAACAGGTGCCAGAGAAATCGGTTATATGTATGGTCAGTACAAGAGAATTAGAGGCTTATATGAAGGCGTTCTTACAGGTAAGGGCTTATCATATGGTGGATCTCTTGCTAGAACAGAAGCTACAGGTTATGGTTTATTATACCTTACAAGAGAAATGTTAAAGTGCAACGGCATTGACATTGCTGGCAAGACAGTATGTATCTCTGGTTCTGGTAATGTTGCTATTTATGCAGCTCAGAAGGCTACACAGATGGGTGCTAAGGTTGTTACAGTATCAGATTCAAATGGTTGGGTATATGATCCAGAAGGAATCGATATTGATGCTTTAAAGGAAATCAAGGAAGTTAAGAGAGCAAGACTTACAGAGTACAAGAACTACAGACCAAATTCAGAATATCATGAAGGTCGTGGTGTATGGCAGGTTAAGTGTGACATCGCTCTTCCATGTG
Source organism: uncultured Eubacteriales bacterium (assembly GCA_900539455.1). GTDB lineage: Bacteria > Bacillota > Clostridia > Lachnospirales > Lachnospiraceae > SVEL01. The sequence goes on from UQCD01000019.1 coordinate 5,339, forward strand.
CTACACAGAATGAATTATTAATCGAAGATGCTAAGGCATTAGTTGCTAACGGTTGTTTAGCAGTAGCAGAAGGTGCAAATATGCCTACTACATTAGAAGCTACACAGTACTTACAGGAAAACAAAGTATTATTTGCTCCTGGTAAAGCTGCAAATGCTGGTGGTGTTGCTACATCTGCTCTTGAAATGTCACAGAACAGCGAAAGACTTAGCTGGACATTTGAAGAAGTTGATGCAAAGCTTCAGAACATTATGGTTAATATCTTCCACAACTTAGACAACGCTGCAAAGAAATACGGCGCAGAAGGCAACTATGTTGTAGGTGCAAATATTGCTGGTTTTGAAAAAGTAGTTGACGCTATGACAGCTCAGGGTATTGTATAAAAGCGTAAAGATATAAGAAGATAATATGAGAACCCAGAGACAACGAGTTTGTTTTTGGGTTCTTTTAGATTATAGTAAGTATGTCAGGAGATAAAAAGATGAGAAAGAGTTTGAAAAAGGTTTTATTAGTGATTTCTATTGTTATGATGATGACCATAACTGTTTATGCAGCAGATAAAAAAAGTAATACAGAAGTAGAGGGTTCATATAGAATGACTTGGTGTGATGTAGTACATTGGTCTGGATTTTTTAATTTTGATCCAGATTTGGGAGCAGAAACGATTGATGATTCAAGCAAGCATGAGTTGTATACATATGTAAGCTATAGAGCACTTGATGATGGAATATTAGTGAAGACAAATACAAAATCTTCTGCTAATATGTATGTAATGATTGTAGATGATAACTTTGCTGATAGTGCTGATAAAATATATTTTGTACATAGAATTTATAAAAAATCTACAGGCTTAGCTAAAGTGACTAAATCTGTAGTAATGTATGATTAATGTGAGTTTTATACAATAAAAATGGAGGAAATATGAAGAAAATACTTATAATTAGTGGAGTAGTACTCGTTTTAGCAATAGCAGTTGCTATATTTTTTAATATTAAAGTAGACAATGGTACATATGAAGGTGGAATTGGAACAGGAGAAAGTGATTTTGCAGGATGTACAGAAACACATCCTTTGAATTATAATTCATATAACAAATATGATGTATATGTTAAGTTTACTGGAGAGCTTATAAGTGGAAAAATAGATATTTATTTAGTTGATGGAGAGTGGATAGATGCTAGTGCTTCAAATGTTCTTGAACATAATGAGTATTTAGAAAATGGTGACTTTAAGTATGAATATACATTTGATAAGGTTCCAGCCAAATCTTCCCTTAAATATATAATTGTAGGTTCAGATGATTTAAAGGTAAAAGCTTTTGAAATATATTCGACAGATAAAGTTAAAATGTATGATAAAATATTCAACAATAAAATAGAAATGATTTATCCTTAGGGATATAAAATGGAGTTATTATGAAAATAAAAAAGTACAATAGATATCCACTATCAAATTCATTTATGCTTATTGGATTGTTGATTGCCTTTTTAGCAGTTATTTGTGGATGTTCATTATATGAAAATATTGAAGTGAACAATAAGGAAAGCAAAAATTTTAAATATGATAATGAAATAGTTGTAAACTATTTTAGTATGGATGGGAGTTTCCTTAAACTAGATAATTTTGCTAAAAATAAAACAATAAACACAGAAGTAACTATGTTTGCAATGGGCGTAGGTAAGTATACACGAGTAGTAGATATTGCATATTCATACAATGAAGACCCACCATATAGTTTGAAGTCCGGCAGATTACCATCTAAAGAGGATATTGCTGCCGGAAGAAAGGTAGTAAATATTGGTCAAGGTTTAACCAGTGATGTATACCAGCGTGATGGAGATGAATACATTAAGTTTGACGGCATTGAGTATGAAGTTATAGGATATTTTGGAAGTGAAAATTCAAATGTCTTAGATTCTGCTATATATTTTGTATATAATTGTCTTGATGATTACCATAAAAAAATGTTAGAAGAACAGGATGTATTTTTTGTTAGATATGGAAGTAATAGCAATGATGTATATAGTGTTGTATCTGATATTACATCTAATTTGGTGGCAAATATTGATTATTCAATAGAGGATGCCATATCTTATAATACAAATATAACAAGTAAGCATAATAAAGATATGTATTATTTTACAATCTATGCTTTTGCAATAGGCATATGTATTATTATTTCTGAATTGTGGATATTTGAAAGAAAGGATGAAATTGCAATATTAAAAACAATAGGCTTTAGCAATTCAAGGATTGTTAATAAGCTGTATTTATCTATAGCTGGTATTATGCTTATAGCTATGGTAACAGCATATGTTGTTTTGATTGCTTTTGAGTTGATTACGGGAAATCAAATGATTTCTATGTCTGGTTTTTCAAAGGTCATTGCTTTTATGTTACTATCATCAATACTTATATTTATTGTTCCAATTATGAAAATAAATATGATTGCTCCATCAGAGTGTGTAAATTCGAGAGGTAATTATTAATGAAGATTACAGATAAAATACTTATGTCCATTGATAATATATGGAAAAGAAAATTTATATTTTTGATTAATACCATTTTAGGAATAATATCAATAGTACTTATTGGGATAGTACTTCATATGTACAATAAGACAACTTATGCAAACAAGGAAATTAATGGGATTACAGAACTTTCAGAGAATGAAATATATGTATTGTCAATTAATACAATTAATTACGAAGAAGACAAATCCCTGAAAAACAGAGTGATTGGTTTGTTAGATGCTATTAATAATATGGATAGTGTTAAGTGGTGTGGAACATATGTTGTTGATACGCTATATTTTGATGAAAAAAGGGATGGGTTGGAAGAAATATATAATGAATATAATCCAGAAGGGAATATGTATAGAAGTCTTATGTATTTGGAGGATTATGTAAATAAGGCTGTAAATCGAATATCTATGAATATTGAAGAACTTAGTACAACTGGAGTAAAGCTTCCAGATAATATTGAAAGTATAGCTGTAAAAAAAGATTATATTGAGGTATTGGTGGGAGATGAATTAAGAGATTATTTTAAAGTCGGGGAAATTTATACATATCATCAATTAGATGAAAGTATATCCATAAAGGTTATGGGATATTTGCCACAAAATTCATATTTTTATCAAAGTGATTTTTTAGCTTCAACTACAGGTAAGCTTTCACTAGACGGATATATAATTTTTCCTGAACAGTATAAGTACAGTACAGATGATTATATGTGTAATGTATATTTTGATAATGTTTTGTTGTATTCAGATGATGATAATATAAAAAAAGAGATAGAAGCAATAGGACAGGAATACAATGTTTCAGTTGAGGCTACTTCCCTTGGAAAAGCTATGGATTTAATACTTGAGAAAAATACAGATTATCAGAATGTTAAACTGCTTATGATAGTTATATTTCTACTTACTATAATTGCATATGCTACCTCAGGGATAGTTAGTATATTAATTAAAAAAAATCAAATAGGAATATATTATTCTTGTGGATTTACAACTAAGAATATAATAAGTAATGTGGCAATAGAAAATATAATTCAGATGTTAGTGGTATATTGCATTTCTCTATATTTGATTTACACAAAATTTATTGTTGAAAATGTACATATAGAAAAAGAATTAGCTATAGAGAAGGATATTTTTATTAGATATGATGCTGCATTTATTCTGGCAATAGTGTTATTTGTATTTGTTATTATGACTGTCACACCATCAATTATTTTAAAACGTATACAGGTTAGCAGAATGATTGGTGATAATTAACAAAGAAAATCTGGTAGTTAGAAAGAGGAAATATTATATGATAAAGTTAGAAAATATTACAAAAATATATTCAAATTCAGATAATCAGAAGGCATTAGATGATGTTTCACTTTGTATAAATGATGGTGAATTTGTTGCAGTTATGGGAGAAAGTGGCTCTGGAAAATCAACTCTTATAAATATAATAGGTATGATGGACAAGGAAACAGAGGGAAAATATATATTAGATGATAAGGATATATCAAAGCTTAGCTTACGCCAAAGAGAAAATGTAAGAAGGGAAAATATTTCATTTATATTTCAACAGTTTGCACTTATTAAAAGGTATACTATTTATGAAAATGTAGAGTTGCCACTAATAGCAAAAGGTGTACCTTCAAAAAAAAGAAAAAAGTTGATAGTGGAAGCCTTGAAATCATTGGATATATTAGATATTGCAAACAAATATGCAATGAATACTTCAGGAGGACAGCAACAAAGAGCAGCTATTGCCAGAGCTATTGTTAGTGATAATAAATATATTTTAGCAGATGAACCAACAGGTGCTCTTGATAGCCACAATGGAGAGGAGGTTATGCAACTGCTTGAAAAGTTACATAAATCCGGAAAAACAGTTATAATGGTTACACATAACGAAAAACTGGCAAAGGTAGCAGATAGGATAATATATATAGAAGATGGAAAATTAGTTGAGAAGGAATAAAGGCATAAAAATAGGTCGAGAACTAAGGATTGATTGAATGAAAATAAACAGGAATTTATTTTATATATTGTGTTTTGTTGTATTTGTAACAGTTATATTAGTGTTAAATATAAAGATTGCTGACTCTCCTATTAGGGGATATATTAAGTATGAGGAGGATGGGTTAAGAAGGGGAGAATATCGTTCAGAATTTGGATATATTATATCAGAATGGGATTGTGAATATGAAATTAAAGGCTGTCTTAAGTCAGGAGAAATTTATGTTTTTTTGCTAGATGGTGGCTTTGTTCATAGTGTTAATGACTATGATGAGGAGAATATTATTTCCCAGTGGACAATTTCTGAAACAGGAAATTTTGATTTGGTAATTGAAGTGGGAGATGCAAAACCTAGCTCAAGAAAAACTGTTGTAATAAAGGGCTCAGAGGATGTAATTGTTTCAGAATTTAGAGAAGAGCAGAGAACTAAAAGTAAGCTATATCAAAAATTATTTGGATAATAATATTTAAGTATTTCACGAAAAAACAATTAAAATAATAAATAATAGAAAAATAAAAGCTGTAAAATTCATAGTTGAACTTTACAGCTTTTACATCTAGAAGGACTATTCCATATCAGAAAGATATTCAAGCTTGCTTACGCTTACTTCATAAGCAGTATGTTTTTCTAATTCTTCATCATTTATTTTCTTTACATATTCTCTGCTTTGAACACGGCCCCACACCTGTATCCGGCTTCCAACCTCAAAGCCAGATGCAAATCTTGCATTTCTTCCCCAGGCAATACAAGGAATGTAGTCAGATTTGCTGTAAGGTCTGTTTACAGCAATAAGTAAGTCTGCAATTTCACGGCCAAGAGGAGTCTTTCTATAAATAGGTGGCTTGCAAATATATCCATCCAGGAAAATCTGATTTGTTTTTCCTGCCTCTGGATTTTCATCTACAAATTCCCATTCTCTTACAAAAATAGAAAGAACCAGACGATTTTTATTTTCTTCATGACGATTATAGGAACGGAATTGACCTCTTGCTTCTACCAGCTTTCCAATATAACTTTGTGTAACATCCACTAATCTTTCAGAAACCATAAGTGGAACAATATCTGTAAGGTCGCTTAGACGATTTACAGATACATCTACAACATAGAATCCTTCCCCGTATACCTGATGACTGTATCGAAAATCTGATACAATTTCTCCAATAATTGAAACACGATTGTTTTCGATAGTTTTATCTACAATCTTATCTACCATTTGTATTTCTCCCTTTCTTAATGAGTATTTTAATGTTCATATATTTTATATATTTTTTATGTGCAAATAATATGTATATAATGAAAAATCTATGTAAAATTGTTTAAAGACTTAAATTAATAAGGTATATAGAAAAAAATACAGAACAGGTGACATTAAATAGTAATACAACATATATTAAATTATACTAATATTATTACAGAGTTAACCAGGGTAAAATTAATTTAAAGGGATAAGGCTGTTGACATATATATATACAAGTGTTAATATGTCTATGTTAGTAAATATAGAGGTCGCGTTGATTAAGAGTAGCTGTTTTGATGTAGACGGATACAGATGATGACAGCAAAAGGATGAAACGCCGAAGGATGTAGTATTCCGTTATGTTATATTCTGGGCATACGATTAATAGTCGTGTGACTGTCATCTTTTGCAGATGGAGAGCTATGTTATAAAGAAAAAGATACTTATAGCTGGCTTTTTATGGCTGGCTTTTTTATATTCATAGGTTAAGCTGTGGCATAAGCCATAACACAAAAAGATTAGTTACAGACCTATAGATAAAAAGAGTTCTAAGATAATAATACAAACCATATATGCAAAGAATAAAAAATTTCAAGGAGGACTTAGTAAATGTCTATTTTTACAGGTGCAGGTGTTGCTATTGTTACACCAATGAATGAGGATGGTTCAGTTAATTTTGATAGCTTTAGAAACTTAGTAGAGGAGCAGATTGCTGGAGGCACAGATTGTATTATAGTATGTGGTACAACTGGTGAGGCTTCTACACTTAGTCATGAGGAGCATTTGGAATGTATTAAGTTTGTTGTAGATGTTGTTAATAAAAGAATACCTGTTATAGCAGGAACAGGCTCTAACTGTACAAGTACAGCTGTATATTTATCACAGGAGGCTGAAAGGTATGGTGTAGATGGTGTTTTATTAGTTACACCATACTACAACAAGGCTACACAGAATGGTTTAGTAAAGCATTTTGTTGAAATTGCAAACTCAATTAAAATTCCAGTAGTTTTATATAATGTTCCTTCAAGAACTGGCTGTAATATATTACCAGAAACAGTAGTTAAAATTATTGCAGCAGCAAGAAATGTTGTAGCTATAAAGGAAGCAAGTGGAAATATTTCACAGGTTGCAAAATTAGCTAAGCTTACAAAGGGTGCTATTGATATATATTCAGGAAATGATGACCAGATAATACCTATTCTTTCATTAGGTGGAAAGGGTGTTATTTCAGTTCTTTCAAATGTTGCACCAAAGCAGACACATGATATTGTTGCAGAATACTTAAACGGAAATGTTGAGAAGGCAAGACAGCTTCAGTTAGAGGCACTTGATTTATGTGATGCACTATTTTGTGAGGTAAATCCAATTCCGGTTAAGGCTGCATTAAACCTTATGGGAAAAAATGTTGGACCACTTAGAATGCCACTTACTGAAATGGAAGATAATAATAAAGAAAAATTGCAAAGAGCAATGAAGGAATATGGAATTCTCTAAAATATTTCATTAAAAATAGAACAAGACGAGGTAAAGTACATGGTTAGGATAATAATGTCAGGCTGCAATGGCAGAATGGGAAGAGTAATTTCTGATATAGTTAAAAATGACGAAGAAGCTACAATAGTTGCTGGTGTTGATATTTGCGATGATGGTCACAACGATTATCCGGTATTTGATTCTATAGATAAGATTGATGCAGATGCTGATGTAATCATTGATTTTTCTTCACCAAAGCTGCTTGAAGGAATGCTGTCATATGCTGAAAACAAAAATATGCCGGTAGTTCTTTGTACTACAGGCTATGAAAAGGAGCAGTTAGCTACAATAGATGCTGCTTCAAAGAAAATAGCAGTTCTTCGTTCAGGAAATATGTCCTTAGGTATTAATACAGTTGTAAAGGCTTTAGAGGCTGTATCTAAAACCTTAGCCGATGCAGGCTTTGATATTGAAATTGTTGAAAAACACCACAATCAAAAGCTGGATGCTCCAAGTGGAACTGCCTTATTATTAGCAGATGCTATTAATAAGGAGATAGGAAACGATTACAATTATATTTATGACAGAAGTAAGGAAAAGAAAAAGCGTGACAAAAAGGAAATAGGTATTAGTGCTGTAAGAGGCGGAACTATTGTAGGAGAACATGAAATCATCTTTGCAGGAATGGACGAGGTGATTGAAATTAAACATACAGCTTTTTCAAGAGCAATTTTTGGAAATGGTGCTGTAAATGCAGCAAAATTTTTAAAGGACAAAACCTCTGGTATGTATACAATGAAAGAAGTTGTAGACGCAAAATAATAAAAATGTATAAATTTTTTCTCTTTTGGAAATATTACTAAAAAGGCAGATGCCTGATATTAATATTTCCAAAGGAGATTTTTTTATGAGAAAATTTAGAAAAGTTTTACTTATGGCATTAATGGTTTGTTCGCTTTACGGAGTGACTGCCTGTGGTAATGCCAACGGTGATGAAACAAACATTAATAATGAAACAACAGATAATAACAATAATACAACAAATGATAACAAGGACAAAAACAATAATAATAAGAATAATACAGACGGTAATGACAACAATATGAATAATGATAAAAATAATGGTGGTATTATAGATAATATCGGAGATGACATTGAAAATGGCATAGATGATATTGTTGACCCAACAAATAACACAAACAACAATAACAATACAAATAACAACGACAATAATACAAAGAACAATAATAATAATAACAATAACACAAAAAATACAACTGCAAGATAATAAAGTGATTGTTTAGTATTATCAGCTTTTAGCTTAGGGGTGTGTAAATACAATAGGCGTATATAATGTCAGACAAAGCTGCCATATAGGTTTATAGTAAAGCTATAGAACTTTATGGCAGTATATTGCCTGACATTATTTTTGAGTATTTAAGCTTTTAATTTCACAGAAAATTATTTCTAAATATTTATAGAGAATCCAGAATACCTGAAGCAATGGCAGCAGCAATTTCATCAAACTGATTGTCAAATTTGGCATTGTCATTTACATTATCTATAAAGCCTGTTTCAACTAAGACAGCAGGCATTTTTGTTCTTCTTAAAACAACAAGATTTGGGCGTTCAATAATGCCACGATTTTGAAAACCTATTGTTTCTAATTCGTTGTTTATGTTTTTTGCAACCTGAGCTTTAAAGCCTGAATTATCATATACAAGAGTAGATATACCAGAACCAGTACCAGGTACATTAGCAGCATCACGATGTAAGGATATGAATAAATCTGCGTCTGATTCATTTGCAATAGTAGCCTTCTCGTAAGGAGTGTCGTAAACATCATCAACTCTGGTGTAAACTACATCTACACCATTATTTTCAAGAATACTTCCTACGCCAAATGCAAGATTTAAATTATCATCTTTTTCTTTCCGCCCCATATATGAAGCACCCCAGTCACTGCCACCGTGACCAGCATCAATTACAACCTTTGCCATAAATTAATCTTTCATAAATCGTTTTGTATATATTATGTTTTAAGTGGAAAAAATGTGAGTATTATGCTAAGATTAATAGGTATTGTAGAAAAGATTGGCTGTGTAAATTTGCGGGAACAGGGTATTGTTATGAAAGGAAAACTATTATGAATTATGGATTTGTAAAGGTAGCTGCAATTACACCTGATGTAAAGGTAGCTGATTGTGAATTTAATGCCAATGAAATTATAAATAAAATAAATGAAACCAGTAAAGAAAAGGCAGCTGTTATGGTGTTCCCAGAACTGTGTATAACTGGCTATACCTGTAGTGATTTGTTTTTACAAAAGCCACTTTTGGATAGTGCTGCAAAGCAGCTTGAAAAAATAGCAGAAAGTACCGGAAGTATTGATGCTTTAGTATTTGTAGGACTTCCTTATATGAACAAGGGAAAGCTGTACAATGTGGGAGCAGCCTTGTATAAGGGAGAGGTGTTAGGCTTTGTGCCAAAGAAAAATATACCTAATTATGCAGAGTTTTATGAGGCCAGACATTTTGCAAGGGGTAATGAAGAGATTGAATTTGTAGATTTTATGGGCAAAAAAGTGCCTTTTGGAACAAATATTTTATTTAATTGTACAACTATGGAAAATTTTGTAGTTGCAGCAGAAATTTGTGAGGATTTATGGGTGCCTGCACCACCAAGTATAAGACACAGTATGGCTGGTGCCACTATTATTTGTAACTTATCAGCAAGTGATGAAAATACAGGAAAAGATGTATATAGAAGACAACTGGTAAATGGACAGTCAGCAAGACTATTTTGTGGATATATATACTGCTCGGCAGGAGAAGGAGAGTCTACTACAGATTTAGTGTTTTCAGGACATAATATTATTGCTGAAAGTGGAACTACATTAGCAGAAACTAAAAGATTTAAAAATAGTACAGCTATAAGTGAAATTGATATAGAAAAGCTGGTTAGTGAAAGAAGAAAAATGTCCACCTATATTATGTTAGATAAAGAGGAAATGGACAAATATCATATTGTTGATTTTGCATTAGAAAATAGTGAAATTGTACTTACCAGAAAAATTAATAATGCACCATTTGTTCCTGGTAATGAATTAGAAAGAACAAAAAGATGTGAGGAGATTTTATCTATCCAGTCTATGGGACTTAAAAAGAGGCTTATATGCGCTCACGCAAAAACAGCAGTTATAGGTATTTCCGGTGGCTTGGATTCAACTTTGGCACTTTTAGTTACAAAGAGAGCCTTTGAACTCGCTGGAATGGACGCAGAAAATATAATCGCAGTTACTATGCCGGGCTTCGGAACTACTGACAGAACCTACGACAATGCAGTTAATATGATTAAAAAGATAGGTGCAACTCTTAAAGAGATTTCTATATCTGCTGCAGTTATTAAGCATTTTGAGGATATAGGCCATAACAAAGAAGTACATGATGTAACCTATGAAAATTCACAGGCAAGACAGCGTACCTTACTGCTTATGGATTTGGCAAATGAGTATAATGGAATTGTAGTAGGTACAGGAGATATGTCAGAGCTGGCACTAGGCTGGGCTACTTATAATGGTGACCATATGTCAATGTATGGTGTAAACGCATCAGTACCAAAAACCTTAGTAAGACATTTAGTTGGGTATTATGCAGATACCTTAGAGGATAAGGAATTAAGAGCAGTTTTATATGATGTATTAGATACTCCTGTCAGTCCGGAATTATTACCACCAAAGGATGGGGATATTTCCCAAAAAACAGAGGATTTAGTTGGACCATATGAGCTTCACGATTTCTTTATGTATAATATACTTAGATTTGGCTATATGCCAGAAAAAATATTATACCTTGCTGAAAATGCCTTTGAGGGTCAGTATGACAGAGAAGTTATACTTAAATGGTTAAAGGTATTTTACAGAAGATTTTTTGCACAGCAGTTTAAGCGTTCTTGCCTGCCTGACGGACCAAAGGTCGGTTCAGTTGCAGTATCTCCTAGAGGTGACCTTAGAATGCCGTCAGATGCAAGTGCTACAGTTTGGTTAGATAGATTAGAGAATATCTAATTATATATGTATTCAATAGTGTTTTCATAGGAAGTTGGGATTGTACTGGTACTTTCCGATGCTTCCTGTGAAAACATTTTTACTAATAAGATGATTAGAAGAACGGTAAGTATTACAAAGATAATAGTGTAAATTAATTCTTTTAACTGAAAGACGAAAATTTTGGGATTAGAATTCATAAAAAACACTCCATACATTTTGTAATATATTATGTGTGAGCTAAGAATAATATGACAATGCTCATTAAAAAGATAGGAGAAGGATATGTCGTTTAGAATTGTCATAGGGTCAGCAGGCGCTGGAAAAACTTATTATATATGTAGTGAAATGCTGCATAAAATAAAAAAAGACAATAACAAAAATTTTATATACATAGTTCCAGAGCAGTTTACCTTAGAAACCCAAAGGAAAATGGTAAATATGCAAAGAGAGCTTTTTTCGTTGTCCGGTATTATGAATGTGGATATTGTCAGCTTTAACAGATTATCCTTCAGAGTGTTTGAAGAGCTGGGAGTGGATACATTATCTATATTGGATGATACAGGAAAAACACTTATTCTTCGTAAAATTATTGAAGAAAATAAGGATAAGCTATGCGTCTATAAAAATAAATCCTCAATGCTTGGATTTATAGATGAGATGAAGTCTGCAATTTCTGAATTATATCAGTATGGAATAGATATAGATAATCTTGATGAAATAATAAGCAAGATAAACAGCAAAACTATGGTGAAGGCAAAACTTTTAGATATTAGACTTATTTATGAAAAATTCAGGGAATATGTTTCTGATATGACAAGCAGCAGCACCAAATACATTACAAAGGAAGAAGTGTTAAATGAGCTTTGCCAGTATATAGATAATTCCGGCTGGATAAAAAACAGCCATATTGTATTAGACGGCTATACTGGATTTACTCCAATACAGCTTAAGGTAATTGAAAAGCTTATGTTAAATGGAAACTCGGTTACAATAGCTGTTACAATGAGAACAGAGGAAATAAACATTACAAGCGTAGGCTTTGCAGATATTAAAGAGCAGGAGCTGTTTGCAATGTCTAAGGATACAATAAACAAATTATATGCTATAGCAAATGATAATAGAGTGATTATAGAAAAGCCTGTAATTATACCAAAAACTAATGGCAGACACAGGGAAAATAAAGAACTTTCATTTTTAGAGGAAAATGTATTCAAATATAACAATAAGACTTATGAGGAAAAATCACAAAATGTAAAAATATACAGGGCTGCCACTTCTATTGCCGAGGCAAAAAATGTTACTAACCTGATACAAAAGCTTTTAAGGGATAATGAAGGCTTAAGATATAGAGATATAGCAGTAATCACAGGTGATGATGAGCTTGCAATGAATTTATCAAGATTTTTAAGAGCAGAAAAAATCCCTCATTTTGTAGATAATAAAAAGAGCATTATAAGAAATCCTTTTGTAGATGCTGTTAGGACTGTTCTTGAGGTTATTGATACAGATTTTAAATATGAAAGTGTGTTTAAATATTTAAGATGCTATATGAGTGATGTATGTGTAGAGGATATAGATGTACTAGAAAATTATTGTCTGGCACTAGGCATAAGAGGCTATAAAAATTACTCAAAGCCTTTTACTAGAACCTACAAGGGCGTTATTGAAAATGAAGCAGAGGAGGCAGAAAGAATAAGAGGTCTTTTTGTTGAACCAATATTTAATTTAAAGGAAAAGCTTAAGGACAAAACTGTAAAGGGTGTAACTACAGCATTATATGAGTTTATTGTAGAGGCAGGACTAAAGGAAAAGCTATATGAATACATAGAGTTTTTTGAGCAGACAGGCAATAATGAGCTGCTGACAGAATACAAGCAGGTTTACAAAAAGGTTATGGAGCTTTTTGATAAATTAGTGCTTTTATTAGGTGACGAAAAAATTTCCTTAACAGAATATAGAAAAATATTAGATGCCGGCTTTGAAGAAATTAAGGTAGGAATAATCCCTTTTGCAATCGACCAGATTATTATTGGTGATATAGAAAGAACAAGACTGGGGGAAATTAAATATTTATTTATAATGGGTGCTAATGATGGAATTATACCTAAACATTCCATAAAGGGCGGACTGCTTTCACAAAATGACAGGATAAGACTTAAAAATATGTCAGTATTACTGTCACCTACTGTGCGTGAAAATTCCTTTATACAAAGATTTTATTTGTATATGTCACTGACAAAGCCTTCGGATAAAATATATATAACATATTCAGAGATTGGCAGTAATGGTGAGGTTTTAAGACCGTCCTATCTGATAGAAACTGTAAAGGAACTATTTGCTTCAGCAAAAATAGAAACAGTTATAAACAATAAGGTTTTATTTGAAATAGCCAACAAATCCACTATTTATGAACTGCTTATCAGTAATTTGCAAAAGTATGGCACAAAGGCCTTTGATAAAGATTTAATGGAAATACTAGCCTTTGCAGTTAAGGATGAGGAGCTTAGAGAAAAATTAAAGGACGGTATAGCAGGAGCTATGTTTAAAAATGATGCAACCAATATTGATAAGGCTGTTGCTTTGGAAATATACGGTGGGGACAGAGTTTTTAAGGCAACCAGACTTGAAAAGTATGCTGCCTGTGCCTATGCTCATTTTTTGGAATATGGTTTAAAACTTGTAGAAAGACCGGTTTATGAAATAAAACATACAGATATTGGTTCTTTATACCATGCACTTATAGAAGCATTTATGAGAAAAATAAAAAATAATAATATTGATGTGGCTGAAATAGATGACAAAAAAAGAAGAGCCATTATTAATGAGTGTATGGAGGAATTATCAAAGAAAAGAGAAAATGCAATATTTTTTGATAACAAGAGAAATCAGTTTATATTAAAAAAATGTATAGAGGTAGCAGATAAAACTACTTGGGCATTAATTGGACATCTGCAAAAGGGCAGCTTTAAAATAAGCCAGATAGAATTTGCAACAGACAATGGTAGAATTGACAGAGTTGATACTCTGAACATAGACGGAACTGAATTTGTAAAGGTTATAGATTACAAATCCGGAAGTGAAAAGTTTTCACCAGTTAAGGTGGTCAATGGTTTAAAAATGCAGCTTATGTTTTATATGGACGCTGTTATTAAAAACGAAAAGAATTTGCATAAGGATTTAAGAGTTGAGCCGGCAGCAGTATTCTATTTTAATATTGATGACCCAATACTTAATTACAAGGATGTATATGAGGACGAAAGCAAATATGAAAAGGATATGTTTAATCATTTTGAAATGACCGGCTTCGTTAATAGCAGGGAGGAGGTTTTTGAAGGTCTGGATAGTGATATAAGAGATAGCAAGGTTAAATCTCCAATTTTCGGTATGAAGAATAATGTTATCGGTACACAAATGTACCTTTCAAAAACCAAGGGAGCAGCCTCCTGCTACAATTTTGAAGGCTTTATTGATATTGTAAAAAATCTTGCAGAGGAATTTGCCAGTGAAATTGTAGAGGGCAGTGTAAAATTAAAGCCCTACAAAATTGATAAGAAAACAGCCTGCGACTATTGTAAATACAAGCAGGTCTGCTGCTTTAGCTGTAAGGATTTTGATAACAGCTACAATATTATCGATACAGATAATAAAGAAAATATTAGTATTTTAGAAAAGAAGCTTAATAAGGAGATAGTCCTGGAGGGGGACAACCAGGCAGAGGCTAAGGAAAATATAGCAGATAAAAATATGAAAGAAGAGAGGTGAGAAAATGGGAACAAAATGGACTAATGAGCAATTAAAGGTAATAAATACCAGAAATAGAAATATTTTAGTTTCAGCGGCAGCAGGCTCTGGAAAAACTGCTGTATTAGTTGAAAGAATTATTGCAATGGTAACAGATAAGGACAAGCCTATAGATGTAGATAAGCTTTTGGTGGTAACCTTTACAAATGCTGCTGCAAGTGAAATGCGTGAGCGTTTAATGAAGGCTTTGTCGAAGGCATTAATGCAGGACAGAAACAATGAGCATTTGCAAAAGCAGATGACATATATTCAAAATGCAAAAATTACAACAATAGATGCCTTTTGCTTAGGTATTCTTAAGGACAATTTTGGAGAGGCAGACATTGATCCTGGCTTTAGAATTGGTAATAATGATGAATTGGAATTATTGAAAAAGGATACAGTAAGTGAGGTAATTAATAGTTATTTTGAGGCTGGTGATGAACAATTTCTTGAGTTTATGGAGGATTATGTTGATAAAAGTGGAAGGTCTGCTATTGAAGAAATAATACTGGATTTATACGAAAAATCTATGAGCAATGTTAATCCTGCAAAATGGCTTGGGGATATGCTGCTGGATTATAAGGACATTACTCCGGATAAAATTTTAGATAGTGTATTTTTTAAGAAATTGTTTTCAGAGGCAAAAAAGAGTATACATAAGGCTTATGAAGCAATGAGAATGGCTCTATACTATTCTGATAAGGCAGGAATTTATGAGTACGAAGAAATCTTTCTTAAGGAGCAGGAGCTATTAAAACAGCTAGGCAATATAGAGGATTTTAATGAGCTGAAAAAACAGGTTGATAATATAAAATACGACCGACTGCCTTCAATAAAAAAGGACAGGGGAATTGATGACAGAGAAAAGAAAAAGGTAGTTAAATTTAGGGAGAGTGCTAAAAAATATATAAAGGATATAAAGGAAAAATTTTTAAATAAAAGCCTGGATGAATATTCCCGGGTATTAAAGCTAAGTTATGACAATGTGGCTATGCTACTAAAGCTGACCTGCGAGTTTATGGAGGAATATTTAAAGGTTAAAAAGGAAAAAAATATAGTAGACTTTGCACAGGTAGAGCAATTAACATACAATATTCTTGTAAAGGACGGAGAAGTAACAGATACTGCAAAGCAGATAAGTGAAGATTTTTACGAAATATTAATTGACGAATATCAGGACAGCAACTATTTACAGGAGGCTATTTTAGGTGCTGTGTCAAAAAAGCATAAGGGTATTAATAATATTTTTATGGTAGGAGATGTTAAACAGAGTATTTACGGCTTTAGAAATGCAAAGCCTGAATTATTTGTAGAGAAATTTGAAAGTTATACTGCTAATGATGATGAAAATATGAAGATATGCTTGTCAAAGAATTTTAGAAGCAGAAAGCAGGTAATAGAAACCTGTAATTTTATATTTGAGCAGGTAATGACAAAGGAGTTTAGTGACATTTCCTATGACGAGGAGCAAAAGCTGTATTTAGGGGCAGCTTATGAGGATAATGACCAGTGCGAAACAGAGATAATAGTTATTGACAGAAATGCTAAGGCTGAAGGCTCATATATAAGTGAAAATTCAGGAAAGGTAAATGGAAATCCAATAAGTGGAGGTTCAACAAGTGAAACTTCAGCAAATGACGAGTTTACCGAAGAGGCAGAAGGGGAAGAGGACGAGCTGTTAGATATTACCTATATTGAAGCTGAGGCTGGTGTTATTGCAGATAAAATAAAGGAATTAGTTGCCAATGAGCAAAAGGTATTAGATAAAAATACAAATACTTATAGAAATATACGATTTTCTGATATTGCCATTATTGTAAGAACTATGCGAAATTTGGGCGATACAATAATGCAGGTAGTAGAACAGAGAAACATTCCAATAGAAAGCATAAGCACAACAGGTTATTTTAGTGCCTTTGAAATAAGGGTGCTGCTTGCTTACTTAGAGGTAATAGATAATGTAAGACAGGATATACCATTAGTCTGCGTCTTAAGAAATGTATATAGGTTTAATGAAAATGAACTGGCACAAATTAAGGGGGAAAGCAAAGGCTCATATTTTGACGGATTAAATATGTATAATGGATATTTAAACGAAAGAGTACAAAGGGTATTAGAAGATTTAGAAGCATTAAGAAAAATGGTGCCTTATACCTCAATTTATGAGCTTATTAATACTATTCTTATAAAAACAGGCTTTAAAGATTATCTATTAGCAATGGGTAATGGAAACAAGCGTATTGCCAATGTGGAAATGCTGCTGAAAAAGGCTGTTCAATATGAAAACAGTAGTTATTCAGGTTTGTTTAATTTTATAAGATATATTGAAAGGGTACAGCAGGTAGAGTTAGACGAGGGAGAAGCAAAGGGCTACGAAGAAGAAAATGACAGTGTAAAGCTTATGACCATACACAAATCAAAGGGTCTGGAATTTCCTGTTGTAATTGTGGCTGGTATGGGCAGACAATTTAATGAAATGGACTATAAAAAAACTGTAGTTGTAGGAAAAGAGGGCGGCTTAGGCATAGATTATATTGATAATGACAAAAGAATAAGATACCAGTCACCTATTAAAAAGGCACTTACCATTATGGGAAAAGAGGCTGACAGGGCAGAGGAGCTTAGAGTATTATATGTTGCCTTAACCAGAGCAAAGGAAAAGCTTATAATGACAGGCAGCTGTGACATTAATGGAAAGCTTAAGAATTTACTTAAATATGCAAACTATGAGGAAAAGGCCTTTAAGTCATATATGATTATGGAATGTAAGTCCTTTATTGAAATAATATTACTGGCTTATATGAGAAATATTAGTATGAATAGCTATATTAATTCAAACAGCGAGGACATAGGCTTTGATAATGGTATCAGTATTGGGCTTACCAGCCCTGTTTATAACAGTGAGGCTGCAAATGCAAAATTTAAGGTTATAAATCTAAATGACATAACCTACAAAGCTGTGGAAAGGCAATATTTTGAAAAGGAAATGAAGGAAAGCATAGAGCATTTTAATTCGGATATTGTTTATGATGCTGCCACAAGGGAAATCCTGGAAAACAGAATGAGCTACAGGTATCCTTACCCACAGGATATGGGGCTTACGGCAAAGGTAAGCGTTTCTGATGTTAAGCATAGGTATATGAGTGATGATATAGAGGAAACGGTAGATAGTAAGGTAATGGACTATTCAGATAGTGAGAGAAAATCAGACTCAGCAGAAAAAGCTACAATAGAAAAAATAGTTGTAGATGAAGATATGCCTAGATTTTTGCGTGGTGAGGAGGAGATTAATGAAGGTGCAAAAAGAGGAACCAGTTATCATAGAATTTTTGAGCTTATTGATTATAGCAAGGATATAGAAAGCCTAGAGGCTACACAAGAAATGATAGAAGAAATTGTAAGGTCAGGAAGGATTTCTAAGGCAGATGCAGACCTTGTAAGCCCAAAGAAAATATTCCGGTTTTTAAATTCAAACATTGGCAAAAGAATGAAGGCTGCGGCACTAAATGGAAAGCTATATAGAGAAAAGCAGTTTGTAATGGGTGATGCTTACAACAAAATTATAAAAGAGGTTGATAGTACAGAAATGGTGCTGGTGCAGGGTATTATTGATGCAATGTTTGAAGAAAACGGAAAACTTATAATTGTAGATTATAAAACAGATAATGTAGCAGATATAAGACAGCTGGAGACCAGATATAAAACACAGCTAGAGCTTTATGCAGATGCAGTACAGTTAAGTCTGGGAAAAGAGGTAGGAGAGAAAATAATATATTCTACTAAATTTGGAGATGAGCTTGTTTTGTAATACAAGTTTAGCTATTAAAAGAAAGGATGATAATATGATTTTTCCGGCTTTTTTAAAGGCAGGTGATACTATTGGTGTAACTGCTCCCTCGGCAGGTGTTTCAAAGCCAGCAGATATTAATAGATTTAATAATGCAAAGAAAAAATTAGAGGAGAGAGGCTATAAGGTTATATTTACCAAAAATGTATTTTCAGATGATGGTCACGGCAGAAGTACTGACGCAATTACCCGTAGTAAAGAGTTTATGGAATTAATTGAAAATCCACAGGTTAAATATATATGCAGTGCAAAGGGTGGAGATTTTCTTATGGAAATCCTGCCATATCTGGATTATGAAAAGATAAGTAAAAATCCAAAGTGGATTCAGGGCTTTTCAGATAATACCTCACTTACCTTAGGAATTAGCACTAAGTGCAATATTGCAACTGTATATGGAAATAACTTTGGTGATTTTGGAATGGAGGAGTATCACCAGAGTGTAGAAGAAAATTTAGAAATATTAGAGGGCAGATTAGTAACACAAAAAAGTTATCCAATGTATGAGGATGGCTTTTATGATAGAGTTACAGGTGTTGAAGGCTATACCTTAACAAAGCCTGTTTCACTAAAGCTTTATAATGGAAATGATGTAGACGGTGCTAGGTTTAGTGGCAGAGCAATAGGTGGCTGCTTAGATGTTATAACAGATATTTTAGGTACACCATTTGAGGCTGTGAAAAAATTTGTTGATGAAAACAAAGAGGAGGGCATTATCTGGTATATAGAAAGCTTTCTTAATAATTCAGAGGGGGTAGTAAGAAATATGTGGAAAATGAAACAGCTAGGCTGGTTTGAAAATACAAAGGGTATTCTTTTTGGCAGGGAATTAATGTATGAGAGATTTTCAGATACAGATTTTGATGCAGCATGTATGAGTGTTTTAAAAGAACTTAATATACCGGTAATATTTGGCTGTGATATAGGCCACAAAGCACCACAATTTTCTATGATAAATGGGGCAGGGTATGAGGTTGAATTCTGTAATCAGGGAAACGGACAGCTTAAACTGGAAATAAAATATTAAGCTAATAAGACGCAAAAAAAATGCCTGAAGCAATCTTTTGCGTCTTATTTTGATTATAAATTCTGCTTTTTGTTATTGTTATTAATCCTTTTTCTTTCTTTTTGCCACAATACCACCTATTTTACCAGTTTCCTTAGCTGAAAGTGATTTCCAGCCGTCCTTTAAAACTTTATCGAATAGCCCTAATTCCTTTGCAATCTCATATTTAAGCTTTTCATTAGGGGTTAAGTTGTTTAAATCAATTTTTTTTGGCTTGCTCATACAAATGTATCCTTTCTAAAATTAATATAGTGAGGAGTGACTATAATCATATAAAGTATGAGCAAAAAAAACTAATATATACAGGAAAAATTATTGGCTTTCAGTTGTAATGCAGGTAGTTTCGACTTCACCAGATACAAAGGATATAGTGCAATGTTTTTCCATTGTGCCAATATTACTATTTGTAAGGAAATAGGTTACTGTGAACACATCATCTGCTGTAAAAGTATTATTGCCATTAGCAAGCTCCGCTAATTTTTCATTTAAGGCATCCTCGTATACGATGCTTATATTATCTGAATTTATAGAAAGATTATCTACCAGCTTATTATAGAGGACTTCCTTAAAGCTGTTATTAGTGTCATTAATATCAAAGGATAAGGAGTCCTTTAGAATATTTACAATATTAACAGTAAATGATTTTGCTGAGTTGTTTCCATAGCTGTCCTTAATAGTGTAGCTTACGGAATATTTTCCGTAGGAAAGAGTAAGTCCTGTTGTACTTTCAAGTAAACTTTTATTTTTAAAATCTGCAATAGGATTTCCTAAGCTATCTAAGGCAAACATAGGTGAAGGCAAAGCTATATTAAGTGAGGCTGATATATCCTTGCCAGCAAAGTCAGCAGCCTTTAGAAGATTATTGTATATTGCATTACTTATTTCTACAGCTATTTCATTAGTAGTAATGAGATTGTCAGAAGAATTAAACATAGTAATCTCATTTGTCTTTAGTGAAATAGTAGGAGGTGTAGTTACTGTAAGCTTTACAGTTGGGTGGTTGGAGGTTTCGTTTAAGTATTGTGCTGAATATGTAATAGTATAGGCTCCAACATTTTTAAGAGCATTTTCTAAGGAAACTGTGTTGCCCTTGCTGTTGGTAATAGTATAGGTAACATATTTTGAAACATCTCTGGACATACTGTCTTTTGCAGTA
Organism: uncultured Eubacteriales bacterium; assembly: GCA_900539455.1. GTDB lineage: Bacteria > Bacillota > Clostridia > Lachnospirales > Lachnospiraceae > SVEL01. Next base: position 26,469 of record UQCD01000019.1, read on the forward strand.
ACATTTGATAAAGGATTGTATTTAGTGCCTTTGTTTATGTTTACTGAGTTTTCCTTTACAGAAATATTAATGGAGCTGGAAAGAAAAAGAACATTCATATCAACCTTTTCTGAAATACCCGGAACAACACCAGTGTCCTTATATTGCCAAATCTGGTAAGGGAAGGAGGTAGTAGGCGTGTCCTTTCCCGGAATATAATAGTTGTCATAGTTTCTGTAATAGCTCCAGTATCTTGCATACCAGACCTTATGGCTTTTTGAAACAGAATTTATATCAAATAGTGACAAATCATAAGCATTTCCATATACCATAGCTTCATAGCCAGAGGCCTCAACAGCGCTAATAAAGGAATTAACTACCTTTGTCATAGCAGCATTTGAAAGTCTGGCACCGTTTGAACGATATGGAGAACCATTTGAGTGATAGCCGGTTTCCCAGTCAAAAACTACAGGGTAGGTAATGTGATAATTTTTAATAGCGTTTACAGTAAGGGAGGCTTCCTCAAGTGCCTCACGCTCTGTAATAGCCTGTGAAAAGAAGTATACACCTACATTTAAGCCAGCCTTAGCAGCACCTTCAATATTTTTCTTGTAGGCATCATCATAGTATAAAGAGCCTGTACCAGTACCACGACCACCAACCTTTATAAATACAAATTTATAACCGGCAGCAGCCACCTTGTTCCAATCAATATTTCCCTGCCATTTTGACACATCTATACCATATATTACAGAGGAGTAATTGACAGGAGAAAAAGTAACAGGAGTTATATTGCTGGTATAATCAGGAGCATCAGAATTAGAAACTGCATTGTTTTTATTTACTGGCTCTGAAAGGTCCTTGTTGCTAACCTCTATTTTTGAAATATCAATTAATTTTGGGGCTGTAGTTTCTTCTTCAGTTTCAGCAGCCTTAGTGGTTTGAGGGACAGTAGTAGTTTCTGGAATTGTAGTGGTTTCCGGTATAGTAGTGGTGGCTATTGCTTCTATAATAGGAGAGGTATTAGAGGCTGCCTCATTATAATTGCCAGAAAAAGTATCCTTAGAAGCAAGGGATACAATACCATAAATAACAAAGAATACAACAAGTATACCGCCTAAAGAATATAGAAAGGCAAAGGGGCTTTCGTCAAATTTTTTCTTTTTTGCAGATATAAAGCTTTTAACGCCTTTAAATTTTGCCCTGGATATATAATAAAACATTCGTATTTCCTTTTTCATAATCTTAATCCTCAATATAAATTTTTTTTGTATAAAACAAACAAGAACATTTTACTTCAAAAATCCCACTATATCAATATTTTAAAGAAAAAATAATTGCAATTATGTGTACATTATGGTAAACTTTTTTTATGTTGAAAGTATTATCGCTTTGCGATACTAAGTTCGTATATATCTAGAAATTTGAAAGACGAGGAATTTGATAATGAGAGCTAGTGGTATTTTAATGCCAATATCCAGCTTACCATCAGAATATGGTATTGGATGCTTTGACGAATGTGCATTTGAGTTTGTAGACCTTTTAGAGAAAGCGGGGCAGAAGTATTGGCAGATATTGCCTTTAGGACATACCAGTTATGGAGATTCTCCATATCAGTCATTTTCTACATTTGCTGGAAATCCATACTTCGTATCTATCAAAAAGCTCATTGAAAAAGGATATATCACAAAGGAAGAATGTGACGAATATGACTTGGTAGGTCATCCGGAATATGTTGATTATGAAAAAATCTACAACGGCAGATATGCTATATATAGAAAAGCATTTGCAAACAGCAACATAACTGAAGATAAGGATTATCAGGAGTTTGTCAAGAAAAATGCTGATTGGTTAGAGGACTATGCGTTATTTATGGCTGTTAAGGCCGCATATGACGGAAAGAGCTTCATCGAATGGGATGATGACATAAAGCTTAGAAAGCCGGAAGCAATGGCTGCATATAGAGAAAAATATAAAGAAGAGGTGGATTTTTATTCATTTCTTCAGTATGAGTTCTATACACAGTGGGATGCACTTAAGAAATATGCAAATTCAAAGAATGTAAAGCTTGTAGGTGATATTCCGATTTATGTTGCATATGACAGTGCTGATGTTTGGAAAAATCCAGAGCTATTTTTATTAGATGAAAACCTACAGCCAATCAAGGTTGCAGGCTGTCCTCCAGATGCTTTTAGCGTTGACGGTCAGTTATGGGGCAATCCATTATACACATGGGAATACCATAAAGAAACAGGATATGCTTGGTGGAAGAAGAGAATCAAGGCTTGTATTGATTTATATGATATGGTTAGAATTGACCACTTCAGAGGCTTTGATGAGTATTATACAATTCCATTTGAACATGTAAATGCAAGAGCAGGTGTATGGGTTAAAGGACCTGGTATTGACTTGTTCAATTCATTAAATGAAGAATTTGGTGATATGGATATTATTGCTGAGGACTTAGGCTTCCTTACAGATACAGTGCGTGATTTATTGAAGGCTACTGGCTATCCGGGAATGAAAATATTACAGTTCGGATTTGGAAAAGGAAATGATGACAGCGAATATCTTCCTCACAATTATCCAAGAAACTGTGTTGTCTATACAGGAACACATGACAATGATTCTATAAAAGGTTGGTTATCAACATATGAATCAGAAGAGGACAGACAGACAGTAATTGACTACTTAGGTTTAGATGTTGATGCGTCAGAGCCACTTGATACAATAAAAGACATCAACTGGAAATTTGTTCAGACTTGTATGAACAGTGTTGCTGATTACTGTATTATTCCAATGCAGGATATATTAGGATTATCTAGTGAATCCAGAATTAATATACCTTCAACTGTTGGAAATAACTGGAAGTGGAGAATTAAAAAAGGCGCGTTTGATGATGAAATAATCGAAAGATTAAGAACACTTACACGCGTTAGTGGTAGATTATAAGATTCTAATTAGACGGCGCTTGTGTATGCGCCGTCTTTATTAATATATATAGATATTATATAGCTACTGTGACTTAAAATAGTTTGGTTAGAATATGGTGAGGTAAAATATATGGAATTTACAAGATTATATGATGGAGCATTAATTTTAGAGGGGGGAGGCATGAGAGGCTCTTACACGGCAGGAGTTTTAGACTTTTTTATTGACAAAGATTTATATTTTAAAAATTGCTATGCAGTATCAGCCGGTGCTTGTAATTGTTGTAATTATCTGTCAAAACAAAGAGGTCGTTCATATACTATTAATGTAAAGTATGCTCACGATAAGAGATATGCCGGACTTAGCAGCTATATTACTACAGGTAATTATTTCAACAAAGAGTTCACTATGGACGAATTACCAAATAAGCTGCTTCCATATGATTATATAGAATATCAAAGAACAAATGCAAATTTTTATGCTGTTGCTACAAATATTAAAACCGGCAGACCAGAATATTTAAAGGTTGAAAATATGAAAAAGGATATAGATTATGTCTGGGCAAGCAGCTCTTTACCACTTATGGCGAAAAGTGTTAAGATAGGTGATAATGAATATTTAGACGGAGGAGTTTCTGACTCTATACCTGTAGCAAAGGCAATAGAGGATGGTAATAAAAAGGTAGTAGTTGTTCTTACAAGAGATATTAACTACAAAAAAAAGCCAAACAAATTAATGCCTATGATAAAAATGGTATATAGAAGTTATCCGGCACTTATTAAGGCAATAGGACGCAGACATGTTAATTACAATAGAACTTTAAAGCTATTAAAACAAAAGGAAGCAAAGGGAGAAATTTTTGTTATAAGACCTACCAGTGAAATAACTATTGGAAGGCTTGAAACAGACTCAGAAAAATTAAAGCAATTATATGAGGCTGGATATAATGATGCGAAAGCATATTATGAAGGCTTGAAACGGTATCTTGGTTTGTAATTTTTGAATTACTAAGACTACAAGATAGATAATATTATAAAATAAATAAGGCTACTACGGAGGCTGCTATGAAATTTACAAAGATGCACGGTTGCGGAAATGATTATATATATGTAAACTGTTTAGAGGAAACAGTAGAAAATCCAAAGGACACAGCCATAAAGGTTAGTGATGTACATTTTGGAATTGGCTCAGACGGTTTAATATTAGTTTGTCCATCTAAGGTGGCAGATTTTAGAATGGCAATGTACAATGCTGACGGTTCAGAAGGCAAAATGTGTGGAAATGGTATAAGATGTGTAGGAAAGTATGTTTATGACAATCATCTTACAGATAAAACAACAGTTACTATTGAAACCTTATCAGGAATAAAAACCTTAGAGCTTACTGTAAAAAATGGCAAGGTAGAAATGGCAAAGGTAGATATGGGTGCTCCAATTTTACAGAGCAGTCTTATTCCGGCTATTTCTGATGAAGATACTATTATAAATAAAGAGATACAGGTTAATGGTGAAAATTACAATATTACCTGTGTATCAATGGGTAATCCTCATTGTGTAACTGTAGTTAATAGTACAAAGGATTTTCCTGTAGAAAAAATAGGACCATATTTTGAAAAACATGAAATGTTTCCAGATAGAGTAAATACTGAATTTGTGGAAATTATTTCCAGAAAAGAAATCAATATGCGAGTTTGGGAAAGAGGCTCTGGTGAAACCTGGGCTTGTGGAACAGGTACCTGTGCATCAGTCGTAGCTTGTGTTTTAAATGACTTAACGGAGGATGAGGTGTTAGTCCATGTATTAGGCGGGGATATATTAGTACATTATGACAGAAATAAAAACACAGTATTTATGACTGGCCCGGCTGCTACTATTTGTACAGGAGAAATAGATATATAAGTCTTCATTAGAAGTGGAAATTGATAACCCTTGTTTAAGGAAAACCAATAAAGCGAAAGGCAATAATATGAAATTAATAGATTTATTGTACAATTTAGATTATGAAATTGTTCTAGGCGACTTAAATAAAAATATTGAAAAGCTAGTTTATGATTCAAGGAAGGTTGCAAAGGGAGATGCCTTTGTATGTATTAGTGGTGCAGTAAGAGATGCACATGATTTTGTATCAGATGTGGCAATTAAGGGTGCTACAGCAATAGTTGTAGAAAAGGACATAGATTTATCCAATTTAAGAGATGTAACTGTAATTAAGGTTAAGGATACCAGATATGCTTTAGCCTGTATGGCAGCAGCGTATTTTAAGCATCCTTCAGAGAAGCTTATAACTATTGGTATTACAGGTACAAAGGGAAAGACTACTACTACCTATATGGTTAAATCAATATTAGACAAAATCGGTATGAAAACCGGTCTGATTGGAACTATTGAAACAATTATTGGAGATACTCATATTCCAAGCTGTAATACAACACCAGAGTCTTATATTGTTCAGGAAACATTTGCAAAAATGGTTGAGGAAGGCTGCAAGTGTGTAGTAATGGAGGTTTCCTCACAGGCAATGAAGCTGCATCGTGTAGCAGGCTTTGTTTTTGACTATGGCATATTTACAAACTTATCAAAGGACCATATTGGACCAAATGAGCATAAGGATTTTAACGAATATCTTAACTGCAAGGCTGCATTATTTAGACAATGTAAAAACGGAATATTTAATGTAGATGATGAGCATACAAAGGATATTCTTGAAAAGGCTACCTGCAAGGTGGAAACCTTTGGAATTGACAACGAGGCAGACTACAAGGCAGAAAATATTAAGCTGTTTACAAAGCCCGGCTGCTTAGGTATATCCTATGACTTAAAAGGAAAAATAAATATTCCAGTTGAGATTGACATACCGGGAAGATTTAGTGTATATAATTCACTTACAGCCATTGCTATATGTAATCATTTTACTAATGATTATAAGCTTATTGAAGCTGTACTGTCGGATATTAGGGTAAAGGGCAGAGTTGAGATTATACCTGTATCCCCTAAATATACATTAATGATAGATTATGCACATAATGCAATGAGCCTTGAAAGCTTACTTAAGTGTATTAGAGAATATCACCCAAAAAGAATTGTGACTATGTTTGGCTGTGGAGGCAACAGAGATAGAAACAGAAGATTTGAAATGGGAGAGGTATCCTCAAGACTTTCGGATTTAACAGTGGTTACCTCTGATAATCCAAGATTTGAAGAGCCTGAGGCTATCATAGAGGATATTATTACAGGCGTAAAAAAGGCTGACGGAAAGTATATTACTATACCAGATAGAAAAGAAGCCATAAAATATGTTATTGAAAATGGCGAGGAAGGGGATATAATAATTCTTGCTGGAAAAGGTCACGAGGACTATCAGGAAATAAAAGGGGTAAAATATCCTATGGATGAAAGAGATATTATATCTGATATTAAAAAGATGCTTAATATGTAAAGAAAGGAAACAAACATCATGTGTGGAATTGCTGGTTTTTCAGGAAATATTGATGGAAATAAAAATGAAATATTAAAAAAGATGACTGATAAGATTGCTCATAGAGGACCGGATCAGGAAGGCTTTTATATAAATGATGATGTAGCATTAGGCTTTAGACGACTTAGTATTATTGATTTAAATAATGGTTCACAGCCAATGTTTAATGAAAATAAGGATATTGCCATTGTTTTTAATGGAGAGATATATAATCATTTATCACTCAGAGAAGAGCTTAAAAACAAAGGTCATATATTTGCAAATAATTCAGATACAGAAGTCTTAGTTCATGGCTATGAGGAATATGGTGTAGACCTTTTATATCGTTTAAGAGGTATGTTTGCCTTTATGATTTATGATTCAAAAAAGAAGCTTATGTTTGGTGCAAGGGACTTTTTTGGAATTAAGCCATTTTATTATGCAATGCCAGATGACAATTTAGTATTTGGCTCAGAAATTAAAAGTATTTTGGAATTTCCAACTGTAAAAAAAGAGGTTAATGAGGCTGCCTTAGAGCAGTATTTAAGCTTCCAGTATTCAGTTTTAGAGGAAACTTTCTTTAAGGGAATATATAGACTTCCAGCAGGTCATTATATGATTTACAAGGACGGAAAGCTTGATGTTACCAGATATTTTGACCCATTAATGGAGCCTCAGAAGGAAAATCAGGTACAATTATCAGATACAATAAGTGATATTGAGGATTTGGTACATGAAACTGTAAATACACATATGATAAGTGATGTAGAGGTTGGCTCACTATTATCCAGTGGTGTGGACAGCAGCTATGTTGTTTCTGAATTTCCAGGAAATAAAACCTTTACAGTAGGCTTTTTGGACAAGAGTAGTAAGTACAATGAAATAAGATATGCAGAAAGTCTTACAGAGGAGCTGCACAAGGAAAATTACAGCAAAAATATAAGCAGCGAGGAATACTTTGATGTTATTCCTAAGGTTATGTATTATATGGACGAGCCATTGGCTGACCCTTCATGTATAGCCTTATACTTTGTTGACCAGTTAGCAGCCAGTCAGTTAAAGGTTGTTTTGTCTGGTGAAGGTGCAGATGAATTTTTCGGTGGCTACAATATTTACCATGAGCCAATATCTCTAAGAGGTTTTAAGCTCGTTCCAAGGTTTATTAAAAAGCCAATGGCTGCGTTAGTAAAGAAAATGCCAAACTTTAAGGGCAAAAACTTTATTATCAGAGGCAGTAAAAGTGTAGAGGAGAGATTTATTGGTAATGCCAATATGTTCTCTGTAGAGGAAAGGGAAAAGATTTTAAATACAAAGCTTACACATAAAGCACCTAAGGACATTGTAAAGGATGCCTATGACAGAGTAAAGGGACTTAATGATATTGCTAAAATGCAGTATATAGACATTAATTTCTGGCTTCAGGGTGACATATTATTAAAGGCTGATAAGATGAGCATGGCTCATTCCCTTGAATCAAGAGTTCCATTCCTTGATATAAATGTATTTGATTATACAAAGAAAATGCCTATAAATTATAGATGTAACAAGAAGGCTACAAAATATGCTTTCAGAGTAGCTGCAAAAAGACATCTTCCAGATGCAACAGCTAATAAAAAGAAATTAGGCTTCCCAGTGCCTATAAGAGTATGGCTTAAGGAAGACAAGTATTTCAACAAAGTAAAGGAAATGTTTGAAAGAGATTTTGTAGATGAATTTTTTGACACTACCTTGATAGTTAATTTATTAGAGGACCATAGAGCTGGAAAGGCTGATAATAGTAGAAAAATATGGACAATCTATGTGTTCCTGGTTTGGTATGATGTGTACTTTAATGGGAATGTGGCTTTGAATTAGATAATAAAAAGTGATATAGATAAATAAAAAACGCAAACAGCTTCTTATAGGGACCGCTCCCGCTTAGATGCTGCTCGCAGCAGTGCTAAGTGCGTGCATCGCTATGCTTGCACTTGCTAAGCACTGGCGGCAGCATATGTCCCTGTCAGAAGCAGTTTGTGTTTTTTATTTGCGATACTGACACTTTAAATTTTATAGAGGGTATAATTTTTACATTTGAAATGGGTAGCAGAAAATTAATTTAAAGATTACTAATTAAATTCAAAGTGAAATATGGATAAATAAAAAACGCAAACAGCTTCTTATAGGGACCGCTCCCGCTTAGATGCTGCTCGCAGCAGTGCTAAGCGCGTGCATCGCTATGCTTGCACTTGCTAAGCACTGGCGGCAGCATATGTCCCTGCCAGAAGCAGCTTGCGTTTTTTATTTGCGATACTGACACTTTAAATTTTATAAAGGGTATAATTTTTACATTTGAAATGGGTAGCAGAAAATTAATTTAAGGGTTACTAATTAAATTCAAAGTGAAATATGGATAAATAAAAAACGCAAACAGCTTCTTATTTGTATTTTTTTAAGGTTGGTGTCATATATATAGTATAAAAAAGTAGGTGTGTAAATGGATATTTATGTGGTGAAGGAAGGCGATACAGTTGACAGTATCGCTTTTTATTTTGGTATTAGTATTAATTCACTTATTTATGCAAATCAGCTTGAGTACCCATATAGGTTGGCAATAGGGCAGAGTATGTTAATAGTGGACGATTTGGAGCTGTCTGGTCTTTTGTATAGAGAAAATATTCTTAGAGCCAATGGCTTTGCGTATCCCTTTATTAGTCCGTGGGTGCTAAATGAAACATTACCCTATTTAGAGGAAATGTCTGTATTTTCTTATGGCTTTAGCGAGGATGGAGAATTAATTCCTCCAGCATTATCTGTGGAATGGATGATTAATGACGCTTTATATAAGGGCGTGCGACCAGTTTTAACATTAACACCCTTTGGCAAGGACGGACAATTTAATAATTATCTTATACATAGAATGCTTATTAATGAAAGAGCAAGAGGTAATCTTATAGCTAATATTGTTGATACCATTATAGAAATGGGATTTGAAGGCGTAAATATTGATTTTGAATTTATACTTTCGGAGGATAGGGACAATTTTACACAATTTGTTGGAGATGTTACAAATGCTGTTAATGAGCTAGGATATGAGGTGACAGTTGACTTAGCACCGAAAACCTCCAGCACCCAAAGTGGACTTTTATACGAGGGAAAGGATTATATGGGGCTTGGAAATGCAAGCAACCGAGCCTTTGTAATGACCTATGAATGGGGCTATACATACGGACCTGCAATGGCAGTCGCACCTATAAACAAGGTAAGGCAGGTGTTGGAATATGCTACTACACAAATACCAAGTGAAAAAATCAGTATGGGAATACCAAATTATGGATATGATTTTACACAGCCATATGTAAGAGGAGAATCAAAGGCAAAAACCATAGGAAATATTGAAGCTGTAAATATAGCCATAAATAATAATTCTATAATTATGTTTGATGAAATTTCAAAAACACCATTTTTTAGTTATGTGGAGGATAATGTTACACATGAGGTGTGGTTTGAGGACGCAAGAAGTATTTTTGAAAAATATAAGCTTATAAAAGAATACAATTTGTACGGCTTTGGCTGCTGGCAGATTATGCAGCTTTTTAGACCAATGTGGATATTATCAAGAGCTAATTTAGGTGATATTAGTGTATTGTAATTGAAGTATAAGTTGTTAAAGTATATTGAATTGTCTGCAGTTAAAAAAAGAAACAAATTGTAAAGTAAGAGGGTTAAAATATATTAATAAATAATAGCAAGTAAAATAAAATTAATAACAAAAATTTAGGTGGAATAATGGATAATGGATAATGGAAATAGTGCAAAAATTGAAAACCAATTAAATCTGGCAATAGATGTAGGAAAAGAGGTAAGAGAGGAAACTATCGACTTAGATACTGGGTATCTAAATAATGACAGGTGGGAACTGATAATAAAATATACGGGAGATTTTAGTCAGATTGAGCAGTATGTAGAGGAGGCTAATATACTTTTAAATGGATTTGCTATTGTGATTATAAGAGAAAGTCAAATTAATAAAATGGCGGCTCTGCCACAGGTTATTTATATAGAAAAACCTAAGAGATTATATTATGAGGTTGTAAATGCAATTAGAAGCTCCTGCATATCACCGGTGCAGGATAGATATAATCTTTTTGGAGAGGGAATTTTTGTGGCTGTAATTGATTCTGGTATAGATTACAAAAATCCAGTATTTATTGATGAAAATGGGGAAAGCAGAATTGAGTGTATATGGGATCAGACGGACAACTTAGGAATACCACCGGCAGGCTACAGCAGAGGAAGTCTGTATAATAATGAAGAAATAAACATGGCAATTAATGGTGAGGTAACAATTAATACTGTGGATTTATCAGGACACGGTACAGCAGTTGCGAGCATAGCCTGTGGAAATTTTGCTGAAAATAGAAGAAATAGTGTGGGAATAGCTACAAAATCCAAGCTTATAGCAGTTAAGCTGGGAAACCCCTTTAGAGATAATTTTCCAAAGACCAGCGAGCTTATGCTTGCAATAGATTTTGTAATCCGATATGCAATTACAAGTAATACACCGGTTGTAATAAATATCAGCTTTGGGAATAATTATGGCTCCCATGACGGAACTTCATTAGTGGAGCAATATATTAATAGTGTGTCCGGAGTAGGAAGAAATACTGTTGTAGTGGGTATGGGTAATGAAGGAGCATCAGCAGGACATTACAGGGCAAAACTACAAAATAATCAAAATTATATTATTGATATAGCAGTAGGTAATTATGAAAGTAAGCTGAATTTGCAGCTTTGGAAAAATTATAGTGATGAATTTTATGTTGAAATTATTTCTCCTTCGGGAAACACAAGTGGAATTTTAAATAAATACAATGAGGGTACATCCTATATATTGGATAATACTGTAATTTATGTCTATTATGGAACGCCCAAGCCCTTTAGTGTAGCACAGGAAATATATTTTGAATTTGTACCTAGAGAGGATTACTTGCTTTCAGGGCTTTACAGTATAAAAATTACACCGATTACCATAAAAAATGGAGAGGTTGATTTGTGGCTGCCAGTGGAAAGCTCAATTAATAACACCAGATTTTTAGGCTCATCACCAGAAGTTACTATAACCTCTCCAGCTACGGCTTATTCTGTTATATCAGTTGGTGCGTATAACAGCTTTACAAATTCCTATGCAGAATTTTCTGGAAGGGGCTTTTTAAGGGAAAATAATTTTGTCAAGCCAGATATAGTAGCACCAGGAGTAAATATACGGGGAGCAACAAGAGAGGGGACTGCGTTATTTACAGGGACCTCCTTTGCAACACCTGTAGTAAGTGGCTCGGTGGCATTATTAATGGAGTGGGGAATTGTCAGGCGAAATGATATTTATTTATATGCAGATAAAGTAAAGGCATATTTAATAAAGGGAGCTGTGCCACTTGCTAATGAGCCTGTGCCAAGTAAAAGAACAGGCTGGGGAGCATTATGTCTAAATAATAGTATGCCATAGGGAGAGTAGATAAAATACATAGGGAGAGTAGATAAAATAATTAGTTGACAGATTATATACAGAGTGTTATATTAACTAAGTGTAATACATCACATAATACAGTCGAAAGGAAGATTATATGTTAGAAACAAGAGAATTATGTAAAATATATAAGCCTAAAAAGGGTGTGCCAGTTACAGCCTTGAATAAGATTTCCTTAAAATTTCCAGAAAAGGGAATGGTGTTTTTATTAGGAAAGTCTGGAAGTGGTAAATCTACACTTTTAAATTTGTTAGGCGGATTAGATAAATATGATGACGGAGAAATTATTATAAAAGGTGTTTCCTCAAAGGATTTTAAACAGGAATATTTTGATTCCTATAGAAATACTTATGTAGGCTTCATATTTCAGGAGTATAACATATTAGATGAATTTACTGTTGGAGCAAATATTGCCCTAGCATTACAGCTACAAGGAAAAAAGGCTGCAGACGAAGAAATCAACAATATATTAAAGCAGGTAGACTTAGACGGATATGGTAATAGAAAGCCAAATGAATTATCCGGAGGACAAAAACAAAGAGTAGCTATTGCCAGAGCCTTAGTAAAAAATCCTGAAATTATTATGGCAGATGAGCCAACAGGTGCATTGGACTCTAATACAGGCAGACAGGTGTTTGATACACTTAAGAAGCTGTCAAAGGATAAGCTGGTTATTATAGTATCCCACGATAGAGAATTTTCTGAGCTATATGCTGATAGAATTATTGAGTTATCAGATGGTAATGTAATAAGCGATGTTGAAGTGGAAAATAGCGAGGAGCAGGAGAAAGTACAGGATAATCTTGTATTTGAAAATGAGATTATTTCAGTAAAGGAGGGCTATCACTTAACCGAAGAGGATAGAATAGCCATAAATGATTATATTGATACATTAGGAACTGAGGGGGCAAAAATAAAGCTGTTTGGCAGCAGAAGAAGAAAAAAATTTGTTAATACTGATGAAAGCAAAATTAAAGAGCAGGATAGTAAAAATTTTAAGCTTATAAAGTCAAAGCTTCCTATGAAATCTGCCTTTAAAATTGGTGTTAGCGGTTTAAAACATAAAAAAATAAGATTAGTAATTACGATATTGCTGTCTTGTATTGCCTTTGGTTTGTTTGGCCTGTCAGATACAATTACATCTTATAACCATGTTGATGTATGTACAAATTCTATAATAGACAGTAATCTGGATTATTTATCTATCGGAAAGGCTGTAAAGGTATATTATAATAGCAATAATAAAGACAACTATTATTTTGAAAGTGGCAGAAAACTTACTGAAGCTGATGTAAAAAAAATAGAGGAAAAGTTCGGGAATAATTTTATCAGAGTTGTAACTCCTGTAAATGGTACATTGGATTTTGAAGCTCAAATTGATAATAGTGTTAAATTAACAGAAACTGAGGTAAATATATATAGCACAGCTTTTTCAGGCTTTGGTGAAATTACAAAGGAATATCTTGATAGTCAAGGCTACAAGCTGTTAGCTGGTCAGCTGCCAGACGGTAGCAAGGATGAGATTGCTATAAGTGAATATATATACGAAACCTTCCATTTAGCAAAGTATGCTGATAAAACAGAGGGAGAAAATGCAACCTTCGAGAATATTAATAAGTATTCTGATATAATAGGCAAAAAGATAAATATTAACAATAAGGAATATACAATAACAGGTGTAATTGATACAAAGTTCAGCCTTGACAGATATAAGGGATTAACAGAGAAAAAACAGGGTGCAACTACAACGGACCAGATTATTGATTATGCCTTAGCAAATGAATTTTATTATGCAAGCCAGTATAGCTTATCAAATATTGCATTAGTAGGCGAAGGCTTTAATGAAAAGTTTCTAAAGGAGCAGCCGATGGTTGCACAATTACAGGATGTGTATTTATCGGCATATAGTGATAATTCAGATATAAATGCAAATTTTATTAATGCAAATTTTATTGCTAAGCTTGAGGACATCGACAAAGATGCAATACAGTGGATTGCTGGAGAAAAAACATCCTTGGGAGAAAAAGAAATAGTTGTTTCAGAGGATGCAGTAAATACTTATAATGATAGTGAGGGTACTAAGGTTATGATGAAGGAGAAATATCAAATATCTTTATTTGATAGAATAAACGATATTAATGAAACTATAGATGGATATAAGGTTGTTGGATACATTCCAAGTGATTACAAAAATGGAAAATATAATCAGACAATTATAACAAGTGCTCAATTATATAATAAGTGTGTTTTGTATGAAAGCGGCATATATAGCTTTATAATTTCAAAAATGCCTACTGACAAAAACGAAATAAAGGATATTATTAAATACTGCTATGACACCACAGGCGAAAGCAGATATGATGTTAATTCATCAGTTACCTATGAATTAGATACAGTTAATAGTGGATTAAAGGCTGTTTCAAAGATATTCTTCTATGTAGGCTTAGGTTTTGCAATATTCTCAGCAATAATGCTTGCCAACTTTATAGCTACAAGTATTTCCTACAAGAAGCAGGAAATTGGTATTTTAAGAGCAATAGGCTCTAGAAGCAATGATGTATTTAGAATTTTCTTCTCAGAAAGCTTTGTAATTGCAATGATTAACTTTGTACTCTCAGCAGTAGGAGTAGGCGTGGTAACTGCAGCAGTTAATTCTTTCCTAAGAAATAGAGTTGGAATATTGGTAACAGTATTAAGCTTTGGAGTAAGACAGGTTGCACTTATTTTTGTAGTAAGTATTGCCATTGCATTTGTGGCAAGCTTTATCCCTGTAAAGAAAATTGCTTCAAAACGACCAATCGATGCAATTAGGAATAGATAGGAAATAAGAGGCAGGGTGAATAGTTGATATATAATAGGAGTGATATGTTTTGCCAGAATTTTGGTGATGACATATCACTCTTATTTAATTTGTAGGAAAGTATGTGGTGCAAATATATGGTATAAATAAAGGATTTTTTGCAATAGAGTAATGCAGAAAAATATGAGGAAAACATATAGAAAAATGTCGATAAAGGTATTTACAACATTAAACAAATAAAATATAATAATGAAAGAAGAATATTTTTAAATTTTATATGTTATAACAAAGGCAAACCTATAGTGATGTAGGGACGCAAAACTAGGAGTCTTAGATAGTGGTAGGAAACGATGTAAGATAGTTCGGTTGCAGATGATACAAAATCATTTGTGACTTTTTTTATTACCTAAAATTGAAAGATAAAAGGTGAATTAATTATATTACCTATTTATAAGCTTAAGATTTTAATTCTATTAAAAAGGACAGCAGAGAAGAATTGGAAACTAAAGATGATTATATGTGAATATATATGGAAGATAAGGAAAGAATAAGAAACTGGTTAAAGGTAAGAAAAATAGTAAAGAAAGAAGAAGATAAAAATGGCATTAGTTTATGAAAAAGTAAAAGAGGAAGATTGGGAGTTATATAATTCATTTTTGCCTAATATCGAAACAGCAGATAATTATACTAGATGGGTAGTAGATAGAGATAATAATATATATTTCTTTTGGGTAGGTGGAGATTATAGAGATTATACTAAGACATATTTTATGTCGTGGAACAATATAAAAATATTTATATATACGAAGAGTTGGAGTGTTATAGGAGAAGGTACACATATGTGGATAAACAAAGTTTTAATATACAAAAAGCTTGACAGTAAAAGTGAGATTGTAAAAGAAATAATGGATACAATAAAAACTATGTTGCAAATACGATATGATAATTCAATAAAATTTCAAGAAATTGCAAAGCCAACATTTAAGGAGGAGAAAAAGTAGATGAATACAATAGAAGATATGAATGGATAGAGGAATACTAAGTAACTAGATAAAAACAAAAGGAAAGAAGAGGATAAAAATGGCATTAGTTGAAGAAAAAGTGAAAGAGGAAGATAGAGAGTTATTTAATTCATTTGTTCCAAGCAGAAAAGCAAATGAGTGTACTAAATGGATAGTGGATAGGGAGAAAAAAATATATTTCTTTTGGGTAGGTGGAGAGGCAAGAGAGTGTATTGATGTATATTTTATGTTTTGGAATAATATAAAAATATACATATATACGGAGAGTAGAATCATTGTAGGAGAAAGAGTATATATATGGATAGACAGCATTTTAATTTACAAAAAGCTTGACAGTAAAAGTGAGATTGTAAAAGAAATAATAGATACCATAAAAGAGGCATTGCAAATGATGTATGATAATTCAATAGAATTTCAAAGAATTGCAAAGCCGACATTTAAGGAGGAGAAAAAGTAGATGAATACAATAGAAGATATGAATGGATAGAGGAATACTAAGTAACTAGATAAAAACAAAAGGAAAGAAGAGGATAAAAATGGCATTAGTTGAAGAAAAAGTGAAAGAGGAAGATAGAGAGTTATTTAATTCATTTGTTCCAAACAGAAAGGCAAATGATAGTTCAATATGGATAGTAGATAGGGAGAAAAATATATATTTCTTTAGGGTAGGTGGAGAGGTAAGAGAGTGTATTGATGTATATTTTATGTCTTGGAATGATACAAAAATATTTATACATACAAAAAGTTGGAGCGTTGTGGGAAATAGTATACATATGTGGATAGACAGAATTTTAATTTACAAAAAGCTTGACAGTGAAAGTAAGATAGTGAAAGAAATAGTGGATACCATAAAAGCTGCGTTGCAAATCCAATTTAATAATCTAATAAAATTTCAAAGAATTGCAAATCCGACATTTGAAGAGGAGAAAAAATAGATGAATACAATAGAAGATATAATCTAATGGACTAGCAGTAAGATATGCAGGTCTTATTGGATATTCTGCAGGCGTTAAATTAGCTATATATTTTATGGTTGAAAATTTAGGTGATAAAAGTAACAGAAGGTATTGCTTTATCAATGCTGGAGTGAAATTTTTCAATAATAGTGATGATTTAATTATTGGTACAAATAATTCTAACAGGTTATATGGAGGGGCAGGAAACGATGTAATAAATGAAATGTTAGGAAATATTGTTACTAGCACACAAATATTAATTACAAGGATAATATGCCACAAATATTTGTTATGGGAAATATATTGAAAAATAATAAAAAGAAAAATAGAGGAAATTTTATACAAAAATGTCGAGAAAAAGTATTTACAATATTTACCAAATAATATACAATAAAAGAAGAATATTTTTAAATTTTATATGTTATAACAAAGGCAAACCTATAGTGAT
>UQCD01000020.1 GCA_900539455.1 uncultured Eubacteriales bacterium
AGTGTAATAATGCTAAGGTTGATACAGAGGGAATGACAGATAGTGCAAAAATCAAATATACATCCCCAGGAATTGTCAGGGTAAGGTGTTCATCAATAAATAATAGTCAAATATATGAAGATGTAGTGGTGGAGTTACACATAACAAATGAATTATCGTTTAAGTATAGTGAAAATAGAGATATTAACTCCATATATTCTGTTTCAAAAAAATCAGATAGTGATGAGGTAGATACTGTTACTATAAAAGGCAGGGATATAGGAGATAGTGAACATGTAGATATAAAACTAAATATATCTGCTGATTGTACGGAGGATATAGCGTATTCAGTAACTAATTCAGATGGTTTTACTGTAGATGAATCGGGAATAGTAAGGTGTACAAAGTATGGGACTACTGTAGTAAAAGCTGCTTCAACAAAAACAGGAGCAACAGCCTCATACAGGATAAATATAATTGAAGATAGTGGAAATATACAAATATATAAGGTTACAGAGGGTGGAAAAACAGGTATAAGCAGTGAAGGTACAGAGGAAATAGATGTACTTGATTATTATAATGTTAAAACCTTTGATATAGAGGGTGTTATAGGAGAAAATAATTCCTGGGCATACAAAGAGGCTACCTATTCATCAGATAATAGTTCTGTAGCCATTGTGGATAATGCTGGAAGAATAACTATAAATGGTTATGGAAGTGCAAAAATCAAAGTAGAGGCTGCAAACAAATATAAGTGGTGGAAAAATATTTCGGCGAGCTTTACCTTGGTTGTAAATCCGGCAGCTATGAAGGTAGAAGTTGAGTATGAAGGCAGGGTGTTATCAAAGGATGATGTACTTGAATTAAATGATGATAATGAAGAATATATGTCTTATGATGCACTTGGAAATGGTACAAGCTTTACATTACCTATAGATGTAAAAGCATATGATACTAACGGCAATGAGATTTCAACAAATGTAACTATAAACTCTGATAACCTTACAATAGAAGGGAAAAAGGTTACTAACCCAGATGATATAGAGAGAAACTTAGAAAGGGAATACAGGATTGTTGTAGCTTCAAATGGAGTGTATGGAAGTACAGAGTATGTGTTAAAAATCAAGCTTGTGGGACAAAGGGATAATAACAATGGATATTTTACTGTAACATCAGGCTTGAAAACAGGAGCAGATGGAAATAAATGGGCGATAGATAAAGATACACCAGTAGTATTGGAAGGTAAAGAAATCGTTATTGATGAAGAGAAAAATATAAAGTATACATATATGATGTCTGCTACTAGAGATGATAGAAGTTCGTATGATATTAAGTTATCAATGTTAGTTAAGAATAAAGTGCAAAGTGTAAATAAACAACATTTATTTTATGTAATGGATAGTAATGATGATAACCGCATCATTCAGCGACTTTACTTTGGCGTAGACTTTAATGCACCTACTATAAACGAGGTTACCACCACAGCCAATGCTACAGCCTTTGGTATATATGATAATAAAAGCATATCTGTTACAATTAAGGGAATTGACCAAGAAGGAAATCTATACAAAGCACAGATATTAGATAAAGCAGGTAATGTAGTTAAAAGCGAAAGCTTTACTGTTGATAGTGAGGATAATAAGAAGGGTTTTGCTACATTTTCTTTTGCCATAGGGGAATATTTAAGCAAGGCTGGAGATTATGAAATCTGTATAATAGACAGAGCTGGAAACAAATCTGAAAAGATAGAGCTTAATAAAGCAATAAATAATTCTCTAAAGGGTGAGTTGCCGAATGCAGATAATTCTTATGTTACAGGCAATGAATTTCTTATTGAAAAAGGAAAAGCAGAGGTGGATATTAAGCTTAGTGAAGCATCAAACAGTGTGGCAAGATATGTTGATGCCAGCAACAATTATTACTTTGGTGATGATGTTATGCTTGATGTAAATGTATATGATAAGTCAGATGAAATAAATAGCAGTGCTGTATCAGGTATAGCAAGCTTTACAGTAGAAGTATACACTAATAACTCACTTGTACAAACAAAAAACATCGGCTTGACTAATCTTAATACAAAGACTGTCAGTTATAAGTATAGTGTAAATACCTCTGATTATAGATTAGGTGCAGATGGAGAGGTAACAATAATTGTAAAAAACATAGTGGATAATGCAGGAAATACTGTTGGTAGTACAGCTCCCTACACTGTATATATAGATAAGACAGAGCCAGCCGGGAATATAAAAGCTGTAGAAACAAGTGGAAAGGAAAATGTGAAATCATACGGAAGTTTTTACAATAAAGATGTTAAATTAACATTAGAGCTTGTAGATAGCATTTCAGGTATGGCAACAGCTACACTTTATGTTGGAAATAGAGAATATAAAGGAAATATTGTTAATAAGGAAGGTGGAATATCACAGGTACAGTATACATTAAAAGGCAATATAAAAGGAAATGTATCATTAATAATAAAGGATAAGGTAGGTCATAGCAGGAGCTACAACCTTAATGAGCTTGTTAATGAACAGGGCATAAGAAGGTACGAAAGTAACTATATAGTAGTTGAAAATCTTGCACCAGAAGTGTCCATAAAGGAAACCAGAAAGCCTGACAGCAATAACAAATGGTACAACAAAGCAGTAGACTTTAACATTAGTATTAATGAAAAGGATGTAATATCAGGAATTAACAGGGTAGAGGTTTTCGTAAATGACAATAAGGTAATTAGTGACACCTATGATGTAAAGGGTAAAGAAACAGACAGCAAAAAGCTTACACTTACCAATGACCTGATTGAAAAGTATGTGAATGAAGCCGGAAGTTATACTGTTAAAGCTATTGTAACAGACAACGCAGGCAACATAGGTCAGGCTGAAAAAACAGTATATATAGACACAACAGCTCCTGTTATTGACGATTTAAGTGGCGTAGAAAACGAAAGCTATAACACAGGTGTAGTTACAGTAATTACATCTGTAGCAGAAAAGCATTTCAGTGAAGTTGGCAATGAAACCACAGCCTATGTTACAAGAACTCTTGACGGAGTAACTGAAAAGTACCAGCTTGAGGCAGAGGCAGTTAAAGAAGCTGATAATCAATACAGCTTTGTCTTTGATAAGGATGGTACTTATGAGGTTATAGTGAAATCAATAGATGCAGCAGGAAATGCAGCAGCAGAAAAAAGTATTAAATTTACCTTAGACAATACTTCTCCGTTTTGTGAGATTACTGGAGTTACAGAAAATGCTTATTATGCAGACAAGGCAGAAATGACCTTAAAGGTAATAGAGTCTAATTACGATACAAATGTTGTAGACATAAGTGTTGTTAGAAGGTTAGACAATAGGGAATATAAAGACTATGACATAAGCTTTAATGGAACTAAAAAGGAGGATGTGCTTAACTACACCTTTGCAGACGAGGGTACATACACTTTAAGAGTACAGGCAAAGGATAAGGCTGGAAATACAGCATTTACAAGAACAGTTATATTTACAGTAGATACTGCAGCACCAGAGATAACCATTACTGGTGTAACAGATATGGGTGCATACAATGATAGTGTAATACCGTCTATAAATATAAGTGATAATTACTTTGATAATTATAGTGTATCCCTTACAAAAACAGGTGTATATTTTACTGATGAATATAAGGGGATTGAAAGCATAAAGGATTTAGATGTAACAAATCAGTTCATTAATGGAATGGAAAATATCGAAAAGGGTGTAGAGGGAAGCTTTGATACCTTTGCCAAGAAAAGAGAAAATGACGGACTTTATGTACTAACAGTAGCAGCAAGGGATAAAGCTGGAAGAGTAAGCCAAAAGCAGGTAACCTTTTCACTTAACAGATATGGCTCTGTTTATACCTTTAATGATGTATTAACCAATGTAATGAATGGCTATGTTAAAGAGGTAGAGGGAGATTTTGTAATAACAGAATATAATGTTAATACACTTACCCAGTTGAGCATGGAGGTTGCAAGAGATGGTGCAAAGGTTACTGACCTGATATATGAAGCAACACCACTAGACAACAGCAAGGCAAGAGGAGATAATGGCTGGTACAAATATCAGTACACCATCAGCAAGGAGAACTTTGTAAAGGACGGAATATATGTTATTTCAACTACCTCAAAGGATAAGGCAGGAAATGTTTCACAGACCTTGGTATATGATAACTTATATGCAACCTTTGCAGTAGATAACACAAAGCCTGAAATAGTAATGGTAAGTGGTATGGAAAAGGGTACATATAATGCTGATGAAATCACAGTAAAGTATAAGCTATTTGATGCTTTAGGAGTAAAAGAGGTAAGAGTATATGCAAATGATAAAGAAATATATAAGGCAAATGAATTTAATAACAATATGGATTTTGAGGATACATTTAATATAAAGGCAGGAGTAAATCAGAAAATCCGATTTGAAGTAGAGGATATGGCAGGAAATGTAACAGACAGCGAAAACGCAGAGGATATAGCCAGTGGAAAGGTTGTAAGCTTTAATAATACGGTAACTGTTACTACCAACTTCTTTGTTAGATGGTATTCTAATAAAGTGGCATTCTTTGGCAGTGTTGGAGGAGTGGTGGCTGCTATGGTGGGTGCGTTTGTGTTAATCTATATGAAAACAGTCAGAGGGTATAGAAAAAAGCATACAATCAGGGAGGAAACTTTAAAATAAAACAATAATTATTTACTAGAAAGTGTTGAAAATTATAGTCATAAGTTTATACTTAAGTAAAAGTAAAGGAGAACAGCTGTGAGCAAAATTTTTGTATCAGGATTGGTAAATATTGAGGTAACCTGTAGTATAAATAATTTCCCCATTGAATATTGTCCTATTGAGTACAATTTTCACGGAGTAAATGTAGGTGTAGCAGGTGTGGGTTACAATATAGCAAAGGCAATGACAGCATTGGGGGATGAGGTAGATATTGCAACTATTATAGGTAATGATTTAATGGGTAAAACGATTGTTTCAGAGTTTGAAAGCTGTGGGATTAATACTAGCCTTATGGAAAAGAAACTGGAAAAGACCTGTACATCAAATATTTTATATGACAGGGACGGTAAACGAAAAATATACTGTGATTTAAAGGATATTCAGGAAACAGAATATGATTTTTCAAAGATTGATTTTGACAAATATGATATAATTATTGCATGCAATATTAATTACAACCGACAGCTTTTAAAAACCCTAAAAGCGTCAGGAAAGACTATTGCAACTGATGTTCATGTGCTTAACGACATAAATGATGAGTACAATAGAGAATTTATGGAAACAGCAAATATTTTGTTTTTAAGTGATGAGGGAATACAGGGAAATCCACAGGAATTTATAAGACAAATAGAAAATACATATCACAATGATATTATTGTTTTAGGACAGGGAAGTAAGGGAGCATTAATGTATGTAAAGAAAGAAGATAAATTTTATGATGAGCCAGCGAAAAAAGTCGAAAAGATTGTTAATACGGTAGGTGCTGGAGATAGCTTATTTAGCTGCTTTATAAGCTCATATGCAAAAGGTATGACACCTATTGAAGCACTTGATAAGGCACAGGCTTTTGCAGCCTATAAGATAGGTTTTGACGGAGCAGCAAACGGCTTTAAAGCAATGTAAAAATAAAAATAGTTTTAAGCGAAACGAGGTCTTAAAATGACATTAAAGGAACTGAAAATAGGAAAAACTGCTGTCATAAAGGCAGTGGGTGGAGAAGGGGCATTAAGACAACATTTTTTAGATATGGGTCTTATACCAGGAGTGGAAGTGACTCTTGTGAAATATGCTCCAATGGGAGATCCTATGGAGCTTAGGGTTCATGGCTATGAGTTGACATTAAGACTTGATGATGCGTCAAAAATAGAAGTAAATGAAAATAAAATAGATGAGTATCACGCTAACAGCAGAATTGCTTTGGAGGAAAATGCAGGAAAATCAAAAAAGAAAAAGGAAATACCACATCCAGGGTTAGGTGAGGGTGGAAAATATCATCCAAAAGGAAGTGGAAATCCATTGCCAGATGGAGAGATACTTACATTTGCTCTTGCAGGAAATCAAAATTGCGGTAAAACAACTTTATTTAATAGATTAACCGGCTCTAACCAACATGTGGGAAATTTTCCTGGTGTTACAGTAGATAGAAAGGATGGTCCGATAAAGGGACATCCGAATACAATGGTTACAGACCTTCCAGGTATTTATTCTATGTCACCATACAGTAGTGAGGAAATAGTAACAAGGTCATTTATATTAAAAGAAAAGCCTAAGGGTATAATAAATATAGTAGATGCTTCAAACATAGAACGCAATTTGTATCTTACAATGCAGCTTCTAGAGTTAGATATTCCTATGGTTGTGGCCCTTAATATGATGGATGAAGTAAGAGAAAATGGTGGCTCAGTGCTTATTAATGAGCTTGAAGAGTCTTTAGGAGTGCCGGTTGTTCCTATTTCAGCTGCAAAAAATGAGGGTATAGAGGAATTGGTTGACCATGCAATACATGTAGCTAAAAATCAGGAAAAACCTGGCAGACAGGATTTTTGTAGTGCTAATGAGGAAGGTAGTGCAGTACATAGATGTATACATGGGATTATGCACTTAATAGAAGATCATGCTAATAGGTATGAGGTGCCTGTCAGGTTTGCAGCTACTAAGATTGCAGAAGGTGATGCACAAATAATAGAACAGCTTCAATTTGAACAGAATGAAAAGGAAATGATAGAGCATATTATTGTTCAAATGGAGAAAGAGAGAAATCTGGATAGGGCCGCAGCTATAGCAGATATGCGTTTTAACTTTATCCGAAAAATATGTGATGAAACTGTTATAAAGCCAAAGGAAAGTAAGGAACATGCAAGGAGCCGAAGAATAGATAAAATACTTACCGGAAGGTACACAGCAATTCCAGCATTTATATGTATTATGGCAATAGTCTTTTTTCTTACATTTAATATTATTGGTGCATTTTTGCAGGATATACTGGCAAATGGTATAGAGAGCCTGACCAATATTATGGATATGGCATTGAAAAAAGGTCATGTAAATTCAGTGCTAAGCTCATTGATTATAGATGGTATTTTTAATGGTGTAGGAAGTGTGCTTAGTTTTTTACCAATTATAGTTACATTATTTTTCTTTTTATCATTACTCGAGGATAGTGGATATATGGCCAGAGTTGCCTTTGTTATGGACAAATTATTAAGAAAGATAGGCTTATCAGGAAAAAGCATTGTACCAATGCTTATTGGCTTTGGATGTACTGTTCCAGGAGTTATGGCAAGCCGAACACTTCCGTCTGAAAGAGATAGAAAAATGACAATACTGCTTACACCATTTATGAGCTGTTCAGCAAAACTTCCTATTTATGGATTTTTTACAGCAGCGTTTTTTCCAAAAAATGGTGCATTAGTTATGGTGTTACTATATTTTGGTGGAATTGTTATGGGAATTTTAGCAGCACTTATTTTAAAGAACAGTTTATTTAAAGGTGAACCAGTTCCATTTGTAATGGAGCTTCCAAATTATAGAATGCCTAGTGCAAAAAGTGTAGCACAGTTATTATGGGATAAGGCAAAGGATTTTTTACAGAGAGCTTTTACAGTAATATTTATTGCTACTATTGTAATATGGTTTCTACAAACCTTTGATATACATTTGAATAAGGTATCTAATTCAAAGGACAGCATGCTTGCATTAATTGCCGGTGTTATTACACCTATATTAAAGCCTTTGGGATTTGGTGACTGGAGAATATCAACCGCACTTATTTCAGGCTTTATGGCTAAGGAAAGTGTAGTTGCTACATTATCAGTTCTTTTGCCATCAAAGGATATATTATTCACTATTTTGACACCATTAAGTGCAGCAGCATTATTAGTATTCTGTTTGTTATACACTCCATGTGTGGCAGCTATTGCCTCAATAAAAAGAGAGCTTGGAAGAAAATGGGCAGCTGCAATAGTAATTGGACAGTGTGCTATAGCCTGGATAATGGCTTTGGTTGTAAAGCTCATAGGAGGATTATTTATATAGAATGGGTTGAGAAAGTTTGAATTTCTGCTTTTTAAAGGAGCATATAAAAGATTTAAATTGCCTTTTATATGCTCTGATTTTATGATTTGAAAGAAAAGTATTAAAAATTTCTATGTATTTTCATGCTTTGCCCAAGGTCCTTTATGGAAGAAAATTAGTGATAATGCTGTTGCAATACACCAGCCTACAGGCCATGCACACCAGATTCCGGTTGCACCGAGAGCAGTCTTTGAGAAGCAGAAGGCTAATACCACACGCAATATTAAATCTGTAAAGGTAGCAACCATAAATTGCTTCATCATACCAGCACCTCGCAAAATTCCATCAGCAACTAATTTTGCAGATACAACAAAATAGAAAGGTGAAAGTATTCTTAAATATGTAATACCAGTTTCCATTGCCAGTTTAGTAGGCTTATCCATAAAAAGCTTTAAAACAATATTTCCACCAAAGAAGTAGAGTAGGAATAGAGGAAGGCTTAGCATCCAAACCAGCTTTATACCCACCTTAAAGCCTTGTTTAACACGAAGCAGCTTTCTGGCACCTATATTTTGTGCAGTGTAGTTGGAGATACCGTTACCAAGTGTTGTAAAGGAGGTAATTACCAGATTGTTTAATTTTACTGCGGCAGAATATCCAGCCATAACAGGAGCACCAAAGCCGTTGATAATACTTTGGATAATTATATTGCCAAAGGAAATAAAGCTTTGCTGTAAGGTGCTTGGAATAGCAATTACAACTATCTGCTTTAAAATCTGTGTATCAAATAAAGGTGCGTGTTCTTCAATTTCAATTTTAGCAAGCCTTTTAAATACTACAATCATTGCAAGGATACAGCTTACTCCCTGACAGAGAAAGGTAGCCCATGCAACACCTGCAACCCCCATATTAAAGGATTTAACAAACCATATATCTACGGCAATATTAGAGGTAGAAGATACTGCTAAAAAATAAAATGGTGTTTTTGAATCGCCCAGTGCTGAGAAGATACCAGTTGCAATATTATAGAAAAATACAAAAGGTAATCCCCACACATAAATATCTAAGTATAATTTAGAATCACTAAATACATTATCAGGAGTTCTCATTAAATTAAGAAGTAAATCTGAGCCGGTTATACCGATAATCATTAATATTAAGCAGACGATTCCGCTGAAAATGCAGGCAGTGGAAACTGCTGTTTTAAGTCCACGGTAATCCTTTGCACCAAACAATTTAGATACTATAACTGAACAGCCCATATTACAGCCAAAGGCAAAGGCAATAAATATTAAGGTTATTTCGTAGCTGTTGCCAACAGCAGCTAATGCGTTTTCACTAATAAACTTTCCGGCTACAAAGCTATCTGCAATATTGTATAATTGCTGAAAAATAATACTGCCAAATAGTGGCAAACAAAATCTCCAAAGTACGGACTGTGGATTACCTGTAGTTAAGTCTTTATTCATTTCGGGCTGCCTCCATTTCCTTTAAAACCTCCATAATTGCTTTTACACAGCCATCAATACCAAATTTGCTGCTGGATAACATAAGGTCATAGCTTTCAGGACGGCCCCACGCAGTATCAGAATAGAAATCAAAAAATTGCCTTCTCATTCTGTCAATATGTTTTATTCTATGAACAGCTTCATTTTCTGTAAGCTTATTCCTTTCAATGACACGCTTTATTCTGTCATCATCATCTGCGTAAATAAATATAGAAAGTCTTTTGTCCTTGGGAATAATTGAGGAAGCATTTCGCCCTACAATAACACAAGGCCCCTGCTTAGATAAATCCTCAATAACTGCTTTTTCAGCATTGTAGGTTCTTTGACCTTCAGAATAGAAGGTATTTCCTATACCGGCAATGTCAGCGTAGGGATTTCCACTTAAAAATTGAATACTATTAAGGGGAGATTCCTCTGTCTTAGAAATATATTCCTCACTTAAGCCAGACTCTAAGGATGCCTTTTTTATTAATAATTTGTCATAGCAGGGAATATCTAAAAGTCTTGATAGGGTTTCGCCAATTTCGCGGCCACCACTTCCATATTGCCTGCCAATACAAATAATATTATTCATATAAATTCACTTCTTTCTTATTTTATATTCTTATATTTATATATTGTCTTTTGACACCATCCATATTATAATTCACACATAAGATATGTGTAAAATATCTATTTTAAATTCAAGATATACAAATTTGATATAGCAGGTGAAGAAATGAACATTAATTATGACTATTACAGAGTTTTTTATTATGTAGCAAAATATAAAAGTTTTACTGGAGCAGCTAATGCCCTGCTTAACAATCAGCCAAATATTACAAGAATGATGAAAAAGCTGGAGGAGGAATTAGGCTGTACCCTGTTTATAAGGCAAAGACATGGAGTTTCCTTAACACCAGAAGGAGAAAAGTTGTATGGACATATTTCTATTGCCTTTGAACATATTTTATGTGGTGAGGAGGAAATTGCCAGAGATAGAAGCTTACAGTCTGGAGTAGTTACTATTGCAGCAAGTGAAATTGCCCTGCATTGTGTATTACTTAATGTACTTAAAAGCTTTCGTAAAAAGTATCCGGGAATTCGCATTAGAATAACTAATCACACTACACCTCAGGCTATTGATGTTTTAAAAAAGGGACTTGTCGATTTTGCAATAGTTACAGAGCCTTTTGCACTTCCGGCAGGAATTTCCTCTTATATACTACGAAGTGTTAAGGAGGTGCCGGTATGCAGCACCGCCTTTGCCATTTCTACAGGCACAACTATTACAGAGGAGCAGATAAAAAAATACCCATTAATTGGTCTTGGAGAAAAGACAGGCTCTTTTGCTTTTTATTCAGAGCTGTTTAGTAAAATTGGATTATCCTTTTCGCCAGATGTAGAGGCAACCACAGCAGACCAGATTTTACCAATGATTAAATCAGATTTAGGAATTGGATTTGTTCCAACAGATTTTTTAGAAAAGGAGAGTATGGAAAAGCTGGTTATTTTAGATATGAAGCCTCCTATTCCACCAAGAAATGTCTGCATTTTAAAGAGAAAGGATACTTCACTTAGTATTGTAGCTGCTGAGTTAGAAAGAATGATTAAAAATAAATAACTAAAATGAAAATCAGTTTATCATAGTTTTAAACTATGGACTAGCCCCTTTTTTATATATTTTACTGAATAAGATTATTAAATTATAATAACGGTACATTTAAATGTATTTCAACAAGGACAGTTGATTAAATAAGAGATGCCGTAGAAGATTATCAGGAAAAGGAGAAAATAGAAATGAGCAGCTTAAAGACACCATTTAGATATGATTTTGTAGGAAGCTTTTTAAGACCGGAAAAGCTTAAGAAAGCAAAGGCTGAATACAAGGAGGGAAAAATAAGTAAGGAAGAGTATGATAAAATAGTAAATGATGAAATTACTAAGCTTGTAGCAAAACAAAAAGAGTTAGGCTTCCATGTAATTACTGATGGAGAATTTAGAAGAACCTTCTGGCATTTAGATTTTATGTGGGGCTTTGAAGGTGTTGAACATAAAAATACTGGAAATGGAGTTAAGTTTAATGCTGAATTAGCTGTACTTGATGATACATATTTAGTAGGAAAAATTAATGCAAAGCAGCACCCATTTGTTGAGTATTTCAAATTCTTAAAGCAGTTTGAGGATGAAAATACAGTAGCAAAATATACTATTCCTGCACCTGCTCAGACCTTCCAGCAGATGATAGTTCCTGCAAACTTTGAAAATACCAGGAAGTATTACAATAACAATGAAGAATTAATTCAGGATATTGGAGCAGCTTACAGAGAGGTTATAAAGCAGTTTTATGATGCTGGCTGCCGTAATCTTCAGCTTGACGATTGTACCTGGGGAGCTATTGTAGGAGAGGCTGCAAAGCAAAGATATAAGTCTTTAGGTATTGATATAGAGGATGTAAAAAAACAGCTTCTTCAGGTTAATAATATTGCCTTAGAAGGAAAACCAGAGGATATGGTAATTACATCTCATATTTGCAGAGGTAACTATCATTCTACTTACTTTACAAGTGGACCATACGATACAGTTGCAGATTATGTTTTTGCTAAGGAAAATGTAGACGCTCTCTTATTAGAGTATGATGATGAAAGATCTGGAGGATTTGCTCCTCTTGCTAAGGTTTCACCTGATAAGAAGGTTGTACTTGGACTTATTACAACAAAGACACCTGAATTAGAGGATAAGGAAAAGGTTATTGCAAGAATATATGAGGCTGCAAAATATGTTCCTTTAGACAGACTTTGCTTAAGTCCACAGTGTGGCTTTGCGTCTTGTGAAATCGGAAATAAATTAACTGAGGAAGAGCAATGGAATAAATTAAAGCTTGTAAAAGAAATTGCAGAGGAAGTCTGGGGAAAAGAAAGTTAAAAATTAGCAAATCAAATAATTAAAAAACTATATACAAAATCCTTTTTTGTGATACAATGTGTTAGCGAAAACTAACTTAGATAAGTTGTATTTAACAAGAAAGGATTTTTTTATGGGAAAGACAATTAAGGTTATATGGATAATTATTGGATTGTTGTCAATGGGAGTTGGAATGATAGGGGTAATATTACCAGTACTTCCGACAACACCATTTCTGCTATTATCGTCTTTTTGCTTTGCAAAAGGCTCAGACAGATTTCATAAATGGTTTATAGGTACAAAGCTTTACAAAAAGCATTTAGACAGCTTTGTTAAAAACAAATCAATGACTTTAAAAACAAAGCTTACAATTTTACTTCCAGCATCGGCAATGTTAATTTTAGCGTTCCTTGCAATGTCAAATATATATGGAAGATGCTTTATTGTATTTTTAATTCTGTTTAAATACATATATTTCTTTACCAGAATTAAAACAATAAAGGTAGCTATTGATTAGTAACATAAAGGGTATTACTTATGAAAACAGAAAAAATCGATGATAAGAATAAATTAAAAATAGAGAAGAAAAGAAAAAAGGAGCAATATGTTGTAGCACAGATGATTGCTCTGTATTGTAGGAAAAACCACAAGGAAAAGTGGTTGTTAAATGGGAAAGAGGAATGTGACAAGTGCAAGCAATTAGAAGAATATGCACAGATGCGTAGTGAAAAATGCCCCTTTATGGAGCAAAAAACCTTCTGTGCGAATTGTAAAATTCATTGTTACAAGCCTGAAATGCGACAGGAAATAAAAAAGGTAATGAGATTTTCAGGACCTAGAATGATTATGTATCACCCAATACTGGCAATGTGGCATTTAATTACCAGTAAAAGGGAAAAAATTAAGAAAGAACTAAAAATAGGTAATAGAGAATAAATAGAAAATAAACAAGAAATGTAGAGGAAAGGTAGCAAAATGATAAAAACAAGATTACTAAAGCTTTTATCCAGTGGAAAAAAGTATATCGCCTATAATATTATCTGGCAATGGCTTGCACTTATTAGCCAGATTGTATCAGTATTCCAAATTGGAAGGCTTGCTGAGAGTGTGTATAAAAAGCAAATAGATACAAAATTAATCGGCATAAGTGGAGTTATATTTATTGTAGTAATAGTAGTTCGGTTTGTATGTGAGAAGCAGATTGCAAAATATACTTATAAAGCAAGTGTTGATGTAAAAATAACCCTTAGAAAAGCCATATATGAAAAAATGCTAAGGCTTGGAAGCAATTATCGTGAAAAGGTATCTACAAGCGAGGTTATGCAGGTGGCAACAGAGGGCGTAGAGCAGTTAGAGGTTTACTTTGGAAAATATATATCACAGCTTATATATAGCCTGCTTGCACCTATAACATTATTTATTGTTTTGTGCAGAATTAATTTATCAGCCTGTATTGTACTGCTGGTATGTGTGCCACTTATTCCAATGTCTATTGTGTTTGTACAAAAAATTGCAAAGAAATTGCTAAGTAAATACTGGGGAAGCTATACACAGCTAGGAGATTCCTTTTTGGAAAATCTGCAGGGACTTACAACCTTAAAAATCTATCAGGCTGATGAAAAAAAGTCAAAGGAAATGGACGAAGAGGCTCAAAGATTTAGAAAAATTACAATGAAGGTTTTAACAATGCAGCTTAACTCTACCAGTGTAATGGACATAATTGCATATGGTGGAGCAGCAGTTGGTATGATAGTGACAATAGTCCAATACTTTAATGGAAATGTTTCTATTAGTGGGGCAATTACAATTATATTGTTGGCAAGTGAGTTTTTCATTCCTTTAAGACTTTTAGGATCATATTTTCATATTGCAATGAATGGAATGGCTGCAAGTGATAAAATATTCGCTATATTGGATTTGCCAGAGGAGAGCAGTAAAGATAAGCTGGAAATTTCTGATTGTAAAAATATTAAGTTAGAAAATGTAGAATTTTCTTATGATGAAAGTAGAAAAATTTTAGCTGGAATTAATATGGAATTAGAAAAGGGGAAATTTATTTCCATAGTTGGTGAGTCTGGTTGTGGAAAAAGTACAATAGCTGGACTTATTTTGGGAAAAAATAAAAATTATAAGGGAAGTATTAGGATAGATGAAACAGAATTAACAGATATAAATGAACAAAGCCTTATGGAGCAGATTATATTAGTAAGTCATAATAGCTACTTATTTAAGGGAACTGTAGAAGAAAATCTTAAAATGGGCAAAAGTGATGCTACCAAAGAGGAAATGGAGGCTGCTTTAAGAAAGGTTAATTTGTTAGATTTTATTAACTCTGAGGAAGGCTTAAATACAAAAATTGCAGAGCAGGGAAGCAACCTGTCTGGAGGTCAGTGCCAGAGATTGGCAATGGCAAGAGCTATATTAAAGGATGCAAAAATGTATATTTTTGATGAGGCTACCAGTAATATTGATGCAGAAAGTGAGGAGCTTATAATGGAGGTTATCCATAAATTAGCTCTGACAAAGACCATTATTCTTATATCACATAGATTAGCAAATGTTGTAAATTCAGATTGTATTTATATGTTGAAAAACGGAAAAATAACAGAAAAGGGCAATCACAGTGAATTGATGAATAAAAAGGGTGACTATTTTAATATATTTAATTCGCAAAAGCTGCTTGAAACCTATGGAAAGGAGGCTATGTAATGAATAAGAACAGAAGAAGTGGAATAGTGATTATGGCAAAGCTGGTGGGACTTGTAAAGCCATTATTACATATTATGCTTTTAGCAATTATTTTAGGAGCAGCGGGCTATCTGTGTGCAATAAGTCTTACTATATTAGGAGTAAAGGCTATGGTTGAAGGCTCTGGGAAATTATTTGCATTAATGATGATTTTTGCGGTAATGCGAGGCGTTTTACACTACATAGAGCAATACTGTAACCATTTTATTGCTTTTAAGCTATTAGCAATTATAAGAAATAAAGTATTTTCAGCTCTTAGAAGATTATGCCCTGCAAAGCTGGAGGGACGAGATAAGGGAAATTTAATATCAGTTATTACAACGGATATTGAACTATTAGAGGTGTTTTATGCTCATACAATATCTCCAATAGTAATAGCCTTTATTACTTCCTTAATAATGACAATATTTATAGGGTATCATAATATATATGCAGGAATTTTAGCATTAGCCGGCTATATTACAGTAGGAGTTATTATACCTGTAATTAATGGTAAAAGAGGCGGAAATACAGGATTATTGTATAGAAATCAGTTTGGAGATTTAAATAGCTATATACTTGATTGCCTGCGTGGTTTAGATGAAACTATCCAGTATAATCAAGGTGATAATAGAGAAGAAAAGCTGGTTAATGAATCAGACAAGCTTGGTGGCTATCAGAAAAAGCTTAATGGTTTTGAGGGAACACAAAGGGCAATTACAAATATTGCAATACTTGCCTTCTCTTTTGGAATGGTATTATTGACAGCTTATTTGTGGAAGGAAAAACAAATTGAATTTGAACAAATGATAATTTGTATTGTTTCTATGATGGGCTCTTTTGGTCCTGTAGTGGCATTGTCAAATCTTTCCAACAATTTAAATCAGACACTTGCAAGTGGAGAGAGAGTTTTAGCTTTACTAGAGGAAGAACCAGTAGTTTATGAAATTGAAAGAAGCTCTGAGGCTGCCTGTGACAATATAAGCAATGAAAATGCTATTGATAGTATAGAGGTAAAAAATATTTCCTTTGCCTATGAGTCAAGAAAAATATTTGATAATTTTTCAGTTGATTTTAAGGCAGGTAAGATTAACGGAATATGGGGAGAAAGTGGCTGTGGAAAGTCCACCCTGCTTAAACTGTTAATGAGATTTTGGAATGTTGAGAATGGAACAATAGTTATTAATGGAGAGGATATAAACAAAATTCCTACCTGTGACCTTAGAAAATTAGAAAGCTATATGACACAGCAAACTTATTTATTCAATGACACCATTGGTAATAATATTGCTATTGCAAAGGAGGACGCAACAAAGGACGAAATAATAGAGGCTGCCAAAAAGGCATCTATTCACGATTTTATTATTTCCCTGCCAAATGGATATGATAATAATGTGGGAGAATTAGGTGATAGTCTGTCAGGTGGGGAAAAGCAAAGAATAGGCCTTGCCAGAGTGTTCTTACACGATGCACCATTAATACTTTTAGATGAGCCAACCAGCAATTTAGATTCGTTAAATGAAGGAATAATTTTAAAATCCCTGAGAGAACAACAGGGAGAAAAGACAGTAATATTAGTATCCCATCGTAAATCAACTATGAATGTTGTTGATAATATTATTCAATTATAAGGTTGACATATACCCATATGGGGTATATATTGATAGCGTGAACAAAAACAAAATGCAAAAAGTTTAACAACTAAACCATTTGTTTTATAGCTTTTTGCTGGCAAATAAAGAAAGTGAGGCAGCTTTTATGATTAGGACAGTATTAAAAATTGACGGAATGATGTGTGGTATGTGTGAAAGCCATATGAATGATACAATTAGACAGAACTTTAAAATCA
This sequence comes from uncultured Eubacteriales bacterium, assembly GCA_900539455.1. GTDB lineage: Bacteria > Bacillota > Clostridia > Lachnospirales > Lachnospiraceae > SVEL01. The sequence goes on from UQCD01000020.1 coordinate 16,977, forward strand.
AAAAAGTAAATTCTTCTGCAAAGAAAGGAGAAACTGAAATTATATCAGAGGAGCCTTTAGATGAAGACAAAATAAAAGCAGAGGTAGAAAAAATCGGGTATAAAGTAATGGGTGTTGAAAAAGAGGAGTATGAGAAGAAGTTTTCACTTTTTTCAAAATAGAGTTAGGAGAAGGTATTAGCAAAAACTACGCATGTAATTGAGTTTCTCTATTTAAGATATTAGTTCAAGCTTTCGAGCTTTTCTAATAGAGAGATGAAGGATAGTTGCTATAAAATAATGGCAGGCTATTACAAAGTAATAGTTTGCCAGCTTTATGTACTGCTACATTGAAATCGTGCGAGAGCGTGTCTGCGTTGAAATCGTTAGTGATGTACATATGCCTTAAAACAACAACATGCGGAAGGAGGATTATTATGAAACAGTTTAATGTTACAGGAATGAGCTGTGCAGCTTGCAGCAGCCGTGTGGAAAAGGCTGTATCAAAGGTTCCGGGAGTAACCTCCTGCTCAGTTAGTCTGCTTACGAATTCTATGGGCATTGAAGGAACTGTAGAGGATGATAAAATTATTGCTGCTGTAGAGGCAGCAGGCTATGGTGCGTCCGTAAAGGGTGCAAACAATAGTGCTCAGAGTGCAAAAGCCGAAAAAATGGAGGACGGACTAAAGGATAAGGAAACACCAGCACTTAAAAGAAGGCTTTGGTGGTCCTTAGGCTTTTTAATTGTGTTAATGTATTTCTCAATGGGGCATATGATGTGGAACTGGCCCTTGCCAAAGTTCTATGAAAACAACCATATTGCAATGGGACTTACACAGCTATTATTATCAATAGCAATAATGATAATTAACCAGAAGTTTTTCATATCAGGCTTTAAGAGCCTGCTTCATGGAGCACCTAATATGGATACGCTGGTGGCATTAGGTTCAGCAGCAGCCTTTGGTTACAGCACCTTTGCATTGTTTGCAATGACCTCAGCACAGCTTGCTGGTGACAATGATGCAGTTATGAAATATATGATGGAGTTTTACTTTGAGTCAGCAGCTATGATTCTTACACTTATTACAGTAGGAAAAATGCTTGAGGCTCGTTCAAAGGGCAGAACTACAGATGCTTTAAAAAGTCTTATGAAGCTTGCACCAAAAACTGCAAACATATTGAGAGATAATGAAGAAATAACAGTATCCATAGAGCAGGTTAAAATCGGTGATGTTTTTATAGTAAGACCGGGAGAAAATATACCTGTTGATGGTGTAGTGCTGGAAGGTCATAGTGCCATTGACGAATCTGCACTTACAGGAGAGAGTATACCTGCAGATAAAGAGGCAGGAGATACAGTTTCAGCGGCAACAATTAATCAATCGGGCTTACTCAAGTGTGAAGCAACCAGAGTTGGTGAGGATACAACACTTTCACAGATTATTCAAATGGTTAGTGATGCGGCAGCAACAAAAGCACCTATTGCAAAAATTGCTGACAAGGTATCGGGAATATTCGTGCCGGCAGTAATTACCATTGCAGTAATAACAACTATAGTATGGCTTATTTTAGGCAAAGACTTTGGCTATGCTATTGCCAGAGGCATTTCCGTATTAGTTATAAGCTGTCCTTGTGCCTTAGGATTAGCTACACCTGTAGCCATTATGGTAGGTAACGGAAAAGGTGCAAAAAATGGTATCTTATTTAAAAGTGCAGTTTCCTTGGAGGAGGCTGGTAAGGTGCAGATAGTTGCTTTAGATAAAACAGGAACTATTACAAAGGGTATGCCAAAGGTTACAGATATTTGTCCAATAGGTAATATAACAAGTGAAGAATTAATGAAGGTTGCATATAGTCTTGAAAAAAATAGTGAACACCCTCTTGCCAATGCTATATTAGATAAGGCAAAGGAGGATAATATAAATTCATATGAAGTAAATGAATTTAAAGCATTGCCAGGAAATGGACTTAGTGCTATGCTAGATAGTGATTTAATAATCGGAGGCAGCTTAAAGTATATTTCCAGTCAGGCAACTGTTAGTAAAGAAGTACAGGATATGGCTGATAAAATGTCTGAGCAGGGCAAAACACCATTATTATTTGCAAAAGCAGGTAAGCTAATTGGTATTATTGCGGTGGCAGATGTAATTAAAGAGGACAGTGCAAAGGCTGTTAATGAGCTTAAAAATATGGGCATTAAGGTTGTTATGCTTACTGGTGATAATGAGCGTACTGCAAGGGCTATAGGCAAAGAGGCAGGCGTTGACCAGGTAATTGCAGGAGTGCTTCCAGACGGAAAAGAGGCTATTATAAAGAAACTTAAAAATGTTGGCAAGGTAGCAATGGTAGGAGATGGCATTAATGATGCACCAGCACTTACCAGAGCTGATATAGGAATAGCTATAGGTGCAGGTACAGATGTGGCTATTGATGCAGCAGATATTGTGCTTATGAAAAGCAGACTTTTAGATGTTCCTGCGGCAATAAGATTAAGCAGAGCTTCTCTTAGAAATATACATGAGAATTTGTTCTGGGCATTTTTCTACAACACTATAGGAATACCTCTTGCAGCAGGTGTATTTATTCCATTAGGGCTTACCTTAAATCCAATGTTTGGAGCTGCGGCTATGAGCCTTAGTAGCTTCTGTGTTGTTTCAAATGCACTTCGATTAAATCTTGTAAATATTTATGATGCCAGCCATTACAAAAAAGCAAAGACGATAGTTTTAGATAGTGAGATTAGTCTAAATGATAATGAAAATGCTAGTTTAGATGAGGACAATTTACAGACTAAAACTATTATAATAAAAGGTATGATGTGTGCTCATTGTGAGGCTGCTGTAAAAAAGGCTTTAGAAGAATTAACTGGAGTTTCGCAGGCTGTGGTAAGCCATGAAAAAGGAACTGCAGTAGTATCACTTAATAGTTCAGTTAAAGATAAGCTTTTAAAGAAAACGGTGGAGGCAAAAGGTTACAAGGTTACAAAAATAATGGATATTTACAATAAGGAATAAAAAATATATTGCAAGGATATATTGCAAAATGCTAGTGTAGTAAGGAGAAAATTATGAGAATCGCTATGGCACAAATGTCTATGACAAACAACATAGATGAAAACTTTGATAGGACTCTTGAATATGTGGAAAAGGCAAAGGAGGCAGATTTGCTGTTTTTTCCAGAAATACAGCTTACCCCTTTCTTTCCACAATATAAAAAGGAAGAATTAAAGAAAGCTATCGGTTTTGAAAAAGAGGAGCTAAGTTTATCTATTGACGGAATAAAGGTAAATATGCTTAGGGATTTGTGCAAGGATTTTGGTCTTTGGATGTCACCAAATATTTATATCAAAGAAGACGACAAGTTTTATGATATGTCCTTAATGATTGATGATAATGGGGAAATTATAGATACCTCAAAGATGGTTCATATACATCAGGCAGAGAACTTTTATGAAAAGGATTATTATACACCGTCAGAGGAAGGTTTTATTGTATATAATACTCCTTTTGGAAAAATAGGTGTAGTTATATGCTATGACAGACATTTTCCAGAAAGCATAAGAACCTGTGCTTTAATGGGAGCAAAGCTTATTATTATTCCAACAGCAAATACAGTTGCAGAGCCGATGGATATGTTTGAATGGGAGCTGCGTGTTGCTGCATACCAAAATAATGTTTACATAGCTATGTGTAATCGTGTTGGAACAGAGGGAAATATGGAATTTGCCGGAGAATCTATTATTGTAGATAGTAATGGTAATGTATTATTTAAGGCTGATAATAATGAGCAGCTTATAATTAAAGAAATAGACCTGGATACAGCAGATACAAGCAGAGAGGAAAGACCTTTTATAAAGGAATTGTGTCCGGATTTTTATGTAGTATAATTGTTGGATAAAAAGTGAAATTTATAGAAAAAATAAATTTTAAAGCTTTAGATGTAATTTAACATATAGGATAGAAGTGAAAGGTACAAAATGAGAACAATTACTTATATAATCATGGGATATATAATGGGAAGCATATTGTTTGCACAGGTATTTTCCAAGTTGTTTAATAAGAATATATTGCAGGAAAGCAAGGACGGAAATCCTGGTACTGCCAACGCATTTATGTATGGCGGCTTTTGGTGTGGAGTTTTGACACTGTTTTTTGAATTGTTCAAGGGTGCAGTTCCTGTTTACTTATATCTAAAAGGTGTAAATATACAAAGCGCAGGCACGGCTGCACTGGCATCTGTTATTGCAGCACCAGTTATAGGACATATTTATCCTATATTTAATAAATTTCACGGAGGAAAGGGAATTGCAGTCACCTTTGGTGTGCTGTTGGGCTTAGTACCAATATGGTCACCAGTAGTATTACTTGCATTTTTCTTTATATTCTTTTCCATAATAGTAAGAGTTAGTCCACATATTCATAGAACTGTAGTTACTTATTGCTGTACATTGGCAGCTATAGTGCTTACAAATCCAATTCGAGGCATAATTGCAGGCGTTGCTATAATCACAGTAATTGTGCTGCACCGTCTATACATTAGCAAGGAAGAAAAAGAGAAGATAAAAGTAGGACTATTGTGGATGAATTAAAAATTGACAAAAAATCTATTGACATAACAAATGTCCATATGATATTATCTACAGAAACAAAAAGGGAGTAGTTGCATACTTTCAAGTATGTCTTGATATTCGTCATCACATTCGCAAGAATCGGGTATCAAGCAACCCTAAGTTGAACAAGACTTTTTGTGTACAATTTTTGTACACAAAAAGTCTTTTTTTGTACCCGGACTGTCAAGCATCTGTTTCAAAGTTTCATATTCTGTGCTTGCACAAGAATATGAAACTAGAAACAGATATTTGACATCTAATAACAGCGAGAGGCGAAGCCACGAGCTGTTATTAAATGTCAAATGTAGGAGCAAAAAGCGAAGTCTTTTTGCGGGCTTGACAGAAGAAAGTGACAAGCGGGGTTGTGCTTGCACAGGAAAGGAGATTTCTATGAAGGAAGAATATTTGTTAACCAAAGAGGAATTACTCACAAAATACCAAAGTCTGGAGGGACTTACCGATGACAAAGTCGATTTAAAACGAAAAGAATATGGCGAAAATGCGTTAGCAGAGAAGGAACAAAAGAGTATTTTACAAGTGTTTATGGAGCAGTTTAAGGATTTACTGGTTATTATTCTGATAATAGCTGCTATAATCTCTGCATTGTCAGGTAATGTAGAAAGCACCATAGTTATACTTTTTGTTATTGTGTTAAATGGAATTTTGGGAACAGTTCAGTATGTAAAGGCACAAAAATCTTTAGCTTCACTAAAGGAATTATCAGCACCTAAGGCAAAGGTAATAAGAAATGGAATAAAAAAAGAAATTCCTTCAAAGGACATTGTTCCAGGTGATTTGCTGGTTTTAGAGGCTGGAGATATGGTGGTGGCTGATGGAAGAATTATAGACTGCTTTTCCCTACAGGTAAACGAAAGCTCTCTTACAGGCGAGTCAGCAAATGTTGAGAAAAAGGCAGGAGTGATAGAGGCACAGGCAGCATTAGGGGATAGATATAATATGGTCTATTCTGGCAGCCTAGTTACCTATGGAAGAGCCACTGTTTTAGTATGTGCAACAGGTATGAACACAGAAATTGGCAAAATTGCTTCATTAATGAATGAAACACAAGATAGAAAAACACCATTGCAAGTAAGCTTAGACGATTTTAGCAAAAAGCTGGCAATAGTAATAATTCTTATAAGTATTGTGGTTTTCGGGCTTAGAATGTGGCAAAAGGAGAAAATACTAGACTCCTTAATGTTTGCAGTAGCATTAGCAGTAGCAGCTATACCAGAGGCACTGAGCTCTATTGTAACTATTGTTCAGGCAATGGGGACTAGAAAAATGGCAGCAGATAAAGCTATTATCAAGGATTTAAAGGCAGTAGAAAGCTTAGGCTGCGTATCAGTAATATGCTCTGATAAAACAGGTACATTAACACAAAATAAAATGACAGTAACGAATATATATGTTGGCAGCAAATGTATAAAGCCAGAGGAGATAGACATAACAAAAAGTATTCATAGATATTTATTATACATTGCTATTTTAAATAATGATTCCTCAATATGTAAGGGAGATATAGGCGACCCAACGGAAACATGCCTACTTTCAATGGCTAGAAAAACAGGACTTGTAAAAGCGGGTGCAACAGAGGAAGATATAAGAGGTATGATGCCCAGACTTGAGGAAATACCATTTGACTCTGACAGAAAATTAATGAGTACAAAATATCTTGTACATGGAGTACCAACGGTGTTTACAAAAGGGGCAGTAGATGTCTTGTTAGATAGATTAGAGTATATTGCAACAGAGAAAGGAGTTAGGAAAATTACAAGGGATGATATAGAAAATATAATAAAGCAGAATCAGGGATTTTCAGAAAATGGTTTGAGAGTGTTGGCATTTGCATATAAGGAATGTGAAAAGGAAACAGTATTAACAGTAGAAAATGAGTGTGGTTATACCTTTGTAGGTCTGGTTGCAATGATTGACCCACCAAGAGAGGAGTCTAAGGAGGCAGTAGAGGATGCTATAAATGCTGGAATAAAGCCAGTAATGATAACTGGTGACCATAAGGTTACAGCCTGTGCAATAGCAAAGCAAATAGGTATATTCAGCGAAGGAGATATGGCATTAACAGGGCAGGAGCTAGATAATCTGACGGATAAGGAATTAGAAGATAAGCTTGAAAGAGTGTCAGTTTATGCAAGAGTTTCGCCAGAAAATAAAATACGAATTGTAGACGCATGGCAAAGGAAGGGAAAAATTGTTGCAATGACAGGCGATGGTGTTAATGATGCTCCAGCCTTAAAAAAGGCGGATATAGGTGTGGCAATGGGGATTACAGGAACGGAGGTTTCAAAGGATGCAGCAGCTATGATTTTAGCTGATGATAATTTTGCAACTATTATAAAAGCCGTTTTAAATGGCCGTAATGTTTACCGAAATATTATGAACGCTATTAAGTTTTTACTTTCAGGAAATATGGCAGCCATAATAGTAGTGCTATTTTGTTCAATTATGGCATTGCACACACCTTTTGAGCCAGTACATCTGTTATTTATCAATTTATTGACAGACTCCTTACCAGCATTAGCAATAGGAATGGAGCCTTCGGATAAGCAGCTGTTAAAGAAAAAGCCTAGAAGTCCAAAGGCATCTATATTGTCAAAGGAATTTTGTTTAGGAATAGGGGGATACGGCGTACTTATCGCAATTATTACACAAGCAGCTTATTATATTGGCTTGAAGGAAAGTCCAATGCTGGCAAGCACAATGGCATTTGCAACACTTACCTTAGCAAGATTGTTCCACGGTTTTAACTGTCGTAGTAATTATTCAATCTTCAGAATTAAGTTATTAAGTAACCGTTGGAGTGTGGCAGCATTTTTAGTAGGAGCAGCATTACTTGCCTTGGTATTATTTGTGCCACCATTACAGGGCTTGTTTATAGTTGCATCACTTAATATAAAACAGGCGTTATTAATTCTTTTACTGGCAGTGTTACCAACTATATGTATACAGACAGTAAGGGTAATTAAGGAATTAGTAAACAAGCAGAAAAATTAAGGTGGTTAAGCTGACGATAATTTAAGAAAAATGTAATTGAGAAGTATTATAGTTATTATTATGTATGCTAATAACTATAATACTTACCAGCTACTGATTATACTTATCCAGCTCATTTGTAGAGGCAACCAGTGAGTCTACTAAATTCTTAGCTTCATTGGTAATGCTCATATTGTTGTTGCTAAGCTCAACAGCCATATCCATACTAGCGGCAACCTCCTCGCTGGCAGCAGAAAGCTGATTTATACTATCCACAATAGCATTGTTGGACTCTACAATATTTTTAAGCTGACTTTCGGTATTTGTAACACTTTCGTAAAGCTGGTGGAACATTTTCTCCATTTTAATATAGGTATCCTTTGAGCTGTCTATAAGCTCTTTTTCTTCATCAATAGATTGTACAACAGTTCCAATAGTGCTTTGTGTTTCAAGGGCATTTGCCTCAAGGACATCTACTATGCTGCTAATTTCATTGGTGAGAGATTGAGTTTCATCAGCAAGATTTCTAATTTCATCAGCAACAACAGCAAAGCCGCGTCCTGCCTCGCCAGCTCTTGCACTTTCAATAGAAGCGTTTAAGGATAAAAGATTGGTCTGTTCAGATATGCCGGTAATTTTTTCAGTAATCCCCTTAACCTGTACGGCACTTGCTACAAATTGTTCAATGGTGTGCATTGCCTGAGTATTGAGTGAAGAAATATGGTAGGATTTACTATCAAGATTTTCCACTAGCTTTCTGCCATCAGACACCATATTAAGGGACTCATTTGCAATTTTCTCCATATCAGAAGCATTTGAGTTAGCAGATAAAATCATTTCCTGAATGTTGCTGGTCATAACTGTCTGCTGTTCAATGGTAGTAGCATTATCACTATTGCTGTCAGCAACTGCTTTAAGAGTGTCTAAGGCAGAGCTTGTAGCGTCATTTAAATTGGAAATAAGTATACCAACCTTGTTGGAATTTTCTTTAACTATATCACTAAGCTTTAAAACATCATAAAGAATATTTTCGGATTTCTCTTTTTCTGCTTCAATACTCGCAAGCTGTGACTTCTTTAAGGATTTTTCCAAATGGGTTATCCAGGTAAGTGCAAAGCCTGTAACTGCAATAGTAGCAAATTGTAAAAGTATAGTAGAAAGCTCAATAGAAAGACCTGAAGGCATTGAACCTTTAGTGAAAAATGCAATAATAGAAATAACATTTATTAAGGCGAAAATTCCAGAAACTATTCCCATAAAAAGTGTGTCAAAATATAAAACATACATTACGAAAATAGGAAATGCCATAGCAAATACTAAGTCATTTCTTGCATTTAAAAGTGCAAGTGTATAAACTACCAGATAACCAGAAATGGTTACATATTTAAATGCGTTGCTGTCCTTTTTTATAAAGAACAAAACATAATCGCAAATCAATGCCAGAGCAGCAAGTCCTGCAATGGTAAGTGCAAAGCCCATAGAAATATTATGCTTTGTACCATCCTGAATATACCCACTAATAATAAAGGCATTAATAATAGTAATAATGACTAATATAAAAGAATTAGTCCTTTTTGTGTGATTCATATAAATCCTCCTTAGTCACGACACAAAATATTTATGTGTATATTTTACCAAAATACAATAAAAATATCAATTAAAATGTGTTATAATGACAGTAGTTGTAAAAGGGTTGAAAAACGAAAAAGGAGGTTTTTTATGAATGTATTAATTTTATCGTGTGGAACAGGTGGAGGACATAATGCTGCAGGCAGAGCCATTGAAAAAGAATTAATAAAAAGAGGGCATACAGTTTCCTTTATGAACCCATATGATTTAAAGAGCAACAAAATTTCGGGCTTCATTGATAATTTATATGTAAAAATGGTTCAAGGGTGTCCGTCACTTTTTGGTATCATATATAAGATAGGAAATTTATATCGTGGACTTCCAGTAAAATCACCGGTTTATTATGCCAACTGGAAAATGGCTGAGGTATTAAATAAGTATTTAATGGAAAACAAGGTGGACTATATTGTAATGCCACATTTGTACCCAGCGGAAATAATATCCTGTATGAAGGCAAAGGGATATAGTGTGCCACCAACAATGTTTATAGGAACAGATTATACCTGTGTTCCGTTTACTGAGGAAACAGCTTGTGATTATTATGTTATTCCTCAAAAGGAATTAATAGGGGCATATCTGGAAAAAGGGTTTGAAAGGGAGAAACTATATCCTTTTGGTATTCCTGTAGACAGCAGATTTTCAAGTAAAATGGATAAGGAAAAAATATATGAAAAATTGGGACTTGCAAAGAATAAAAAATATATTCTGATTACTGGTGGAAGTATGGGAGCAGGGTGTGTAAAAAGGGTTGTGGATATATTGTACAATTATTACAAAGGCTCAAATGTATCCTTAATAGTAGTAAGTGGCTCTAATAAGGGGCTTTTTAAGACACTAAGAACTAAATATAAGGATAGGATTAAGGTTGTAGGCCATACAAATAATATGGCAGCTTATATGAAAATAAGTGAAATGATACTTACAAAGCCAGGGGGACTTACCTCAACTGAGGCAGCAGTAGCACAAATTCCAATAGTACACATAAATCCAATACCGGGCTGTGAAATCATAAATGCAAAATATTTTGAAGAAAAACATATGAGTATTGTGGGAAAAGCAGACATTAGTATCTGCCATACCTGTCAAAGGGTGTTAAATGGTGAGGGAAGGGAAATGATAGAAAATCAAGGTAAAATGATAAATAAAAAAGCAGCAAAGAATATATGTGATTTTATGGAGAAAACCATATAACTATATCAATAATTAAGAAATGGTCTTTATTATAAGCTTATACAGTATTTTTGATTTTACAAAACAGGCAATTTGCTATATTATATACAGGTAAATCTAAAATGTGAGTTATATCATATTTTATGATTAACATAAGATATTTTTTGATATGTAAAGTAAAAAGGAGGACAAAAGATGTTTTGTGAAAAGTGTGGAACACAAAATGCAGATGATGCAAGATTTTGCGAAAATTGTGGAAATCCATTAAGCAAAATAGAAGCAGAAAATGCTCCAGAAGCAGAAAATTCTGTTTCAACTGTAAATCCTGTTGAGGCAGAAAATGCTCCAGCAGTAGAAAATTCAGTAGATACAACACCACAGGCAGGTGCAGCTCAGGCAGGCTTTGATGCAGCAGGAAATCCTGCTCCGGCTCAGAAAAAGAAAGCACCAGTAAAATTAATAGCTGGTCTATGTGCAGGTGCAGTAGCTCTTATTGTAGCAATTATAGCTATTGTTTTAGTAGTTGTTAATTCAAAGCCTACAATTAATCTGAATGACTACATAAAAGTAAAAACAGATGGTTATGAGGGATATGGTAGTGCGTCAATTTCCATTGATTGGGATGCTATTGATGAAAAATATGGCAGTAAATTAAAGTTTACAGGTGATGCCAAAGACAAATATGGTGATTTGTTAGACCTTGCTGAGCCAATAGATGCTTTAAAGAGCAATATTAAGGTTGAGTTTAACAGTGACAGCAAAACAACGGAATTGAAAAATGGTGATAAGGTTAAATACAAATTAACTGTAAACAAAAATGCACAGAAGTTTGTTAAATGTAAATTAGAGTATAAGAATAGTGAATATACTGTTTCAGGTTTAAAGACAGTAGAAACCTTTGATGCCTTTGAAGGTGTAACAGTTGAATTTTCAGGACGCTCAGGTAGTGGATATGCAGATTTTAACTTTGATGGTGCAAAATTAGAAAGATATGATTTTAATATTTCCCAGACTTATGATTTAAAAAATGGTGATGTAATCACTGTTGAGCTTTACAACAAACAGGCTCAGGACTATATAGATAATTATGGTATGGTTCCTGAGGCATTTGAAAAAGAATTCAAGGTAGAAGGATTAGAGGAAATTATAACTTCTTCATCAGCTATTACAAGTGAAGGTCTTGAACAGTTAAAGAAAGAGGCTGAAGCTGCTATCAAGAAAACATTGGATATACAATTAGATAGTAGTGTATCATATGACGGATTACAGTATGAAGGATATATTTTTGCAAGTAACGATAGCTCTAATGTAGTGTATGTTATTTATAGTGCTGATGTATCAAGTGAGGATAATAAATTTAATACTAAGAAGGTATACTATCCAGTATGTATTAAGGATGTCTTTGAAACTGAAGATGAATATAAATATTCTTCAGATATATCTGTAACTGGTTATTCAGACTTAGACATAGATAATCACTTTAGAACACCTGGGCATACAAGTCTGTTAAGCTGTTATTTAGATTTAGTGAAATTTGATACAAGCTATGAGAAGCATGAAATTGTAGATTTAGCCGAAAAATTTGATAGTATAGAAATGATAACAAAGCTTGCAGATATTGATGATACAGATGCAAAGGATATTATAGCTGATGCCAAGACAAGAATAGAGGAGTATGTAAAGGGATACTATGATGAAGAAAATAGTGTTTCTGATTTAAAGGCAGTAGGTCAGTATTTTGTTTATAATGATAAAGCAGATGATGACGATGAATATAAAAATGCCTATATAGTTGTATATTCTGGAAAGCTTTCAAATAGCAAGTCAGAATTCAAAGCAACAACTGTATACCTCCCGGTTGTATACAATGGAATGTATTCTGTAGATGGAAAGCTAATGGTGGCAGATTATAATGGTATTATTGGTGATACAAGCCTAGATGGTGGATACTCTACAAAGGGGTACACAGATGGTAAAGAAATGTATGATAGTATGGTTGATAATTTAAACTCAGATTACAAATGGGAAATGACAAAAGACTTAGAAAAATTTAAAAAATAGTAGGGTGCTTAGAATTTAAGCAAATAATACTATACTAATGTGTTCATAAAGAGAAGCTTAGGTGAAATATGAGTGTTTCGTCTAGGCTTCTTTTGATTTGTAAGAAAACAGTATGCCAGGGGATTTTCAAATATTTTAAGTTTGGTAGTAACATAGACTGGCAGATTTTTATGTGCTAAAATATGCGTAGGCAAGTGACCATGTGGAGAAAATGATAAAGGTAATGACAAGGGTGGACATATAAATTAGCATAAAAGTTTAAGATAAAAATGTTAAATATACTGGTGTGTGGATATATGAAAAAAAGGTGGTAAAACTAGATAAATATAGTTAATAACAGTTCAAAATGCTAAATTATATTAGGAGGTCAAGCATATGGCGAACAAATACGAAGGAACAAAAACAGAAAAAAATTTAATGGAGGCATTCGCAGGAGAATCTCAGGCAAGAAATAAATATACTTATTTTGCCTCTAAAGCAAAAAAGGACGGTTTTGAGCAAATTTCAGCTATATTCCTAAAAACAGCCGATAATGAAAAGGAACATGCAAAAATGTGGTTTAAGGAATTAAATGGAATTGGCGATACAAAGGAAAATTTAGCTGCGGCAGCAGAGGGTGAAAATTTCGAGTGGACCGATATGTATGAGGATTTTGCAAAAACTGCTGAGGAGGAGGGGTTCCCAGAGCTGGCAGCAAAATTTCGTATGGTAGGTGCGATAGAGAAAAGACATGAGGAGCGTTACAGACAATTACTTCAAAATGTAGAAATGCAAAAGGTATTTGAAAAGAGCGAAGTAAAGGTATGGGAATGTCGTAACTGTGGACATATTGTAGTTGGTGAAAAAGCACCGGAGGTATGTCCTGTATGTAATCACCCACAGGCATATTTTGAAATACACGAGGAAAATTACTAGAGATATATAAAAAATTACTAGAACAAGTAATATAACTGACAATGGAGATAAGACTATGTATAAGTTTAGAGTACACCATATTATGTGTACAAACCTGTATCAAGGCTATGGCTACAGCGGTGCTTTTTGTGAAAATATGACAAGAATGGTTCAATGGCTTAACAATAATCCAAATGAGCCTCTAATGTTGACCACAAATGCTGATGATATATGTGCAAGCTGTCCAAATTTAGTAGACAATAAATATTGTGAAGATGAAAATAATCATGTCCACCTAAAGGATAGTGAGCTGCTTTTGGCATTACAGCTTGAAGAAGGTATGACCTATACATATTCTTATCTAAAAAGTCAGGCAAAAATATTTCTATCTAAGGAAATATTTGAGAAAAGCTGTTCTAATTGTAAGTGGTATAAGCAGGGACTATGCAGATACGAGGATTTTAAATTTTAGAATACATATAGGAGAATTTATATGGAAAAGTCAAAGGAAATGGACTTAACAATAGGAAAACCTTTTAATGTTTTGTTAAAATTTGCAATTCCGGTAATACTTGGAAATCTTTTTCAGCTTTTATATACGCTGGTAGATTCAATAATTGTTGGAAAAACGCTTGGTGCTAATTCTCTGGCAGCAGTAGGCTCCACCAGCGTAATAATCTATTTTGTATTTTGCTTTATTAATGGATTTACAGGTGGCTTTGGTATATGCTTAGGACAAGCCTATGGTGCAAAGGATGAGGTAGGTATGAGAAAAAGCATTGCTGCCTCTACTGTACTAAGTATTATTTTTACCATAATATTAACAACTATTTGTGGTGTATTTTCCCATGAAATTTTATCTATAATGAAAATTCCTGCTGATATTTCTAAGGAAGCCTATGAGTATATGATTGTAGTGCTTATGGGAACAGCGGCTACAGTATTTTATAATATGATTTCTAATATATTGCGTGCCTTAGGTGATAGCAAAACACCTTTATACTTTTTGGTATTTTCGTCAATATTAAATGTAATTTTAGATATAGTATTTATTATCCCTTTAAATATGGGTGTGGCTGGGGCAGCCTGGGCAACAATAATTTCACAGCTTGCTTCTGCATTACTTAGCTTGTTGGTAGGATTAAAGAAGTTTTCTGTTATACATATTAAAATAGAAGATTTTAGAAGCTTAAGAAAACCAATTTTACAGCATTTAAAAATAGGTTTTCCTATGGGCTTTCAAATGTCAGTAATGTGTATTGGTCAGTTAGCTATGCAGGCAGTAGTTAATTCCTTAGGAACTGACGCAGTAGCAGGCTACACAGCGGCATCAAAGGCAGACCAGCTATCAGTGCTGGTTAATAATGCAATGATGACAGCTATATCCAACTATACAGCACAAAATTACGGTGCAGGTAAAATTAATCGAATAAAGCAGGGCGTTGTTGCGTGCCTTATACAGACAGAAGTCTTTAATCTTATAATGTGTATTGGTATTATATTGTTGCGACACCCTATCGTAAATATGTTTTTATCAGAGCCTACAAAGAAAATATATTATTATTCAGATATGTATCTTACAATAGTAGCTCCTTGTTACTTTATATTGGGATTTTTAGCAATATATCGTTCTACTATTCAGAGTATGCAAAACAGCATTGCTCCCTTTAGTGCCTGCATTATAGAATTGGTAATGCGTATTGGAGCAACTATTGGCTTGTCTGGAGCAATTGGATATACCTCTGTGTGTATTGCCAGTCCCCTTGCGTGGATAGGAGCCTGCTCCTTACTAATACCTTGCTACTATATAATGATGAAGAAAAATACACAAAGGTCACCTTTGGGTAACTAGGTCACAAAAAAGTGCGTACTTTTCATAGGCAGGGAAAGTGGGTATTATTAAGCTGTAACAAGGCAAAAGCCAGTTAGAAATATAAGGTTGGTGCCATTGTTAATGCTGCTAATAGTAAAATGACAGGCTGTTATGTACCCTGCCATAATTGTATTGATAATTGTATTCATACCTTTGCAGGTATACAGCTAAGGCTTGAGTGCGATAAAATAATGAAAAAGCAAGGCTATGATGAGCCTACCGGTGGAGCTAAAATTACACCTGCTTATAATCTTCCCTGTGATTATGTAATTCATACAGTTGGACCTATTGTGCAGGGAAGGCTTAACAGTAATCACGAAAAACTATTGGAGGACTATTGCGATGAAGAAAGTAGTTATTATATCAACCAGTATTATATCAACCAGTATTAGAACTAACAGTAATTCGGAGGCTATGGCAAAAAGCTTTGCAGAGGGTGCAAAATATGTGCCAGAGCGTGCAATATCAGGCTTACAGGGCTGGATAGATTGCTTTGAAAAGGCATCACTTAAGAAAACTCTATTTTGTGGCGGGCTTAACGGTGGCGGAGAAATACAAGAAAATTCCAAACTACAGGAAGCATATCAAATGGGATTAGAGGTTTAATTAGAAAACAGAGAGTGATAAGCTGTACTCTAAACTTTAGGATAGTTAGAGTACAGCCTTTTAAATTTATAATTAGATATTATTTAATAAAATGGTAGTTTTTTTTCTATTATTAAGTAGGCGTAATAATAGAAGAAAACAAGAATAAATTAACATTGACAATTATTATAGGGATTATTTCCGGAATAACCTTTATAACATTATTATTTGTGGTATGTATGTATTCTGATGTAATGTCGTTGCCAGCAAAAATTGTACTTATGGTTATCGGCTGCAGTGTTTATGGTACTGGTCTTGTAGTGGCAATGGAGGGGGATAGGAGAATTGGATATTTTAAATGTAAAAAGGTAATGTCAAAGGAAACTTAGGGGAAATATTCTATAAAAAGTTTTAATTAAGACTAATTAGTATTATTAAAAAGTGATACTAATTAGTCATTTTTTATGTATTTTTACATACACACTAAGTGGAAATTGAAACACTTATAGTAATTAAAATACCTATTTTATGCAAAATCGGGACATAAAATGTCAAATTTGGGACATTGGAATTCAAAATAAAAGAAATATTGTACAATTTTATTTGTAAGGTAATTAATCTTTTTTGAAGATGCAAGAGTTGAAAGGAGATGGAGAAATTTATTTGGATATGCCAAAGTAATGTAATTAAAGGAGGTGCTTTTATAGACTAAGAAGCTGTAAATATTAATTTGCATTGTATGCAATAGAGGAGGAAAAACAGATGCAAAAAAGTTTTTGGAATTTGATGGTGCAGACAAAGGCATCAGTGTTATACCTGGAGATTTATGCTGAGAAGATGTATTTAAGCGAGAGAAATATTAATGTATTTTGTGCAATAGCTTCATCTGCCAGTATAGCGTCTTGGGCAATATGGTCAGAAATATCCTTTTTATGGGGATTAATAATTGCTATATCTCAGGTTTTAAATTCGGTTAAGGAATTTTTTCCATTTGCAAAGAAATTAAAGTTGCTAAAGCAATTCGCTGAAGGAATGAAAGAAGTATACATAAGTATGGAGCAGGACTGGTTTCGTGTTGCAAATGGAGAATTAACTGAAAAAGAGATAAATGCTTTATTAACCAAGTATAAAAGAAAGGTAGCAGAGTTGGAAAGTGAGTATTTAGATGAGGATGTTTTAGTAGAAAAGTCTGCTTATATGGAAGAAGCAGATAAAAAGTGTAACATTTATTTTGAAAGATATTTTAGTTAGGAGAATAAAATGGATACAAATAAAGAAAATAACAATAATAACAATAATAAGAAGAATAAGAATAGTAGTTTAAGAAAAAGTTTTTCATTGCCAATTACATCATCTAATCCTCCGATGCCACCAGTTAGACCACCAAAAAAGGAAAATGAGAAAAAATAAACTTGTAAATCGGAAAAATAAGTCAGGTAAAAAATGATTAATATAAGTGGGAAAAAATTATAGATTAATTTATAGATTTTTATATTAAATTAATGACATTAAAAATTTTAAAATGACGGTTATATAAATAGTAATCATTATTAAAATTTCACTATGTAAAATTTGCTGAAATATAATAATGATTACTATTTTACAGACAAGTTTTATTGAAAAAAGTTTGGAAAAAAGTACACAAATAGTGTCCAAAAAGTAGAAATTTATGCAAATTTGGGACATAAAACTGCAAATTTGGGACATTGCCCCTCAAAATGAGATAAATATTGTAAAATTTAATTGTTACAAAATTCATCTTAATTTAGGAGGTAAAAGAAATGAAAGTAGCAAAAAAATTAAACGAAAAAGTAATGAAAGGTGCAAATTCTATTGCGAAAAAAATGGTAGAAAAAAATGCTAATTCGTCATGTATTTGGTTAGCATATCAACCGGAGTTACCTAAGGAAGCTGAAAAATTTAAAAAAGTTCAGTAATGGTATTGAGGAGTCAAAAATAAAGGTAAGAAATGTGGTTGTAAATACATAAACAATAGGTAGGAAGTATTTAATAGGGAAAAGTATAGGTAGGAGATAAGGGGATAACACAAAAATTGAAAAGTAATAACTATAACTACAAGATAAGAGGTATCAATTAGGAAAGAAGAATAATTGATATTGTAAGGAAAAATAAGAAAAAAATGGAATTAATATATATGATTGATAAATAGCGTGGAGTGTAGAGTAGGAGATAAAAGAGAAGATAAAGTAATGAGTAAGAGGATGAGAAGTGCAGAGTAAGGGATAAAGGAAATGGTAGGTGTGGGGTATGAAGTAGGGAATAAGAAGAAGTATAGATTAATGAAAAAGTAATTAAAAATAGTGTAATAAAGTAAGGTGTAGAAGTGATAAATAAAGAATATAAGGCAGGGGAAGTAGCAGATTAGGAAATATGGTGTGAAGTAAGTAATAAAAATAAGGGAAAAATATAAAGTACTAATTAAGGAGCAAAAAGGGATTAGAAAATAGAGTAAAGAATATAAATAAGAAATATGAAGTAAATGGAATAGGGTAAAAGGGTTTGATAATGTACTAAAATCGGGGAGAAATAGGTTAGGGGGTAGGGAGTGTAAAGTATAGGACAGAAGGAATGGAGTAAGGGGATAAGGCTATTGAAAAATAGAATTAGATAACTGGATTATATATGTTGATAGGTGTAAGTAGTAAAAGCAGGGAGTATAAAGTATATGACAGAAGGAATAGAGCAAGAGAGTATGAAGAATCGGAGTACATATTGTATAAGGTGTCAAATAAAGAAAGAGGATAGTATAAAAGTATTTGCAAGATGAAATTAAAAGACTAGGTTATATATTGGTAGTTAGAAATAGATTGTAAGGGTAGGAAAAAACTAGTTAGAAAGAGGCAAGGAATAAAAGAAAGAAGGGGATAGGTTATAAAATAGAAAGTATTGAATAAATGATAAAAGGAAATAAAATAAGGCGTATAAAATCTAGCAATAAAATGAGGCAAAAAAATAGAGATGTATTATTGATAGGCAGAAGTGGTAAATACAAAGTATAAAGCAAGATAATGGCAGTTTAGATAATCTGGAATATAGCTTAGGAAAATAAAAAGGGCTTATAAGATGGGGTACAAAATAAAAATGGAAGCATGTAAATAATAAATTAAGGAAAAGAACAGATTATAAGGGAGGGAGTATAAATCAAAATTTAAGCAGGTAAAAAGTAGTATATAAAATTGAAGGTTAAGATTGTAGAAGTAATTAGGTAATAAGAGATAAGGAGAAGGTACAAAAAAACTTCAATATACATAATAGGAATTGAGGTGTAAAAAGGTATAGAGAATATTGGTTATAGTTTGATATTATTTAGATAACATAAGGCAAACGGGTAAAATTATGAATGGATTTAAAAATTATTAATTCAATTAGTTTAACGAAAGTAGAAAATATATTTATATAGGGTATATACATAAGAAATAGAAAAAGTATTTATTGAGCGTGTATTTAGTAAATAATTATTGCGATGTATATATAATATGTAAGTATTATATGGACGAAAAGTTAATGATTAATAATATAAAGACCTGAGCAAGTCGATAAAAGGCTTATTTTTCATAAAGAGGTGTAAGGAATAGAAGGCTTATTTTAAGTGTGATGTTTTATTATAAAGTGAGAGTAGGGATTGAAACTGCATTTTTGTAACTATTCTATTGTATGAAAATATGTGTAAAATGTGATAATATAGAATATAAAACAAAAGGAGAAAGAACGATAATTATGAAACCTTTTTATTTAGTTGATTTTGAAAATGTTCACAACGAAGGTATTGTAGATATTGACAAATTATCAAAAGAAGAATATGTACATATTTTTTCTACTGTAAATGCGTTAAATATTAGAAATGATATATTTTGGATTAATGTAGATATAAAATCCCACTTGGTTCCGATTAGAAAACAATCGTTGGATATGCACTTAGTATCATATTTGGGATATTTAATTGGAATATATGGAAAAGATTGTACATATGTGATTGTGAGTAAAGATAAGGATTATGACAATGTTATAAATTTCTGGAAGCAGGAAGGATATATTAATAGTTTTCGAACAACATCAATTCAAGTTAAGGATAAAACACAGGCGAATTCAATGTTAAAAACCAAAGCATTTTCAGATATGCAGAGGCTTCAGGTATTGACAAATAAGCAGAATGAAGGTAAAACTTCAGCAATAATACCTAATGCAAATAATGAAGGGGTTGAAGAAACTAAGTGCCAATTATCAGAAAATGAAAGAAACAGTTTGAGTTTATTTGTTCAACACAGCCTAGTTAATAGTGGATATTCAAAAATTGATACGAATAAAATTTGTAAATGTGTTATCATTCATTATAATGACAATAAAATGTTAAATAATATTCATAATAATCTAAGACAGGAATATGATGATTATGCAAAAATATATAAAGATGTTAAAAATATTATTAAACAGTTTAACAAGATAAATGGCAGTAGGATAGAAAGTAGTGTGGAAGAAAGTAAAACGATACAAAATGAAAAATTGTTGACCCAAAAAGATAAAATGTCAAGAAGAGAAGCTCAAATTAGGTCATTTTTTGGACAACATTTCAAGAAAAAGATATATACAGATAAGAAAGAAAAAATAATAGATATTCTTATTAGTGCAAAAACAAAGACGCAGGTTAATAATGAACTTTTGAAAATATATTCAGATAGTAATGTAGTAAAACATATTTATAAAGAGTTGAAACCTTTGATTAAGGAATTACCAGGGAAATAGAGGTATAATTAAAATACAATAGATTGGAGTTTTGCATGGATTACGAGATAAGAAAACTAAAGAAAAATGAAGTAAAAGTATTAGACATATTTCTATACGAAGCGATTTTTGTGCCAGAAGGAGCTGTAAAGCCCCCAAAGGAAATAATAAATACTCCAGAACTACAGGTGTATGTTAAGAATTTTGGTAAACAAAAAGGAGATATATGCTATGCCGCTGAAACTGAAGGCGATATAATAGGGGCTGTATGGACGCGTGTAATGAAGGACTATGGGCATATTGATGATAATACACCATCACTTGCAATTTCGATTTTTAAGGATTATCGACATTATGGTATAGGAACAGTATTAATGAAACAAATACTTTTTGAATTAAAAGAACAAGGTTATAAACAGGTATCCTTGTCTGTACAGAAAATGAATTATGCAGTTGATATGTATAAAAATGTAGGATTTAAAATTGTTAATGAAAATCAAGAAGAATATATTATGTTATGTAGACTTTAGCAAATAAAACAATATTTTATGTGAATGAATGTAAAAGACTAATCAGTACAACTTAAAAAGTAATACTGAGTGGTCTTTTTTGTTTAGGAAAAAGTCTAAATTTGAGATACAATAGGTGGATTTAAAAATACATATGGTAGTCAAAAATCGCCATTTTATGCAAATTTGGGACATAAAACTGCAAATTTGGGACATTGCCCCTCAAAATGTAATTGGTGGGGTAAAATATTTTTTATAAAAATATTTTATGTTTTTGGGGAAAAGGAATGGAGATAGATGAAAACTGAAAATGAGGTAGGTAGTCTTAATAAAGAATTATTAATTAAAAACATAAGGGTTGCAAGAAGCTCTAAGCTCTACCTTTTTAGAACGGTTACGTTCAAACATTGAATCGTCTATAATAAGAACATTGGCACGGTCTTCCGAATCCAGTGGAAGAATAGCGTTGTTTATGATTCTGGATGCAATGATTGTAGTAAAACGCATCCAGTTAATTTGAACCATCTTAATGAAACGATACACGGTATCTTTTGCAAAATTAGGTGTGTTTTTTCCTGTAAGCAGACTCATATACATACTTCTGTTGGAGAAAATCAGCAGAAACATGTATTGAAAAATCTCCGTTACCGGAGTGCCTTTCCTTTTATAGGCATTGGCAGTTTTCAAGGCTGAGGAAATATGAAACCTTGTAAAAAATCGTTTGATAGATTTAGAAATATGCTTATTATTTTGAGTCGCTTGTGTTATACTTTTATTCATAGCATGAGCCTCCGGTTTGTAATTGTTTTTTGGCAACTCAATTATATCAAAACTATTGGTTTCATACTATTTTTATGCCAGTTATTATAGGCACATTTTAATGTGCGAAGTTTGAGTTATTATAATAATGGTACAGATTACCAGGTTACAAAGGACTGCACGCGTGATCCCGGACAAGGATTTTGTGGGAAGATATGGCGGCGATGAGTTCATGGCTGTGATTTATCATACAGGCAAAACGGAGATTGAGGAACTGTTACAAAGTTTATGCAGAGAAAAAGACAGATTAAATAGTAATGAAACTCAAATTCCAATCGACTATGCATGCGGATGGGCAATTTCAACTGATGAAGGAACCTACACGCTGCAGATGTTACTGGATAAGGCAGATTCTGATATGTATGAAAATAAACAACTATGCAAGAAGCGTAATTTAGGTTCACGTCAATAAACTAAAAATAGAATAAAAATCAACATTGTGAAAAGTGTTCATCCAGGAGACAGAATTTAGATTAATTTTCACCAGTTTCTAGCAATAGAACCACTAATATTTAGTAGAAAATAATTTAATACTTTTTAATAGATTTTTCCAATAAAGTATGCTATATTATGTCTGTTTATGGATAAATAAATTTGAATTTTCAAAGGAAAGGAAAACTATCATGGAAAAGATCAAAAAGCGTATAACTAACTTAAAGGTTGCAGGAAAATTAAAAGTATATCGAATGACAGTGCTTGTTATGACATTATTTTTAGTGTTGGTGGCACTGATCTCGACATTAGTGATCCGTTCAAATATAGAGAAGATCACGGAGGTTTGGTCTCCGTCATTGGAATATCTGCAGGATTTAGAAACAATGACTGCGAAATACAGAATCAAACAGTATCAGCATTTGGTAGAATCAGATGCAGCAATCATGAACTCCTGCGAAGAAGAAATCCAGAAGCTGGAGAGTCAGATTCAGGATACAGGTGTGAATCTGGATGCGATCATCACTACAGACAGTGATGCTCAAAAAGGACAGGACGATTACGAAGTAGCAAGCGTTGCATGGGAAAAATACAGAGATGCTTCGGATGAAATCCTGCAGTTGAGCCGTGAGGGTAAACAGCAGGAAGCATCGAAACTGATGACCGGAGAGGTGTATGAAGACTATAAGTCATTTGCTGAGAAATTAACTATATTGCGTGACGAGTTCCAGACAGAATTAGACCGGGCAAAGACCATGGCTAATGTATGCACTGTAATCATATTTATTGTGATCGTGGTAGCGGGTCTTGCGATTGCTGTAGTGACGACACTGATCGGAAGGATCATTACCAATTCCATTACCGAGCCGGTAGAACAGATAGATGCAGCAGTTGCCAGCCTGCGTAGGGGCGAACTGTCTAATGTAGAAATGCTTACCTATGAGTCTGAGGATGAGCTTGGCGATACCATCAGGAATCTGAAAGAAGCCATGGGTATTCTGGCAGATTATGTCAGCGAG
>UQCD01000021.1 GCA_900539455.1 uncultured Eubacteriales bacterium
ATAAAAGAAAGCTATTTTGTGCTAGCACAAAATAGCTTTCTTTTATTTTTGACACTATATTAATACATATTTAAAATTCAAACTTTTCTTCAAAGTAGGCTTTTAAGTCTTCGATTTTAATTCTTTCCTGTTCCATTGTATCTCTATCTCTTACAGTTACACAACCGTCTGTTTCTGAGTCAAAGTCATATGTAACACAGAAAGGTGTACCGATTTCATCCTGTCTTCTGTATCTCTTTCCGATGTTTCCTCTATCATCAAATTCACAGTTGTATCTCTTTGAAAGTTCCATAAATACTTTTTCAGCACCTTCATTAAGCTTCTTAGAAAGTGGTAACACACCAATTTTTACCGGTGCTAATGCTGGGTGGAAATGAAGAACTGTTCTTACATCTCCTCCTTCAAGCTCCTCTTCATCGTATGCTGCACAAAGGAATGCTAATGTAACTCTGTCTGCACCTAAAGATGGCTCAATAACATATGGAATGTATTTTTCCTTCTTTTCATCATCAAAGTAATCCATTGGCTCGCCTGATGTATTCTGGTGCTGGGTAAGGTCATAATCTGTTCTATCAGCAATGCCCCATAATTCGCCCCATCCAAATGGGAATAAGAACTCAATATCTGTTGTTCCCTTTGAATAGAAGCAAAGCTCCTCTGGAGAATGATCTCTAAGTCGCATTTCATCCTCTTTAATACCAAGCTTAAGCAGCCAATCACGGCAGAAGCCTCTCCAATACTGGAACCATTCAAGGTCTGTTCCCGGCTCACAGAAAAATTCTAATTCCATCTGCTCAAATTCTCTTGTTCTAAAAGTAAAGTTACCAGGAGTAATTTCATTTCTAAAAGACTTTCCTATCTGTCCAATACCAAAAGGAATTTTCTTTCTTGATGTTCTCTGAACATTTTTGAAGTTTACGAAAATACCCTGTGCTGTTTCTGGTCTTAAGTATACTGTATTCTTAGCATCCTCAGTAACACCCTGAAAGGTTTTGAACATAAGGTTAAATTGACGGATTTCTGTAAAATCATGCTTTCCACAAGATGGACAACATATATTTTTCTCCTCTATATAGTTTTGCATTTCCTCATTTGACCAGGCGTCAACTGAGCCTTCAATGGTAATGCCATTTTCTTCCATATAATCTTCAATAAGCTTGTCTGCTCTAAATCTTTCCTTACAAGCCTTACAATCCATAAGAGGGTCTGCGAAGCCACCTAAATGTCCTGAAGCAACCCATGTCTGTGGGTTCATAAGTATTGCACAATCAACACCTACATTGTAGGGATTTTCCTGAATAAATTTCTGCCACCAAGCTTTTTTTACATTATTTTTAAGCTCTACACCAAGATTACCATAATCCCAAGTATTAGCTAATCCTCCGTATATTTCTGAACCTGGATATACAAATCCTCTTGCTTTTGCAAGTGCTACAATCTTGTCCATTGTCTTTTCCATGACTGAATTCTCCTATCCTATAATATGACTGATTTTAGTATTATACTCTTAGACCTGCCACATTTCAAGCCAATTTATAAATCTAAGACCTGTAAATACCAACTATACAACTTTATAAACTTTTTCTTTCCTCTATATTTGCAAGTCCCTACTATCTAACACTATAGTAAATGGTCCATCATTTAAAAGCTCCACCTTCATATGTGCCCCAAAGGACCCTGTTTCTACCCTGCTAATCTGTTTTCGGCATTCCGAAACTATGTATTCATAAAGCTCATTTGCCATATCCGGTGCACCAGCATTAACAAAGGAAGGGCGGTTACCCTTTTTGCAATCTGCATAAAGAGTAAATTGTGAAACCACCAACAACTCTCCATTTACCTTTGCTAAATCAAGATTTATTTTGCCTTCTTCGTCACTAAAAATTCTCATACCAATTAGCTTTTTAATCATCTTATCTGCTACTTCCTTAGTATCTTCATTTGAAATACCAACAAGCACTAAAAAGCCTTTATTTATTTTTCCTATTATCTCCTCATCTACCCTGACACTTGCCTGTTCTACTCTTTGTATTACAAATTTCATATCAAAAGCTCCTCCGACTTAAATTCTTTATCAATATGCTTTTTCATAAACCTTTTCAACACCATCTGAAATTCCCTTAAAACCTGGTCACTTACTGTAAATGTATATAATTTATCCATTCTGGCAGACACTATGTATTGCATTGTATAAAAGGTAGAGGTATTCAGCTCTATTGCATCATCGGCTGCTTTTTCACATTCCCTGCACAATGCACCATCCAGCTTTGAGGAATAATATTTAAGTTCACTTTTATCTCCACATTTAATGCAGTTAAATATTTCCGGATATTGTCCGTTTATAGCTAACAATTTTAATTCAAATATTCTTCTGACAAGCTCATTGGAAATCGCCTTATTTAATATAGCTTTTAATGAAACATACAAAAGCTTAAGCACATCTGTACCATCAACATTTTCACTTGAAAAATAATCAGATAATTCTAAAAAGTAAAAGCCATAATAAACATTATCAATATCCATAGCAATTTCTTCAAAATAATTTTTAATATTTACTCCAACTAAATTGTACGCTGTTCTTCCCTCATACAGAGAAAACTCACCAAAGGACATAGGCCTTGATGCAGCCACATAAGAGCTGTTAGGTCTTCTGGCTCCCTTTGCAAAGGCTGTAATTTTACCTCGCTCCTTTGTAAGTATTACCAGCCTTTTATCATATTCAGCTACAGGTGTAGCACTTAGAACCATGCCCGTAAGCGTTATTTTATTTACCACACCTAAGCCTCCTTTTTTTAGTTAAATTTGTCGTGATTTCTGATTTTTTCAATTTCCTTTACAAGCATATATTCCTCTATAGAGCCAGTAAGTCCAAATAAATTCCAAGCTGCCCTCAGCACATCTTTTCCTTCATTTCCATTATAGAAGCTGTCAGCCTTTTTTCCGTAGGATAAATTGTCATAATCCTCCGGTTTTTTCACATTATTTATATTATTTTCATCATATATCATAAGGACTCCTAATATTAAATATTAAGCACCTGCAAAATTGCATATTCTTATCAATATATTTTCAATACATATTTTATACACACATTTACAGCCACCTATATATTAGTATCCCTTACAGCTATAAGAAAAAAACATATAATTATTTCCATTTTAGATTTTAATATTAAATATCCTTTGAATTATATCCGAAATTCTTTAATTGAATGTCGCTATCTCTCCATTCTTTTCTAACTTTAACCCAAAGCTTTAAATTAATTTTAATATCCATCATTTTTTCCAGCTCATATCTTGCCTGCTGACCTATTTTTTTAAGCATCTGTCCCTGTTTTCCAATGATTATGCCCTTGTGGGACTCTCTTTCGCACACAATAGTTGCATCAATATCTATAATGTCATTAGTCTTTCTCTCCTGCATTCTATCTATATATACTGCAATACCGTGTGGAATTTCCTCATCAAGACATCTAAGAGCCTTTTCTCTAATAATTTCTGCTGCAATCTGACGCATTGGCTGATCAGTAACAGTATCCTCATCAAAAAACATTGGTCCATATGGCAACACTTTAAAAATCTCTTTTATTACCTCGTCAGTATTAATACCTTTAAGTGCTGATACAGGAATAATTTCATCAAAATCCAACAGCTTTCTATATGTATCAATAAACTGTAGTATTTCTTCTTTTTTAACAGTATCCACCTTATTGATAATTAAAAACTTTGGAGTTTTTGTCTGTCTTAGCTGCTCAGCAATATGCTGTTCTCCTGCACCTACATAGTTTGTAGGCTCTACCAGCCATAGTATAACATCAACTTCATTAAGTGTTTTTGTAGCAACATTTACCATATATTCACCCAGCTTATTTTTTGCCTTGTGAATACCTGGTGTATCTAAAAATACAATCTGTCCTTCATCACTGGTATATACTGTCTGTATTCTGTTTCTGGTAGTCTGAGGCTTGTTTGAGGTTATTGCAATTTTTTGACCAATAAGTCTGTTCATAAGTGTACTTTTACCTACATTCGGTCTTCCTATTAAGCTTACAAAGCCTGATTTTTTGTTATTTTCTTCCATTATGCCTCCATTAATCAAAAAGATTTATTATCTCATTGAACATATCCTTGTTTTCTTCTATTTTATCACTATTGCCAATTACACATATGCAATCCTGTGAAAGTGCAGCCTCAAAAGCTCCTGCAAGCTCGTTTATATCCTCTTTGGTTGTAGACAAAATCTCATCTCTTTCTTTTTGTCTTTTCTCCCTGGTAACATTCATCATATATGCTGTAAATGCTATATTACCTTTTGCTCTAGGAGTTTTTGGCATATCTATACTACTCATAGTTCCAATTATATACTTAGTCATTTCCCTTTCATTGGCATTGAAATTTCTAAGATACTCTGGAAGGCCATCATATACCTCGTTAGTTTCTCTAAGCTTAGGGTCCCTATAGGAAGCAAGACTTATTTTTCCATCTCTTGTAGGTGCGTACATACAGCCATATGCGCCACCCTTATCTCTAATATTTTCCCATAAATATCCATAGCCTAAAATATTGCTTAACACCTTGAAATGTCCATTATATTTGTAGCCTTGTGAAGTATATTCGCCGCATCTGGCAACAAATTGGACAGTTGAGGCTGTCTTTATGCCTTCGCTTACAAATTTTGGTTCAAAATGTCTTTCCTGCTTTGTAGAAGCAAGATAGCTAAACTGGCTTGCAAAATCCTTATAATATTTCTCAAGCTCCTTAAAGCCCTCCTCATCACAGGTAACATGTACCAAAAGGTTATCCTTTTTCATTATCTCATCAACTACCAGCTTAAGATTTTTGATTATTTCCTCTTGCTTTTCATCAAAATTCTTGTACAAATCCTTTACAAAATAATAGTAGTCAATGCCCATCATCTTATCCATATAGTAAGCAGTTTCACTAAACTTAGATTTTGCTCTCATAACTGCTAAGGTATTACCCCGGCTTATAGCCATAGCCTCAAAAATTCCCTTAGTTTCAGCTAAAACCTCTTTTATCCTCTTAGCATCTGTATATTTTGTATCTAATAAAAGCTCCTTTATTATATCAAAAGCAAACTTAAACTTATCATAGAAAATCTTTATGTCTGTTTCAAAAAACATTTCATATTCCAAGTCGCAGTCATCATTTGCATAAAAAGATATATCATTACTTAAGCCGCCTGAATTCATATTAATAATATTAGACAACTGATTATAGGTATGTCTGTCTGTATCTACATTTCCTATAATACTTCTAAGTAGTCCCACATATGGGATAAGTTTTTCATCTACATCTCTAATATTAGTATAAACATTCAGGTATGCAATCTTATTAGTATTAATATTGCTAAACAATACCCTGTCCTCACCAATATATCTTTCTTCGATAATTAAAGGCTCTGTTTCTTTATCAATATCTTCAATAGAAAGTGCCGGTATCTTTTTAAGATTCTCTTCGCTTTCCTCCATTTCGTGGAATTTCTTTAATCTTTCTTCTTTTTTGCGAAGTGTGGCTATTTCTTCTTCTGATAAGGAAGCCTTATATTTTGCCAGCTTATCAGCCAGTTCTTTACTTTCAGCCTGAGCCATACCCTTCTTTGGTAAAAGTGAAAGCAATACCTTGTGATTATTTTCTATAAAGTATTTTTCAACTAATTTCTCATAATAATCAGTTTGCACCATTTCATTTAAAAACTTAAAGGTATCACCTGCATTTAAGTGTGTGAATGGCTGATTTTCATCATAAAGCCAGCTTTCAAAGCTGTCTATCATATAAAATATTCCCTTTGGATATGAGCCAAAATCAGCCTCTCTGTAATTAAATTCTATAACATTAAGTGCTGCTCTAAGAGAGTCCTTATCAATGCCGTTTTTTACAATATCCTTTAAGGTTTCCTCTAATATTCTCTTAAACTCCTCCTCTTTTCCTTCATTAACACCCTTTGCAGCTACAAGGAAAAATCTTTCCTTTAGATTATTTTCACCACCATAAATATCCGTACCTATTCCTGCATCAATAAGCTTCTTTTTCAAAGGTGCTCCTGGCATAGATAAAAGTGCATAATCAAGCACCTTCATTGCATAGTACAAATTTTTGTCTGTGCCTTTGCCGGCAGTTGTAAGATATGCAAAGTATGCCTTGTCCTTTTCGTCCTCAGCCTCACCAACAGGATAATACTCTGTATACTTTTTCATTTCTTCAAAAGGCTTTTGTTCCTTTATATCAGAGTTGATTTCTAAATAATCAAATTTTGATAGATATTCCTCATGTATATAATCCAGCTTTTCATTTATATCTAAATCTCCATAAAGGAATATAAATGAATTTGATGGATGATAATATCTCTTATGAAAAGTAAGATAATCCTCGTAAGTCAAATCCGGTATATGCTTTGGGTCACCACCAGATTCATAGCCATAATTATTATCAGGGAACAGCTTTTCCATTGCTTTGCTAAGTAACATTTCGTCCGGCTTTGAAAATACACCCTTCATTTCATTATATACAATACCGTTTACCTCTAATTGGTCATCAGCATTAAAGGTATAATTCCAGCCCTCTTGTCTAAAAATTTCTTCTCTTTCATATATCATTGGATTGAAAACTGCATCTAAATATACATCCATAAGATTATCAAAATCCTTATTATTGCAGCTTGCAACAGGATATATGGTCTTATCCGGATATGTCATAGCATTCATAAAGGTATTTAAGGATCCTTTAAGCAATTCTACAAAAGGGTCCTTTAATGGATATTTTTTTGAGCCGCAAAGAACTGTATGCTCTACAATATGAGCCACACCGGTACTATTTTCTACAGGTGTTCTAAACCCAATACTAAACACCTTATTATTATCATCATTTAACATTATTGCTACTCTTGCTTTTGTCTTATTATGACTAAGCAAGTATCCAACAGAATTTAAATCCTTGATTTCTTCTGTTTTTATAACAGTATATTCTTTTAAGCTTTGTGTATCAAACTTCACCTAAATATCCTCCATTTTATATATTTTAATACAGGTACTAACATATAGTTTTACCTGTGTCAGCACTATATTATATTTATTATTCCATATTTTGTAATCTTAAATCATTTTTAAATCAATTACCTCCCCGGCTGGTTGTCTAAAGCTTTACTTTTTCAGCTCAAACACCCTTTATCCTCACAGCTTATCTCCAACCTTTCTAATGATACAATAAATACGAAATTTAGTCAAAGAAATCCTTGACACTTTTTTAATGTTATTATATAATCATAGGGCAGTTTGGTACTGCCTATACTTAGGGGTGTAGTTCATCGGTAGAATAAGAGTCTCCAAAACTCCAGAGGAGGGTTCGATTCCTTCCACCCCTGCTGACCATAAAGCATTGAGCTTTATGGTTTTTTTATTTTTAAATCTAAAACAAAAAAGGTGTCAGAAAAGTTTTTCAGGGTATGTAGTCTTACTACAAGCCATAGCCCAAGCTTTGTCTGACACCTTTGTTTTAATTAAAACAATATTCTGTTTTAAATTATTATATACTATTCTTCACTTTCCAGCTTTATTTTTCTTTTCTTGTAATCATAT
The DNA here is from genome assembly GCA_900539455.1 of uncultured Eubacteriales bacterium. Lineage (GTDB taxonomy): Bacteria > Bacillota > Clostridia > Lachnospirales > Lachnospiraceae > SVEL01. The sequence continues at coordinate 7,595 of UQCD01000021.1, forward strand.
AAGCCACAGCAGACAAGTATTATAATACTGCATATTGTAATAAGCCAGCCTGAAACAAAACCTTCAGGTGTGTATTTAAGCTCAACTGTATGCTGTCCTGCTGATACAGGCACAGTAAGCATAGCACCCTTTACGGACGAGATTTCTACCTCTTTGCCGTCAACATATGCCTTCCAGCCTTTGTCATAAATAATTGATGTATACATAACTCCATCCTCTTTTGCAGTTATGTCACCTTTAATATATGTGTCATCATATTCTGTTACATTTAAGCTTTCATCACCAAGCTTTTCTAATACCTGCTCCATTACATCCTTGTGGAAAGCATAAGCATATAACTGTAATGAAGACACATCCGATGAATCGGCTGTTACATTAACTGTAGAGCCTGCTGGTACCTCTCCTATATGGACTATCTGTCTATGTTTTAAGCCTGTAGCTGAACCGGATAGATTAAAACCTGTAATGGCATTTTCAGCAGTATAGGAAATATTCTCTACATATGTGGTGCAGTAAATATATAAATCTACATCCTCTGTTACATCTATAGTTGAGGTTGTTCCAAAGCTTGACGCATCTACCTGTGTAAACATATCTGAAATACCTGTAGCTGTCTGTGCAAAGGAATTTTGTACAGCAAAAGGATTATTTCCACTCATTTCCCACAGCTTATCAAACTGAGCCGGAAGCATAAAGCCAAGTGAAAGTGAATTTTTAACCTTGTATAAATAAATACTGTCCTCTGGTCTTTGTGCCACCAATGAATATCTGTCATCAGCATCTACTATACTATCTGATAACACATATCTTACATCTAAAAGTGCAGATGTAAATGGTGTATTTCCATAATAAGAGTAAGCATTTGTTGACTTTTCAAAGCCTAAATAGCCTAAATAATCAGTAAAATATGCACTGGCTGTTGAAGAGAAAATTGATACGCCGTGGTAATCATTCCAGGCTGCATCGTTCTTTGTTTTTCTATTCAGCTTTTCTACACGATAAAAGTCTGTATCCTTTATTTCTCCTAGTACACTTGTAATAGCATCATTATCTGCTAAGTAATACGAATATCCAGTTGTGTTATAGGCATCATCCTGTGTGGAACTAATTGTAGCCTCTGCAATGCAGGTTACTATTAATAGATAGGTTATTACTGCCTTTTGTAAGCTGCCGTTTTTGTAAGCAAGTGCAATCATAAAATATAAGAATAAGAACAATGCTGAAACATATACTATCTGGAAAGGATATTCATCGCCGGATACATATTTGTTCTCAATATACAGGAACAAAGCTATTGCCCCAGCAAAACAGCCACCTATTTGTTTTGTAGTAAATTCCTTAAGGTTAATCATTGCCTCGTATGCCATAGTAATCAACAAGAAAATATAAATAAACGACTCTCTTGCAGGAAGGCTGTTAGGAAAATGTAATCCATGCCATATATAATTTGGAATATTCAGGTTAAAACTGATTAACAACAGGGCTATTAATATAAGCTTTCCGATTTTTTCTTTTCTATTTACCTTTGTACTTAAACAATATAATGGTACAAGCAGGAACACAGCAACTGTACAATATAGATTTGGCTCATGGGCATTAAATATTGACAAATCAATACCCATCATTGAGCGTGAAAGCATATCTAATATTGAAAAGTATCTCTGCAGCATCTCTGGGAAATTCATCTCTCCTGAAGCTGTATAAGACAATGCAAAGAATGCCGGCAAAAACATTGCTGCACCTATACCACCAGCTATGAGTGAATATTTTGCAAACAACCATATTCTATTAACAAAGTATCTAAAGTTCTTTTTAGCTTCTGCTGTAAATAAAATAACTGCAAAATATAATACAGAGAAAATACATATCATAATAGCTATATAATAATTTGAGAAAATAGCTACTCCTAATGCAATGGTATATGTTAAAAATTTCTTTTCCTTAACCAGTTTTTCAATGCCTAATACTATTATTGGTAAAAGTAATAAGCAGTCTAACCACATAATGTTCCAGCTAAAGGCTGCCATATATGAGGAAAGTGCATAAAAAAGTCCTGCAACTACAACCGACAAAGTCTTTTTGTTAAATCTCTTTGAAAGGTAATATGCCATTGTAAAGCCACAAAGACCAGTTTTTATTATTATAAGAGCATCTATAAGTAATAAAACATTTCCACCCGGTGCAATTATCCCTATTAAGAAATTAATAGGACTTGCTAAATAATAAGCATATATAGCTGAGAAATTAACACCCATTCCTATATTCCAGGAATAGGTCAAGCTGCCACCCTCTGTAATTTTCCTGTACAGCTCCTTATAAAAAGGCGCATACTGATGATAACAGTCACTACGCAAATAAATATTATCACCAAAAGGGAATACCTCATTGCCTATAAAGACACAGGTAAGAATTACAACTGGTACTAAAAATGCTACAATAAGGGCAATATTTTCTTTTATAAAATCAAAGATTTTCTTTCCAATCTGTTTTTTCTTTTTCTCCTCTTGTACCTCTTTCTCATTTTCCTCCTCTATCTTTTTTTCGATTTCTTTTTCAATTTCCTTTTCAATTTCCAGCTCGATTTCTGTTTTCATTTCCCCCTTGTCTGTTTCATCCAAATCTTTTTTTATTATTGTTTGTATTTCTTCTGTATTAGATGAGAGCTTTTCGTTACTCATTCCTGCTATTCCTCCTGTTTTTTAAATATAAATAATTTACTAAATATATAATTCAATATAACTACCACTACAGATATAATTGCCTTTGCCAAAAGCATATTCATTTTTATGGCTTTTGCCAATACTAAAAAGCCATCTGTTATAACCAGTGACAAAACTCTGGCTAAAGCAAAGGATACTATCTCTTTTATAATTTCTTTTTTATCTGTACTTTTATTTTCAAAAACTATCAGCTTGTTGGTAATAAATGCTACCATTACTGCTAATACCCAGGCTATAGTATTAGCCACTACCTCGTTTGCACCTATTACATAATAAAGAAGTGAAAAGGCAGCAAAATCAACTGCTGTAGTAATCACTCCGAATATTATATACAATATAGTTTCTTTATTGCAAACTTTACCTATGATTTGTTTTATTTTCATTTATCTATACCGTCCGTCTTATCTTCTTCATATTTAAGTTTACTAAGCTTTATATTGGTATTTTTCATAACAAATATTGGCCGGTTTTTTACTTCCATATAAATATGGGCAATATATTCACCCAGAATACCTATGGATATTTCCATAATTCCCCCTAAAAACAATACTGCTGATAAGGTAGTGACATAGCCTGGTACATCTATTCCGAATATCATAGTTTTAATAAGTGTAATAATAATATAGACAAAGGCTACTATGGAAATAAAAAAGCCCATAGCTGTAACCATTCTAAGAGGTGCTACTGAAAATGATGTAATACCATCTACAGCATACTTAAACAATCCCCAGAAGCTCCATTTTGTAGTTCCTACCACTCTCTCTACATTTTCATATGGCAGCCATTTTGTATCAAAGCCTACCCATGCAAAAATCCCCTTTGAAAAACGCTGTCTTTCAGATAAGCTTAATATAGCCTGTACCATTTGTCTGGTCATAATTCTGAAGTCAACAGCTCCTTGAACCAAGTCTACATCTGTCATTTTATTATTAAGTCTGTAAAAAGCTCTTGAAAAGGCACTTCTAATTTTTGCCTCGCCCTTTCTGGAAACTCTTCGGGCTGCAACACAATCATATCCCTCCTCAATACCCTTAATCATATCTGGTATCAATGCCGGTGGGTGCTGCAAATCTGCATCCATAATAATTACATAGTCAGCACCGGAATATGTAAGCCCTGCATACATTCCAGCCTCCTTACCGAAATTTTTGGCAAAGGATATATATTTAATTTCCTGATGTTCTTCTGCAAGCTCTTTTAGTATTAAAAATGTTTTGTCCCTGCTTCCATCATCTACAAAAATATAGCTAAAGTCATATCCTGAAATCTGTTTTACAATTTTACTGGTTTCCTCATAAAACATTTTCAGAACATCCTCTTCATTATAACAAGGCACTATTATCTCTACTGTTTTCATAATTTTACTGTTCCTCAAAATATTTTGCATATATCTCATACAATTTACTATTATTAAATACTATTGAATTAATGTCAATATCATCATAGCTCTTATTGTATTCAAAGGTCTGCTTCTGTATATATGGCTCATACATATCTGTAAAGGCTTTATTTTTATATTTCTTCAGAAGCTCCCTTTTATTTTCCTCTGTCTTTAATTCCTCATAATTGCTTATGCACTTAATAATGTAAAAGCCCTTTTCTCCCTCTACTACTCCACTTACCTGCCCATTTTCCAATAAAAATGCCTGCTTTTCAAAATTTTCGTCCATTTCGCCTCTGCCAAATTCATATTCATAGATTGTATCATCTGAATATTCCTTTGAAATTAAAGAAAAATCGCCACCATTAGTTATTTTATTATATGCCTCATCTATTTTAGCTCTGGCAGCCTTTAAGCCGTCCTTATCTAATTTATGTTCTACATTATTTTCATCACAATAATAATTTCTAACATAACAATACTGTACCTTTATAACTCTGGCTTCCTCGTCTGAAATTTCCACATCTATGCTGCTCGTAGTAAGCTCATATAATCTTTCAGACAAAGTAAAATATTCATATAATGTATTTATATCCTCCTTTGTAATGCCTAAGGAGTCTATCTCCTCCTTTGTAAGACTTTCGTAGAACTCCTTACCAGCCGTCTGTATCTTTTCTTTTTCAGAGGTGGTTAATGCAATATTTTTTTCAACTGCAAGCATACTAATAGTTTTAAGCTCTGAAAGCTGGTTAATTACCGTATCCTTAAGTCTTTTTTCCAAGGTTTCGCCATCTACTGTTGTTTTCCATATGTCATCCTTCATACCTTCCGAATAGCTGTTTTTTTCCACAGCTAAAATAAGCTTTCCTAATGACATAGGCACAACCTGTCCAGATACCTTAATAAGCTCATTTTTGTTTAAGCCTGTTGTAAGGTAAACTTTGCCCTTACAGCCTGCTAACCCTAAGCTTGCTGCTAAAATTGCGATAATTAAAACTAAACTAATATTTATTTTTTTCAATCTTTTCATAACCTTATGCTTCTACTAATAAAATTCTATCGTCTGGCATTTTAAACACTTCTAAGGACTCTAAAATTTCCTGATCTGTTAACTCCATCATATCTACACCCTCTTCCTTCCAATATGCTTTCAGCTCCTTTAAATCCTCGAATACCATTGCCATACAATCCTCTAAAAACTCCATTGCTTCATCAATGTTTTCCGCAACTGGCATATCATATAATCTATTCTGGTTATCTAAAAAAAATTGTGCTGCTTCTTTAGTTATTTGCTGCATACTTTTCCTCTTTCTATCCTAATTCAAGCATTTTCCAGACATCATTCCATCTAAATCACTTGCAATTAATTTTACCATGTATGTCCTTTTCTTGCCTTTAAGGAAGGGGCTTTTACTAAAATTCTTCCTTGAAGGTTCTAATATATTCCTTTATTTTCTCCAAATCATAATTATTATTCTCCATATACCTAATAAAATATGAGCCAACTATAGCTCCGTCTATAATGCTTTTGTATTGCTCTACATCACTAGCTGTTCTAATTCCAAAGCCCATCATAATAGGTATTTTAGAGATAGCCTTAACCTCACTTAAATACTTTTCAACATGATTGTAGAAGGCCTTGTCCTGTCCTGTAACGCCCATTGATGACACACAATATACATATCCCTTTGCATTTTCCAATATCATTGGTATTCTGCCCTTTGATACAGGTGATACAAGCTGTAATAAATAAGGTGCTCCCTCTACCTTTTGTAAAGCCTCAACCAGAGGGCCCTGCTCCTCGTATGGAAGGTCTGGGACAATAAGTCCGTCAACACCTACATTTTGACACTTTTTTGCAAAATTATCAAGTCCATAATGAAGAATTGTGTTGTAATACATCATAAATACTAATGGAACCTCACAGGTCTTTCTTAATTTTTCCACCATATCAAAGACCTTTTCTAAGGTAACTCCATTTAAAATAGCCTTATATGAAGCATTCTGAATAACTGGGCCATCGGCTACAGGGTCAGAAAAAGGCACTCCTAACTCGATTATATCAATACCAGCCTCGTCCTGTGCCTTAATTATCTCAATACACTTATCCATATCTGGAAGTCCCGCTGTCATATATGTTGTAAATGCTTTTTTACCTTTGCTTTTTAAAAGGTTAAGTCTTTTATCTATTCTATTTTCCATAATATATCCTCTTTCTATATATTTTCAATTTTAAGCTAATTGCCTATTTGTATCCTATAAAACATTTTCAGGCTCTTATTTATTCATATCCTCGCCATTAAGGTAAGCTGCTACTGTATGTACATCCTTATCACCTCTACCTGATAGGCACATTATAATAATATCGTCCTTTGACATTGTTTTTGTCATTTTAAATACATGTGCCAAAGCATGTGCACTTTCAATAGCAGGAATAATACCCTCCAGCTTACATAATTCTAACAATGCGTCCATACATTCCTTATCTGTAATAGATACATATTCTACTCTTCCTGTATCTCTAAGGTATGCGTGCTCTGGTCCAACGCCCGGATAATCAAGTCCTGCTGATATTGAATGGGCAATCTTTACATTTCCTGCATCGTCCTGTAATAAGTATGAACACATTCCGTGAAGAACTCCCGGCTTACCTTCTGCCATTGCAGATGCGTGCTTTCCGGTTTCAATGCCAAGTCCTGCTGCTTCAACACCAACCAGCTTTACATCCTTGTCATTTAGAAATTCTGCAAACATACCTATTGAATTTGAGCCACCACCACAGCAGGCTACAACTGCATTTGGAAGTCTGCCTTCTTTTTCAAGAATTTGTCTTCTGGCTTCCTTACTAATAATTGACTGGAAGTTTTTAACCATTGCCGGATATGGGTGTGGACCTACTGCTGAGCCAATTATGTAGAAGGTGTCCTCTGCTTCCTTTGCCCATGTTCTAATTGCCTCATTAGTTGCATCCTTTAAGGTTCTGCTGCCTGTTGTTACACTTACCACCTTAGCACCCAGCATTTCCATTCTAAATACATTAAGGGACTGTCTTTTTATGTCCTCTTCTCCCATATATACTGTACATTCCATACCGAATAATGCTGCTCCTGTAGCTGTAGCAACACCATGCTGGCCTGCACCTGTTTCAGCTATAACCTTTGTTTTTCCCATTCTCTTAGCCAATAATATCTGGCCAATTACATTATTAATTTTGTGTGCTCCTGTATGATTTAAATCTTCTCTTTTAAGATAAATCTTTGTACCATATTTTTCACTCAATCTTTCTGCAAAATAAAGTGGATTTTCTCTACCAACATAATCTCTCATATAGTAGTTGTAATCCTTCCAGAAATTTTCGTCTGTAATAGCTTCATTGTATGCTTTTTCAAGCTCGCTTAATGTGTTCATTAATGATTCTGAAACAAACTGTCCACCAAATTGTCCATAATATTTTTCCATGATTATCTCCTAACTTCTTTTACAAATTCTTCTATTTTTTTAACATCTTTTCCTACTATTTCCTTATTGTCAGATTCCACTCCACTGCTGCAGTCCACTATATCTGGATTTACCTTGAAAATTCCCTCTCTTATATTAGACTTATTTAGTCCACCCGCCAATATAAATTTCTTGTTTTTTCTATCAAATCCCTTAATTTTATTCCAATCAAACACTTCTCCATTGCCGGGAATTTTTGCATCTGCTAAAACTCCAATTATTTTTTCGCTATCCTCTACATTAATATCTGCATCCTCTCCAATATTAATTGCCCTAAATATTGGAAGCCTTGTTTCTTCTAATACCTGTGGCAGTAAATCCTTGTGTACCTGTAAAATATCAAAGCCTAACTGTTCTATCTGCTTTATCTGTTTTAAGGTAGGGGAAACTGTTACTGCAACAGTTTTAATATTACCCTGCTTTTCCTTTATGTATTTTAATAATCCTTCTGCTTCCTCTAAAGAATTGTTTCTTTTGCTTTTAGGATAATTTATTACAAAGCCAGCATATTCTACCTTTTGCTCTATCAGCTTGTCTATTTCGTACTCCTTTGTAATTCCACAAATCTTAATTTCCATTAAGGATTCCTTTCCACCTTTTTGCTACCTCGTATGGCTTTTCTGACTCCATAAAGGCTCTGCCTATAAGCAGTGCATCTACCTTACATTCCTTCAAAAAGACTATATCCTCATCATTTGTAACACCACTTTCAGATACAAATACTGGTCTTTTGCTATATCCGTGAAGCTTATATCTTTTCTCTAAATAGCTTGATAATCTTTTTGTGTTTTCCAGGTCAATAGTGAAATTTTTCAAATTTCTATTATTAACACCTATTATTTTTGCATTTAAGTTTAATGCTCTATCCATTTCTGTTTCGTCGTGTACCTCTAACAAAACATCCATTCCCAAGGAATATGCCAGCTGATATAAAGCTCTCATTTTCGTATCGTCTAATATTGCTGCAATAAGTAATATACAATCAGCACCGATTACCTTTGCCTCATATACCTGATATTCTTCAATAATAAAATCTTTTCTTATAATAGGAAGATTTGAAATACTTCTGACCTTTTTTAAATACTCTGCACTACCATTAAAATGATCCTCCTCTGTAAGAACGCTTATAGCATCAACAGACTTATTATATTGGTCAATTCTATCCAGCAAATCAATTTTTCCGTCAATTACGCCCATGCTAGGAGAAGCCTTTTTAAACTCTCCAATAATAGATAAGCCTTCCTTCGCCAAAGCCTCATAAAAGCTAATAGATTTTCTGTCACATTGATCTGCCAGTTTTTTCATATCCCCGGCACTTATTTTTTGCTTATGCTCTAAAAGTCTGCCTCTTTTATCTGCAACAATATCATCTAAAATCATACACCTTTTCCTTTCAACTATAAATTATTAATGAAGTTTTCAACCATTTTCTTACCATGCTCTGTGTATATTGATTCTGGATGAAACTGCAATCCAAACACAGAATACTCTCTATGTTTAATTGCCATTATTTCTCCGTCCTCTGTTTTGGCTGTAACCTCCAAGCATTCTGGCATTGTATCTTCAACTATAGCAAGTGAATGGTATCTTGCAACCTTAATTGGAGAAGCAATTCCTTCAAATAAATCCTTACCATTATGTTCAATTAAGGACTGCTTTCCGTGGAAGATTTTTTTTGCATAGCTGACAGTTGCACCATACGCTTCGCCGATACACTGATGTCCTAAGCAAATTCCAAGTATTGGCTTTTTACCACCAAAATGCTTAATTACCTCAAGGCAAATTCCTGCATCCTTTGGTGACTTTGGACCTGGTGATATAACAATTTTTTCTGGATTTAATTTTTCTATATCCTCAATGGTTATTGCATCATTTCTTTTTACGACAATATCTGTTGTAAATATTCCCATATATTGATATAGGTTGTATGTAAATGAATCGTAATTGTCTATTAGTAAAATCATAGGTTTTCCTCCTCTACAAGTGTTGTTGCAAGTGCCATTACCTTATTACAGCATTCCATATACTCGCTTTCTGGGTCTGAGTCAGCAACTATTCCTGCACCAGCCTGTAGGTATACGCTGTCGCCTTTTTTTATCATTGTTCTTATGGTAATGCAAAAGTCCATATTTCCTGTAAAATCTATATAGCCTGTAGCTCCACCATATAAGCCTCTTCGTACAGTTTCTAATTCATCAATTATTTCCATTGCTCTTATTTTTGGAGCACCACTAAGTGTTCCTGCCGGCAAGAAGGAGGATAATAAATCCAAAGCGTGATAATCTTTATTTTTTCTTCCTTCTACTAAAGAAACAATGTGCATTACATGGGAGTAATTAACAACCTCCATAAATCTTGTAACCTTTACTGTTCCAAATTCTGCTATTCTTCCCATATCATTTCTAGCAAGGTCAACAAGCATTACATGTTCAGCTCTTTCTTTTTCATCTCTTAATAAATCATCTTTTAAGAGTGCATCTTCCTCTGTTGTTTTTCCTCTTTTTCTAGTGCCTGCTATTGGACAGGTCTGAATTTTGTTATCTCTTTCCTTTACAAGCATTTCTGGAGAGCTTCCAATAATTTCAAATTCTCCAAAATTAAAATAATAAAGATAAGGTGACGGATTTAACTCTCTAAGATTTTTGTATAGCTCAAAGCCATCTTCCTTTGTTTTAATAGTCCACCTTTGAGATAAAACTGTCTGGAATATATGACCTTCCTTTATATAATCCTTTATTTTATTTACCTTCCTACAATAATCCTGTAAGGTATCAGACTTTTTAATTATCTTTCCATCTCTTGTATTCTTTTTCACTACTGGCTTCATATTGGCCTTTGCTGTTTCAATAAGCTCACTTCCTATTTGCTCAGCCTTTTTTCTGCCCTCTGCATTATCCTCTTCCAGAACTACTGCTGACAAGGTTTCTGCCACATGGTCAACTACAATGAATTTAGTTGCCAGCATAAACTGTACTGTTTCTATGCCAATCTCATCTTCATTATTATCAGGTAAATTTTCTGTATATCTAATATAATCATAACCAATGCTGCCCACTAAGCCACCACAGAATGCCAGTTCTCCTTCGTCCTTTACAACATGGAAGGACTTGCAGTATTCCTTTAATATGTTTACTGGATTACCCTCAATAAAGATTGTTTCTCCGGTATTTTTTGTAATAACAATACCTTCATTTCCTTTTGAAGTAATTATTTCTTCTGGCTCAATACCAATAAATGTATATCTGTCATAGTCCTTGTCATAGCTTTCAAGCAGAAAGCCCTTCTTTCCTTTTCTAATACTTTCAAATATTCCTATTGGGGTTTCATCTACTATACTGATGGTTTTTCTATAGGCTCTTAAAAATCTTTCTTTCATATTGTCCTTCCTTTCTCTAGTTGGCTTTTGCCTTCGAGTCGCTTTTGCCTCCTCGAAGTCGCAACCGAACAGCTCTAAGCTTCGCTTCTCGCTGTTCTTGCGCCAACTAAATGAAAGCCTGTGCAAGCACAGCTTTCGCTTAGTTGGCTTTTGCTACAAAAAAGTCCCTGACTATTAAATAGTCAGGGACGATAATACCGTGGTGCCACCCTTTTTCTCAACTAATGGCAGGCTAAGCTCTTAAGCTAACAGCCTTACTTTTTGGTGCTTTTCTAATATGTACTATATTGTAATGTTTACGCACAACTTTTATCAGAGCTTTATAATAAAAAAAGGCATCTCCGTCTAGGAAATACCTGCCACCATTGTCGACTTCATATCAGATACGGATTCAAATTTTATAACATCTAAATCGATATCCTTCCTCTATAACGCGAGGTCGCGGCTAGACTACTATAATTTCATCCACGCGTCTCCCAAACCCATTCCTTATGATTCTGCATACCGTTTCTCAGCAACAACGACTCTCTGTGATGTGACCTTCATAAGTACTATTTTGTTCATAGACTTTATATATTTAATTGTCACTGTGCTATCGCACAAAGCAGATAACCTCTACCTTTAGCAGTTATTCTAAATAGGCAGAGGTTATTTGTCAAGCACTTTTTATAATATGATGGAGTAAAATCTTATTTTTAAGCACTGTACTTATTCCTGTGTTAATTGTTTTACCCACACATTTATACCATTTACTACTCCCTCCACATAACCGTCCTTATTATTTTTAATATGTTCTAAATCTTCATCTACTGAAATAAATGCAAGCTCCATTATACAGCTTTCAATTCCGTTTATGCTATTTCTATAATTGTTGCTGCCATATCTTGGATTTCTGCCGTCTATATAGGCATTTGTAGCTATTCCACCTAACTCCCTTATCATAAAATAATAGTCTGTATCCGTTGTATACGGATATGGCTCATAACCGTCCCTTATTGCATCCTCCTTTGACTCATCTACATCAGCCTGAGAAAATGCTCTTGTATAAACACCCTCGCCTACTTTAAAGGCTAACATTGGCGATACATATGTACCTGATGCAGCAACTACATTATCAACCATATTTTTTGCAAATTTTTCACTTCCTCTATAAGAGTAATAAATTTGTATACCACCCTTCGTAAGCTGAATAGCATTACTGTTCAGATGTAAGGACAAACATATTTTAGCCTTTGTTTTGCACGCCTTATTTACTCGTCCATTTTCATCATACATAGTGTATGCCATTTTTTCACTTGATGACTCACTACCATCTCTTGTAAGTGCCACCTTATAGCCAGCATTTTCTAAAGCTGTTTTAATACTCTTGGCATAATCAAGCATTAATACCGCCTCATTGTACTCACCATTTACTGCTCCCGGGTCATTTCCTCCATGTCCTGGATCTAATACTATATCATAAACATCCTCTGGGAGTTCAGACTTTTCAACATTGAAGGCTATGTAATTTTTATTCTTCTCCTTAGCAAAGAGCATATCTATTTTTTGATTTACACCATTTTTTGTAATGGTATAATATGTAAGCTGTTCCAGACTATTTTCTTCAAAGGTACAATATTTAACCTCGCCTGCCTTATCTACCACCTTAAGAAGCATTACATACTGGTCATCTGCTATATTTTCCAAGCATATACCCTCGTTTATTTTTTCAAAAGACTTAAAGTTCAATGTGTCCTCATTAATTTCTGTATATACATCATACGAATACATATCATCATCATTAATAGAGCCGTCTGTATTTGTATATGCTTTTCTCAAAACTAATTTTACCTTGTCAATATTTGAAAGCTGTGTATTTACAAGCTGTGTGGCACTTACACTACCTTCAACACAAAGGCTGGTTCCATATGTATAATATTTTGAAATATCTGCAGCATAATCAACATTTTCTAATGCTACAAACTCTTTAATCACCTGTGTTTCTTTAGTTGTATTTTCACTATTATTACTCCTTACAGCTTTTCCTGCCTTGCTGTTACTTACAAGAAAAACAATGCCACCTATACAGAATAAAATAGCAATTCCGATAAATAATAGCATTACCTTAGTGGAACTTGACACCTTCTTCTTTTTCTTTGAAGAAGTCTGCTTTGTTTTTCCTGTGCCTGCATTTGCCTTACTTGCTTTATTTACACTTTTGGTTTTATTTACACTTTTTGCATTATTTGTATTTGTTGTACTACTCATTTCTTCTCCTATATAGTATATATTTTGACGCTTGCCAAATATAACCTTTCTTTTATTTACATAAATTAAGAATTTTTATTGGGCAATCACCTTTATAAATTCTATATTATTCTATCACTAATTTGCTTTAATAAAAAGTCCAACTTTTAACCTTATATACTTTATTTTTTGTACAACTAATGGTAAAATGAAGAAAATTATACACAACAATTATTTGTTTTGGAGGATTTATGAAAAGTTATATTATTATTACCGATAATACCTGTGACTTAGAACCATCCTTTTATAAGGAACACAATATTCCAGTTATTATGCTGCCTTATTCTATTGATGATGTGGTATATGGTCCAGATAATGACATGGCTATAAAGGAATTCTATGACTCAATCAGAAATGGCAAAATGCCTACTACTATGGCTGCCAATCCGGAAGCATATACAAGCACCTTCAAAAAATACTTAGATGAAGGCTTAGATGTTTTATACCTGGCTTTTTCTTCTGCACTCAGCAGCAGCTGCAGTAATGCTATACTTGCAGCCAATGAGTTAAATGAAGAATATAAGGATGTATCTGTTACAGTTATTGATACTCTTTGTGCTTCTATGGGCGAAGGACTTTTATTATACAAGGCAGTTCAGGCAAAAGAGGCAGGCAAAACCTTGCAAGAGGTTATTGACTATGTAGAAAGTACAAAGCTTAAAATATGTCATTACTTTACAGTTAACGATCTTCATCACTTACATAGAGGTGGCAGGGTATCTAAGGCTACTGCCATTATTGGTACTCTCATTAATGTAAAACCAGTTCTTTATGTTCCAGATGACGGCTCACTTGCTTCACTTTGTAATGTAAGAGGCAGAAAAAAATCTCTTAATACATTAATATCCTATATGAAAGCACATGTTAAAAATCCGTCAAAGGATGATGTAGTAATGATTGCTCATGGTGATTGTATTGAAGATGCTAATTATGTAGCTGAAGAAGTAAAAAAGGAATTTGGTATTGAAAACATAATTATTTCCTATGCCAGCCAGACTATCGGCTCACACACAGGTCCTGGTCTTATTGCATTGTTCTTTGAAGGCGACTCAAGACATATAGAAGATAAATAAATAAGCATAAACAAGCCACCCCATAAAGTTAAATTTTTGATTTGACTTTATGGGGTGGCTTATCTTTGCTAATTACTATTCTTGTATCTTTTCTTTATAAGCTGTATCTAATAATTCTTGTATTTCTTTTTGAGTGTATGTCTTATGTACTCCTTCTTTTAAGGCTCTTTTATACTCGTTATCGGCTTCATCATATCCATATAAACTATCCCATGACAAGCAATAACTATTTTCAAAATGTCCAATAGAACCATAGCTCACCTCATCTACATCATACCATGTATCATCAATAGATGAATAACAAGTATACTTTCCATTGTAATAAAATGTTTTTGTATCTTCTAAATAATACGCATCTAGTGAATGAAATTCATATTCTCCTGGTTCAAATAAATTAACATACATTTTAAAATATTCCTTATCATTTGAATCAAAAGATACCTCTTTGTCATTATTTAAAATAAAAAACACTATTTCTCCAATACTAATTATTGTAATCAAAGCAATTACTATAATTACTATTTTTTTGATTTAATATGTCCACTTTCCATAATACCACTTCTCTCCTGTCAACACTGTTCCATTAAATTTTGAATATGAATATGTATAAAGCTATCCTGATCCTAAACCCTGCTGTATACACCTCAATGGCTTGCCAAATATTATTAAATTAATGGTATAGTACAAGATTTGTTAATATTTTTCAACACAAATCCTATTTATACAACAATACTTCTATTCTATACTTTCCCTTAGCTGTACTTTTCACTACTCCCATATATCTAAACCTGCCAAAGCCTCTTACTGACACCATATCGTTTTCCTTTAATACGCCACTATTATTCTCGTACAATTTCCCATTAACAAACACCTTATGTTCTCTGAATAAATTTACACATTGGCTTCTGGATTTATTGTATACGCCTGAAATAACACCATCAATTCTTTCTGAGGCGACCAAAAGCTCTTTTGCTTCTGTATCGCTTTCCCCTATAGCCTCCTCCTTGTCCACCTGTGTTAAGGTAATATTTGTATGTCGGATTTTATACAGATTTTCCATAATAAAATCCTCCATTTCCTTTTTGCAAAATAAATATGCTACTTTATTTTTCACCAGAATATCTCCTGTTTTTCCTCTATCAATGCCTAAATTCATAATTGCCCCTAAATAATCACGATGGCTTAATTGTTCTGAAAACTTTTCTAAAATAGGTGTGATTTTTATGCACACAATAGGAAACTCCTCCTCATAGCCTAACTCCTCACTATCACCAAATCTAATAATATTCCTCTCCGAAGCCTCATAGCCGCCAAAAATTGTATATTTTACAAAATCAAACTCAGACTTATTTTGATAAAAATCCGACATTTCACCCTCGCTTAAAAAATCTGTAAAGGTAAATATATTCTGCTTATATGATTTATTGGCTAAATCTAATAATCTTTTTATTAACTCTCTTGATGTATCCTTCAATTTTTCGTCCTCTTTATATTTAAAAATTCCATATATTATGTATTAATTATAAAAAGTATAACATATGTTTTCTTCCACCACAAACAAATAAATAGATATATTCTACATAACAAAAAATGTCAGGCAATACTTTCCTTAAAATCCATAATCCTACTATGTTTTTATCAGGAAGCTGCCTGACACTGTTTAAAAACTTCTAGTCCTTATACTCCTATTGTATTTGAACTGTCCATATTGTTTGAATTTCCGAGAGCATTTGTACCACTTGTTGAATTGCAGTTATTACCACAATGTGTAGTTGTACAATCCCTCTTTAATTTTTCCTCACATTCAGGTGGTCCTAAATTTAATGGTTTAATTGCAAGATTTAATAGCTCGCCCTCAACAAATTTCATACACTCTGTATCCTCAGTTGGGGTAATGCTTCCCTTAGGTGTATTTATTCTGCCTTCACTTGCTACCTGATAGCCTGCAAAGTATAAGCTTTGTAATACGATAGTTACACCAACTGTTGCATTGTCACCATCAACATCCAGGTTGATTAATTTAGGAATTGCATATAAGTTAATTCCCTGTCTTACGAAATTGTCCTCTAGTGAGAAACCAATAGTGCTGATTATTGGTTGTGGGTTTTGACCCTCTGTATTAAATGCCAATCCATATGGGGCAAATAATTCCAATTCAACTGAAGATGGGTTTGTATCCTCATTAAAGGTTACACTTTCCTCTGGGGGTAAATAGAGTACCGTTCTATACAAAGTTGCCAGTAATCTACAGTTATCATCAAATAAATTGATTGCAAAGGTTATATTAAGATTTCTCAAATCAATTTCATAACAATTTGGTCTTCCGGGAATTTGTTCTATTTTTATTCCCTCATCTCCATACTCATACGCAATATCAACTATTTGAATAGTTGCATTGGTTACTGTCGGATAATCTGCTGATAAATCCTCATCTAACTCAAATGTTGTACACAGATTTATGCCTATTTCATCATAAATAAGTGGTGCTAAAATACTTAACACGCTAGGTGATGCACATATTGGATTCGTACATACATCAAAGCATCCCTTTGGCATATTTGCAACTACATTACTTGTAATTCTTGTTCGACATGAGCATTTTCCTGTTTTACATTTAGCCATATTTTTTTCCTTTCTTTGTATATTATATAAGCAAGTTAACTTATTCTTACTTATACAATATAATATGTTCTATATTAATTTCCGGAACATATACATATACAAAAAGGTTATTTAATTAGAATATATAAGGTATTGTTTATGGGAAATATATATTCTTTATCCGTCAATAAAAATGTGATTATTTATACCTATGACAACTTTATCATAATGCGTACAATACAAGCTAACAGCGTAACTAATGGGATTTTACTGTCTAACGATTACTCCTCTGGTTTTTCAAGCACTATACATAATTCAACAATATATTATTTGTACCAAAACAAGCAAGGCTCTTTAATTATTAAATCTATTATAGATGCACGAAATCTATATTCAAAAGTCTCTGACCAAGAGCTGACTATGCTGGAGCCTTCCTTGATTTCTTTTAAAAATTACTTATTGCTGTTTTTTGTTATTGAAAATCCTATAGACAATTTATTTTACCTTAAAATATCCCTCCCATTAGAGGAAAATAAGCATATAATTTGTCAGGAAAAATTTGTAGTATGTCCTAAAATAAAACTTGTGCATACACCCTCTCTTTTGTTCATAATTGTTCAAACCCCTGAGGAAGTATACATATATTGTTTGGATAACACCCTTACACTTACCCAATATAAATCCAACGAAGCTGTCAAAGTTATGCTTGAGGCAAAGGAACAGCTTATTACTCATATTACCACTCAATATAACGAACTAATGAATGTAGCCACCCAGTATAAAGAAGAAGCCAAAAAGTGGTATATGAGGTGTCATTAAACTAACTATAAAATTAATACAATATATCAAATTTCTACATAAAAAAAGCTGGAAAGCACCTTTATTTGGTACTTTCCAGCTTTTAATTGTATGTTTATTGTATTTCAAAGTATTTTATTTAACTTAATATACTTACATATCTGAAACAAATTATCCAGCCTATATACTACTGGAAGTATTTAACACCAGATTCAAAAATCTTCATATCCTGCTCACCATAGATATTGATAGCTACGCTATCTCCTCTTCTTTCAGAGTGAGCCATCTTACCAAAGCATCTTCCGTCTGGGCTTGTAATACCTTCTATTGCACAGTAAGAGCCATTTACATTCCATTCCTCGTCCATTGTTGGATTTCCGGCTTCGTCTACATACTGTGTAGCAACCTGTCCGTTTGCAAATAACTTGTCTAACCATTCCTTGCTTGCAACAAATCTTCCTTCACCATGTGATGCCGGATTTACATAAGTTGCACCAAGTGCAGCCTCCTGTAACCAAGGTGACTTGTTTGTAACCACCTTAGTATATACCATTTTAGATATATGACGGTTAATTGTGTTAAATGTAAGTGTTGGTGAATTTGCATCCTGTCCTGTAATTTCTCCGTTTGGTACAAGACCAAGCTTTATAAGTGCCTGGAAACCATTACAAATACCAAGTGCAAGACCATCTCTTTCATTTAAAAGCTTGTGAACTGCTTCCTTAAGCTTTTCATTTCTAAAGGCTGTAGCAAAGAATTTTGCTGAGCCGTCTGGTTCATCACCTGCTGAGAAGCCACCTGGGAACATAATAATCTGTGCCTGTGAAATTGCAGCTTCAAACTCGTTTACAGAATCTCTGATGTCGGCTGCATTAAGGTTTCTAAATACCTTTGTAATTACATTAGCACCAGCTCTTTCAAATGCCTTTGTGCTATCATATTCGCAGTTTGTTCCAGGGAATACCGGAATAAATACTGTAGGCTTTGCAACCTTATTTTTGCAGACATATACGCTGCCCTTGTCATATATAGGTGTATCAAGTACTGTCTTATCTGTTGTTACTCTTGTTGGGAATACCTTTTCAAGTGGAGCTTCCCAGCTCTTAACAGCTTCATCAAGATTAATTATCATATCGCCATATTTAATAGCCTTTTCATCATTAATCTCACCAACAGCCTTTACATATGCTGCTAATGTATTCATTTCCTTTTCAAAGGCTTCTACATTTTCAGCCTTTACTTCTACTATAATATTACCAAAAGCTGGTGCAAATAATTCTTCCTTAGATACACACTTATCACAAATAGTAAAGCCAAGCTTGTTACCAAATGCCATTTTAGAGGCTGCTGCTGCTATACCCTTTGAATCAAGTGCATAAGCTGCTGCTATATAGCCTTTGCCCATAGCATTATGTAACGCATCATAAAGTGCTGTTACTTGTGTGTAATCCGGCTTTTGGAATTCATCCTTTTTAATTGAAAGAACAAACAGCTTGTCCCCTGCCTTCTTAAACTCTGGTGTTACAATATCTGCTTCCTTAGCAACATCTACTGCAAAGGAAACTAATGTTGGTGGAACATCAATGTCATTAAAGGTACCTGACATACTATCCTTACCACCGATTGAAGGCAAACCAAAGCCTAACTGGGCATCATATGCTCCTAAAAGTGATACAAATGGCTGGCTCCATCTTTCAGGATTTTCAGACATCCTTCTGAAATACTCCTGGAAGGTAAATCTAATCTTCTTATAATCACCACCATTGGCAACTATTTTTGCTACTGACTCAGTAACTGCATATATAGAGCCATGATATGGACTCCATGATGAAAGATATGGATCAAAGCCATAAGCCATCATTGTAACAGTATCGCACTTACCCTTAAGCACTGGAAGTTTTGCAACCATAGCCTGTGTTTCTGTAAGCTGATATTTTCCACCATGTGGCATATATACTGAACCAGCTCCAATAGAGCCGTCAAACATTTCTACAAGACCCTTTTGTGAGCATACATTTAAATCAGATAATGTATTAAGCCATTCCTTTTCTACATCGTCTACCTTCTTTGCTTCAAAGAAATTTGCCTTTTCATCAGGCATATTTACCTCTACATCTGTTTCCTGATGTGCTCCGTTTGTATCAATAAATGCTCTTGATAAGTCAACTATTGTTTTACCTCTCCACTTAAGAGTCATTCTTGGCTCTTCCTTAACTACTGCAACCTCTACAGCCTCAAGATTTTCTTCTGCTGCATAGCCCATAAACTCTTTAACATCCTTAGGGTCTAATACAACTGCCATTCTTTCCTGTGATTCTGAAATAGATATTTCAGTACCGTCAAGACCTGCATACTTCTTTGGTACCTTGTCAAGATTAATATCAAGACCATCTGCTAATTCACCGATAGCAACAGATACACCACCTGCACCAAAGTCATTACATTTCTTAATAAGCTTTGAAACTTCTTCTCTTCTAAATAATCTTTGAATTTTTCTCTCTGTAGGAGCATTACCCTTTTGAACCTCAGCACCACAGGTATCAATAGACTTTTCTGTATGTGCCTTTGAAGATCCAGTTGCTCCACCACAGCCGTCACGGCCTGTACGGCCACCAAGTAATACAATAATATCTCCTGGATCAGAAGTTTCTCTCTTTACTGCGCGTCTAGGAGCAGCTCCCATTACAGCACCGATTTCCATTCTCTTAGCTACATAATCAGGATGATAAATTTCCTTAACTAAGCCTGTAGCAAGACCAATCTGGTTACCGTATGAAGAATAACCGTTTGCAGCTCCACGGACTAACTTCTTTTGAGGAAGCTTGCCCGGTAATGTATCCTTAACTGATTTTGTTGGGTCAGCGGCACCTGTTACACGCATTGCCTGATATACATATGTACGGCCTGAAAGTGGATCTCTGATAGCACCACCAAGACAGGTTGCTGCACCACCAAATGGCTCAATTTCTGTTGGGTGGTTATGTGTTTCATTTTTAAAGTTTACAAGCCATTCTTCAACCTGACCATCTACCTCAACTGGAACTACAATACTACAAGCATTGATTTCATCACTTTCTTCCTGATCCTCAAGCTTGCCTTCCTTTTTAAGCTTTCTCATTGCCATAAGTGCAAGATCCATAAGACATACGAATTTGTCTTTTCTACCCTTAAATATTTCTTCTCTATCTGAAATATACTTCTCATAGGTTTCTACGATTGGTTTATTATAGAAGCCCTCGTCAAATTTTACATTTTTAAGCTCTGTATTAAAGGTTGTATGACGACAGTGGTCTGACCAATATGTATCAAGAACTCTGATTTCTGTCATAGATGGATTTCTATTTTCTTCATTTTTAAAGTAATTTTGAATATGTAAGAAATCCTTAAAGGTCATTGCAAGTCCTAAAGAATCATAAAGCTCCTTAAGCTTGTCCGCTGCCATATCCTTAAAGCCGTCAAAAATAATAACATCTGCTGGCTCTTCAAATACTGTAACTAATGTATCTGGCTTAACCATATCTGTTTCTCTGGAATCAACAGGATTGATACAAAAAGACTTAATGCTTTCTAATTCTTCCTGTGTAACTACACCTTCAATAACATAGGTTGTAGCTGTCTTAATTACTGGTTCTTCATTTTCATTAAGAAATTTAACACACTGAACAGCAGAATCTGCTCTCTGGTCAAACTGACCTGGTAAATATTCTACAGAAAATACCTTGTCTGCCTCCTCATTGTAAGGGAAGCTTTCTTCATATAATGTATCTACAGGTGGCTCAGAAAATACTGTATTTAAAGCTTTTTCGTATGTTTCATCTGAAAGATTTTCAATATCATATCTTACTAAAACTCTAACGCCTGTTACAGTTTTAATCCCTAAATAGCTTTTTATTTCTTCGTTTAATTCCTTGGCTTTTACAGCATATGGTGTCTGTTTTTCAACATAGACTCTCTTTACCATTCTAAGTACCTCCAAATAATTTCTTAGGTTGTGACTATTTAAACAATCACATAGTCACAGAAAAGTTTATCACATTTTTACCTATTATAAAAGAGAAATTTTCTTAATTGCACATATTCCTCAAAATTTTACTTTCTTCTCCACAATTCTTCCACAATTTCTCCAATATTTTCAAGCCTTGCTATTTTCATATCACTCCATTCTCTGGGAAACAGCTGTCTATAGGAGTTTTCTAAAAACCTGCTGTCCAATAAAACTATTACTCCTCTGTCATCATCTGTTCTAATAACCCTGCCTGCTGATTGTAGCACCTTATTCATTCCCGGAATTTTATAGGCATAATCAAAGCCATTCATATCCTTGTCATTAAAGTAATTTAAAATAAGCTCTCTTTCCTTACATACAAGTGGCAAACCTGTACCTACAATAATCGTGCCAATTAATCTGTCATTTCTTAAATCTATCCCCTCTGAAAACATACCTCCCATTACGCAAAAGCCGATTAAGGTTTCTTTTTTAATTTCTTCCTTATCCTGACTATTCTCAAAATTTTCTAAAAATGCCTCTTTCTTTTCTTCATTCATAGAATTTTCCTGAACAACAACCTTTAATGCTTGAATATTAGAGGCAATTTCCATAAAAACCTCATATACCTCTCTAAGCATTTTGTAGGAAGGAAAAAATACCATATAATTTCCCTGCTTTTTAGAAATCACCTCACAGATATATTGGGAAATTTTCTCATATTCATTTCTTCCCCTCTTTGTATATTTTGAGGTAACATCACCACCTACAGCAATTACCCTGTTTTCCCTTGAAAATGGGGAATTTACATACATTGCATAATCATTTAAATTGCCTGTAAGCAGCATTTTATAGTAATTAACTGGCAAAAGAGTTGCTGAAAAAAATATGGTGCTTACTATTTTTTCTGTACATTCCTGTAGCCTTACTGCTGGATTTATGCACATAAGCTTTATAAAAAATTCATCTTCATCATTAAAGCTACAGTAAATCTCATAATTTTCATCTAATATTTCGTATACATCCTGAAAGGTTTTTGCAGCAAAATAAAAGTTTAATGCTTCCTCCTTACCTTCAAACTCCTTATGCTCCTCACTATACCTTTCAAAGGCTGCTGTAAATCTCATTAATGGTATAATAATTTCCTCAATATCTGGCAAAACCAAAAATCCGTCTACACAAAGTCTTTTGTATCTTATTAAACCTTTATTTACTTTATCCAAACTATTATTTATTCTTTTATCTCTATCTTTAAATATTCTTTTAGTTTTAAGCAGCTCGTCCTTATTTAAAACAGCCGAATACATTTGTCTTGCCCTGTCTACAAGATTGTGGGACTCGTCCACTAAAAGCACATACTTGTCTGAAATTCCATCTCCAAAATATCTTTTAAGCTTTGCTCTAGGGTCAAAGGCATAGTTATAGTCGCAGATAATTCCATTCATCCAGTCTGAAATATCCAAATTCATTTCAAAAGGACATACATTGTGCTTTTTAGCATAGGCTATAATTTTTTCCCTTGTAATATCCTCCTCATTTGTAATAATTTCAAAAATTGCAGCGTTAATTCTGTCGTAATGTCCCTTAGCATAAGGGCAGTAATCTGGATTACAATTACATTCCTCCATTGCACACATTTTTTCTTTTGCAGTAATAGTAACTGTTTTAAATTTCAGACCCTTTTCCCTTAGGATATTAAAGCTGGAAATGGCAACACTGCCTGTAATGGTTTTAGCAGTTAAGTAAAATATTTTTTCACACAATCCCTCTCCATAGGCTTTTATTGCCGGAAATATTGTAGCCAGCGTCTTTCCTATGCCTGTAGGTGCCTGAATAAACAAATTGACATTTTTGTTTATTGCCCTATAAACCTCTACTGCCACCTCTTTTTGTCCCTGTCTGTATTCAAATGGAAATTTTAAATTTTGGGAAGCCTGCATCGTATCTCTTTTATTATGGTACAAATATTTAGCCCACTTGTAATATTCATTAACCACCTTATAAAACCATTCTGTCAGATAATCTAGTGAGTATTCCTCATTAAATCTTTTTATTTCTTCTGTTTCCTGATTAATATAGGTCAGCTGGATGTTTATTTTTTCTATATTGTTCTTTACTCCATACATATACCCATAACACATAGCCTGTGCTTTATGTACCGGCACAGGCTCATTTATATATATAAGCTCTCTTTTTACGCTTTTTATTTCATCTATAACAGGTATTTCCCCAATAATTATTCCATCAGCCCGCCCTTCCACAACTATTTCAAATTCATCATACAAAATAGCTGTGCTAAGCGGCACCTCTGCCTTGTAATCTGCACCCATTCTATTTTGTATTTTTCTATGAAGCTTTCCCCCTTGAACCATAGCCTCACTATCTCTTGCTGTTGTATGTCTATTATCTATATCACCTTCACGCAATATAAATTCAACAAGATTTCTAACTGAAATTTTTATGGAATATTTTTCTTCTTCCACTTTTTTTACCTACCTAGCTGCTAAATCTTTAATAACCTCTGATGCTATAATAAGTCCTACAACCGATGGAACAAAGGCTGTAGAGCCGGGAATATCCCTTCTTTCAGTACATTTGTGTGCTGCACCTGGTGGGCATATACAATTTGTTCTACAGCTTATAGACATATCCTCTATTGGTCTTTTAGGTGTTTCCTTTGAATAAACTACCTTCAGCTTTTTAATATTTCTCTTTTTAAGTTCTCTACGCATTACCTTAGCTAATGGGCAGACAGAGGTTTTGTATATATCTGCCACCTCGAACTCTGCCGGATTAAGCTTATTGCCTGCACCCATACTGCTGATAATTGGTGTTTTTGTTTCATTTGCTGACATAACAAGCTGGATTTTTGCTGTTACAGTATCTACAGCATCCACAACATAATCGTACTGTGAAAAATCAAATTGATCCTTAGTTTCCGGAAGATAAAAGCATTTATAAACATTAACCTTACAATCCGGATTAATCTCTAAAATTCTCTCCTTCATTACATCTACCTTATATTTGCCTACAGTTTTTCTGGTTGCAATAATTTGTCTGTTAATATTCGTCAGACAAACCTTATCATCATCTATTAAATCTATTGCTCCAATTCCACTTCTTACAAGGGCTTCAACAGTATATCCGCCTACGCCGCCAATACCAAATACTGCTACTCTTTTCTGGCTAAGATTGTCCATAGCCTCTTTTCCAAATAATAATTGTGTTCTTGAAAATTGATTTAACACTTTTTCCTCCTGACAAATTCTCTTAAAATCTTGTATTACTGCAATAGCTGCTCATAGTCCTCTTTTATAAACCTATGATAAATAGTGTGTTCCATTTCATTTTTTATGCAATAATAATATTCATCAATATTCTTATCTAAAAAGTATATTACATAATCAAAATCCTCGCCCTCCGGCATTTTTTCACACACATATTTATCACTGTACTTTTCAAATAGCTGGCAAATTTCCTCAATGGAAGCATTGTGCTTATACATAAATAAATTTATCAGCTCCCCAAGAAACGGTGGAGCGGGAATGTTTTTGTGAACATATTCCACGCCCTCTGCCGAAACTGACACCTCTATTCTATCCTGATGGCGATTAAATAAAAGCTCTCCGATTACTGTGCTTTTAAATATTTTGCCTGCCTTTATTTTATTTAAAAATTCTTCAATACTTTCAAAAGAGGTTTCAAGCATTGCATTTATAGATGTAAGAGGATAATAAAACCTCATACTTTCCTTAACATATCCCAGCTTTATCTGAGCCTCTTTTATCTGGTCAATTACATTTTTTACCAGAACCTCCTCATTAGCCTTAACTACAGCAGCTTTCTCTGGTACAGCTATATTTGTCTTTTCAATAACATTTTTATCTGCTGCCTTCGTCTTTAATTCTTCCATATATTTAATCCTTTCGCAGCCTGCCTGCAATAACCATAATCAAACTGTAAGCTGCACTCTTTAATACTCATCCAGAAAATGATGCTTAACACCCTTTTGCTTATACGCAATAACTGTATCCAAGCACACATTTTCCACACTTCTAAAAATATTTTTTTCAATAAAAGGACTTTTCTTTGTAAGCTCTTTTATTAATTCCTTTATTTCTGCCCTTTTTGAGCCTTTTTCAGTTCCTCCACAGGAAGCACAGCTTTCTGTAAATCTGCAGGCACATTGAATAAAATGCAATTCATTATAATTTACCCACCTGATTATATCCTCCTCGTGAATAAGATATAATGGTCTTATTAACTCCATTCCTTCAAAATTTGTGCTTTTAAGCTTTGGCATCATAGTCTGCACCTGACCACCATATAACATTCCCATTAGTATAGTTTCAACAACATCACTAAAATGGTGTCCTAATGCAATTTTATTACAGCCTAGCTCCTTTGCCTTGCTATACAAATGTCCCCTTCTCATTCTTGCACATAAATAGCAAGGGGAATCTCCTACATCAGCTACTATATCAAATATTTCTGACTTAAATACTGTGATAGGTACATTTAACAGCTTTGCATTATCAAGTATGGTCTGGTAATTAATATCATTATAGCCCGGATTCATGACTAAAAAGACAACCTCAAAATTTTGTTTGCCGTGTCTTTTAAGCTCCTGAAACAGCTTTGCCATAAGCATTGAATCCTTACCACCTGATATACAGACAGCAATTTTATCTCCGTCCTCAATTAATTTATATTCATTAATAGCGGCAGTAAATTTTCTCCATATTTCTTTTCTAAACTTTTTAATAATACTTCTTTCAATATCTGCACACCTATCCTCTTTTTTCTCCTCATTATTTAGCAAGCCTTCAAGCTTTAGTCTTAAATATGCCCTATAGCCCTGCTCAATACTGTATATTTCATATCCTTTGTCAGCATATTCACTGGCAAGCTCATCACTTCTTTCACCGGAATAGCACAGCAAATATATAGGCTTATCCTTTGGGAGCATATGATCTTTTTCTTTAAAATCTTCAAAATATATATTTATGGCATTAGGATAAGTTTCCTTATCAAAATCCTCTTTCTTTCTAATATCAATAACCAGCTTATCTCTGTCATCCTGCTCTAACTGTTTAATTGTCTTAATGTACATTTCTATTCCTCATAAAATTCCTGCAAAATTTACCATTTTCCCAAATATTTTGACAATATTTTTCAAAATATGCAGGAAATCCTGCAACTTTATTTTTTCTTACAACCACACATTATATAATACAACTTGCTTATAATCAAATTATTTTGCCCATAATCTATATTATTCCTTTCAAAAATAATACTCATCACCAAAACTTATTTAGTAATACCTACTGGACGCTTCCTGATTTTTCATATAAAGCATATAGAGGATAATGTAATAATATAAAAATTGTATTACTATATAAGTTTTTAATGATGAGTATATTTTTAGCCAATTATTTTTCTGACAATTTATCTTTATAAAAGCTGACAGCTTAGCTGCCGTCTGTTTAACGGCTGTTTTTATTACTACTGTACTGCCTTAAAAGCTTCTTCAAGGTCCTCAATTATATCATCAATGTTTTCAGTACCGATAGATAACCTAATTGTATTTGGCTTGATACCCTGATCTAAAAGCTCTGCTTCATTAAGCTGTGAATGTGTGGTTGATGCCGGATGGATTACTAAGGATTTTACATCAGCTACATTAGCTAACAATGAGAATAACTCAAGGTTATCAATGAAATCCTTTGCCTTTTGTGCATCGCCCTTAATTTCAAAGGTAAATATTGAGCCGCCACCATTAGGGAAATACTTCTTGTAAAGCTCCTGCTGTGCTGGGTCATTAGATACTGATGGGTGATTTACCTTTTCTACCTGTGGATGATTTTCCAAATATTTTACTACCTTCAGGGCGTTTTCAACATGTCTTTCAACTCTGAGTGACAAAGTTTCAAGACCCTGTAAGAAAATAAATGCGTGGAAAGGTGATAAAGTAGCACCTGTATCTCTAAGTAGAATTGCTCTAATCTTTGTAACAAATGCTGCCGGGCCTGCTGCCTTTGTAAATACTACACCATGATAGCTTGGATTTGGCTGTGTAAGTGAAGGGAATTTTCCACTTGCCTCCCAATCGAACTTTCCACTATCTACAATGACACCACCAATAGTTGTTCCGTGGCCACCAATAAACTTTGTTGCTGAATGAACAACAATATCTGCACCATATTCAATAGGTCTTACAAGGTAAGGTGTTGCAAAGGTATTATCAATTACAAGTGGAATTTTATGTGCGTGAGCGATTGAAGCAAGCTTTTCAATATCTACTACATCTGAGTTTGGATTTCCTAAGGTTTCAATAAATACTGCCTTTGTATTTTCCTTAATTTCAGCTTCAACCTGTGCATAATCAAATGGGTCTACAAATGAAGTTGTAATACCGTATTCTGGTAATGTATGTGCTAATAAGTTGTATGTACCACCATAAATATTCTTTGCTGCTACAATGTGATCACCGTTTTGTGCAAGGTTTTGAATTGTGTAAGAAATTGCCGCTGCACCAGATGCAACTGCTAATGCCGCTACACCACCTTCAAGTGCTGCAATTCTCTTTTCAAATACATCCTCTGTCGGATTTGTAAGTCTGCCGTAAATATTACCTGCATCTGTAAGACCAAATCTTGCTGCGGCATGTTCACTGTTTCTAAATACATATGATGAAGTCTGGTAAATTGGTACTGCTCTTGCATCTGTAACTGGGTCCGGATTTTCCTGTCCTACATGTAGCTGTAATGTTTCAAATTTTAAATTTCTTTCTGCCCTTGTCTTTTTGCTCATTTTAAATTCCTTCTTTCATATAATTAAATCTGTGTTTTATTTACTGTTCCAATGAGGTTTCTTGTAGCTCCTCTTTACAATACACATAATAGCTCACTTGCCAAAATCTGTCTAATTCATAAAATAAATTATCCGTTATAGTTTTTAACTATAACGGATAATTTTATAATGCTTCCTCTACCATTTTAACAAAATACTTATGTATGCTTAAATCCTCTGTTAATTCCGGGTGGAAGGAAATTCCAAGCTGATTTTCATAGCGGACTCCAACAATATTATTATCTACTGTTGCAATTATATCTACGCCCTCCTTAACACTTTCAATGTAAGGAGCTCTAATAAAGGTAAGTGGGATTTCTCCAACACCCTTAACGCCTGCTACTGTCTGAAAGCTTCCAAGCTGTCTGCCGTAAGCATTTCTTTTAACAGTAACCGGCAAGGTCTTAAAATATGCTTTATCATCATTCGATAACTTTTCAGCTAATAATATAAGCCCTGCACAGGTACCCATTACTGGCATACCAGCTTTTATTTTTTCCAAAAGAGTATCGTAAAGATTTAATTCCTTAAGCAGCTTTCCCATAACGGTGCTTTCACCACCTGGCAAAATAATACCGTCAAAATCCTGTTCTAAATCTTTTTCCTGTCTGATTTCAAAGCTATCTACATTTAATTTTTTAAGCATATTTATATGCTCTATAAATGCACCTTGAACGGCTAATACTGCTATTTTCATACAATATTACCTCCCTTTATTTTCCTCTTTCAGCCATTAATAACTCTATTTCCTGCTCATTAATACCAACCATTGCTTCGCCTAAATTTCTTGAAAGCTCTGCTAATACCTTAGGATCATTGTAATTTGTAACAGCCTTAACGATTGCAGAAGCTCTCTTTACTGGGTCACCTGACTTAAAGATACCAGAGCCTACGAATACACCCTCTGCTCCAAGCTGCATCATTAATGCAGCATCGGCTGGTGTTGCAACTCCACCTGCTGCAAAATTTACAACTGGAAGTCTGCCATTGTCATGTACATACTTAACTAAATCATATGGCACCTGCAATTCCTTTGCTGCATTGTATAATTCATCTTCTCTCATTGATACAAGTCTTGCAATTTCCTGATTCATTTTTCTCATATGACGAACAGCCTGAACAATATCACCAGTTCCCGGCTCACCCTTTGTTCTAATCATTGAAGCACCTTCATTAATTCTTCTAAGAGCTTCTCCTAAATCCTTTGCTCCACAAACAAATGGAACCTTAAATTTTGTTTTATCTACATGGAATACATCATCTGCTGGTGATAATACTTCACTTTCATCAATGTAGTCGATTTCGATTGCTTCAAGTATCTGTGCTTCTGCAAAATGACCAATTCTACATTTTGCCATAACTGGTATTGAAACAGCCTCCTGAATACCTCTAATCATTTCAGGGTCACTCATTCTTGAAACTCCACCTGCTGCTCTAATGTCTGCCGGTATTCTCTCTAATGCCATTACTGCACAAGCTCCTGCTGCTTCTGCAATCTTTGCCTGCTCCTTATTAGTTACATCCATAATAACTCCACCCTTTAACATCTGGGCTAATTCCTTGTTAAGTTCATATCTATTGCTCATTTTAATACCTGCACCCTACTGGTGCCTTCCTTTCATTATCATATTTGCTCTAAGCTTTTATTACACGCCTTTTTGCTAATGTAACTGTGCAACCTTTATGATTACCTGTATTGCTTATAGGAGCTTTTATGATAATAAAAGAAGAACTGGATATATTGCATATCCAGTTCTTTATTTTTTAACCCAGCCAGTCATACTGGTCTGTAAGTCCAGTTTATTTCTTTATTACATACCACTCCAACTACAGCACTGACAAAAGCTTGTGAGCAAAGCTCTATTACTACCAGCTTTATGTATTAATTACATATTGTTATTTGAATTTGTATAATCATTATTCATCTGATTGTTGTAGTCTGGATCTGTGTATCCACCATTCATCTGATTGTTGTAGTTTGGATCTGTATATCCACCATTCATCTGATTGTTATAGTTTGGATCTGTGTATCCACCATTCATCTGATTGTTATAGTTTGGATCTGTGTATCCACCATTCATCTGATTGT
>UQCD01000022.1 GCA_900539455.1 uncultured Eubacteriales bacterium
AGGTAAGAGATTTGTTTAAAACAATTTGTACAATCATCATAGCAAGCTGGTTAAAACAAGGAGTAGCACCTAGAGAAGCAATTCTGGTTAAATACTTAGTCTTTGGAATAAAGTAGGAAGGCTTTAATGGAGCTGTTTTATAGCGTGCAAGATAAGCGATAACCATTATAGCTGAAATTATCTGACCGATTATAGTTGCAAGGGCAGCACCAGTCATATCCATATCAAGACCATATATAAAAATAGGGTCTAAAATTGTATTAACAATAGCACCTGTTAAATTACAAAGCATCGAATAGGTTGGACTTCCGTCAGCTCGAATAAGATTACTGCCTCCACTACACATAATAACGAAGGGAAAACCAATAGCTACGACTCGTGTGTACTCAATAGCATAGTCGTAAACATTTTTTGGACAGCCGAAAATATTTAAAATCTGTGGCAAAAATAACGCTACTATGCCTAAAAGAATCACACCACATATTGTCATAAGGGATAAAGCATTGCCTACATAGTGCATAGCTTTCTCTTTATCGCCTCTGCCGAGTGTAAGGTTAAAGGCAGCAGCACCGCCTATTCCACAAAGAAGGGCAATGGCAATACAAGAGGTGCTAAGTGGAAAAACAATATTTGTAGCAGCATTACCTAAGGTTCCAATTTTTTGACCTATAAAGAACTGGTCAACTATGTTGTATAAAGCCATTACCAACATAGAAATAATACTAGGAATGGCAAATTGCATAAGAAGCTTAGTTTCCTTTACTTCTCCCAGTTTGTTTTTAGAGTTCATAATATATCCTCATCTTTCTTAATAGTAATTTGCGCATAAAATAATTTGGCATTTGTGAAACTATATATTTTATAAATACAAAACTATATTAATAAATTAAATAATATCTAAGGCTGATTTTGCGTTTTTAAGCCGTTCATTGAAAATATCATAAAAATCTACATCTTTCCTGAAGGGGGTTAGGTAGAACATATTTAAAATAAACATTGTGATTTGCTTTATATTAGCTTCACTTTCTGTAGCCAGCTTTTCCTGTACAGCTAATAAAAAATAGTGCCAGCTACATATAAAGTCGTGATTTTTGTTAATATCTTCACTATCTATCCAGTTTTTTATTTTAACCTTTGACTTTGGCTCTTTTTTACATTCGTTTATTTGCAAAACATACTTATAGTCTTTGTTTTCGTATACTCTGGCAAGTGGAAAAATTCTGCACAAGCCACTTCTATAGGAATGTATAGAGCAGCGCCCATTTGAGTCGAGGAAAGGACATTTGTTTTCACTATTCATTTTAATATTAGGTAAGATTGTGCCGTCCACCATATTAAGCTCGATTTTATCCAGCAATAATTGTTCAAAGGTACAGTTAGTTCCAATAGTAAGCCTGTGGACATCTAATGGGTCTAATATAATGGAAGCACCCATATTTTCACAACAACTATGACAGCCATTGCAATTATCACAGAATACTTTTGCTAAATCATTGGTGTTATAAAATTTTCCGTCGGTAATTTCTGATAAATCAATATCTCTTTTCATAAGACTCCTTAATAGTATGTAAGCTTTTTTTAATTCTAACGAAATTTGACAAAATAATATAAATAATAGTACAAAAAAAGCCACTTTGCAATAATTCAAAATAAAAAACAGACAAAATTGTCACTTCCTATAATTGAGGGTTGATTTAAAAATGAAAAGGATTATACTAGACAGAAAAAGAAAAAAATAAAAGAAAAAGCCAGAGAGCTTTAGGAGGCACACTATGAATGATATAGTTTCAAAACTTTTATTATATGGAGATATGGATAAGGATAGTATTTTAATGGAGTTGTGCAACATATGCAGAGAAGTAAAAAAGGAAAACTTTGAAAAGGATATATTAGTTACAAATATATATAAACAGATTAAAAGATTACTAGAGGTGGCTACAGATTACGCCTTTGATAAAAATTTGT
Source organism: uncultured Eubacteriales bacterium (assembly GCA_900539455.1). Lineage (GTDB taxonomy): Bacteria > Bacillota > Clostridia > Lachnospirales > Lachnospiraceae > SVEL01. The sequence goes on from UQCD01000022.1 coordinate 1,966, forward strand.
GGCACAATTATCTTACATATTTATTAATTACAAATGAAAATCCTTTTTCAATTACCTGTGAAAAGGTTGGGGCAAAGGATGGAAGTGTAAATGTATTTGCAAAAAATGACTTCAAAATATTTAAGCAATTATTTGACTATGATTTTTCATACATAGAAGAAAAGCTCGGAATAGATTGCTTTTCGGTAGTTACAAATTACCATGCTATTGTAAAACCAGAGCTTATGTATAACAGAAATGTAAGTGAAAAGGTAAGAGCACTTAGCGAAAAACTTGAAAACACAAAAAATGAAGATGAATTTTTTAATATTATCACAGGCTTTTACAAGGATTACGGAATTGGTATGTTCGGTTTGAATAAGGCATTTAGAATTAAGAGTGATGAAGGTGGAAATATAAGCTTTATTCCAATTAATAATATGGATAAGGTAGTATTGTCTGACCTTATTGGCTATGAAATCCAGAAGAAAAAGCTGGTTGATAATACAAGGGCGTTCGTTGAGGGCAGAAAAGCAAATAACTGCCTGTTATTTGGTGATAGTGGTACAGGTAAGTCTACAAGTATTAAGGCTATAGTTAATGAGTTTTATGGTGACGGACTTAGAATGATAGAGATTTATAAGCACCAGTTTAAGGATTTATCAAATCTTATTGCCACAATTAAAAATAGAAATTACAAGTTTATTATTTATATGGACGATTTGTCCTTTGAGGAATTTGAAATTGAATACAAATTCCTTAAGGCTGTTATTGAAGGCGGCGTAGAAACAAAGCCAGACAATATTTTAATTTATGCAACCTCTAACAGAAGACATCTTATTAAGGAAAACTGGAGCGACAGAGATGATGTTCAGGTGGATAATGGTATGCACAAGTCTGATACAATGCAGGAAAAATTATCATTAGTTAATAGATTTGGTGTAACTATTAATTACTCTAAGCCTAGCCAGAAGGAATACTTTGATATGGTTATTGAGCTGGCACACAGACTTGATATTAGAATGTCTGATGAGGAACTTAAGAATCAGGCAAATGCCTGGGAGCTTAGCCATGGTGGAATTTCAGGCAGAACAGCCAGCCAGTTTATAAATTACATTAGTGGAACAGTGGAAAAGCAAAATTAATTAAAAAAGGTTCTGCAAAGCATAGATATATGCAACAGAACCTTTTTCGTTAAATGTTGGTAAAAAGATAGTAATATGGGCAAAAAGTTGTTTTCACACAGAAAAAATTAGGCTATAATATATATAAAATATGTGGATATACATTTTCACAAATACTTATAAAAATCGGAGGCAGACATGGAAAACAACGAAGAATTAGATGATGAAGAAACAAGAGATGCAAGTTTGCCCAAGCGAGATTTTAAAAGTGAAATTGTAAATATTATTAAAGGTAATCATAGTGATGATGAGGTGCGTGACTTAATTCAGGATTACCATGACAATGACATTGCGGCAGCCTTAGAGTGCCTTACTACAGAGGAGCGTAAGCGGTTTTACAGAATTATTGGTGCAGAGGAAATATCTGACATTTTTGCATATTTAGACAATGTAGAGGACTACATTGAAGAATTAGATACAGAAAAAGCAGCGGATATTATCGAGGAAATGGATGCTGATGATGCTATCGATTTGCTTGATGAGTTAGAGGATGATAAAAGAGAAGAAATCATGCAGCTGTTGGATGATGATGCTCAAAAGGATATAAATCTTATTCAGTCCTATGACGATGAAATGATTGGTAGTATGATGAGCACCAATTATGTATCTATTGGCAAAAATCTTTCTATAAAACAGGCTATGCGTTCATTAGTGGAGCAGGCGGCTGACAATGACAACATAACCACGATTTATGCCCTAAATGAGGATAAAACCTTTTATGGGGCAATAGAGCTTAGAGATTTGGTAGTAGCCAGAGAGGGTACACCACTTGACGAAATAATTGCTACCTCTTATCCAAGATTATATGCAAGGGAAACTATTACAGAATGTATAGAACAGTTAAAGGATTACTCAGAGGACTCTATCCCGGTATTAGATGATGAGAGCAGACTTATTGGTGTTATTACTGCCAATGATATTGTTGAGGCAGTAGATGATGAAATGAGTGAAGACTATGCAAAGCTTGCTGGTATGACCGAGAAAAGTGACTTAGACGAAACTATTTTTGACGGTATGAGAAAAAGACTTCCCTGGCTGATAGTTCTTTTGGGACTAGGTCTTTGTGTATCATCAGTTATAGGTATGTTTGAAAAGGTAATATCAGGACTTACCATAATAGTCTTTTTCCAGTCACTTATTCTTAGTATGGCAGGAAATGTGGGAACACAATCCTTAGCTGTTACTATCAGAGTGTTAATGGACGAAAATCTTACAGTAAAGGATAAATGGGGGCTTATAGGCAGAGAAATCAGAATAGGCTTCTGTAATGGTTTGTTGCTTGGCATACTATCCTTTATATTTATAGGAACATATATTACCTTTGTAAAAGGCTACAATCCGGCTACCGGATTTTTAGTTTCTGGCTGTATCGGTGTGGCTATGCTTGTGGCAATGACTATATCCAGCTTTACTGGAACAGTTGTTCCAATGATTTTTAAATATTTAAAAACAGACCCGGCAGTTGCGTCTGGACCACTTATTAGTACAATCAACGATTTCGTTGCTGCAACGACCTATTACGGGCTTGCATGGATTTTACTAATAAATATATTTAATGTATAAATTAAAAAATTTAATAAACTAAATGTTAAAAGGTGGAAAAATAATGAAATTTGTTGATTTTTTCACCTTTTCTTAGTGGAAAACATAGTAAATATGTACTATAATATTAAAAAATGTATCTAGGAGGAAGATATGTTTACAACTGACAGAAGATTAGTATCTCCAGCACAAAAGGGAAGATATTCAGACTTTTTTGCTTCATAAAGGTTGTATAATATATATGCTTAGAAAATATATAAAAGCTTATAATGTATAGGTTTTGCATTAAAAAAATTAAAAAAAGGAAAGACTATGAAAGAGCTTTATGACAAGGATATGCGTGAAGCTCTCTTTTCTTATTTTGAGGACTCTATGAAAAAGGTCAGATTTATAGAGGAAATCAATATGGGAAAAAGCAGAGCAGATGCTATAATGATAACTGAGGATGGGATAATTGGATTTGAATTTAAAAGCGATAAGGACTCCCTTGCACGACTTAGCAGGCAAATAGTAGACTATGATAAATATTATGATAAAAATTATCTGGTGGTAGGAAAGCATTTTGAAAAAAAGGCGCAGGAAAATATTCCGGATTACTGGGGAATAATAACCGTATATGAAGAGGAAAGTGAAGCTGCTGAAGTAAAAAATGGAGAAAATGAAACAGAAAATAGAGTAGATAACAAATCGGAAAATAAAATAGTAGCCAGGATTATTAGAGAGGCTGGTTTAACCCCTTACGATAATCTTAGAAGACAGCTTGGCTTTTTGTGGCGAAATGAGCTGATAAGCCTTGTAAAGAAATATAAGCTGGGTGGAGTATCTGACAAAAATAAGGCAAAGCTGGCAGCAGTTTTATACAAAAATATAGATAAGGCTGCTCTTAAAAGTGAGCTTTTAAACCAGATGTTTGAGCGAGAATATCCAAAGGTGTTTTATTATATTTATAGTACCCCTATTAGAAAAATCACCTTTGTTACCAATGGTTATGTAATTAGCCGGATATATCTAAGAGAAATAAAGACAGCAGGGGAGGATGAAAAAACTGTAAATAATATGGAACTGCATAAAAATATTAAACAGCAGATGGACCAATATTTTAAGGGAGAAAGATTTGAGTTTGATTTGCCCTTAGAAAAGGTACGGTGTAATGCCTTTTCCAGAAAGGTATATGAGGAATTAAAAAAGATACCTTATGGGGAAACCAGAACCTATGGAGAAATTGCAAAGGCTGTGGGAAAAGAAAAGGCATACAGGGCAGTGGGCAATGCCAATAATAAAAATCCTTTTCCAATTATTGTACCTTGCCACAGGGTAATAGGAGCGAATGGGAGTTTAACAGGCTATGCTGGTGGTGTTGATTTTAAGAAAATGTTATTATCTATTGAAAAAGGAGCTGTTAGAAAATGAACAAAGAATATCTGCTTAAAGAGTTATCAGATAAAGCTATAGAGGAAATTTACTATGAGCATATGACATGTGATTTCCCAGAGTCTGAGCTTAAGCCACTTAAATTGCTATTAGATTGTAAGAAAATGGACTTGTATAAATGCTTTGGCTTATTCGATGGTGATAAGCTTTTAGCATATAGCTATTTTGCCAATGACCCGGATAAGAAAATAATACTTTTAGATTATCTGGCAGTTGTAAAAAATATGAGAAATGCTGGTTATGGAAGTAGTATGCTTTCAAAAACACGAGAATATTTTATGGAAAATTCTACTGTAGAAAAGGTTATTATTGAAGCTGAAAGTATTGAAACTTCAACAAATGAGGAGGAAAGAAATATTAGACAAAGAAGAATAGCCTTTTATAAAAAGAATGGTTTGGTACAACAGCAGTTCAAGACAAAGGTATTTGGAACTGAATTTACAATTTTACTGCTTGATGTACAAAATAACGGTGAAGTAAGTGTAAGTAACAATACAAAGAATAGTAATACAAGGATAGATGAAAAGAAAATGCCTGAAAAAAATAATGAAGCAGAAATTATAGAGGGCTATCAAAAAATATATAAAGCTATACTTACAAAAGAAATGTATGACAAAAATGTATTCATATTGTAAAAGGCAAAAGAACAATTTAGTTAATTAAAATACTATGAAAAATAAGTTATAAATGATATAATGAAGTTTACTTACGAAAATTTAAGGAGGCATACAAATGGGAAAAATCTTTAAATTCCATACAGATGTTGATACTGACCAGATTATTGCGTCACAGTATCTGCTCTTTCCAACTATTGATGAAATGAAAATACATACCTTTGAATCATTAGACCCGGAGTTTGCAAAAAAGGTTAAGCCGGGAGATTATGTTGTTGCAGCAGAAAACTTTGGTTGTGGTTCATCAAGGGAGCAGGCACCAAGTGTACTTAAGGCTCTAGGCGTTAAGGCAGTAGTTGCAAAATCCTTTGCCCGTATATTTTACAGAAATGCCATTAATATTGGATTACCAGTTATAGTATGCAAGGAACTATATGATGTTGCAGATGACGGTGCTGAAATGGAACTGTCACTTACAGACGGTATAGTAAAATTAGGAGATAAACAGTTAAGCTGTACAAAGTTGCCACCATATATGCAGGGGATTTTGGATCAGGGTGGACTTATTGCATCATTAAATAAGGAGGAAGCATAATATGGGAATGACTATAGCAGAAAAAATAATTGCGGCAGCCGCTGGTGTTGACAGCGTAAAGCCGGGAGATATACATACAGTAAATGTTGACAGACTTATGAGTAATGACGGAACAACTCATCTTACAATAGATATGTTCAACAATAAAATTAAAAATCCGAGAATAGCAGATGTCAGCAAGCTGGTTTGGATTGTAGACCACAATGTTCCTTCGGATAGTCCAAAGACAGCAGCCTCTCATAAGAAAATGAGAGATTTTGCAAAAAAATATGGAATTACCTTCTATGAAGGAAAAGGTGTCTGCCATCAGATAATGATGGAAAATCATGTAAGACCAGGAGAATTGATTTTTGGTGCTGACAGCCATACCTGTGCTTATGGTGCCTTAGGAGCCTTTGGAACAGGTGTAGGCTGTACAGACTACTTATATGCAATGGTTACAGGCAAAAGCTGGTTATTAGTTCCGGAAACTATCCGTTTTAATTTAAAAGGAAAGCTAAAGGAAGGCGTATACGCCAGAGATTTAATTCTTACTATTATAGGCAGAATAGGAGCTAATGGAGCAAATTACAAGGCAATGGAATTTGTAGGCGAGGGTATGAAAACACTTTCTATGAGTGACAGAATTTCTATTTGTAATCTTTGCGTTGAGGCAGGTGCAAAAACAGCACTTATGGAGGTTGATGATATAGCTCTTGATTATTTAAAGGAGCATGGAAGACAGCCAAAGGCCTGCTACAGGAGTGATGAGGATGCACAGTTTAGTGCGGTTTATGATATAGATTTAGACGAAATAGAGCCTATAGTTGCAAAACCACATTTTGTAGACAATGTAGTACCTGCTGTAGAGGCTAAGGGTATTAAAATTGATGAAGCCTTTTTAGGCTCATGTAATAATGGAAGAATTGAGGATCTTAGAGTTGGGGCAAAGCTTCTTGAAGGAAGAAAGGTAAACCCACTTGTCAGATTTTTAGTTGTTCCAGCAAGTAAGGCAGTCTATGAACAGGCACTTGATGAAGGTCTTATAAAGACCTTCATGGACGCAGGCGCTATTGTTATGAATGCTAACTGTAGTGTATGCTGGGGAAGCTGTCAGGGTGTAATCGGTGAAAATGAAGTTTTAATAAGCACTGGTACTAGAAACTTTAAGGGTAGGGCAGGACATCCAAGTGCAAGTGTTTATCTGGCATCTGCAGCAACAGTAACAGCATCAGCCATAAAAGGCGAAATCGCTACAGCGAATGATTTATAGAAAGGCCAAGAATAATGGAAAAATTCACAGGAAAAGTTTGGGTTTTGGGAGATGATATTGATACAGATATTATTATCCCTACAGAATATTTAGCATTAAAAACAGTTAAGGATATGGCCCCATATGCCTTCTCGCCACTTAGACCTGAATTAGCAGGACTTATTAAGGAGGGTGACATAATTGTGGCAGGAAAGAATTTTGGCTGTGGCTCATCAAGAGAGCAGGCACCTGAGATTATTAAAGCTTTAGGTATAAAGTGTGTAATTGCAAAATCCTTTGCCAGAATTTTCTTTAGAAATTCAATTAACAATGGGCTTTTGTTAATTGAAAATGACGAGCTGGCAGATGATATTACAGAAGGCGGCCAGATAGAGGTTGAAGTAGGAAAAGCCATTACATATAAAGGAAAAGAGTACCAGATAGCAGCTCTTCCACAAAATCTTTTAGATATTATTAACGCAGGTGGCCTTGTAAAGGCAATGCGAAAATTAAACGGATTAGATTAGGAGGCAGCCAAATGGGAAAGACAATTATTGAAAAAATAATAGGTAGAAATACAGACAAAAGCGTATCTGCTGGAGATATTGTTACAGTAAATGTTGACAGAGTAATGATACATGATATTTTTATTCCATTTGTAGCCAGCAAGTTTGAAGAAATGGGATTTAAAAAATTATGGGACCCAGATAAGGTTGTACTAATTTATGACCATTTAGTTCCAGCATCGCAGGTAGATGATACAAGACATTTCAAAATCGGAAATGAATTTGTTAAAAAATACGGAATGAAAAATATTCATCGTAGTGATGGAATTTGTCATCAGCTTATGACAGAGGCGGGCTATGTAAAGCCGGGCAATGTTGTATTTGGCACAGACAGCCATACTACTACTTATGGTTGCGTAGGTGCCTTCTCATCAGGTATCGGCTATACAGAAATGGCTAGTATTTTAGGAACAGGTACAATGTGGGTTAGAGTGCCGGAAACTATTAAGATAGAAATAAACGGAGAGCTTCCGGAAAATGTAGCCTCAAAGGATGTTATCTTAAGACTTATTGGCGATTTAGGCGCTGATGGTGCAACCTACAAAGCATTAGAGTTTACAGGAGATACTGTAGCTAATATGACAGTAGCCAGCCGAATGACTATTGCTAATATGGCAATAGAGGCAGGTGCAAAATGTGCATTGTTTACACCTGATGAAAAAACAGCCCAGTATTGCCAGATAGAGCTTACTGAAAAGGAAACCTCACTTGTAGGTGATGAGGATGCTCATTATATTAAAACAATTAAGTATAATGCCAAAGATTTAGTACCTGTTATGGCTTGCCCATCACAGGTGGATAAAATTGAGGATGTATCAAAATTAGAAGGAACAGAGATTGATCAGGTATTTATAGGCTCTTGTACAAATGGTCGTCTTGAGGATTTGCACACAGCAGCTAAAATACTTAAAGGCAAAAAGGTTGCACCATTTGTAAAATTAATTGTTACACCTGCCAGCCGTAAAATTTATATAGAGGCGGTAGAAGATGGAACAATGAAAATTTTGTCTGAGGCAGGAGCAATTATTACTCATCCAGGATGTGGCCTTTGCTGTGGCAGGGCAGGCGGTATTCTTACTGATGGAGAAAGAGTTGTTGCAACCAACAACAGAAACTTCTTAGGAAGAATGGGTACTTCAAAGGTGGAAATTTATCTTGCATCTCCAAAGACAGCAGCAACCTGTGCAATTAATGGCAAGATTACTGTTCCGGAAATGTAGGTGTGTATGAACAAGTTATTTAGTATTGAAGGACCGGTTTGGAGCTTTTTTTCAAAGCTGAGCTCAGCATTTTTACTTAGTATTTTATGGACTGTCACAAGTATTCCTATTTTTACAATAGGAGCATCAAATGCGGCTATATACTATGTAATGCTTAAAATATTCGATGAAAAAGATGTAAAAATAGTAAGAGAATATTTTAAGGCGTTTAAGGAGAATTTTAAAAGAGCCACAATAATATGGGTTCCACTATTTCTATTTATTTTAGTAGGCTTAGCAGATATTTATATATGCCTTGTGGTAGGCGAAGCTGCAGGCTATGGTGGTGCGGTTGTATTTATGTGTATTGAGATAGTTTTAGTATTGTTTTCAATATATGTATTCCCACTTATCGGAAGATTTGAAAATACATTTAAGCAAACTGTAAAAAACGGGCTTTTAATGCCTATAAAACACTTTTTTATATCCATATGGATAATAATAGTAATATCTGGTGTAATAGCCTTAGGCGTTGTATTTCCGCCAATTACAATTTTTCTTCCAGGTGTAATGGCATTTGCAATATCCTTCCCTATGTATTATGTATTTAAGAAATATACAGAGGAAGAAATTGACCCGATAGAGGCTAAGGTTTTTGATTTTAATAAGAATAAGACTGCTAATGAAAAAGATACAGCAGACAAAAAAACTGCAAATAAAAAAACTGCTCCAAGAAAAAATACAAAATCCTCTAAAAAGAATAATGTATTTTAAAAAATATATAAAATATATAAAGAAAAATTATGATTAAAATTGTAATAAAAATATATAGTAAGGGTTATAATAAAAGTCTGAAATAACAGTATTATAGATTACCTCAAGTGTTAGAAATTAATCTTCACCTGGGGTAATTTGTTATTATTTACAAATATGATAATTATAATCTTAGAAAAATAGTAAAAAGTTTAAAAAATATGTGAAATGTATACAAAAAAACACGAGGTAATTTATACAATATAGCCAAAACTCCCATATACAACTTGTAATATTATTCAAAGTATGGTAATATACACATATCAAGTGAGATTATCTGTGATGATGATTTCAAACAAGAAAATTATATTTTAAAGGAGGCACGATAAAATGAAAATAAGAAAGCTTTTATCGGTTGGTTTAGTATCGTCAATGGTAGCTTCAATGGCTTTGACAGGATGTGGCGATAACAAAAATGATTCAGGAAAAGAAGAAAGCAAGGGTAGTGTATATTACTTAAACTTCAAGCCAGAAGCTGACAAGGCTTGGCAGGCAATTGCTACTGAATATAAGAATGAAACAGGTGTGGATGTAAAGGTTGTTACAGCAGCTAACAATAAATACGAAGAAACACTTACAGCAGAAATTGATGGAGATACACCTCCAACATTATTCCAGATTAACGGACCTATAGGTTATGAAAATTGGAAAGAATACTGCTATGACTTGAAGGATACAGATCTTTACAGCTGGTTATCAGATAAGTCACTTGCTATTACAGGCAGCGACGGTGGTGTATATGGTATCCCATATGTAGTAGAAGGCTATGGTATTATTTACAACAACGCTATTATGACAAAATATTTTGCATTAGATGGTGCAAAGGCAAAGAGCATGGATGAAGTAAACAATTTTGCTAAATTAAAAGAAGTTGTTGAAGATATGCAGGCTAGAAAGTCTGAATTAGGCATTGAAGGTGTATTTGGTTCTACATCACTTAAGGCTGGTGAAGATTGGAGATGGCAGACACATCTTGCAAACCTTCCAATCTACTATGAATACAAAGACAACAATACATCTTGTATGAAAGAAATTAAATTCAAATATGCTGACAACTACAAGAATGTTTTAGATTTATATCTTAACAATTCATGTACAGAGCCTTCATTAGTTGGTTCAAAGACAGTTGCTGATTCAATGGCTGAGTTTGCTTTAGGCCAGATTGCAATGATTCAGAATGGTAACTGGGGCTGGAGTCAGATCAATGAAACAAAAGGTAACACAGTAAAGGCTGAAGATGTTAAATTCCTTCCTATTTACACAGGTGTTGAAGGAGAAGAAAAACAGGGCCTTTGTACTGGTACAGAAAACTTCTTCTGTATAAACAAAGAAGCTGATGAAGCTGATATTAAAGCAACTATTGATTTTGTACAGTGGGTATTCAGCTCAGAAAAAGGTAAAAAGGCTGTAACAAATGATTTAGGATTTATTGCACCATTTACAACATTTACTGCTGATGAAGCACCACAGGATCCACTTGCTAAGGAAGTTGTTAGATACTTAAATGACTCAACAAAGACAAGTGTATCATGGAACTTTTCAACATTCCCAAGTCAGACATTTAAAGATGATTTCGGAGCAATCTTACTTCAGTATGCTATTGGTAGCAAGACATGGGATGATGTTAAGAAGTTAGTGGTAGATGAGTGGGCTTCTGAATGGAAAAATAATAACTAATACTAAATGAATTTTAAATGCTTCGTAGGTCTGTGCTTGCGGAGCATTTTTAAAAAAAAGAATAGGAGCGGTACATGCAAAAAACAACTAAAAAATATTTTCCTATATTTGTACTTCCTACACTTATTGCATTCTTTATAGCTTTTGTTATCCCTTTTATATGGGGTGTTTATTTATCTTTCTTTAAGTTTAAAACTATTAAGAAAAAGACATTTGTAGGATTTGAAAATTATATAAAGGCATTCCAAAATGACAATTTTATAAATGCTTTTAAATTTACTGTAATCTTTGCTATTGTAGCAGTTATTATAATCAATGTAATAGCATTTACATTAGCAGTTTTACTTACAAGAAAAGTCAAGGGTACAAATTTCTTTAGAACAATATTCTTTATGCCGAACTTAATTGGAGGTATTGTTTTAGGTTACATTTGGAATTCAATCTTTAATGCAATTCTTAAAAGCTATGGAACAACCCTTGTAAATGATGCGAAATATGGCTTTTGGGGTCTGATTATTCTGATGAGCTGGCAGCTTATAGGTTATATGATGATTATATATATTGCCGGACTTCAGAATGTTCCGACAGAACTGAAAGAGGCGGCAGATATTGATGGTGCTACCTGGTGGCAGAAGCTTAGAAAGATTACTATTCCAATGGTAATGCCTTCAATTACAATTTGTATGTTTTTATCATTATCAAACTGTTTTAAGCTGTTTGACCAGAACCTTTCACTTACAAATGGTGCACCAATGAGAGAAACATCTATGTTAGCATTGGATATTTACAATACCTTCTATGGCTCGGGTACTTCAAAGGGTATCGGTCAGGCGAAGGCGGTAGTATTCTTTATTACTGTCGCAGTAATTTCTCTTGTTCAGTTATATGCAACAAGAAGTAAGGAGGTTGAACAATAATGCAAAAAAAGAGAAGTGGTATTAATATTATAATATTTATCATATTAATATTATTAACATTATTATTTATATTCCCAATAGTGTTCGTTGTTCTTAACTCCTTCAAGGGTAGGCTTTTTATATCAACTGAGCCTTTTGCACTTCTTACGAGTAAGAACTTCGTAGGCTTCCAAAACTATATAGATGGTATTAAACAGACTGGTTTCTTTGAAGGTATGAAATGGTCGCTTATTATTACAGTTGGCTCAGTTGCACTTATTATTGTATGTACATCAATGACAGCTTACTGGATTACAAGAGTAAAATGCAAGTTTTCGTCTGTATTATATTACGCATTTGTATTTTCAATGATTGTACCATTCCAGATGGTTATGTTTACAATGACAAGTCTTGCTGAAAAATTAAATATGAGAAATCCAATAGGTATGATTATTTTGTATTTAGGCTTTGGAGCAGGTATGTCCGTATTTATGTTTAGCGGCTTTGTAAAAGCGGTTCCACTGGAAATAGAAGAGGCAGCAATGATTGATGGCTGTAGTCCGTTACAGACATATTTTAAAGTGGTGTTCCCTATTTTAAAGCCAACTGCTGTTACAGTTGCAATTCTTAATGCAATGTGGATTTGGAATGACTACCTGCTTCCATATCTGATTGTTGGTTTAACGAGTGAATACAAGACTATTCCGGTCAGAGTACAATATTTGATTGGATCTTATGGCAACTTTGATATGGGTGTAATGATGGGTGTTTTAGTATTATCTATTTTACCAATCGTTATATTCTACACATTCTGCCAGAAGTTTATTATTGAAGGTGTTGTTGCCGGAGCTGTTAAAGGCTAATATGAGAAATTATATAGGCATACAAAAACTCAATATAAAAAAGATAATATAAAAGAATGTGAATAATATAAAACTATAAATAACAAAAAAGACTGTGATACTATTTTAGTGTCATAGCCTTTTTTGTATTTTAAAACCAGCCACCGTCCATAGTTATATTTGAGCCGGTAAGATAGGAGGGACTTGAAATAACATTGTAAATCATTTTGGCTGCCTCCTCACTTGTCCCTAATCTGCAGGAAGGAATTTCGTCGCATAAAATCTCTTTGTCTTCTAAGGATAAGTGATTATTCATATCTGTATCAATAGCTCCAAAGGATACAGAATTTACCTGTATATTGCTAGGGGCTAACTCTTTAGCCAAGGCCTTAGTAAAGGAAATAACACCACCCTTTGTTGCAGAATAGGCTACCTCCATAGAAGCACCATACTGCCCCCATACAGAGGATACATTAATGATTTTTCCAGAATGGTTATGCACCATATTTGGTATTGCATTTTTACACATATAAAAAACTGAATTAAGATTTGTGTTTATAGTATGCTGCCATTGCTCTATAGTCATATCCTGAAGAAGTCCTACATATGAAAAGGCAGCATTATTAACTAAAATATCAATAGAGATATTTTTATCTGATAGTGCTTCAAAAAGTGAAGCAACACAAGTATAGTCACTTACATCACAGGCATATGCTTCACAGGAAATATGATAAGAGCCAGTTAATTCCTCAGCTAAAGCTTTTAATAGTTCTATGTTGTTTTTACAGGTTAAAATTAAATTAATGTTGTGTAAAGCCAGTTCCTTTGCCAAACTACAACCAATTCCTCTTGAAGCGCCGGTTATTAGTGCGTACATAAAATCCTCCGATAAAATCCTACAAATATAATATATAATTATAATAATATAGGCGTAATAATACAAGTATAATTATATAAGTATAAAAGTACAAATTAAAATTATGTCTGAATAAAAGCAGAATGTTTTTTATACCTAGTGACAAAGGTATCCTTGCACTTAAATTATTTTATAGAAATATAGATATATAGTAATTGTATATAATGAAAATGTCAAAGCCTATTTATGCTTATTTATATGTCGAATACTATTGAAAAAACGGTAAAAATTTGGTAAAATTAACAAAGAAATGTACAGCTCGTGAGGAAATAAAATATAAGTTTATAAGTTGCATACAGAGCGGAAAGGTGTATCTATGAAAGAGAACAAAGATATTCAACCAGTAGAAGATATTAAGGATACTTCTTTATTTGTAGAGGATGGAGAGGATGTTTTTAAGGATTATGAACAAAAATTCGAGGCTTCAGGCGAAGATAACAGAGAATATGACAATATAGATAGTGTAGAAGCCTATACGGAGCCAGTTTTAGAAAATTCTGCCGAAAGCACTGATGAGGATAGCTTTGAAAGCAAGTCAGAAGATATATTAGCCGATACGGAAAATTCTGTAGAGAAAGTGACAGAAGGCTGCGAGGAAAATGCAGATATTTCTATCAAGAATGATAAAGATAGAGGCAGCTTAATAGAAAATGATAGTGCAGCAGATTTTATAAGTGGCGAGGAAGAAAACCAGATTATGGAAGCTGCATCAGTACAGAAAAATAGAAAAAAGAAAAAAGAAAAATCCAAGAATAAGAAAAAAACAGAGAAAAAGGCTACAAGTGTTATTCATTCTATAAATACAAAAATTTCAAGAAACATAATTTTTGGTATTTTATTTGCCCTTGTAGTTACATATTTTGTTACCATGTCTGGATTTAAGCAAAGTATTGATTCGTTAGTAAAAACTAATATGATTACAGCAGTAAACACATATAATACATTGCTTGAGGATACCATACTTCTTACCAAAAACAACTTGACTACCAGCAATCTTACTTCGCTATTCAAGGAAGAAGGTCTTTCAGGAGTTGAGACAAGTCATATTTCATTGGTTGATGAAAATGGAAATTACACCTTCAATGTAGACTATACACTTATTGGACAAAAAGTCACATCTGATAAAATACTTGATTTAGTAAACAGACATAACAAAAAGGAAAAGCTTGAGCCGGATGTAATTGAGGTTACACAGGGTGACAAGACTTATTATGTAGGCTATTATGCCTGTGATAATGGCTGGCTGTTGTTATGTACAGCAGAAAAGGCTGAATTATACCAGATCTATGATGAGGTTAAGCAAAGAACCTTGATAGGAGCTGTTATTATTTTAGTTGTATTTGCAGTCCTTGGATTTGTTGCTTCAAAATCAATTACAAAGCCTATTGAAAAGCTTACCTCAGTTATTCACAAAACAGCAGGCTTAGATTTTAGACCAAATCCAGAGTTAGATAAGCTTTGTAAAAGAAAAGATGAAACAGGAGAAATGTCGAAGGCACTTTTAGAAATGCAGGTGGCTGTTAAGGGTTTTGTTTCAAAAATTGAAACAGCTTCAATCAATATTAATGATAATGCAAACAGTTTAAAAGAGCTTTCAAGCTTGGTTAATGATAATTCTACAGACAATTCAGCAACTACACAGGAGCTGGCAGCAGGAATGGAGGAAACATCAGCAAGCACAGCCCATGTTGAAGAAAACATCAACAATATACTTTCTTCTATAGATAGTATTTCTGATAAAACAAAGGACGGTCAGATACTTGCTACTAAGATTATGGATAAGGCGGCTAAGCTTAAAGAAAATACTATTACGGCAAGCAACAACGGTAAGGAAATGTTTGCAAATGTAAGAAAGGAAACATCAGTTGCTATTGAAAAGTCAAAAGATGTAGACAAGATAAATTTACTTACAAAAACGATTTTGGACATATCAGACCAGACAAGCCTGCTTTCTATAAATGCTTCGATAGAGGCAGCCAGAGCAGGAGAGGCAGGCAGGGGCTTTGCAGTAGTTGCTGAACAGATAGGTCATCTTGCAAACTTATCTGCATCAACCGTAGAAAATATTGGTGAAATTGTAGAAGAGGTAAATGATGCTGTTAATAGTATGGCAGAGTGTTTGGAAAGAACCTTAAATTTCTTAGAGGAGAAGGTTATTAATGATTATGCTGGATTTATTTCTGTATCAGATGAATACAATTCAGATGCAGTATTATTTGAAAAATCAATGAAGGAAATATATAACTCAATTACAGAATTAGAGCATAGCACAACGGTTATTGCAGATGCTATTTCAGGTATTAATTCAACTATAAGCGATTCTTCGGTTGGTGTTTCTAATATTGCTGAAAAGACCTCTGATATAGTTGGTTTGACAGTTAAAACAAATGAAATGGTTGATGAAAGTGTAAACTACTCACAGGAATTAGAAAGTGTAGTTGAACTATTCAAGCTATAAATTTATACAACACATATATTGTAGGCTGATTCATATTATAGTAGCTATATAAATGATATTAATATGATAGAATGATATTGTAATCATATAACGATAAAGACCACTTTATAGATGATTTATTTCTAAGCTTCAGCATAGAATGCAGGCTTAGAAATAAAATAAATCTACTATAAGGTGGTTTTTGTTTACAATAATTATGAACTTAAAATTAATTCTATGGGAGAAAACAAATTACTGTAGGTAAATTTGTATAAAATACACAAAAAAATAACAGATAAATAAAAGTAATTACTTTTATCAAAAACTAATGTGGATAAGTATGATGTTAATATCCACATTATCCACATAGAAAATAGGCAATAAATAGGAAATCCACCAAGTTATCCACATTGTCCACAGAAAAAAGTAAAAACATGTTAAATAATTGACAAACATTTGTTTTGTACAATATATAACAAAATTAAAATTTTGCAAAAAAGTAATTGACAATAATTAAAATAGGTTAAACCTTAAGTTAAAAATCTCTATAAAGAGTAAAAAAAACTAATATCAAATAAATAAGGGATAAACAACATATGAATATTGTCAAAAAACTGTGAAATGTAGATATAAAAGTGGACTTATTTCTTGAAAAAATACTATAATATGATATAATAGAAACAAGTTAAAGAATCAAATGCTCGTGAAAGTGGGGTAAGAAAAAATGCACTGATTCTTTAAGATATATGTAGAAAAGGAGTGGACATTATGCGTTACATTATTACTGGAAGAAATATTGAGGTTACAGAAGGTTTAAAGACAGCAGTTTACGATAAAATCGGAAAGCTTGAAAAATATTTCCAGGAGGATACAGAAGTACATGTTACATTCAGCGTAGAAAAGGAACGCCAGAAAATAGAAGTTACAATACCTATCAAGGGTGGTGTTGTCAGAGCTGAAGAGGTTAGCAGTGATATGTATGTTTCAATCGACTTAGTTGAAGAAGTTATTGAAAGACAGTTAAAGAGATATAAAAAGAAAATTGTTGAAAAGAAACACAGCACAGAAAGCTTCTCACAGGCATATGTTGAAAAAGACTATGAAGAAGAAGATTCAATCAAGATTGAAAAGTGCAAGAAATTTGCTATTAAGCCTATGGACCCAGAAGAGGCCTGCTTACAGATGGAATTATTAGGACATAATTTCTATGTATTCAACAATGCAGAAACAGAAGAGATTAATGTTGTATATAAGCGTAAAGGAAATACATATGGTCTTATCGAACCGGAATACTAAGATTTAATAGTGAGGCTGTCAGTATGACAGCCTCTTTTTTGGTGTAATATACTTTACATAAAATAAACGAAGTGATACAATAAATGGGATTAGTTTTTTTAGATTGGAGACATATTATGGGATTAGTTGCTAAATTATTCGGTACACATAGTGAACGCGAAATAAAAAGAATTATACCAATCGTTGATAAGATTGAATCATATAGAGAGGATATGGGAAAGCTTTCTGACACTCAGATGAAGGAAAAAACTTTAGAGTTTAAGGAAAGACTTTCAAAAGGTGAAACACTAGATGACCTTTTACCAGAGGCATATGCCCTTGTTAGAGAAGCTGCAAAGAGAGTTTTAAAGACAGAACATTACAGAGTACAGCTTATGGGTGGTATTATTTTGCATCAAGGTCGTATTGCGGAGATGCGTACTGGTGAAGGTAAGACTCAGACCTGTCTTTTGCCAGCATACTTAAATGCCCTTGAAGGAAAAGGCGTGCATGTTGTTACAGTTAATGACTACTTAGCAAAGCGTGATGCTGAGTGGATGGGACAGGTTCACGAATTTTTAGGACTTACAGTTGGCTGCGTTCTTAATTCAATGGACTCAGATGAAAGAAGAGCTGCATATAATTGTGATATTACTTATATTACAAATAATGAGTTAGGCTTTGATTACTTAAGAGATAATATGGCTATTTACAAGGAAAACCTTGTGCAAAGAGATTTACATTTTGCAATCGTTGATGAGGTTGACTCGGTTCTTATTGATGAAGCAAGAACTCCTCTTATTATTTCGGGACAAAGCGGAAAGTCGACAAAGCTTTATGAGGCTTGTGATGTACTTGCTAGACAGCTTAAGCGTGGTACAGAAAAAGAAATGACAAAAATGGATTACATTATGAAGGAAGAAAAACAGGAAGATGGAGATTTTATCGTAAATGAAAAGGATAAAGTTGTAAATCTTACTGAAGAAGGTGTTAAAAAGGTTGAGCAGTTCTTTAGAATTGAAAACCTTGCAGATCCAGAAAACCTTGAAATCCAGCATAATATTATTTTAGCTTTAAGAGCACATAACTTAATGTTCAAAGATCAGGATTATGTTGTTAAGGATGATCAGGTACTTATTGTTGATGGCTTTACAGGCCGTATAATGCCAGGCAGACGATTTTCTGATGGACTCCATCAGGCTATCGAGGCTAAAGAGCATGTAAAAATTAAAAGAGAAAGCAAAACACTTGCTACAATTACATTCCAGAACTTCTTCAACAAATATGATAAGAAGTGTGGTATGACAGGTACTGCACTGACAGAGGAGCAGGAATTTAGAAACATTTATGGCATGGATGTTGTTACGGTACCTACAAATAAGCCTGTAGCGAGAATTGATTATCAGGATGCAGTTTATAAGACTAAGAAAGGCAAATTAAATGCTGTAGTTGAAGAAGTTATTGCCAGTCAGGCAAAGGGACAGCCTGTATTAGTTGGTACTATAAATATAGATGCGTCAGAGGAAATAAGCAGAATGCTTACAAAGAAAGGTGTTAAGCATAGAGTTTTAAATGCTAAATATCACGAGCTGGAAGCAGAAATCGTTGCTGAAGCAGGTATTCATGGCACAGTTACCATTGCCACAAATATGGCTGGCCGTGGTACTGATATTAAGCTTGATGATGAGTCAAAGGCTGCTGGTGGTTTAAAGATAATCGGTACAGAAAGACATGAATCAAGGCGTATTGATAATCAGCTAAGAGGTAGAGCAGGCCGTCAGGGTGACCCAGGCGAATCAAGATTTTATATTTCTCTAGAAGATGATATTATGCGACTTTTCGGCTCAGAAAGACTTATGAGCGTATTTAAGGCTGCTGGTATTGGTGAAGACGATAGAATTGAGCATAAATTATTATCAAGTGCTATTGAAAAGGCACAGATGAAAATTGAAAATAATAACTATGGCATCAGAAAGAACTTACTTGATTATGACCAGGTTATGAATGATCAGAGAGAAATCATCTACAAGGAAAGATTTAGGGTATTAAATGGCGAAAATATGAGAGATTCTATTTATGCTATGATTGCTGATACTATTGAAAGCAAGGTGGATATGTGTATATCAGACGATACACCTGCTACTGAATGGAATTTCACAGAGCTTGGTGAACTATTGCTTCCTATTATTCCATATGAAAACCTAATTCCAGATGAGGAGGAATTAGAAAGAGGAATGAAGAAGGACGAGTTAAAGCAAAGATTAAAAGAAGAAGCAACAAAGATGTACGAAGCAAAGGAATTAGAATTCCCAGAGCCAGAACAGCTTAGAGAGGTTGAGAGGGTTATTCTTCTCAAGGTTATAGATAGAAAATGGATGGATCATATTGATGATATGGACCAGCTTCGTCAGGGCATTGGACTTCAGGCATATGGTCAGAAGGATCCATTAGTTGAATACAGAGTTAGCGGCTTTGATATGTTTGATGAAATGACAGCAGGCATTAAGGAAGATACCGTAAGAGCACTTATGCACATAAGAGTTGAACAGAAGGTTGAAAGAGAAGAGGTAGCTAAGGTTACTGGTACAAATAAGGATGATACCGTGGCTAAAGGTCCTGTAAAGAGAGAAGAAAAAAAGGTTTATCCTAATGACCCATGCCCATGTGGTAGTGGACTGAAGTATAAGCAGTGTTGTGGGCGCAAGTAATGTTTAATGACAAGTCAAGCGAAGGTAGGTGAATTTTTTGGTTGAATTAGATCAATATAAGCTAAAACTTAACGAATATAAAACACCATTAAATGAATTGAGGGATTCACTTTGACCTTGCAAATAAACAAGATCAGATAGAAAAATTAGAAAAGCTTATGGAAGCACCGGATTTTTGGGACGATAGCCAAAAATCCCAGCATATAATACAAAATCTTAAGCAGTTAAAGGCGTCTGTAGAGGGTATAAAAAAGCTTGAGGAAATGTATGAGGATGCACAGACTCTTATAGAAATGGGTTATGAGGAAAATGACGAAAGCATAGTTGAGGAAGTAAAGACTGCTATTGAGGACTTTATTAAAAGCTTCGAGGATATGCGGGTTGCTACCCTTTTAAGTGGTGAATACGATAGAGAGAATGCAATTCTTACACTTCATGCAGGTGCAGGTGGTACAGAGTCCTGTGATTGGGCAAATATGCTGTTTAGAATGTATTGCCGTTGGGCTGACTCAAAGGGCTTTTCCTATGAAATCATAGATTTTCTTGACGGAGAAGAAACAGGCTACAAGTCTATTACTGTGCAGATTTCAGGTGAAAATGCCTATGGCTATTTAAAATCTGAAAAGGGTGTGCATAGACTTGTTAGAATTTCACCCTTTAATGCAGCAGGAAAGCGACAGACCTCCTTTGTTTCCTGTGATGTTATGCCGGAAATAGAAGAAAATATTGATATTGAAATAAACGAAGATGATTTAAAAGTTGATACCTATCGCTCAAGTGGAGCAGGCGGCCAGCATATAAACAAAACATCTTCAGCAGTTAGAATTACACATATTCCGACAGGCATAGTAGTTCAATGCCAAAATGAGCGTTCACAGCACAGCAACAAGGACAAGGCAATGAAAATGCTTAAATCCAAGCTGTATTTATTGAAACAGCAGGAAAATGCTGAAAAGGTGTCTGGAATAAGAGGAGAGGTTAAGGATAATGGCTGGGGCAGCCAGATTCGTTCTTATGTTATGCAGCCATATACATTGGTTAAGGACCATAGAACAAATGAAGAAGTAGGCAATGTACAAAGTGTACTTGATGGAAATATAAACCCATTTATAAATGCGTATTTAAGATGGAATAGTCTTAATAGAGAGTAGGAGGAAGACTATGGAATTTAAAGCAGTTGTATGTAATTTGGATAAGCAGTTGTTTGGCATAGATATTTCTATGGTAAGAGGTATTGAAAAAGAACAGCAGGTGGTAGCAGTTCCAAATAGTGCAGACTATATAAAAGGAATTATGAATTTGCGTGGAGAAATTATTCCTATTTATAGCCTTAGAAGAAAGTTTGGAATGGAGGAGCTTCAGGGTGAAACACAGTTTATAATTGTAAGAATTGGTGATATGCCTTTAGCTATTGAGGTTGACGGAGTTGGAGAAATTTTCCAGGCAGATGAAACTACAATGTTTGATACACCAAAGATAGTTATTTCCAAGAATACTAGGTATATTAGTAAGGTAATTAATGACAATGGCAGATTGATTTTGCTGATTGATGTAAATGAACTGCTTTCTGATGATGAAATAACAGGAATAAGCAGCATTATTGAGTCTGTTTCAAATTAGTAATACTATATATAAGCAATAGTATATTATAATTATAACAGATAATAGTTTAGTAGTCTGGCAGGTAAAGGTATCTGCCAGATTTTTTGCTATGAAAAATTATTTTTAAATAAAAACAAAACCATATTTATATTAAGAATAAAACTACTATTATATTGAAATTAAAACAGCAATTATATAAAAGAATGTAATTATAAATATATTAATCTGTTAATAAAGTTGTTGCTAATAATAAGAAAATGTGGTAGTATTCTGTGTAGCAAATACACTTGTATCTGCTACGCGAACACAAGGAGAAAGAAAATGAGTGATAATAATCAATATTATCTAATCAAAAAGAAGGCAGTTCCAGAGGTACTTTTAAAGGTAGTTGAAGTTAAAAGACTGCTGGAAATGGACAAGAATATTACGATTCAAGAAGCTACAGAATCTGTAGGACTTGGCAGAAGCTCTTTCTATAAGTACAAGGACGATATTTTTCCTTTTAGAGATGATGTAAAGGGAAAGACTATTACCTTTGTGCTTCAAATGGATGATAAGCCGGGACAGTTGTCGAAGCTGCTTAGAATTATTGCTGATTCAAAGGCAAATATACTTACTATTCATCAGACTATTCCTATTAATGGAATGGCTTCATTAACCCTTAGTGTTGAAATTCCATCTGAAGGAGAGATTTCAGACTTAATAAGTGATCTGGAAAGGCAAGAAGGCGTATATTATGTCAAAGTCTTAGCCAGAGAATAATAAATACATACTTGGAGGAAAAAGATGGTAAATATTGCAGTTTTAGGATATGGTACAGTTGGTTCAGGAGTTTATGATGTACTTGTTAAAAATCACGATAGTATATCAAAAAAGGTTGGAGATGACATAAATGTAAAATATGTTTTGGATTTAAGAGAATTTCCAAATGACCCTGTAAATAGCGTTTTAGTACACGATTTTGATACAATCGTAAATGACCCGGAGGTAGATATAGTAGCAGAGGCTATGGGTGGGTTAGAACCAGCACACACCTTCGCTGTTAGAACATTACAGGCAGGCAAAAACTATTGTACATCAAATAAAGAACTTGTAGCAAAATACGGTCCGGAATTATTAGAATTAGCAAAACAGAATAATAAAAACTTCTTATTTGAAGCAAGTGTAGGCGGAGGAATACCTATTATCCGTCCACTTAACCAGTCACTTACAGCAGATGAGATTACAGAAATCACAGGTATTTTAAATGGTACTACAAACTTTATCTTAACAAAAATGGATAAAGAGGGCTTAGCCTTTGATACAGTTTTAAAGGAAGCACAGGCACTTGGCTATGCAGAAAAAGACCCAACAGCCGATGTTGAAGGCTATGATGCTTGTAGAAAGATTGCTATACTTTCTTCATTAGCCTATGGACTTCATGTTAATTTTGAAGATATATATACAGAAGGTATTACAAAGATTACAGATGTAGATTTCAAATACGCAAGAAAGCTTGGATTATCAATTAAGTTATTCGGAAAGAGCAAAAAGGTAGACGGCAAATGCTATGCGATGGTTGCTCCTTTTATGATTAGCACAGATAGTCCATTATACTGTGTAAATGGTGTTTTAAATGGTATTTTAGTAAATGGTGAAGTTATTGGAGATGTAATGTTCTATGGAAGTGGAGCAGGAAAGTATCCTACAGCTTCAGCAGTTGTAGCTGACATAGTAGATGAAGCAAAGCACTTAAATAAGCACATTATGTCTATCTGGAGCAGCGAAAAGCTTCAGCTTGAGGATATTAAATCAAATAAGTGTAAATTCTTTGTAAGAGTTGAGGGTGCTGCATCAGAAAGACTTAAAGACATCGAAGAAGTATTTGGAAAAGTAACACCAGTAACACTTGATGATGTAACAGGTGAATTTGCATTTATTACAGAGGTAATAACAGAAGCAGATTACGAAGAATTTGCATCAAAGATTTCAGGTATTAAGCAAAGAATTAGAGTGGAAGCTTAACAGTGGGGTGATTTACAAAATCTTGCTATTTGGCAAAATATGTGATACAATCTTATTGTTTTAAATGTTGTAAAACACAATACAATTAGTATTAGGAGGAAAAGTTATGGATAACAACTTTAATCAAAATCAGCAGCAGTTCGATCCATTTGCAAATGGTATGCAAAACCAGACACCAAAGAAGCCGGCAGGAGATATGTTCCCACTTCTTTCAATTATTTTATCAGGTGTAGGTATGTTATTAGTACTTATTGGTACTATACTTACTTGTACTTGCAGCAAGGCTGGTTCTACATCTCCAGTATTTATCCTGACAATCTTTGGCATAATTACAGCAATCGTTGGTGTTGTAATGGCTATACTTTCTGTAAAGGATTTCAAGCAGGTTGCTAAGGCAAGCAAAATCGCAATGGTAGGATTTGTACTTGGCGTATTTGCTATTATTTATGGTATTTTACCTACAGTTACAATTTGTGGATACAACTGCCATATAAAAAATCAGGCAGAGGATGAGTTAAATGATGCACTTGATGATTTAGGAAATTTGGATAATTACACAAATCCATTTAACTAGACCTAATGTACATAAATACAAATCATATAGTGATTAATATATAAATGAGGTGACATTGAAGAAAGACAAATAAAGTATTATTTTGTTAAATTCAATGTCACTTTTTTATATGATATACAAAATTAAAAGATATAAAGAAAATAGGTAAACAAAATGAAACGAATTTTTTTATTTGATTTGGATGGAACAATAACAGAGCCTAAGAAGGGCATAACAAAATGTGTACAGTATTCCTTAGAATATTTAGGAATACATGAACCAGACCTGGATAAGCTGGAATGTTTTATAGGGCCTCCATTACATAAATCTTATCAGGTGTATTACAATTTAAGCGAAGAGGAAGCTTTTAAGGCAGTAGATAAATACAGAGAAAGATATAAGGATATTGGTATTTTTGAATGTAATCTTTATGAAGGAATAGAGGAGGTTTTTAAGGCTATTAAAGCCAAGAGCGGAATAATAGGTCTTGCAACTTCTAAGCCAGAGGAATTTGCAGTAAGATTACTGGAGCATTACAATTTATCGCAATATTTTGACTGTATCACAGGAAGTCTGATGGACGGAAGTCGAACAGAAAAGGCTGAGGTTATAGAAGAGGCATTTGCCAGAATGGGTATAAATAATGAGAAAAAGCCAGAAACTATTATGATAGGTGATAGATTACACGATATAGTAGGAGCCAATAAAACAGGAATTGAAAGTATAGGTGTAAAATATGGTTATTCTGTAGGTAATGAATTAGTAGAGGCAGGAGCAACCTATGTAGTTGAAACTACTAAGGAGTTAAAGGCTTTAGCAGAAAAGCTCATAGAAAATTAGAGTATAAAAAGCAAATAAAATATAGACATTTTTACTTTAATGTGTTAACATTAAAAAAGTTAAAACTATAAATAAAATTTGCGGAAAGGTATAAAATATGACAGACAAAATTAGAACAGAAGAACTTGAACATTTATTTGATGCGATACTTACATTAGAAAACAAAGAGGAATGTTACAGCTTTTTTGAAGATGTATGTACTGTGAATGAGCTTATATCATTATCACAAAGATATGAGGTTGCTGCTATGTTAAGACAAAACAGTACTTATTTGGAAATATCTGAAAAAACAGGTGCTTCAACAGCAACAATCAGTCGTGTAAATCGTTCCCTTAACTATGGAAATGACGGATATGATTTGACCTTTGCTAGATTAAAGGAAAAAGAAGCAAAAGAAAAATAAAGCTTAAAGTAAATGTTTTTAATAAAAAAGTAGTGAATAGCCGAAATGTAGGATATTCACTACTTTTTTATATGTTACGAGCAGTATAAAGAGCTTGCAGGAGATATTTTTTATTAAATATCGTTATATTTTTTCTTGCTCAGCTTTTTCTTTTTCAGCCTTAGCCTTTTCAAGCTTTTCTTTTTCAGTTTTAGCCTTTTCAGACTTGGCTTTTTCGACCTTAGCCTTTTCAGCTTTGGCTTTCTCAAGCTTAGCCTTTTCAACAGCAGCCTTCTTAGCGGCCTTTTCTTTGTCCTCTTTGGAAACTGGCTCATCTAAATTATCTATAATAGCTTCAATAACCTGTTTTTTTAGATATACATCAAAGGAAAGCAGACTTACAAATGCAAAAAGGTGAAGATAATTAGTTTCACTTTTTGTAGCACCCTTATATGAGTCTAAGGCTACAGCAAGTTTTTTGTTCATATCGTTAAGGGCATATTCCTTTAATGGAAATTCCATTTCTATTAACTCCTTGTAAATATAGGACAAATCCTTTCCATTTTTTCCTTGAAAATAATTGTCACTGATGGGTGCAAGCAGTTTCTTTATGTCATTTATAGACATAACATTTTTAAAATAGTAAATAAGTGTAAGAAGCAGCATATGCTCCTTTGTATATTTCTTCTTCTCAGGGGAAGGAAGCAAATCATTCTTAGCGTAATTGTTAATCATTGTTTTTGTAAGAATTTTGTCATCCTCACTTCGTTTATGGTCCTTTAGATGATTTTCCATAAAAGTAGTGACCTGGTCCATATATAAATCAATATTTGGAATTTCATCCTGGTCGATAAGAAATATATTGTCCATTGTTTCTTCTAATATTTTTTTTATATCCATAGTAATAAACTCCATCATTCATTGGTAACTATTATTATATTATATAGTATCAAAAACTACTTGACAAGAGATTTGAAAAAAAGTAATTACATTTTTTGCTGTTTCTGTTACAATATAGACTATGCTAAAAAGAAAATAGCATTAATATCTACAAGGAAAGGGATAAGATAATGGACATAATTAAAAAGCTTAGTGACGAGCTGGGTATTAAACTTAGTCAGGTAGAAGCTACAGTAAAACTTATAGATGAAGGAAATACAATACCATTTATTGCAAGATATAGAAAAGAGGTTACAGGGGCGCTCAATGATGAAATTCTTAGAAATTTAGATGAAAGACTTAAATATCTTAGAAACTTAGAGGAGAGAAAGCAGACTGTTATTGCGTCAATTAATGAGCAGGGAAAGCTTACTGATGAACTTAAAAAATCAATAGAGGAAGCAGAAACCTTAGTATTAGTTGAGGATTTATATAGACCTTACAAGCAAAAGAGAAGAACCAGAGCTATTATTGCAAAGGAAAAGGGCTTAGAGCCACTTGCAAATATAATTACATTACAAATGACTAAAAAGTCACTTGAGGAGGAGGCAAGGACATTTATAAATTCTGAAAAAGAGGTTAATTCAGAAAAGGAAGCAATAGAAGGGGCAAAGGATATTATTGCAGAAGGCATAGCTGATGAGGCTTCATATAGAACATATATAAGAAAGCTTACATTTGCTGAGGGTACTATATGCTCTGCGGCAAAGGACGAAAAGGCAGAAACAGTGTATGAAATGTATTATGATTATGAGGAAAAATTAAACAAAATTGTAGGACATAGAATTCTGGCAGTAAACAGAGGAGAAAATGAAAAGGTATTATCTGTAAAAATTGTTGCACCAGAGGAAAGAATACTTAACTATCTTCAAAAGAAAATTATCACAAGAGATAATGAAAATACAAATGCTGCATTAAAGGAAGCTATAGAGGACAGCTACAAAAGACTTATTGCTCCGGCTATAGAAAGAGAAATAAGAAGTGATTTAACTGAAAAAGCTGAGGACGGAGCTATTAAGGTATTTGGAAAAAATCTTGAACAGCTTTTAATGCAGCCACCTATTGCAAATCAGGTGGTTCTAGGCTGGGACCCTGCCTTTAGAACAGGCTGTAAGCTTGCAGTTGTAGATACAACAGGAAAAGTATTAGATACGGCTGTAATATTCCCAACTGCACCACAGTTAAAAATAGCAGAGGCGAAGGCTACAGTTAAAAAGCTTATTAAAAAGTATGGAATTACACTTATTTCACTGGGAAATGGTACTGCCTCAAGAGAGTCTGAGCAGGTTATAGTTGAAATTATTAAAGAGGTAGGCGGAAACCTTCAATATATTATTACAAACGAGGCAGGGGCTTCTGTATATTCGGCAAGTAAGCTTGCTACAGAGGAATTTCCGGATTTTGATGTTGCTCAAAGAAGCTCTGCATCAATAGCAAGGCGTGTTCAGGACCCATTAGCTGAGCTGGTTAAAATTGACCCTAAATCTATTGGTGTAGGTCAGTATCAGCACGATATGAACCAGAAAAAGCTGGGAGAGGCACTGGAAAATGTAGTTGAGGACTGTGTAAACAAGGTTGGTGTAGACTTAAATACTGCATCCTACAGTTTATTAGAATATATTTCAGGTATATCTAAGGTAATTGCCAAAAACATAGTAGATTACAGAGAACAGAACGGAAAATTTACAAATAGAAAGCAGTTATTAAAGGTTGCGAAATTAGGACCAAAGGCATATGAGCAGTGTGCAGGCTTTATGAGAATTACTGATGGTGAAAACCCACTGGACATAACCAGTGTACATCCTGAAAGCTATGAGGTGGCTGAGAAATTACTGGAAAAATTAGGCTTCGACCTTTCGTTCTTAAAGAATAATAAGCTGGTTGGGCTTAGTCTTATGGTGAAGGATTATGGAAAAATGTCAAAGGAATTAGGCGTTGGAGAAATTACACTAAGAGATATTGTTAAGGAGTTGGAAAAGCCAGCCAGAGATCCTCGTGATGAAATGCCAAAGCCAATTCTGAAATCGGATGTTTTGGAAATGAAGGATTTAAAAGAGGGAATGATTTTAAAGGGAACAGTAAGAAATGTTATAGATTTTGGCGTTTTTGTAGACATAGGTGTACATCAGGATGGCTTAGTCCATATATCTCAGATAACTGACAGATATATTAAGCACCCGCTTGAAGCAGTTAGTGTTGGTGATATAGTAGATGTTAAGGTAATGAGTGTGGATATTACTAAAAAGAGAATTGCACTTACAATGAAACTTGACAAATAAAGTACATATGTATATATTATAGATGTCAAAAATATTATATTAAATTCTTCGGGGCAGGGTGAAATTCCCTACCGGCAGTTATAGTCTGCGAGCGTAAGCATGATTTGGTGAAATTCCAAAACCGACAGTAAAGTCTGGATGAGAGAAGATTTGATATGGTTATCTACAATATTTTATTAGGTGATATTTCATCACAGATACCAGTCAAAATTTATTATGCTCCGGGTTTTTAAAGAAAAGGAGCAGCAAAATGAAAGAAAGAAACAAAAACATCTCAAACACACAAAGAATAACCTTAATTGGTATTTTTTCAGCGTTGGCAGCAGTCCTTATGTATTTAGAAATCCCATTTTTCTTTGCACCACCAGAGGCATACAAATTGGATTTTAGCGAAGTGCCGGTTCTGATTTCCAGCTTTATGCTTGGACCTGTTGAAGGTATTATTACTGAATGCTTAAAGATTGCAATTAAGCTTATTATCAAGCCTACATCTACAGCTTTTGTAGGAGAATTTGCAAATCTTGTAGTTGGTATAACCTTTGTATTACCCGCCTCAATTATTTACAAGAAAAGGAAAACCAGAAAAGGTGCTTTGATTGGAATGACTGCAGGTACTCTTACAATGACAGTTGTAGGCTGTTTTGTAAATGCGTTTATTCTATTACCAGCTTTTGCTTATTTATTTGGAAATGTACCTGTATCAGAGATTATAAAACTTGGAACAGCAGTAAATCCAGCTATTACCAATATGTTTACATTTATTGTGTTAGCAGTTGTGCCAGTAAATATTGTAAAGGGTGTACTTGTATCATTAGTTGTATTTTTAATATACAAACCTGTTACAAAAGGAATAAGGTCAATAATCAAGCAATAATTGAACTTTTGCATTATATTTGATATACTCTTATTCGTAAAATTTAAAATTAATATTCAAGGATATTGAGAATATATTGAATTTTAACAGGAGGAATTTTAGAATGACTGTAGAAGCAAGACTTACAAATAAAGAAATGTATAATTTCTTACTTAGACATAATTATTTTAGCTTAGGTGGCATATGTGGAGTTATTTTAAGCATTGGAGCTATTGTATTAGCTGTTTTAAACATTAACAATACGCAAATGAATGGCACCTATAAAATGGCACTTGTATTTGTGGGCTTGCTGTTTACGGTTATTCAGCCTGTTATGTTATATACAAAGGCTTCGTCACAGGTAAAAAAGAACGATTCAGTAAATAAACCATTAAAATATACCTTTACAGATAAGGATTTTTCTATTTCTGTAG
Organism: uncultured Eubacteriales bacterium; assembly: GCA_900539455.1. Lineage (GTDB taxonomy): Bacteria > Bacillota > Clostridia > Lachnospirales > Lachnospiraceae > SVEL01. Next base: position 31,757 of record UQCD01000022.1, read on the forward strand.
ATGAGGATAGTGTAACACAGTCCTATGAGGATATTATAAAGGTGATTTCTACAAAATTAAGTGTTATTATTTATATTAATAAATATAGAGCATTTATATTGCCAAAAAGTGCAATAGGTGAAAATATGGAACAGTTAAAAGCATTACTTGAAAAAAATGCAAAAAATGCAAAGGTTATTAATGTAAAATAAGTGAGAATATGAAGATAATAGAAACTTTTTCAGAATTGGAAACTTTTAAAATAGGCGAAGAAATGGGAAGAAATGCAAAAAAAGGTATGGTTTTTTGTTTAAATGGAGATTTGGGTGTTGGTAAAACAGTATTTACAAAGGGCTTTGCAAGTGGACTTGACATTAAAGAGCCTATAAACAGCCCGACATTTACAATTCTACAGGAATATCACGACGGAAGATTACCGTTGTATCATTTTGATGTATACAGAATAAGTGATATATCTGAAATGGACGAAATAGGCTATGAGGATTGCTTTTACGGAGATGGCGTATGCTTTATAGAATGGGCAAAACTTATTGAGGATATATTGCCAGAGCATATTACAATTATAACTATTGAAAAGGATTTACAAAAAGGTTTTGATTATAGAAAAATAACTGTGGAGGAAAAGTAATATGAAGATTTTAGCAATAGACAGCTCTTCAGTAGTTGCAACAGTAGCATTGACAGACGAAAGCAAAATAATAGCAGAGTATTCTGTAAATCATAAAAAAACACATTCCCAGACACTACTCCCAATGATTGATGAAATAGTAAAAATGTCAGAAATAAATATAAACGAGCTTGACGCTATTGCAGTAGCAGGCGGACCTGGCTCTTTTACAGGACTAAGAATAGGAAGTGCTACAGCTAAGGGTATAGCCTTGGCAATAAAAAAGCCAATTATACACATTCCTACAATGGACGGACTTGCATACAATATGTATGGAACGAACAGACTTGTATGTCCAATTATGGATGCAAGAAGAAATCAGGTTTATACAGGTTTATACCAGTTTGAAGCTGGTGAGTTTATTGTAAAAGAGGCTCAAAGCCAGAAGGATATTATGGAGGTTATAAATTCAGTAAATGAAATAGGACAACCAGTAGTCTTTCTTGGTGACGGTACAGAGGTTTATAAGGAAGTTATTGCTGAAAATGTAAAAGTTGACCTTCAATTTGCACCTATACATATGAATATGCAAAGGGCAGCATCTATAGCAGCCTTAGGTGTTAAATATTACAATGAAGGAAGAATTACAAATTCTTTTGAACACAAACCAGATTATCTTAGAAAATCTCAGGCAGAAAGAGAATTAGAAGAAAAACTTAAGGAAAATAAATGAGTAAAAATATTGTAATTTCAAAGGCTTCTGTTGAAGCAGCAGGAAAGATAGCTGAAATTGAAAAAGAGAATTTTTCTATGCCATGGTCTGAAAAATCCATTACCGAGTCAATGGAGCAGGACAACTATATATTTTTAAAGGCAGAGTGCGAAGGTGATATAGCTGGCTACATAGGCTTTTACTATTCCTTTGATACTGGGGATATTACCAATATTGCTGTTATGCCAGACTATAGACGACAAGGCATTGGCAGCAGGCTTTTATTGGCACTTATTGATGAATGTAAAAAGAAAGATATTGTGTCTATTATGCTGGAGGTCAGGGAATCTAACTTAAAAGCAATAAGCTTATATAAAAAAATAGGGTTTAACCAGGTGGGCATTAGAAAGAATTTTTACCAAAAACCTACGGAAAATGCAATATTAATGGACTATATATGTAATTAATTACCACTATATATTTAAACCTTAATGTTGTAAAATTTAGGAGAGATGATATTTAGACAAGGAGATTATTATGAAAAAGTACATTAATTTAAAAAATAAAAAGCTCCATGGCGTAAAATGTAATATGTGTGCTGCAAAAATAGAAGCACAAAAGGATATTTTAACCAGCGGAGCTTTTGCTGTTAAATACCAATGGAATTATTTTTCAAATAAGGATGGCGAAATACACAGCTTTGTTTTGTGTGAGAATTGCTATGATAAGCTTATAAATAATTTTAAAATCCCTGTAGATATTGAAAAAACAACGGAGTTAATGTAAACTAATAGAGATAAAACTATGCGAGGACAATAGATGTTAGATTTATGTTTATTAGGAACGGGAGGTATGATGCCATTACCTAAAAGGTGGCTTACTTCTCTTATGACAAGATATAATGGCAGTAGTCTGTTAATCGATTGTGGGGAAGGCACACAGCTAGCTATAAAGGAATGTGGCTGGAGCTTTAATCCAATAGATACAATATGCTTTACACATTATCATGCAGATCATATTAGCGGTTTGCCAGGCCTGCTTCTTACAATGGGCAATGCAGATAGGACAAAGCCAGTGACAATGATAGGACCAAAGGGGCTGGAAAAGGTAGTTAATTCCTTAAGAGTTATTGCACCAGAGCTGCCCTTTAAAATAAATTTTATAGAATTAAATGAGGACATACAGACAATTCATATAAATGGATATGAAATTGAGGCGTTTAAGGTACATCACAAAATTGTTTGTTATGGTTACAATATTAAAATAAATCGTCAGGGAAAATTTCAGGTGGACAAGGCTGTTGAAAACGGCATACCAAAGGAGTATTGGAGCAGGCTTCAAAAGGGTGAAATTATTCAAACAGCTGATAAGGTATTTAAACCAGAGATGGTATTAGGAGAGCCTAGAAGGGGTATAAAGGTCACATACTGTACAGATACAAGACCCCTGCCTGTTATTGCGAAAATGGCAAAGGATGCCGATTTATTTATATGCGAGGGTATGTATGGTGAAAAGGATAAGGAGAAAAAAGCAAGAGAATATAAACATATGACATTTTATGAGGCTGCTACCTTAGCAAAGGAGGCAAATCCAAAGGAATTGTGGTTTACTCATTATAGCCCTTCTCTTGTAAAACCAGAAGAATACATGAAAGAGGTTAAAGAAATATTTGATAGAGCTATAGCAGCAAAGGACGGAAGAAGTTTAGTCATCACTTTTGATGAAGAATAGCGAGGAAAAATGAGAAAAAGCATTAAATTTACAATTACAATAGCATTGTTATGTGTTTTGGGTGTGGCATTATATTATCATTTTTCAAATACATCAAAAAACAAGCAGGATAAAAATGAAGAAGATAGTGTAACTGTAAGTGAGGTTGACAGGCTGATTTCAAAGAAATTAGATGAAAATTATCCCCTTACTGCAAGAGAGGTAGTTAATTTATATACCAGAATACAAAAGTGCTATTACAATGTTGAATGTTCCTCAGAGGAATTAGTTAAGCTGGCATATATGTCTGTATCTTTATTTGATGATGAGCTGGTTCAAAATAATCCCTTTGATGAGTATTATAGTGAGCTGGTATCAGATATTGAACAATACAAAAAGGATGAAAAGACTATTTCAAGAGTGATAGTAGATAAATCATCAGATATTGTTTATTCTACAGTAGAAGGTCAAAAATATGCTTCAGTTAATTGTATATATTATCTTAAAACAAAAGATCAGACTGAAAAAACAATGGAAACCTATGTACTTAGAAAAGACAATGAGGACCGGTGGAAGATTTTAGGCTGGAAATTATACGAAGAAAAAGGTGAAGAGTAGCTTTATGGAAAATAATAAAAAAGATATATACATTTTGGCAATAGAAAGCTCCTGCGATGAAACTGCTGCGGCAGTAGTTAAAAATGGCAGAGAAATACTTTCAAATGTTATTTCGTCACAAATTGCCTTGCATACCCTGTATGGAGGTGTTGTGCCGGAAATTGCGTCGAGAAAGCATATTGAAAAAATAGATCAGGTAATAGATCAGGCATTAGCGGATGCAAATATGTCTTTAGAGGATATAAATGCTATTGGTGTAACCTATGGACCAGGGCTTGTTGGAGCGTTATTAGTAGGTGTATCAGAAGCAAAAGCACTTGCATACGCAACAAATAAACCATTGGTAGGAGTGCATCATATAGAGGGACATATAAGTGCAAATTATATAGAAAATAAACAGTTAGAGCCACCTTTTATATGCCTGGTGGTATCTGGTGGACATACACATTTGGTTGTAGTTAATGATTATGGAAAATATGAGGTAATAGGAAGAACCAGGGATGATGCTGCTGGTGAGGCATTTGATAAAGTGGCAAGAGCTATTGGTTTAGGCTATCCAGGTGGACCGAAGGTTGATAAATTGGCAAAAGAGGGTAACCCACACGCAATAGAGTTTCCACGGGCTGCTGTAGAGGGCGCTCCTTTTGATTTTAGTTTTAGTGGCTTAAAATCAGCAGTTTTAAACCATATTAATATGTGTGAAATGAAGAATATTCCTATTGTACCAGCAGATATAGCAGCTTCCTTCCAGAATGCAGTGGTAGACTCTTTAATTACCAGAGCTTTTAATGCCTGCGAAAAGTATGGCTTTAAAAAGCTGGCAATAGCAGGAGGAGTTGCATCTAATTCAGCAATAAGAGCAGCCTTCGAGCAAAAGGCAAAGGAGAAGGATATAGAATTTCATCATCCTTCACCTATTTTTTGTACAGATAATGCGGCAATGATAGGTGTAGCTGCGTACTATGAGTACATAAATGGAGTACGCCACGGATTAGACTTAAATGCTGTACCTAATCTAAAGTTAGGAGAAAGAATATAATGAGTAAAACAATAGCTATTGTTTTATCGGGCGGTAAAGGAAAAAGAATGGCTTCAGATATAAGCAAACAATATATGCTTTTAGACGGTAAGCCTATTCTTTTTTATACCTTACAAAGCTTTGATAAAAGTAATATTGATGAAGTGCTTTTAGTTGTCGGTGAAGGCGATGAGGAGTATGTAAGGAAAGAGATAGTGGATAAGTACAATATTAAAAAGGTTACCAATATGGTTGCAGGAGGGAAGGAGCGCTACAATTCAGTGTATAATGCTCTTTCGTTTATTGAAGACAATTACAAAGCGAATGAAGATACATATGTATTAGTACATGATGGAGCAAGACCTTTTATTCAGTCAGAGGATATTAATAAAATGATTGAAGAAGTAAAACTGGAGGAGTGCTGCGTAATGGGTGTCAAAACCAAGGACACTATTAAAATCTCAACTAATGATAATTATATAGAGTCAACACCTATAAGAAGTAATGTGTGGCAGATACAAACTCCACAGGCATTTCGTTTTAGTATGCTTAAAAAAAGCTATGATGAGATTATAGGTTATAATGATTCTACAATTACTGATGACAGTATGGTAGTTGAAAGAACTACCAACAGAAGGATAAAGCTAATTGAAGGTAAATATACCAATATAAAGATAACAACTCCGGAAGACCTTAAAATAGGGCTTTCTATACTTAATAAAAACCATTAAAATGGCAATAAACAACTTTTTTGAAAAAAATAAAAAAAGTTGTTGACATTAAAAAGGAATAATGATATTATATGTCTTGCCGCTGACGCAGAGGCGTAAGCGGTGAGAGATAAAAAACGAATAAGGAGAGGTATCGAAGTGGTCATAACGAGGCGGTCTTGAAAACCGTTTGTCCGCAAGGGCGCG
>UQCD01000023.1 GCA_900539455.1 uncultured Eubacteriales bacterium
CCGGGTCCACTGCCGATTGGCGGCTTGCCGCCTTATTGATTGAGTTAAAAGCTCAGTTTTATAAGTTGGTTACTTTATAACCGAAATGCGTTCTTACGCAAACTTGTGAAATGGTCAATAAGAGTAGTAAAAGTAGTATTGCTATATAGACTCTGTATGCCCGAAATAATATCCTATCTTTTATAAAAAATAATGTACTGGTATTTTGCAAACTGTATAATTAGAATTTTTATAACTATACCTGTTGTATACATTAGTGCAGAATTATAAAACTATGTAATTTCAAGCAAATACATATTTTGTTGCATATTTAATATGTGTTTTCTTAAATAAACCAATATGTATTCCACAATATCATATGTTATGATTTAATATCAGGATGCCTGTTGAGTTATATGTTAAAGGATATTTAAAGCAAGTTGTGTAAAAACAGCTTGCTTTTTTAGTATGTAAAATTCATTTTAAGTCGAGGTAATTTTATGGAAAAAGAGATTTTAGACCAATCCAAAGCCCCTATTTACGAGGCACTTGAGAGATTTCGTGAAATGCGTGTTGTACCCTTTGATGTTCCCGGTCACAAGCACGGAAAGGGAAATCCTGAGCTTACTGCCTTTCTTGGTGAAAAATGTGTAAGCATTGATGTAAATAGTATGAAACCCTTAGACAATCTTTGTCACCCTGTATCGGTCATACGCGAAGCTGAAATTCTTGCTGCTGATGCCTTTAAGGCTGCAGACGCTTTTTTAATGGTCAACGGAACAACCAGCTCCGTACAAAGTATGGTGCTTTCCTGCTGTAAGCGTGGTGATAAAATTATTCTGCCTCGAAATGTTCATAGAAGTGTAATTAATGCTCTGGTGCTTTGTGGTGCTATTCCTGTGTATGTTAATCCTGAGGTTAATACAAAGCTTGGTATTTCCCTAGGAATGAGCCGGGAGCAGGTACAAAAGGCAATTAATGAAAATCCCGACGCTGTTGCTGTTTTTGTAAATAACCCTACTTACTATGGCATATGCAGTGACCTAAGAGCCATTGTTAAAATGGCTCACGAGGCTGGTATGCTGTGTCTTGCAGATGAGGCTCACGGAACGCACTTTTATTTTGGTGAAAATATGCCTGTTTCAGCAATGGAAGCCGGTGCAGATATGGCATCAGTTTCAATGCACAAAAGTGGTGGAAGTCTTACACAATCCAGCCTTTTACTCATTGGAAAAAATGTAAATGCTGGTCATGTAAGACAGATTATTAATCTGACCCAGACCACCTCTGGCAGTTATTTATTAATGTCCAGTCTTGATATTAGCAGACGAAATCTTGCACTCAGAGGCAAAGAGGTTTTCCGTAAGGTAGTCCAAATGGCTGAATATACCAGAGAGGAGATTAATGCTATTGGTGGATATTATGCTTATGGCAAGGAGCTTATAAATGGCGATTCAATTTTTGACTTTGACCCTACAAAGCTTAGTGTTCACACAAGAGATATTGGTCTGGCTGGTATTGAAGTATATGACATATTGCGTGATGAATACGATATACAAATAGAATTTGGAGATATTGGCAATATATTGGCATACCTTTCTATTGGTGACAGAATTCAGGAACTTGAGCGACTTGTAAGTGCTTTAGCAGAAATCCGCCGCCGTTATCAGCGAGATTCCAGCGGACTATTAAGTCAGGAATATATTGACCCCGAAGTAGTAAGCAGCCCACAGGAAGCCTTTTACTCTAGAAAGAAAAGCCTGCCTATACACGAAAGCGTTGGCTATGTATGCAGTGAATTTGTAATGTGTTATCCACCGGGAATACCTATTCTGGCACCAGGAGAACGCATTACAAAGGAAATACTTGATTATATAGATTATGCTAAGGCGAAGGGGTGTTCAATGACAGGACCTGAGGACCCGGAAATAGAGCATTTGAATGTGATTATGTAATGCAATTTGTATATCCGCTTATGCTATTTTTGTTATTTATGATTGGTGTACCCCTCTTGTGTTACTTTAATAATTTCAAAGTAGACACGCTCTCGCTCGATTTCAATGTAGCGGTGCATAAGCTTGCAGGTATTACGATAAATCGTAATACCTGCGAGCTAAACACCGACATTTCCATACGGTCTACTTTTGAAATCATTAATGTAACACAAGGTATGTGGGGAATACATTTACAAATTATTTAACAATATTATGGAATTAAGGCGTTACCCTGTTGACTATAAAATAACATAGTGAAATTTGAGCGTTACTTTATTGGCTATATAAATTACATTGCAGAATTTGGTTGTTACTCCATTGGCTATATAATTTACATTATAGAATTTGGGTATTACCTTATTGGCTATAAAATAACATTGCAAAATTTGGGCATTGCCGTACTTACTACAAAATAACATTATAGGATTAGAGTGTTATTTTGTGATGCAGGTGTATTGTTGGTTATAAAGTATTATGGCATTGTATGTTATACCTTGTAGAAAATGTGTTTTTTATAATTATTGTTAGAAGATATTTTTTGGAAGATTTTAAGGAGATAGAAAAATGGATTTATGGTTTAGTGAATTTCACGCTCCAGATGTTAAGCACAGCTTGCGTGTAAACAGACATTTATATTCAAAGAAGAGTGAATATCAGCAGATTGATATTTTTGATACACCAGAGTTTGGAAGGGTTCTTACTTTGGATGGAAATGTAATGCTTACTGAGCGTGATGAGTTTATTTATGATGAAATGATTACTCATGTGCCAATGTCAGTACACAAGAATGTTCAAGCTGTATTGGTTATTGGTGCTGGTGATGGTGGTGTAGTTAAGGAGCTTACCCGCTATGAAAGCATAAAGAAAATTGACCTTGTGGAAATGGATGGAGATGTTATTGAGGCGTGCCGTGCCTTTCTTCCTGAAAATGCCTGTCGTTTAGATGACAGCAGAGTCCACATTTACTTTGATAATGCACTCCGTTTTATTAGAAGATGTACTGATGAATACGATTTAATTATTGTTGACTCTAATGACCCCTTTGGACCTTCTGAGGGATATTTTACAAGAGAATTTTATGGCATTTGCTACAATGCACTTCATGAGGACGGAATTATGGTCAACCAGCAGGGAAGTCCCTTTTACAAGCACGATGCTGAAATAATGCAGCGTAGTCATAAACGAATTGTAAATACCTTTCCTATAAGTCGTGTATATCAGGCACACATACCTACATATGCGGCTGGCTACTGGCTTTTTGGCTTTGCCAGTAAAAAATATCATCCAATAAATGACTTTGACGAGGCAAAATGGAAAGCTTTACATTTAAGCACAAAATACTATACAACAAAGCTGCATGTAGGCTCCTTTTATCTGCCTGCTTACTTAGAAAAAATGCTTGAGGAGGTTGAGTAATGAAACAAAATGTAGAAACCTTTATTGGCTGTGATGCCAATTTTGAAGAAGCTAAAATCGTACTGTTTGGTGCACCCTTTGATTCAACTACAAGCTATCGCCCCGGCGCACGCTTTGGCTCTTCTGCTATCCGTCACGAAAGCTTTGGTCTTGAAACCTATAGCCCTTATCAAAACAAGGATTTATGCGATATTAAGGTTTTCGATTATGGTGATTTAGAGCTTTGCTTTGGATTAGCCGAAGCCGCTTTACTGGATATAGAAAAAACTGCTGCAGAAATATTAAACCATAACAAGCTTCCTTTTATGATTGGTGGGGAACATCTTGTAACCTATGGTGCTGTAAAGGCTGCTGTAGAAAAATATCCAAATCTTCATATTATTCATTTTGATGCACACGCAGATTTGAGAGAAGATTATCTGGGTGCAACCCTAAGTCACGCCTGCGTTATGAAACGCTGCTATGACCTTATTGGTAATGATAAAATCCATCAATTCTGTATTCGCAGTGGTGAAAAATCAGAATTTGAATTTGCAAGAGATCATACAGATATGCACCCTTTTAATTTTGACGGTTTGGGAGAGCTGGTCAATGAGCTAAGAGAAGCACATACCCCTATATACTTTACAGTAGACCTGGATTGCCTAGACCCATCAATATTCCCCGGAACAGGCACTCCAGAGGCAGGTGGCATAACCTTTAATGAATTGCTCTCAGCTATAATGCTGGTAAGCAAAACAAATATTATAGGTGCAGACATAAATGAACTGGCACCTATGCTGGATACAAGTGGAGTTTCCACTGCTGTTGCCTGTAAGGTGCTTAGGGAAATATTATTGGCAATATCCTAATTTCTTATGGGATATATGGCAAAAAACAATTTATTTACTGAAAACAAAATTAATTTAATAACATACAAGGAGAAATTAAAATGAGCAAAGTTTTAGTAATCGGTTGCGGTGGTGTCGCAAATGTTGCAATCAGAAAATGTTGTCAGGTAAGTGAGGTTTTTACAGAGCTTTGTATAGCAAGCCGTACAAAATCTAAGTGTGATGAATTAGCTAAGTCATTAGAAGGAAAAACCAATACTAAAATCACAACTGCACAGGTTAATGCAGATAATGTTTCTGAGCTTATAAGCTTAATTAATGAATACAAGCCTGAGCTGGTTATGAATATTGCACTTCCATATCAGGACCTTACAATTATGGATGCCTGCCTTGCCTGTGGTGTTAATTATATGGATACTGCCAACTATGAGCCAGAGGATACTGATGACCCAGAATGGAGAAAAATATATGAAAAGCGTTGTAATGAGGCTGGCTTTTCTGCATACTTTGATTATAGCTGGCAATGGGCATACCGTGAAAAATTTGAGAAGGCTGGTCTTACTGCACTTTTAGGCTGCGGCTTTGACCCAGGTGTAACACAAGCCTACTGTGCTTATGCTAAAAAACATGAATTTGATACTATTGATACTATTGATATTCTTGACTGTAATGGTGGTGACCACGGCTATGCCTTTGCTACAAATTTCAATCCAGAAGTAAACTTACGCGAGGTTTCTGCTCCTGGCAGCTACATTGAAAATGGAAAATGGGTCGAAATACCTGCTATGAGCATTAAACGCCAATACAGCTTTGATAAGGTTGGCGAAAAGGATATGTATTTACTTCATCACGAAGAGCTTGAATCCTTAGCCTTAAATATTCCTGAGGTAAAAAGAATCCGCTTCTTTATGACTTTTGGACAAAGCTATCTTACACATATGAAATGTCTTGAAAATGTTGGAATGTTATCTACTACCCCAATCAATTTTGAAGGACAGGAAATTGTTCCAATAAAATTTTTAAAGGCTCTCCTTCCTGACCCTGCTAGTCTTGGTCCTCGTACACACGGAAAGACTAACATTGGCTGTATTTTTACAGGTAAAAAAGACGGTAAAGAAAAAAGCTACTATATTTACAATATCTGTGACCATCAGGAATGTTATAAAGAAGTAGAAAGTCAGGCTATCAGCTACACTACTGGTGTTCCTGCAATGTGTGGAGCTTTAATGCTTCTTACAAAAAAGTGGAACAAGGCTGGTGTTTATACTGTAGAGGAATTTGACCCAGACCCATTCCTTGATGCACTTGACAAATATGGATTACCACGCAGCGAAAACCACAACCCAGTATTGGTGGATTAATGAATATGAAAAAAAATATACATCCAGCTTTTAAGCTTTTTAATGAAATTAACCCTTTTGAAGCTTTTTCATCGCTTCCCTCCCCTAGCTATGTTATCAGCGAGGAGGCACTAATAAATAATGCAAAAATATTAGCAGAAGTCATTGAGGAAACTGGCTGCAAAATACTTCTTGCACAAAAGGCATTTTCCAATTTTAATTTTTATCCCCTGCTTTCTGACTACATATCTGGTACAGAAGCAAGTGGTCTGTTTGAAGCAAGACTAGGTGCTGAGGAAATGATTGGCAAAGAGGTTCATGTATTTTGTGGAGCCTATACTGACAATGATTTTAAGGAGCTTTTAAAATATGCTGACCACATAGTTTTTAATTCTCCAAACCAATTAAAAAAATTCGGAAGTCTGGCTAAGGAAAATGGTAAAAGCATAGGACTTCGCATCAACCCACAATGCTCTACACAGGAGGGGCATGAAATCTATGACCCCTGTGCCGCAGGCAGTAGATTAGGCGTGACAAGACAGGTGTGGAATGAGGAAATGGATGCCTCTGCTATTGCTCTTTTAGATGGCTTACACTTTCACACACTTTGCGAACAAAATTCCGACGCCCTTGAAACTACACTTAAGGCAGTAGAGAAAGGCTTCGGCGATATTCTTCCACAAATGAAATGGCTTAATATGGGTGGTGGTCATCATATTACCCGTGAGGATTATGATATTGAAAAGCTTAAAAAGCTTATTAAATATGCACAAAATAAGTGGAATTTATCTGTCTATCTTGAGCCTGGAGAGGCTGTAGCTCTTAACAGTGGCTACCTTATAAGCCGTGTTTTAGATGTTGTAAAAAATGGTAATATAAATATTGCAATTCTTGATGCTAGTGCTGCCTGTCATATGCCAGATGTAATTGAAATGCCTTATACACCACCTCTTTATATGGCAACACCTAAGGAAGCTGACAATAACCACCTTACAAATCCTTACCCTTACAGGCTAGGTGGGCCTACCTGTCTTTCAGGGGACATTATTGGTGATTACTACTTTAATGAGCCATTAAAAATTGGAGATATGCTTATATTTGGTGATATGGCAATATATTCAACCTGTAAAAACAATACCTTTAATGGAATGGCACTGCCAAACATATATAAAATGACGGTAAATGGTACTTTTGAAAAGCTTACGGATTTCGGGTACGAAGATTTTAAAATGCGACTTGGAAGATAATTACTTCAGCCTATAATAGCAAGCGCTCTTTCCTTGTACTGGTCAAGCTTTTTTGTAACACTTTGTTCGATAAATACCTATATGTAACGAGCTTCCATTGGCGTCAAATAATTATTGTATGAATGAGGGCGAACATAGTTGTACCAATTTATGTATTTCATAGTTCAGTACCAAATAAGGGTAAACTTAGAGATGGCTTTACATATATATTAAATCAGGAAAAATATCTGAAAGTATTTTTGACGGATGGAGATATACCTATAGACAATAATGCAAGCGAACGGGCTATTCGTGGATTTTGTATCGAAAAGAAAAACTGGCAGGTAATAGATACAATAAATGTTGCTAAAGCCTCGGCTATTATCTACAGTATTGCAGAAACTGGCAAGGCTAATAACTTAAAGCCATATGAGTATTTCGAATACTTGTTGACAGAACTGCCGGAGCATCAGGATGACACAGACAGAAGTTTTCTTGAAAAACTTTTGCCATGGTCATCAGAACTGCCAGAATATATCAGAAAAGCAAAAAGGTTGTGAGAACACAACCTTTTTATAAAACTAGGTACTTGCTATGAAGCATTTACCTTTTTTCTACAAAGTTTTAAATATGGTCACTATACAAAAATTAAATTTTAACTATTTAAAAAGTAAACCATCTCTGGTTTACTTTTAATAAATTATAAATATTTATTACTATTTTGTGTCAATCAATAATTCTTTTGGACTTTTCTTTAAATTGCTTGATGAAGATATTAGTAAAGATATTATAAGAACTATTGACATAAATAAAATCACATATATCATTAATTTTGGAGATATATTAATTTCTAAACTTGTTAGTGTTTTATTAAAACCATCTACTTCAGCTCCACCTCCAAGTTGGCTGGATTCTCCTTGTTTAGCAATTTGTTTTGCTATAGTACCAGTAACTTTACTTAATATGTTATTTCCTATCATACTTGCTGTATAAACTGCCAGAAAGTATGATCCTATAAATGCCGGAATTGATACAAATACAAGTTCAATAACAAATTGTCCGAATATTTTAGCTTTTGAAATTCCTAGTGAAAGCAAAATTGCAATTTCCTTTTTTCTGGCATTCATCCATAAAAATAATAGTAATGAAACTGTAACACCTGCAAATAATAATGAACCTGCAAATAATTTGTTTGCTATTTTATATATACCTGATATTGATTGTTGTAGTGCCGGGTAATTATTTGAACTTTTAATCAAATTATATTGTTGCCAATCTATATCAAGTTTTTCAATATTTTTAATAACCTTATCTAAATTTTTATTACCTTTTACAAAAAATGTTGCATCTTGATATACTGCAGTATCCTCTGTATTTCCATATACTTTTGCAGCCGTATCTAAATCAGTTATCAAAGTATTTTCGTAAAGTTCTTGGGCTACAGTAACACCACCTTCATTATGACCATCGAAAAGACCTTTTATCTCGACTTCTACTTCTTCATTTGCTCCTTTTTCATTATCAGCATCAAATAAATTAGATTTTATTTTTATTTTATCTCCAATTTTTAAATTATTTTTTTCTGCTAAGTCTTTATGCATTAAAATCTTGTTTTTATCATTTTCGTTTAAATGTTCACCACTAGATAATTTGTAAGCTCCTGAGATAAACTTATTTTCTTTTGATGAATCATTAACTCCTGTTAACATAACAGCTCTTTTAAAGTTTTTTGCTCTTTCTGGTGATTGACCTGAAAGTGTTTTTTGAGTTTCTATTATATCATTATCAACTAAATCAGCAACACTATTAATTCTTTTTACATATGAATCAATATCTTTTGATGCAGCTATTTTTTTAATATCTTGTCCTTTTATATTGCCACCACCTCTTGGTGTTCCAAAATTAACTCTTCGGTTTATTTCCATAGAGAAACTATTTGTAATATTTCCATAAGTTTCTTTTGATGCTCTGTTCGTAGCATCTTTAATTGATAAACTAATAAGACAAAGTGTTGACATAGCTGTTATAACTAACAATATAATTATTGATTTTAGACTTTTTCTAGTTACATAATGAAATGCATTTTTAATCATTATTTGACCTCCGGAGTAATTTTGTTTATGTTTTTAAGTTTTCTATCTCTTAATTCCAAAACAATGTCTGCAGAATTTGCAACTTCTTTACTATGTGTTACCACGATTACACACTTATTTCTTTCTTTTGCTAACTTTTTAAGTATTTCAATTATTTCACTTGCAGTATCAACATCTAAGTTTCCAGTAGGTTCATCTGCTAAAATAATTGGGGCTTCTGAAACTAATGCTCTTGCGATAGCCACTCTTTGTTGTTGTCCTCCTGATAACCTCATTACATTTCTATTTATTTGACTTTTGTCAAGCCCTAATTCAAATAAGATTGTTTCAGATGCATTTTTATTTACTAATCTAACATTTTCTATTGGTGTTAAATAATCAATTAAATTATAGTTTTGAAAAACTAATGATATGTTATTTTTTCTATGATTACTATAGCCGTCTTTCTCTATATCATTTCCTTTAAATAAGATTTTACCTTTTTGTGGTTTATCTAAACCTGCTAATAGTGAAAGTAATGTTGACTTTCCTGCTCCTGATTTTCCTATTATTGCATAGAATTTTCCAATTTCAAATTTTTGATTTACTTTAGATAATACTAACTCACTTGAATTTGGATAATTATATGTTACATTTTTTATTTCTAATATATCCATTTTTAATCTCCTAACTTATTTTTGATAATATTTCTTTTGGTTTTTTTATTAATATCATTAAACTTGCAATAATAACTGATAGAACAATAATTCCAATTAATATTCCGTAACTTTCTAAAAATGTTATAAAATTTGAAATTAAATTATTGTTTTTAAGTAAGCTATCAACCGTTATTGTTGAATCATCAGAATTCATAAATCCATCGACTATAATATTTAATATTACATTTCCTATAAACAATGATAATACTAAAGAGGGTAGTGATATAAATAACAATTCAAGTATAAATTGAGTTACAATTTTTATTTTACTTATACCAATTGATAATAATATTCCTATTTCATGTATTCTTTCTCTTAACCATAATATTAATATTAATGATAAAACTGTAATTCCACCTATCATAATTGAATATGTCATGATATTAATAATATGTTTTATTCCATCTATAGACTCTAGTGTTTCTTCGAATATATGGTTATCACTTGAAACCCTTAATTGTGACCAATCAATTTTGATTTTTTTAATTTTATTTAGTGCTACCTTTGTATTTTCTGAACTATCTGAGTATATTTCAAGTTTATTAACAATTTTGTTATTTTCAGGTTTATTTAATGCTTTTTGACTTGATTCATAATCAATAAATACCATATTTTCACTAAAGTCTGATGATAAGCCAGTATATTTTTCTTGTTTTTTACCTGAAAAGATTCCAATTATCTCAAACTCATATTCCATTTTCTTTTCATTGTTATTAAAATCAATCAATTCAAGTTTAATTTTATCATTAATATTTAGTTTATTTTTTTCTGCAAGTTCCTTATGAATAAGAATTTTTCCTCTATCATTATTCTTAATATGTCTGCCTTTTATAATAGTGAAAATGCCACTACTAAATAAATTGTCCTTTTCACTATTATTAGTAGCTTCCACTGAAAGCATATTTTTGAACTCATCTGATAAATCATCTCGTTCTATTAATTGTGTTCCATCTACAACCTTGATGTTTGTAGTTCTAGCAAGTCCATCATACATAGTGATAATTTCTTTTATTTCTTTAATATTATCTAATTCTTTAAACTGATTAGTTTCAAAAGTATCACCATTATTTTTAGTTATTGATAATGATGTATTTGAAATCTTGTATAAGTTTTTTTCCAAATCACTTGTTGATTTTGATATGTTCAAACATGAATACAAACATGAGAGAACTAATGTTAAAATAATAAATACTATACTTGTTCTATTTCTTTTTCTTAAAATATATGCTATAGCATTTTTTAGCATTTTATCAACCTCCTATCTTCAGATTTTTTGCTCAAAAAAAGATATGGAAAAGTGTTTTTTAATATCAGCCATATCTTTTATATTTTTCTTAAAAATGTAGATATTTCAAGCAATTATATATATTTTTTTTATTTTTGTCAATTAATCAGCAAATTTGATGGAGTAAATTTACTGTCAGTTGGAAATAATTAAAGATTGTAGTAATATAGTAAATTTGTAACACCTTGTTCGAATAATATATTATAATATTACTCAAACGAGGAGGACATTACTATGTCAATACATTATAGCGATGATTTTAAAAAAGAAGTGGTCAAAGCATATATGGCTGGAGATAAGTCAACAGTCCAAATAGCTGCTGATTATAATATTGCAAGGAGTACTGTTAGCCAATGGGTTAATCAGTATAGGGAAGAATGCCTTTATACCACCAACACTACACCTGAATCTAATGAAGCCAGGGAGATTAGAAGATTAAATCAGATTCTTAACGAAAAAGATAAGGAAATTGCTTTTCTAAAAAAAGCAGCGGCATTCTTCGCGAAGAAAATCGATTAGTGGTATATCGATTTATTGACGATAATATCACGAACGCTTAGCACATATTTTTGAACTTATGTGCTGTCATTATGCACTCCAAGCCAGGCTATAAAGCAGGCAAAAAGAATAAAATCTTTGACAATCTCTTAAACCAGAATTTTACTGTCGACTGCAAAAACAAAGTATGGTGCACAGATTTCACATATATGCGCCAGCCAAATGGAAAATTCAGATACAACTGTTCAATTATTGATTTGTATGACAGGTCTGCTGTCGCTTTGTTAAACAGCAATTATATTAATACCGATTTGGCAATAAACACTCTGAAAATAGCACTAAAACAGGAAAAATATCCTAAAATAATTCTGCACTCAGACCAGGAAGCTCAGTTTACATCATGGGATTTTGTAAATTTTTGCAAAGATAACAATATAATCCAAAGCATGAGTAAGGCTGGCTGTCCCTACGGCAATGCTCCTATGGAAAGATTTTATAATACTTTTAAAAGTAACTTTTATAATGTAACTTCATTTTCAAATGTAGAGATGATGGATGAGCTAACTATGAAATACATAAATTGGTACAACTATGTTCGCCCTCATTCATACAATAATTATTTGACGCCAATGGAAGCTCGTTACATATAGGTATTTATCGAACAAAGTGTTACAAAAAAGCTTGACCAGTACATACATTATTTTTACTTCTTAGGGTTCACTTTTGACATCAATACTACCGTCTCCACATGCACACTATGTGCAAACATATCCACCGGCTGCACCTTCACAAGCTCATACCCATTTTCACACAAAAACTTCACATCCCTTGCCAATGTAGCCGAATCGCAGCTTACATACACCACCTTTTGGGGCTGCATTTTAATAATTGTTGCAAGAAGTCTTTCATCGCAGCCTTTTCTTGGAGGGTCTACAACTATTACATCTGCTGCAGTATAGTTACCCTGCTTTCGCTGATTTTCGTAGCATTCTGGCACTACCTCCTCTGCCTTTCCAACAAAGAATGTAGCATTTTTAATATTGTTAAGTTTTGCATTATTTCTTGCATCTTCTATAGCCTCTGGAATAATCTCTACACCATAGACCTCCTTAGCCAGCTTTGCAAGAAACAGAGAAATTGTACCTACACCACAATATAAATCCCACACAACCTCTTTACCTGTAAGACCTGCAAATTCCAAAGCCTTTCCATATAGTACCTGGGTCTGCAATGGATTTACCTGATAAAAGGATAATGGTGAAATATGGAATTTTATTAAGCCGATATAGTCGGTAATATAGCCGTCACCATAAAGATTTATAAGCTTATTTCCTAAGATTACATTTGTATTTTCCTTGTTTATATTAAGGGAAATACTGGTCATTCCATCTATTTTTTTAAGTCTTTCTACTAAAATATCAGCCTTAGGAAGCTTTGTGCCATTAATTACTATACACACCATTAGCTCGCCTGTCTTAAAGCCTTTACGGATAAGAATATGACGAACCAGACCCTTTCTGGCAGCTTCGTTGTAAGGTCTTATTTTAAACTCTGTCATAAAATCCTTTATAAGCTGTAATATATCCTTATTAATAGTATCTCCTATAACACAATCCATACAAGGCACTATGCTATGAGTTCTTCCTGCGTAAAAGCCCATAACTATATTTCCATCCTTGTCCTCGCCTACAGGATACTGAGCCTTATTTCTGTAATGGTAAGGCTCCTCCATACCAAGTGTATCTTCAATTTGAAAATCTGTAATTTTGGCAATGCGTTCAATATTATTTTTTACCTTGTTTTTCTTAAACTCTAGTTGTGCCTTATAATCCATTTCCTGAATTTGGCAGCCACCACAGGCTTTAGAAACGCTGCATCTAGGTGAAACTCGCTTACTGGATGGAGTAATCAGCTCCTCAAGTCTGGCATATGCGTATGTTTTTGTAGGCTTTGTAATCCTCACCCTTGCATAATCACCAACTATAGCGTCCTTTACAAATAATGGATAGCCCTCTAGCTTTCCAATGCCCTCACCGTTTACACCTATATCTTCAATTTCAACACTTACAACCTGGTTTTTTGAAAGGTTCATTCTATTTGCTCGTCCTTCTAATGTTAGTTTCCATAAATCTATTGTAGCCTAACCACTCTTGTCCCTCTAAAGGTGTGCTGGTGGTTAATATTTCCTTCATTGTTTCTAATTTTGCATCTGTATTATCGGCAAAATTAAGAGCAACTGCTTCGATAATAGCAGGTTTTTTTGGAGAGCCATATTCTAACTCGCCGTGATGTGCTAAAATACAGTGTTTAAGCTCATTTCCCAGCTTTTCTGGAAAACCGTCAAGCTTTTTAATAGCGTCATCTACCATCTGATAACCAATTACAATATGTCCCAGCAACTGACCTTCGTCTGTATAGTCATTTGTAGGGAACTTTGAAATTTCCTTTGTCTTTCCTATATCGTGGAAAATTGCAGCAGTAATTAATAAATCCCTGTTAAGTATTGGATATAGCTTTGTATATTCATTACATAGCTTTGTAACAGATAATGTATGCTCTAAAAGCCCACCTATAAAGCTGTGATGAACACTTTTAGCTGCTGAATTTTTCTTAAAGCTTGCTGCAAAATCCTTATCCTCTATAAAAAAGCTACTTAAAAGCTGTTTTAAGTGATTATTTTCAATAGAGGAAATAAAGCCTAACATTTCCTCATACATAGTATCTATATTTTTTTCTGATACAGGAAGATATTCACCCTCGTCATATTCGCCTTCTTTAGCCTTTCTGGCCCTTTTTATATTCAACTGTTTGCCCCCATTAAACACTATTACCTCTCCCACAACATCTACATAATCCAAAGCATCAAAATCATCTATTCCCAATGAATTTGGCTCCCATATTTTTGCGTCAATAACACCTGTTTTATCCTGTAATATTACTGAATCATAGGGTTTTCCATTTTTAGTTGTTGCTGTAGTTTTAGATTTACATAAATAAATCTCTGCTACCTTTTCGCCTTCTCTTAAGCCTTCTATATATCTCATTTTTATTTCCTTTCGCCTAGCTCTACTTTTATTTCATAAGGATTTATGCGTGTGCCTAATCTCCTGTAAAGATATACTGTAATAGTATCTCCCTTCTTTTTGGAATTTAAATATTTTCTGTAATCTGTATATTTTTCTATCTTTGTATCATCTATTTTGTAAATAACATCGCCTACCATAATTCCACCATAGTAAGCAGGTGTGCCTTCACCTACATTAGTAACAAACATTCCATTTGGAATATCCGTTCCTACCAATTTCCTAACCTCCTCTGTTACCTGTTGTGAAACAATTCCCACCTTTATTAAATAACCATTATTAATACCTGTGTAAATGTCATTTCGTAAGCCTGTAAGGTCAATCACTGCTATCTTTCCGGTTTCCTCCTCCTGCACCATTCCCATGGCAATAAGATTTCCCTTATCATCAAAGGCAAAACCGTCCTTTATGTCTGATAATCTAATGTCAATCATATATTTGTTGTAAATCATATCTGTGGCTAACTGGCTTGCACCCTGACTTACAACCTTTCCATCAAGTAATGTCATTCCAGATTTGCTTCCCCAGCCAATATACTTAACCTCTGCTCCAAATTTTATAATACTATTTGCAGCTATATCAGATACGCTTATGCTCTTTATTTCCTTTTCTGATAAAGTAACCCTTTTTATTTTTAAGTATGCAATATGTACCTCACTATCAACCATATAAACCTCTGCTGTAATTTCTTTATTACCACTGATTTTTGCGCTAAAATAACTTAAGCCTTCTACATTGTCTGAATTTGTTATTGCAATAATATCCTTGCTCTTAGATACTACTACGCCCGTAAAGGTAGTAAATTTTTCCATAGAATATCCCTTAAACTCTATGGTGCTTGATAGTATTGTTTTTTCTGCCCTCTCGTCAGGGGTTTCATTCGTATTATTTTCTTCTGTAGTTTCTTGTGTTGTTTCTTTCATTGTACTGACAGTTGCATCCACCGGCTGACTATCTGGCTGCTTTGTGTCCTCTTTATTTTGCTTATCATTAATAAAGTGGATAAAAATAAGACTGGTCACAATACAGGCTCCTACAATAAGCATTAAGTTTATGGCTGTCTTAATAATTCCCTGCTTAATCTTTGTTTTTCTATCTATAATCGTTTCTCTCACAAAACGATACTGTGTACCTTCGCCCAGCTTTTCAGTCATAGGTATCTGTTCAATATCTTTATCTTTATTATTTTTGCTTTCCATCTTTACTCCATATACATCTCATATCTGTAATATGCTAAATATTCTAAATGCTTGAATTTATACAGCATAATATATTATAATGTAATTTACTAGCATTTGCAAATATGTTTCAATAAATAATTCGGAAGAATGGAGTAATATTATGAATAAAAAAGTGCTTAAAACTTTGGAATTCAACAAGATAGTAGAAAAGCTGGCAGATTACGCATCCTCTCCCATTGGTAAGGAGCTGTGCGAGCAAACACTGCCACTATCAGATATAAATGAAATCACAAAAAAACAGAAGGAAACCTCTGACGCTCTTCAAAGATTATGGAACAGTGGTCCTATTTCCTTTTCAGGCAACCGTGATATTCGTGCCAGCCTAAAGCGTTTACAGGTTGGCAGCTTATTGTCTGTTAAAGAATTATTAGATATTAGCTCAGTCTTAAATGTTACCTTACGGGTGAAAGCCTTTTCCAGAGGTGACGATATAGAGGAGGATAACAAAGACTCACTTAGTGATATGTTTCTGCTTTTAGAGCCATTATCCAACCTGAACAATGAAATCAAGCGTTGTATTATTTCCGAGGAGGAAATTGCCGATGATGCCAGCAGTACCTTGTTTTCTCTTAGAAAACAGCAGAAAAATACTAGCAATAAAATTCACAACCAGTTAAACTCCCTAGTCAGTTCAATGCGTTCTTACCTTCAGGACGGACTTATTACTATGCGAAATGGCAGATATTGTCTGCCTGTAAAGGCTGACAGCAAGTCAATGATTCCCGGTATGGTTCACGATCAGTCCTCTACAGGCTCTACACTTTTTGTTGAGCCTATGAGTGTTGTAAATCTTAATAATGAATTACGAGAGCTGGAGCTAAAGGAGCAGGAGGAAATCGAGAAAATCCTATATACTCTCAGTGATGAGGCTGCCTCTTATGCTTCTAATATAGAAGAAAATTTTAAGCTTCTCAATGAGCTTGATTATATATTTGCCAGAGCTGCCTATTCTAAGGATTTAAAATGTAGTGAGCCTGTTTTTAACACAGAGGGCATAATCAACCTTAAATGTGCCAGACACCCTCTCTTAGACCCTAAAAAGGTAGTTCCTACCAACATTCCTTTAGGTAAGGACTACGATTTGCTTATAATTACAGGACCTAATACTGGTGGTAAGACAGTTTCCCTTAAAACAGTTGGCCTGCTTACTCTTATGGGACAGGCAGGCTTGCATATTCCTGCTGATGAAGGCTCTGCCTTATCAGTATTTACACAGGTTTACGCAGATATTGGTGACGAGCAGAGTATTGAACAAAATCTCAGTACCTTTTCATCTCATATGAAAAATATTATTTATATATTAGAGCACGCAGACAAGGATTCCTTAGTGCTTTTCGATGAATTATGTGCCGGAACAGACCCAGTTGAAGGTGCAGCACTTGCTATTAGTATACTTACCTTCCTGCACAATATGAAAATACGCACAATGTCTACAACCCACTATAGCGAATTAAAGGTATTTGCCCTTTCAACAGAGGGTGTTTCTAATGCAAGCTGTGAGTTTTCACTTGAAACCCTTAGCCCTACCTATAGATTATTAATAGGTATTCCGGGAAAAAGTAATGCCTTTGCTATTTCTAAAAAGCTGGGGCTTCCTCAATATATTATTGATGACGCTTCCAACCACATAAACGATGAAAGCAAATCCTTTGAGGACATTATTGCTGACCTTAACAACAGCAAGGCTGAAATTGAAAAGGAGCAGG
The DNA here is from genome assembly GCA_900539455.1 of uncultured Eubacteriales bacterium. Lineage (GTDB taxonomy): Bacteria > Bacillota > Clostridia > Lachnospirales > Lachnospiraceae > SVEL01. The sequence goes on from UQCD01000023.1 coordinate 17,390, forward strand.
CTGAGATTACAAGCTATAAGGCTGAGATTGAAGCTCTCAAGGCTGAACTTGAGAAAAAAAGTGAAAACCTTAATGACAGACGAGAAAGCATTTTAAGGTCTGCAAATGAAGAAGCAATGGAAATTTTGCAGGCTGCTAAAGAGCAGGCTGACAAAACTATAAAGGATATTACACATTTTTCAAAAAGCGGAAATGTTAAGGGTATGGAAAACTCCAGAAATGCCCTTCGTTCAAAAATGTCTGATACTGAAAAGAAGCTGGTGCTTAAAGGCAAAAAGCTATCCCAAAAGGAATATAAGGCAAAGGATTTTTCCTTAGGTACTGCTGTAAGAGTTATTAGCTTAGGGCTTAATGGTACTGTTTCCACTCTGCCTAATGCCAAGGGCGACCTTTTTGTACAAATGGGTATTTTAAAATCACAGGTTAATATTAAAGATTTAGAGATTATAGAAGAAGAGGTTACCAAAAAACAGAGTCTTAATAAGACAAATCAGGGCAGGATTAAAATGAGTAAGTCCTTGTCTGTATCTCCTGAAATTAACTTAATAGGAATGACTACTGACGAGGCTGTTCCAATTCTAGATAAATATTTAGATGACGCTTATCTTGCAAAATTATCAACGGTGCGTATTGTCCACGGACGCGGTACGGGTGCATTAAAAAATGCAGTTCATGCTCACTTAAAGCGACAAAAATATGTTAAATCCTATCGCCTAGGTGTATTTGGCGAAGGCGATACTGGTGTTACTATTGTAGAATTTAAATAGAGGTATACAAAATTATGGAAAAACAAAAAATTTTAATTGTAGATGATGATACAAACATTTCAGAGCTTATCAACCTTTATCTTACAAAGGAATGTTTTGAGGTAAAATGTGTAGAGGACGGGGAATCAGCTCTCCGTGCAATGGAGTTCTTTGGCCCAAGCCTTATACTTTTAGATTTAATGCTTCCTGGAATGGATGGTTATCAGGTGCTTAGGGAAATCCGAAAGGAATATCTTACCCCTGTAATTATGCTTTCTGCTAAGGGCGAGGTTTTTGATAAGGTTTTAGGCTTGGAATTAGGTGCCGATGACTATATTATCAAGCCTTTTGATACAAAAGAGCTGATTGCCAGAGTTAAAGCAGTTCTTCGCCGTACTACAGCTGCACCTCCAAAGGCAGAGGCGCCAAAGACTGATGTTGTAGAATACCCGGATTTAATTATAAACAAAGCCAATTACTCAGTTTTATATAAGGGCGCTCCACTTAAAATGCCTCCAAAAGAAATTGAATTATTATATTTCCTTGCTTCCTCTCCAAATCAGGTTTTTACCAGAGAACAGCTTTTAGACCATATCTGGGGCTACGAATATATTGGAGATACAAGAACTGTCGATGTTCACATTAAAAGAATACGAGAAAAAATGGGCAACCATGAAAAATGGGCACTTTCTTCTGTATGGGGCATTGGCTACAAATTTGAAACAAAATAAAGGACGCTATTATGAAACATTCCATTTACTTAAAATATTTGATTGGCTACCTTGTCTTTTCAGTATTAATGATTTTAGGCATAAGCTATATTGTTGAGCCTGTTATTAAAGATATTGAAGTAAAACAGCTAGGCGAGGGCATCTACAAGGAAGCCTACTCTTTATCTCAAAAATATGGTAAATACAACTACGATTTTTCCTCTAACAGTTCCGAAACTATGGATGAAATATCTACTATTGCCTTTTCTACTGACTCTATTATATGGATAGTGGACAGTGAAGGAAAAATTATTAATACCTCTGAGAATTACATGGTTTCTTTATTTATTGATGATTTAGGAGAATATTTTGAAACCTCGCGATATGTTATTGGAGATTTTCATGGCCTGCTACCGTCACAATATGTAAGCACTATTGCCCCTATTGTAAATAATTTTCAAATCTTTGGATATGTAATCATTAGCAAGGATATTAATTACGCAGAAGTTGCAGCCACCACCACAATGAATTACATTTATATTATTTCTTATATGATATTAGTGCTTTCTTTAGTTATGGTATTAATTTTTGCATTTACTACCTACCTTCCTATTAAAAAGATTATTAAGGCCACTAAGGAATATTCTAAGGGTAATTTTGATTATGATGGTCTTAAGATTAAATCTCATGATGAATTAGGTGTACTTGCTTCAAATATTAACTATATGGCAAATGAGATTAAGACTATTGATGATAAGCAAAAGAAGTTTATTGCCAACTGCTCCCACGATTTCAGGTCACCTCTTACCTCGATAAAAGGCTATCTTGAGGCTATGTTAGATGGCACTATTCCACCAGAAATGTACGAAAAATATTTAAATATTGTACTTACTGAGGCTGAACGATTAAATTCACTTACAGCCTCTCTGCTTACAATTAACACCTGGAACAGCTCCGGTCAGGCACTCGATTTGTCTGACTTTGACATTATTGCAGTTGTAAGAAAGACTATTCTTTCCTTTGAAGGACAATGCAATAAAAAGAAAATTACTATGGATGTTACCTATGGTGATAAAGCTTATTCTGTATATGCTGACCAGATTAAAATACAGCAGGTGCTATATAATCTTATAGACAATGCTATTAAATTCAGTGAAGCCAATTCCACCATATATGTAAAGGTTACGGATAAAAATGATAAGATTTTTGTATCTGTAAAGGATACCGGCTGTGGTATTCCAAAGGATGCCATTACTAAAATATGGCACCGTTTTTACAAGCTTGATACTTCCAGAGGAAAAGATAAGACAGGCTCTGGTCTGGGCCTGTCTATCGTTAAAGAAATCATTACAAGTCATAATGAAAATATTAATGTTATTTCTACAGAGGGTGTTGGCTCAGAGTTTGTATTCACTCTGCAGCGTTCAAAAAAGAGCTTACTTCCAACTATAACCTCTTAAATGACCCTCCAGCTCCATTCCTGCAAATTCGTTTTGTCTTAGTGCCTCATAAAGCACTACGGCAACTGAATTTGAAAGGTTAAGGGAGCGGATTTCCGGATTCATAGGAATTCTGACACAGGTTTCCTGATTATTTACCAGTATTTCTTCTGGTATTCCTGCACTTTCCTTTCCAAACATTATATAGCAGTCTGGCTCATAGCTTACCTGTGAATAAACATTAGGAGCTTTTGTTGTAGCATAATATATTTTTGCATTAGGATTTTTGCCTAAAAAATCATTGTAATCATCATATACTGTTACATCTAAATGCTGCCAATAGTCCATTCCTGCCCTTTTTAAAGCCTTTTCACTTAGGCTGAAGCCCAATGGACCTATAAGGTGTAAGCGTGTGCCGGTGGCACAGCAGGTTCTTCCTATGTTTCCTGTATTTGCTGGTATTTCTGGTTCATGTAAAACTATATTAAGCATTTTTTCACCTTACTTGTTTTCTTCCAATCTTTTAATAAAATCAGCAATTCTATCTAATGCAATTTTTAAGTTTTCAAGAGAATATGCGTAAGATATACGAAGGAAGCCTTCCCCACAATCACCAAAGGCTGTTCCCGGTACAACTGCTACCTTTTCCTCCTTCAATAATCTGGTTGCAAATTCGTCTGAGGTAAGACCAAATTTCTTGATGCTTGGAAATACATAAAATGCACCATATGGTTCAAAGCATTCAAGTCCCATTTCCTTAAAGGCATTCATTAAAAATCTTCTACGCTGATTATATGCCTGACACATTTTCTCAACATCTTCATCACCATTTTTAAGTGCCTCTACTGCTGCATACTGGCTGGTTGTAGGTGCACACATAATTGCAAACTGATGTATTTTTGTCATCTGGGAAATAATATTTTTAGGTCCACAGGCGTAGCCTAGTCGCCAGCCTGTCATTGCATAGGACTTTGAAAACCCGTTAATAACTATTGTTCTTTCCTTCATTCCCGGCATTTCAGCAATGGAAACATGGCGTCCATTGTAAGAAAGCTCTGAATAAATTTCATCGGAAACAACAAATATGTCCTTTTCAACACAGATTTTTGCAAGCTCTTCTAATATTTCTCTTTCTAGAATTGCACCTGTCGGGTTATTTGGGAAAGGAAGTATTAATACCTTTGTTTTATCTGTTATTTTCTCTAATAACTCCTGTGGTGTAAGCTTAAAGTCATTTTCTTCCTTTAGCTGGATAATTACTGGTTTTCCGTATGTAAGCTGAACACAAGGCAGATATGAAACATAGCTAGGCTGAGGAATAAGCACCTCATCACCTGGGTTAATCATTGCTCTAAGTGCAACATCAATAGCCTCACTGCCACCTACTGTTACAAGTACTTCTCCGTTATAATCATATTGTAAATTAAATCTTCTATTAAGATAATTGCATATCTCCTGCTTTAACTCTTTAAGTCCTGCATTAGAAGTGTAGAAAGTTCTTCCTCTCTCAAGAGAATATATACCTTCTTCCCTGACATGCCATGGAGTATCAAAATCAGGTTCTCCTACGCCTAATGAGATTGCATCCTTCATTTCACTTACTATATCAAAAAATTTTCTAATTCCTGAAGGTTTTATTTCAGTAACTACATCTGACAATGGGTTTCTCATGGTGTCACCAACATCCTTTCATCTGTTTTCTTTTCGTCAAGAACTGTTCCATGTTCCTTATATTTTTTAAGAACAAAGTGAGTTGCTGTACCTCTAATAGCCTCAATAGGCGAAAGCTTATCAGAAATAAACTGTGAAACTGATTTCATTGTCTTTTCTTCAAGAATAACCATAAAGTCAAAGCCGCCTGACATTAGATATACAGACTGAACCTCACTAAAATTGTAAATTCTTTCAGCTATTTTATCAAAGCCAATGCCTCTTTGTGGTGTAACCATTACCTCTATCATAGCAGTTACTTTTTCTTCTGTTGTATTTTCCCAATTTATCATTGTGTGGTATCCACAAATAATATTTTCTTTTTCCATATCTGCAATAGCATTAGCAACTTCGATTTCCGAAATCCCAAGTAATACTGATAATTCCTTTAAATCAATTCTGCTGTTTTTCTCAATAATGGCCAGTATGGCTTTTCTTACTTCGTTAATTTCAAACATGGTATTGTCCTTTCCAAAATATATTTTTTAATTTGCTCTTTATCTTAAATCAATATTATAATGTCACATATCTCTTTTTAATTTTATACTAATATTATGACATTACATATCTTTATAATTTAAAATTGTTTTTGATTTCTAGGTGGCTCCAGGTATCTGGTTTCATCTTCGTTAATAATAACTCTTCCATTTCCTGTGGTAATCTGACCTATGACGCTGCTCTCTATTCCGTTTCGTCTAAGCTCCTCCACCAGACCTTTACCGTCCTTTGTAATCATAATTAAAGCTCCACTTGATGGAATTTTATATGGGTTTATATCGAAATATTCGCATAACTCTATGGTTTCCTGATGAATATTAATCTTTTTTATATCCACAGCTAAACCACAATCTGCTGCCTCGCCTATCTCCCACAGAGCTCCAAAAATTCCATTTTCTGATAAATCGTGCATGGCCGTTACTCCATGCTTAATGGCGACTGCGGCCTCATTAAATATTGAAATGTCCTTTATATATTCCAGTGCCTTGTCAATATAGCTATTGGCAAATCTGGTTCTAAAAAATTCCATCTGCTTTGCCGCTAACAGATATGAGCCTTCCAATCCAACAGCCTTACTCAGGACTATGTCATCACCTTCTTCAATATTTCTAATTGACAGCTCTTTTTCTACTTTTCCTACAACTGTAACTGTCACTACTGGCAAAGCCACACCCTCTGAAACCTCGGTATGACCTCCTGTAATGGCTATACCTAATTCCTTTGAGGTATCAATATATTCCTTAAATAATGCTCTAAGGTCTGACTCTAATGCTGCTGTAGGCAAGGTTATGGAAATGCTGGCGCTAACAGGCGTACCACCTGCTGCCAAAATATTGTTGGCTGCTCTATACATAGCTCTGCCTTTTTGATATTGGTATTCGTCTATTATAGTTTCTGTAGAAGTTAAAACCTGATTGTTTTCAGACACCACAAAAAGTGCTGCATCGTTTCCTATTGCCGCACTATTTTTTACATATTTATTTTTGGTTGAAATTTGTTTTATAACAGCCCTTTTCAGTATGGATTCTGATACTTTTCCAGGTTTCATAAAATCATCTTCTTTACAATGTATAGTTTTTAATTTATATTAAGTATAGTCAAAAAATTAAATTAAGCAAGAGCATAATTATATAAAATAAATTTATAATTGATTATATCTATATCCAATTATACTTTTGTTTGACTATGTCTATAAATTATATTTGAATATCCTTAAATAAGGTACGATAGCAGCATTGGTACAACCATAGCTAAAACGAGTATGATAGCTATAACTGCTGTCATAACCTTACGGGACTTTTTGTTGTAAATATTAAACATACTAACTCCTTCTATCACCTGGTGATGAGTTGTTGAAAGGAATAACAATGAAATTTTATTATCCTATTTTCGGTTTGTTTTTAATTTTTATTCTATGGCAGGCATACGAACGCAAGAAATCCGATAGAAAAAATCGTGAAGCCTCTGACTCCTTCTGGCAAAAAGAGGCTGATGCTAACAGTGTTCGTAAACAGTCACTAGACAATGAGCATTATATCACAATTCCAGAAAATTTGCTTATAAATAATTTATGGAAAAATCACCCTGAGGATGACACACTTTTGTCATTAAGTGATACATTAGCTTCTCTTATGGATAAGCGTATCCTCAACCTAACAGGAATGACATCTACTGACATAAAGCTGAAATACGGTGTTGCCAACCTTAATGAAGTAACCACCTATGATGATAACTTTACTCTTATGGCAAAAACCATAGCTGAATATGGTCAAAAACTAATGGAGCTTGAAAACATAAATGCCGCCATATTAGTTTTCCAATTCGGCATTGATAGTTTAACAGATATAAGTTCCAATTACAAGTATTTAGCCCAGCTTTATAAAGCAAACGGCCAGCCTGAAAAAATCGACTCACTTATAGATACTGCCTCAAAATTAGACTCACTTATGAAAAACTCAATAATAAAAGCACTAAACGAAATCAAGGAAAACTAGCACTACCTTCCGTAAGTCCCCAATATTCTGTCAATTTTCCTTGACGCCTCATTCTTACTGAGCTTTTCAATATCATAATCTATCTGTATTTTATGTTTATGTACCAGTGATGACAAAAATGCCACCTGCTTCAGTGTTATAGGTGACTCCTTTTTTGACTTATAATTAAGCTGTGTCGTCTCATCATCATATGCTCCACACTCCTTACACAAAACATTATACAGTAGATAAGCTGCTCTGGCATCATTTATAGCTCTATGATGATTTTTGTCTTCTATATGAAAATATTCACACAAATAATCCAGTTTTTTGCTTTTAACCTCTGGCAAGTATTTTCTAGCCAGCTTTAAGGTATCTATTCCCTCTTTTTCAAAGGAGAGATTTTTGTTTACTGCTGCCCTTTTTATAAAGCTATAATCAAATATTAAATTGTGACCTAGTAATGGCAGATTTCCAACAAAGTCTACTAAATCACCAATTTGTGTATCAATATATGGTGCATTTTCAACCATAGCATCATTAATTCCTGTAACATTAGTAATGTACTCACTTATGCTTCGTCCCGGATTAATAAAGGTTTCAAAAATCTCCTGCTCCTTACCGTCTACCACCTTAATAGCACCAATTTCTATTATTTTATCCTCTTTAGCACTAAGTCCTGTGGTTTCTAAATCTATTGCTACATATTCTTTAATCATTATTTTATCCTTTCATGTCCTGGACAATAGTCGTACAAAAAGCATTGCTCACATTTTGGATTTCTAGCTGGACAAATGCTTCTGCCGTGGGTAATTATCTGAATATTAAATAATATCCAATGGTCCTTTGGCAATACCTTCATCAAATCATATTCGATTTTTTCAGGGTCCTCCTCTTTAGTAAAGCCTAATTTTCGAGAAATTCTTTTAACATGAGTATCTACAACTATACTAGGCTCGTTGTAAATATTTCCTCTTATTACATTAGCAGTTTTTCTGCCCACCCCTGCTAATGAGGTTAGTTCCTCTATGGTTTTTGGTACATTACCATTAAAATCCGTCACCAGCCTTTTTGCACACTCAATAATATTTTTCGCCTTATTATGATAAAAGCCTGTTGATTTTATATCTTTCTCCAGCTCCTTAATATCTGCATCAGCAAAGCTTTCTAAGTCAGGATATTTTTTGAACAAATCCTTAGTTACAATATTTACTCTGGCATCTGTGCACTGTGCGCTTAGCATAGTTGCAATTAATAATTGCCACGCATTATCGTGATTTAAATAGCATTTATACTCTGTGGTATAATGCTCATCTAACAGTTCTAATACCTTTTTTACATTTTTTCTTGCCATATATACACCTATTTTCCTATATTAAACTGTAACTTTTATTTTGTATATATCTATTTCTTATACCAATCTGCATACTTTTATTTTGCACTGGTTTGTAATAACATTTTTATAAGTATAATCGAAAATTACAAATATATTTTTATCCGCCATCTCCAGCTTGTTTTCATTACCAGCAATTAATTTTTCCAGCTTTATATCCACACAGGAAAGCTTTGATATTAATTCTAATGGTAATGTACTATATTGCTCCTGGCTAAGCACCTCTATATGCTCATCTTTTCTTAACCCTAGGTATCTTGCAGCAGTCTTTATTTCTTCCTTATATTCTGCATTATTTTCTGCAAATGCAGGTCTTGACTTTGCATTTTCACGAAGATATATGTCAAAGGTAAGTAATAATTTTAACTTTGATAATTCCTTTTCATTTATTTTCTCCTTCATAAACTCAATTAATTGAATATATCTTGTAATTCTTGCGTGCTTAACAGATTTCTCAAAATGCTCCTCATAGTATTTACTAAGCTCATAAAACATCTTAAAAGGAGTTTCAAAAAAATTCTCAACGAAATTTAAGCCTAAAACAAATTGTCCACTATTGTAATAAACCTCTACCATTTCCTCCACTCCCTTTAAAAGTAAAATATCAGCATAGCTTATCCACTTTGTAGACAGCACCTCATACGGAGGATATTCCTTAAACTTTATCCCATAGGTGTCCCTGTTATCGTACATATAAGAGCCTGATAATACCTTTAAAAAGCCTAACTGCAATTCCTTTGGTTTCATAAAATACACCTCATTAAAGGAATTTTTGAAGCTTTCCAAATTCTCAAAGGGAAGTCCTGCAATTAAATCCAGATGTTGATGCGTATTATTAAAGCTATTAATACGCTTAACAACCTTCTTTAATTTTTCCAGCTTCATAGTTCTGTGAATTTCATTAATAGTCAGCTCATTTGTAGATTGTACACCTATTTCCAGCTGAATAAGTCCCTCTCTCATATGGGAAATAAGCTCTAATTGTTCATCATCAATTAAATCTGCCGCTACCTCAAAATGAAAATTTGTAATACCATTATCATTTTCATATATAAATCTCCATATTTCCATAGCATGGCTTTTCCTGCAATTAAAGGTCCGGTCAACAAATTTCACCTGCGAAACCTTATTATCCAGGAAAAACTTCAACTCCTGCTTTACTAAATCAATTCTCCTAAACCTTAAAGTCTTTTCAACTGAGGATAAACAATAGCTGCAAGAAAAAGGACAGCCCCTGCTGCTTTCATAATAAATAATTTTGTTTTCAAAGTCCTTTATATCCTTGTAAGGGAACGGAATAAGTGACATATCCATAGGTGTTCTTGCTTCATTTACAACTATGTTTTCATCTGAATTTCTAAACTCTATTCCCTTAACCCGTTTTAAAAAACAATCCTCCTCCTCACTACAGTAACAGCCATTTTTTTCAATATAAAAATCACATAATTCCTTAAAGGTTACTTCTCCTTCACCCTTTACAACTATTTTTAACTCCTTATGCTTTTCCATTAAGCCCTTACTGTTATAATACGCCTCTGGGCCGCCTGCCCATATTAGTACCTCTGGCAATACCTTTTTTATTTCCACCATTAGCTTTTCAACATATTCCTTGTTCCATATATAGCATGAAAAGGCTATTATATCTGGTTTTTTTGTATATATATCATCTAATATTTCATCAAGCAAATTGTTAATTGTATATTCACACAGTTCTATTTCTGGTCTGTTTGCATAGGTTTTTAAGCTATATACTGCAAGATTTGAGTGAATATATTTCGCATTTATTGCAACTAATAATATTTTCATTTTTCCACCTGTTTCTAATATACTTTTTTCTATACTGAATAATTTTCTATCACTAATATTCTACCTTCTATACTATATTTTTTATATTATATGGTTTTATATTATACGGTTTTACATTACTACAATGCTATTTAGCGCTATTTTTAACCCATTTTTCAACGAATCCACCAGCACATATTCCTCTCTGGTATGCTCTCCCTGTCCCAGATATGTGCCATAGCATATGGCTGGAATTCCCTTTGCCAAAAAGGTATTGCAATCAGTCGAACCTGAGGTCAGCTTTGGCACTGTACCTGCAGCCTTTTCTATTATAGTCTTAGCATTATTTATTAATATATCTAGTTCTTTATTATCTACACCATTTTCTACAGGCCGTTCTCCAATTAATTGAATTTCCACCTTAATATCCTTATGTCTTTTCTTAAATTCGCTAAAAACACTATTAAACTCCTGCTCCATATACTTCATTCCTGACCTATTATCCGATCTGTATTCAAACAAAAGCAAAGCATTTTCAGCAATGGTGTTAACGGAAGTACCACCCTGTATTAATCCAACATTATAAGTATTTTTTCCTTCCAGCGAAGCCACCTTAACATTATAAATAGTCTCTACAAGCTTAGACATATAATAAATGGCATTGTCATTTCCAAAATCATTAAAGGAATGACCACCCTCTGCCTTAATATTTATTCTAAACCTTTTTGAACCTACTGCCTTGCATATAATCTTGTCATAGCCTAAATCAAAGGAAATAACATCTATTATACGATTTTCGTATTTTTTAAGTAATTCCCTGCTGCCTCTTAAATTTCCTAAGCCTTCCTCACAGGTATTAAAAGCAAACATTATCTGCTTTTGCAGGTCTATATTCTTTTCTTTTAAATATTTTATTACCATAATCAGTGCGGCAACATTTGTTGTATCATCGCCTACGCCCGCCCCATATATTTTCATATTGTCAGCTTTGACTGGCAATGGTTCTTCATCACTAAATACTATATCTGTGTGTGCCATATAAAGATGTACACCGTCACTACTATTTTCTTTCATAAAGTCAGTTACAATAACATTTTTCGCTTCGTCAACATAGCTTATTGCTCCCATTTGGCAAAGCATTCCACTAATAAAGCTGACTCTTTTGTCCTCCTTAAATGAAGGTGCAGGAATAGCTGCCAGTTCCATTATAAGACTTTTATAATACTCTATATTTTCTTCTATAAATATATTTATGTCATTTTCAATTTTTTCTTCCATGCTGCCTCCGATTTCTTTCTAGTATAACATCATATTTCCTATTTGCAACTAAAGAAAGGTGCTAAAAGACCATATTACAGGTCTTCTAACACCTTTTGTAATGCCACAGCTACTGTGGAATATATTTCTTTGTTGCTGTAATAGCTAATGCACCAGGTCCAATATGGCAGGATACACTAAGCGATAATGGGTCAATAATAATATTCTCCTCTGGATAATCCGGGAATGCAGCTAATACATCTTCCTTAAACTTAAGTATTTCTTCTGTATTATCTGTATATGCCATATGAATCCAGACATTGTTTATATCATTTCCAAATCTGTTTTCAATATCTGATTTAATAGCATTTATCATTATTGTCTTTGCATTTCCTATTGTTCTGGCTTTTGCAAAAGCATCAAGCTTTTCTCCTTGAATTTGAAGAACTGGCTTAAGCTTAAGTAATGTTCCAAGTGCCGCAGCGGCAGGTGTAATTCTTCCACCCTTTTTTAGATATTTAAGTGTATCTAACATTATATAAATACTGGATTCCATTTTCATATCCATAAGCACATCGTGAATCTGCTTTGCACTCATACCCTGCTTTGCCATATATTTAGCATCAAAAACTGACTGCTTCATAGTAACTGATATTCTCTGGTTGTCTACCACAAATACCTTGCCTTCAAAATCATCTTCATTGGCAAGCATTAATGCTGTATGACAAGTTCCGCTAAGTCCACTAGACATAGGAATATATACTATTTCATCATAGGTTTCTAATATTTCCTTCCACATATCCATTGTATCGCCAGGGGCTGGCTGTGTTGTAGAAATATCTGTATCTTCTTTTAATTTAGTATAAAACTCTGCCTGTGAAAGAGAAATATCCTCATAATATGTTTCTCCATCAATGATAAATGGCATTGGTATTACAAATATGCCTAATTCTTTTCCTTCGGCCTGGGTAATACCACTATTACTATCTGTCATTATCGCAACTTTTGACATTTTTACCTCCATACATATAGGTCTTTTGTGACATAACTAATTTGTCATATCCTGCTATCGCATAGCATTTTAACCACATACCATATAAGTTTATCATAAAAATATATTTTTACAATCAAAATTTTAAAGTTCTAAACTCTTACTATATACATTGAATATGGTTCCATTTGTAAGCCACCTTCAAAAGATACCTCTTCTCCTGTTAAAAGGTCTGTACCATTGGCACAGCCAGCATCAAAGTGTGCTGTGTATGGATTTTCGTCAGCATTTATACAAGCAAGTATTCTTTCACCATCAACACTTCTTTCTATAACGCATTGTTTATTTGTAAGATGTGCACTTCTAAAGCCCCCGTAATTTAAAGCCTTGCTTTCCTTCTTGATTTTTGCAAGCTTTTTGATAAGCTCTGTAAGCTCTGTAGTAATCGGAGCATCATAAGACAATCTTAGTGCTGGGTCGCCGTCCTTCTTGTCGCCCTTTGCACCCCATTCACTACCATAATATATACAAGGCATTCCCGGCATAGTAAATAACATTCCATATATAAGTGGTAAATGTCTTTCATTTGTAAGAATTGATGAAATTCTTGAAACATCATGGTTGTCCACAAAACAAAGCAGATGCTTCCCTCTGTATATACACCAGTTGTCACTTCCAAACTGTCTTTGAAGAGAATGATTAATTTCAAACATATTCATTGAATTAAAGCTTGAATAAAGTCCCTTGT
>UQCD01000024.1 GCA_900539455.1 uncultured Eubacteriales bacterium
GGATATATCCAGCTTGAAAATGGCGTTGGTATGATGCGCCTTTTAAAGGATGAATTTGAAGAAGCCTTAGACAAGCAGGAGCTTATTGATACAGATTTAAAGGTAACAATGGCAACTGGCAGATTAGCCTATGGACTTATAAAGCAGTTGGCAGATAAGACGGCAGAAAGGTTTGAAAATATTTCTGTTAATGTTATACCGATAAGAAATGATTTTTTCGGTGAAACAATTACAGTATCAGGTCTGCTTACAGGACAGGATATTTACAATCAGCTAAAGGATATTCCTTTAGGTGACAGGCTTATTTTGCCGGGAAATGTCCTTAGAAGTGGTGAAGATGTATTTTTAGATGATATGCACCTATATGAGTTAGCGGACAAGTTAAACATTGATATTATTGTTCCAGAGTCCTCGGGTAAGGATTTGCTAGAAGCAATTATTCGTAAGGATTATGAGAGAAAGGATTGCAATGTTGCAAACTTTGTTTATGTGAAATGTTATAAAAATAGAATAAAGGAGAAATAAGATGAGTAAACCAGTAGTTGCTATTGTAGGTAGACCTAATGTAGGAAAATCCACATTATTTAATGCTCTTGCAGGTGAAATGATTTCCATAGTTAAAGATACACCTGGTGTTACAAGAGATAGAATATATGCCGAAATAAACTGGCTAAATTATAATTTTACAATGATTGATACTGGGGGTATTGAGCCTGAATCGAAGGATATTATTTTATCCCAGATGAGAGAACAGGCCGAAATTGCCATTGCTACAGCAGATGTTATTATATTTATGGTAGATGTAAAGCAGGGTCTTGTAGATAGCGATTCTAAGGTTTGCGATATGCTAAGGAGAAGTCACAAGCCTGTGGTTTTGTGTGTAAACAAGGTAGATAGCTTTAAAAAACAGCAGGCAGATGTATACGAGTTTTACAATTTAGGAATAGGAGAGCCTATTCCGGTAAGTGCTGTTTCAAAGCTTGGACTTGGTGACTTGCTTGACGAGGTAACAAAGCATTTTGAAGAAATTGAATTTGACAGTGAAGAGGATGAAAGACCTAGAATTGCTGTTGTTGGAAAACCAAATGTAGGTAAATCTTCATTAATAAACAAACTGTCAGGCGAAAACAGACTTATTGTTTCAAATATAGCAGGAACTACAAGAGATGCTGTAGATACTGTTATAAAGAACAATGGCAGGGAATATGTTTTTATAGACACAGCGGGACTTCGTAGAAAGAACAAAATCAAAGAGGAACTTGAAAGATATTCTATTATTAGAACAGTTACAGCAGTAGAAAGAGCAGATGTTGTTATAATAATGATAGATGCCACAGAGGGTGTTACTGAACAGGATGCCAAAATAGCTGGCATTGCTCACGAAAGAGGAAAGGGTGTAATTATAGCAGTAAATAAATGGGATGATATTGAAAAAAATGACAAAACAATATACGAATATACTAGAAATGTTAAAGACATTTTGTCCTTTATGCCATATGCAGAGCTGCTTTTTATTTCAGCAAAAACAGGTCAAAGACTTGGCAAGCTGTTTGAAATGATTGATGTTGTTATAGAAAATTCTACACTTCGTGTGGGAACAGGTGTACTTAATGAAATTATGTCGGAGGCCGTAGCTATGCAGCAGCCACCAACTGATAAAGGCAAAAGACTTAGACTCTATTATATTACCCAGGTTTCGGTTAAGCCTCCAACCTTTGTAATTTTCGTTAATGACAAGGAATTAATGCACTTTTCTTATACAAGATATATTGAAAATAAAATAAGAGAAGCATTTGGCTTTAAGGGAACACCACTTAAGTTTATAATAAGAGAACGAAAAGAAAAAGAACAATAAGTAGGAGATTTTGTTATGTATAACATACTATATAGAGTGATTTGTATTATTGTAGGATATATTTTCGGATTATTTCAGACAGGGTATTTGTATGGAAGAATGAACCATATAGACATAAGAGATTATGGCAGTGGTAATGCCGGTACTACAAATGCGATGCGAGTATTGGGGAAAAAAGCCGGTATAATAACATATATTGGAGATACTCTAAAGGGCATTTTGTGTGGTTTGTTAATAAGAGCAATATTTGGAGCCGGTATTGGCTTAGATAGTGCATATGTTTTCGTTTTAGTATTATATGGAGGCTTAGGTGTTGTTTTAGGACACAATTTCCCTTGCTATATGAATTTTAAAGGTGGTAAAGGAATAGCAGCCTCTAGTGGTGTTATAATTTCTTTACTGGATTTAAGACTTATGATTATAGCCTGTGCTACTTTTGTTTTAGTTGCAGCTTTATCTAAATATGTTTCCTTGGCATCAATTACAATGATGATTGTATTTTTTGCTAGTATTGTAGTATTTGGTGTTGCAGGCTGGCTTCCGGTTAGTAAGACTTCACATTTTATAGAAACTATAATTATGACATTTTTACTTTCAGCGTTGGCAATATTTAGACATAGAGCGAATATTAAAAGATTGGTTAATGGAACAGAGCGTAAAATTGGTGAAAAGAAAGAAAATAAATAGGAGAAGATATGGCTAAGGTATCAATATTAGGATGTGGAGCATGGGGAATAGGCATAGCAGTTTTATTAAACAATAATGGACATAATATTACTATGTGGTCTGCCGTAGAAAAAGAGGTAGAGGGTTTAAAAACCAAAAGAGAAAATGAAGTAAGCTTAAAGGGTGTAATTTTAGATGAAAAAATAAAAATTACTTCTGAGCTTAAAGAGGCTTGTGAGGATAAGGATATAATCATTATGGCTGTTGCCTCTAGATTTACAAGACAGACAGCAGCTAGAATGAAGGATTTAGTAAAGAAGGGACAAATTATTGTTAATGTCGGAAAGGGCATAGAGGAGGCTACTCTTATGACTTTAACAGAGGTAATAGAGCAGGAGCTTCCAGATACAGTTGTAACTGTTTTGTCAGGTCCAAGCCACGCAGAGGAGGTGGGCAGAGGAAAGCCTACTACCTGTGTAGTAGGTGCTAAAACAAAGGATGTTGCAGAGTACATACAGGAGGTGTTTATGTCTAAGGTATTTAGAGTATACACAAGTCCTGATATTTTGGGAATTGAAATAGGCGGCTCTCTTAAAAATGTAATTGCTTTAGCGGCAGGTATGGCTGATGGCTTAGGCTATGGTGACAATACTAAGGCAGCACTTATAACCAGAGGTATTGCAGAAATCACAAGACTGGGAATTGCTATGGGAGCAAAGGCACAGACCTTTGCAGGCTTGTCTGGAATTGGAGATTTAATTGTAACCTGTGCAAGTATGCACAGCCGTAACAGAAGAGCAGGTATATTAATTGGACAAGGAAAGACACCTGATGAGGCAATGAAGGAAGTAAATCAGGTAGTTGAAGGTGTGTATAGTGCAAAAGCAGGCTTACTGCTGGCAAAGAAATATAATGTAGCATTACCTATTATTGAGCAGGTATGCAGCGTATTATTTGATGGTAAGGATGTAAATCAGGCAGTGGAGGACCTGATGCTTAGAGATAAAACAAGTGAAATATCAGAAAAATACTGGAATAACTAGCTAATGAGGTAAATATGGCAATTATAAGAAAATTCAACTCTAATTATATATATATTTCAAATAGATTAAACAGCAGATTAAAAACCATACTGGAGTCTCCGCTTACAATAGTTGAAGCACCTACAGGTTATGGTAAAACTACTGTTGTTAAGGAATATTTTGCAAATAATAATATTAGAAATATATGGTTTAATATTGATACAAATGATAAAGATCAATTCTTTTCAGATTTTTGTAAAAGAATTACTTCAGTTAATGAAGTGTGTGCGAAAATGCTAAGCTCAGTAGGCTTTCCGAAGGATAGTGATGCAGCCTCGGTTATTGCAAAAATACTATTCGATATGGAGTTTAGAGAGGATACTATTCTGATTTTAGATAATTATCATTTAATCTGCGATGAGTATTTTAACCAGATTATTAAGGATTTGTCTTTTGGAAAAAATGCTAAGTTACATGTTGTGTTTTTAACACAGGCTATTACATCTGGAGTTACCTTTGATCTTATTCTCAAAAAGAAGCTGAATTATTTAAATAAGGCTGATTTTGAATTGTTAGAAAGTGAAATAGATGAATATTACAAAAATTCTGGTGTAAAGCTTTCAAAAGAGGAGTCAGACTTTTTGTATCAGTATACAGAAGGGTGGCCAAGTGCTTTATATTTACAAATGCTTTCTTATGTGTCTACAAACAAATTTGAGCCTACAGTAAGCGTTGATAATTTAGTTTGTAATGCTATTTGGGATAATATTAATAGAAAAGAGCAGGATTGCCTGATTTCCTTATCAATTTTTTCTAATTTCTCCTTTAGACAGGCAATAGCAATGAATGAAGGTGATATTTCAGAAAAGGAAATTGAAAATCTGTTAGACAACAACGCATTTATAAAGTATGACTCAAAGTCTAGAAAGTATTATATACATTCAATATTAAAATACTTTTTGGAAAGGGAATTTGATAAACTGGAGCCATTATTTAAAAAGCAGATATATAAAAATGCAGGTAAATGGTTTGTGGCTAATGAGGAATATTTTGAAGCTATTAAATACTATAACAAAATCGGTGACTATGAGGATATTTTAAGCCTTGACTACAAAGCCAGCACCTTAATAAAGGAAATGAATTCAAATAATGAGGCGTTGTTTGTAGGAATAACAAAAAATATTAAAAACCAATGGAAAATAAAATATATTGATACTTATTTGATTTTTGTATATTCATTGATTTTATATAATGAGAGAGATGTTTTTGACAAGGAATGTAATCTTTTGTTTGAGTTAATAGAGGAAAGCAATTTGTCAAAAAGAGAAAAGGACAATTATTATGGAGAGTGTATACTGCTTAAATCCTTTGGTTGCTATAATGATTTAGAAAAGCTGGCAGAGTATTACGAAAAGGCATATGCTTTATTAAAAGCACCGTCAGTAATATTTGATGGTAATAGCAGTTTTACATTTTTTAATCCAAGTGTGTTTGCAGCAATGCACACAACTGTTGGTGAAGCAAATAAAGAACTGCAGCTAATTGATAAAATAATGCCAATGTACTACAAGCTGTTTAACGGTGCGTCAAAGGGTGCAGAAGCCTTATACAGAGCTGAGGGTCTTATGAACAGCGGAGAGTTTTTAGATGCAGCAACCCTTTGCAAAAAAGCAAAATATATGGCTGAAACCAGAAAGCAGACAGATATATATATTTCGGCGTTGTTTATGCTGTCCAGAATTGCTTATTATAATGCTGATTATGACACTATTAATGAAAATTCAGACTTAATAAGAAGAAAACTTGAGAATACAAATAGAACAGATTTGACCTATATGGCGGATATGTGCGAGGGATACATAAGAGTTGCTTTAGATAGTCCGGAGCTTGTACCTTCATGGCTTACAAATAATATATCCATAGAAAATAACTGCAGAATACATACCTTGGGCTTTGCAAATGTTATATATGGCAAATATTTGCTATCTAAGGAAAAGTATGACGACTTTCTTGCAATAAGTGGACAAATGTTAGGGGTAGCCTCTGTATTTAATAATCTAATGTACAAAATATATACATACATTTATATTGCTATTGCTAATTACGCTGTGCAAAGGGAAGGAAAAGCAGGAGATATTCTTGTAGAGGCTGTAAAATTAGCCCAGCCAGATGATATATTATTACCATTTGTAGAAAATTATGGAGTGATTGTAAATTTATTTACTGGTGAAAAGCTATCTCCATACAAGGAGTTTGTCAATAAAATAAGAACCCTGACAAGAAAATATTCCAGGGGACTTAGAAGCTCTAAAAAGGCATCCTTAAATGACCAGAGCTTAGGACTTACAAATAGAGAGTATGAGGTTGCCAAGCTTGCTGCACAAAGATTATCCAATAGAGAAATTGCGGATAGTCTGTTTATAGCAGAAAGCACAGTAAAATCCAATTTAAAGGTGGTATTTAACAAATTAGGAATTAATTCCAGAAATGAATTAAAGAATTTTTTTGATTAATACCTACTAAAATGGGGAAGATTTGTGGTACAAGGTATGAGATAATAAAAGAGTTATGGAGGTAAAAAATATGCCTATAATTGATAAAGTAATTCCACTTGATGGATATAAGGTTTTAATTGAATTAAAAAATGGACATTCCATAATTCTTGATTTTGAAAACAAATTAGATACTCTCAGGTTTAGCGAGCTTGAAAATAAGGATCTGTTTAGAAAAGTTAAGACAGATGGGTTTTCATTATTATGGAATAAAGGAAAGTTGAAGGTTAGTATAGGAGAGGTTTTGCAAATGCTGCAGGACATCAGGTCATTGTTTAAAGTTGTATAGGGTTTGCTATGCAACTTTTATGATTTATTTAAAGAAAATTTCAAAGTAGGATTTTAGCTTGATCAATGAGCCTTTTTGTGGCATTTTTTAAAAATTTATATAAAAGTTAAATATTGGTGATTAAATGGAAGAAAATTTAAGAACAAGAATAAAAGAAAAAAGTAAAAAAAAGCTGTTTAGAATGATTTTCGGAAGAACCTTATTTATTATACTGTCAGTATCAATACAGGTTCTTATTATGGTGCTGTTTATTCTGTGGTTAAATGAATATTTTGTATACTTTTATAGTATATCTACAGTTTTAACAATATTGTTAGTAGTGCATATTGCCAACAATGACATAAATCCTGCCTACAAGGTAGCCTGGGAATTTATCGTGCTGGCTGTTCCGATATTTGGCAGTTTGTTTTATGTTCTGTTAAAAATTCATCCTGAGCTTAGAATTATTAAAAGAAGGCTGAATCTACTTATAAACGAAACAAAGCCTTATTTAAAGCAGGATACAGAGGTGCTGGAGGAATTAAAGGAAAAAAATGATGAGCTATATGGCTTAGCAAGATATGTAAGTGAATACGGTGGCTTTCCAACCTACAAAAATACAAAGACTACATATTTTTCTATAGGTGAGGAAAAATATGAAAGGCTTTTAATAGAACTTAAAAGAGCAGAAAAGTTTATCTTTTTAGAATATTATATAGTAGATGAAGGAATAATGTGGGACTCTATTTTAGACATTTTATGTGAAAAGGTTAAGGAGGGCGTAGAAGTACGATTTATGTATGATGGAATGGGAACACTCAGCCTGCTTCCTCACGATTATCCAAAGGATATGGAGCAGCTTGGCATTAAGTGTAAAATTTTCTCTCCTATAAGACCTGCTATTTCGTCTTATCAAAATAATAGGGACCATAGAAAAATATGTGTAATCGACGGACTTGTGGCATTTACAGGTGGCATAAATCTTTCTGATGAATATATAAATGTTACTCATAAATTTGGACATTGGAAGGACAATGCAGTAATGATTGAGGGTGATGCAGTAAAGAACTTTACAATGATGTTTTTACAAAACTGGAATATAACAGAAAAGGTAAAAGAGGATTTTGAAAAATATATTGTAAAAACTGATGTTACTACAAAAGGATATGTACTGCCATATGGAGATAGCCCTTTTGACAAGGAAAATGTTGGTGAGCTGGTGTATATGGATATATTAAATAATGCCAGAGATTATGTGCATATTATGTCACCTTATTTGGTGATTGACAACGAAATGATGTTTGCACTTGAATATGCCGCAAAAAGAGGTGTAGATGTAAAGCTGATATTGCCTCATATTACTGATAATCCAACTGAATACAAAATTTCCAGAAATTTATATCCTAGACTTATTGAAAGAGGAGTAAAGATATATGAGTATACACCGGGCTTTGTACACGCAAAAACTTTTATATCAGATAACAAAAAAGCAGTAGTTGGAACAATTAATATGGACTACAGAAGCATGTATCTGAATATGGAATGTGCTGTTTATATGCAGGGCGTTGATACAGTTTTAGATATTGAGGAGGATTTCAAAAATACCTTGCTTAAATGTAATGAGATTACCTTAGAGGACTGTGAAAAATATAGTAAAATTAAGCAGATGATTGGAAAATTATTATGGCTTATTTCACCTCTTATGTAAAATTATAAAGCTATTTACTTTGTAATTTATATAAAAACAATAATTCTACAAAAATTCTCAAATAAATCAGTATACAAAAATATTTACAATTTACAAATTTAAGTGTATATTTTTATACTGAAAGTTACAATAGAGTTGAAAGGAGCACCTACAATGGAAAAGAAACCATTTGTTACACTTGATAAAATTAAGGAAATTACAAAAACATACCCAACGCCTTTTCATATTTATGACGAAAAAGGTATTAGAGAGAATGTAAAAAAGCTTAAAGAAGCTTTTTCGTGGAATAAAGGATATAGAGAATTTTTTGCAATTAAGGCTACACCTAATCCATTTCTTATTTCAATTTTAAAGGAATATGGTTGTGGTGTTGATTGTTCATCTATGTCAGAGCTATATATGGCTGAGAAAATGGGTTTTTCTGTAAAGGATATGGCTGATGGAATTATGTTCTCCTCAAATGCTACTCCGGCAGAAGAATTTGTATATGCAAAGAAGCTTGGTGCAATCATTAACCTAGATGATTTTACACATATTGATTTCTTAGAAAAAACAGCAGGTATTCCAGAAAGAATTTGCCTAAGATATAATCCGGGCGGAATGTTTTCAATCAGCAATACTATTATGGATAATCCAGGCGATGCTAAATATGGCTTTACAAAAGAGCAGTTATTTGAAGGCTATAAAATATTAAAGGAAAAGGGGGTTAAAACCTTTGGTATCCACGCTTTCCTTGCCAGCAATACAGTTACAAACGACTATTATCCTACACTTGCAAAGGAATTATTTGAGTTAGCTGTAGAAATAAAAGAAAAGCTGGATATTAAGCTTTCATTTATTAACCTGTCAGGTGGTGTTGGTATTCCTTACAAGCCAGATCAGGAGCCAAACGATATTATAAAAATTGGCGAGGGTGTAAGAAAGGTATATGAAGAAGTGCTTACACCAAACGGCTTAGGTGATGTAGCTATATTTACTGAATTAGGCAGATTTATGATGGGACCATATGGTGGCTTGGTTACTAGAGCAATTCACCAGAAGCATATTTACAAGGAATATATTGGCTGTGATGCTTGTGCTTGTAACCTTATGCGACCTGCTATGTATGGTGCATATCATCATATTACTGTTTTAGGCAAGGAAAATGAGCCTTGTGATCACAAATATGATGTAACTGGCTCATTATGTGAAAACAATGATAAATTTGCTATTGACAGAATGTTACCAAAGATTGATATAGGTGATTACTTATTTATTCACGATACAGGAGCTCATGGCTTTGCAATGGGCTACAACTACAATGGCAAGTTAAAATCAGCAGAGCTGTTATTACACGAAAATGGTGATGTTCAATTAATAAGAAGAGCTGAAACTATTGATGATTATTTAGCTACCTTTGATTTTACAGATATTTTTAAAAAGTAAAACATAGCAGGCTCTAAAATCAGTACCACCAGCTTTGCTGGTGGTTTGCTCTGCGGCTATAAGTCTGTGATACCTGCTGGCTCTAAAGAACTATGAAGAGTCTGCCAGCTGCACTAATGTCACAGGCTGCCCCTTAAAGGGGCTTTTTTTATACCTTGTTTAATGACTCATCCGTAAACGGGTTAAAGTACTCTTTCAACGACATTCCGTCTTATCTGCTTATATATTACTTTTCTATAAAATATTTGTGTAAATTGTTTCATTATGTTATACTGTACAAGTATGACTATAATCTGGAGGCAGATATGAATTCAACAATTAAAGAAATTATGAATAATAAAAATTTAGAAATTAATATTCCAAAGTTTGGAAAAGGCTTAATGACTATTTTTAACAGTTATTCATTTATAAGACTTTCAATGAACTATTACACATATTATGAAATTATTAATGAAAGTGATAAAAAAGATACTATATTGGAAAGCTTTATTGAAAGATTTAATAAAATAATAAAATATGGTGTAATAGGCCCTGTTATGGGAGAAACACAAGAAAAGGTATTAAAGGATGTTGTAGAGGTAAGAAATGAGGTAATAGACTTAATGAAGGGTCTTACCTGTCTTGCTGATATATTTAATATTTATGAGTATGTTCTCAATAGAATTGAGTATAATTATAAAGACTCCTCATATATTGAAAAGCTAAGTGATGCGGATTTTACAACAACAGTTATATCCTATATTCTTTCGGATAAGGATAATGTTGTAATGAATACAAAAATAAGTGAAACAGTCAGAGAATTACCTGTTCGTCTTACAAAGGCTAAGTTTTTTGAAATGCTACATACAGGTATGCTGGTTTATAAGGGAAGTGAAAAACAAAGCGTTGATGACTTTTTATATATGCTTAGAACATCAACAATGCTTGATATAGTCCCTTCAGCATTTAATTTGTCAGAGGATATAAAGGATATCTATGAAGAGTTTAAAAATGTAGATTTTTCAAATATTAATGAAGAACAATATACAGACCTTTCCGCAAAGCTTAAGTTTGCAACTGATTTCATAGAGGATACAGTAAACAAATATATGATATTTGCAGAGGTATTAAATGATGCTTATGTAATTGTTTTATCAAATCATTATGTAGAGGAGCTTCCTTTAGAGCGTCCGGCCTGCACAATGATTATAGAAACATTATATAATAGATTTACAAAGGACAAGCTGGCAGATGATGTAGAGGTGGAAAATATTTTTTTTCAGCTGGAAGGAAAACAGGAGGCTTATCACAGACAATACAGTAATATGCTTAGCACACTGGAATATTTGCTGGACTCAAAGAAGGAACTTATTGGCTCTTTAGTGTTAGATACTATGTACAATTCCTTAGAGATAATTAGTAAGCTGGTATCAGGCAGTATTTTTGTTGAATTTGATACTGAAACAAATAGCGAGGAAGCAGATATAGAGTATATTGATAGTAAATTCGAAGTCTTAAGGGCAGATTTTACTGAGTTTTTTAAGAACAATAAAAAGCCTGTAAACAGAGCTGTTATGGCACAGGTTTTGTCAGCCTTACCAATATTTTTTAACAATGTTGATGAAATCAAGGATTATATTGTTCAAAGCATAGGTCAATGTAGTGATGAGGCAGAAAAGCTTGCCTGCTATGAAATTTTCCATTCGTTAATGGAGGAATAATATGAAAATTCCAAAAAATGTTATTTTTGGTTGTGAAGCAGAAAAGGATAAAAAAAGAATTTTAACTGCATTAAAAAAGGATAGGCTTTTGCTGGAGGTTTATTTAATAACACTTCCAGAAAAAAATGGTCTATTAGAAATATACCCATCTTATATATTTACAAAGGTTGATATATACAAGAAAAAAAATCCTAAGGTTGTAGGGATTGCAGACGGATATGATGAGGCTGTAGATATAGTTTCAACAACCCTTCTGGATTGTTACAATAGTCAGGGGGATTTTGATTTAAAGAAATATTTTATTAGCTGACAAAGAAAAAATTTAAAGGAGAGGTAAAAATGTTACATATAATACTAACAATATTAAAAATAATAGGTATTTTGTTACTTTTAATAATAGGCCTCTTACTTGCAATTACATTATGCGTATTATTTCTTCCAATAAGATACTGCGGTAATAGTAAATATAATAAAGATGAAAGAAATTTACAGATAAAGGTTAGATACCTGTTTGGAATTATTCGGTTTAATGCAAATTGGGAGAAAAATAATAGAAATATTTCTTTTAAGATATTCGCAAAGGATATGTTAAAGGAAAGAAGCAGCAAAAAGAAAAAGGCTAAAAAGACTACAAAGGGTGTTAATAAAAGTAATGCAGCTGTAAAAAAGAAGGATATAGCTGCTGTACCAAGGGAAAAAGATTTAAATACCTGTAGTGTAGAAGATAATACTTTAGATATTTGCAGCACAGATAATATAAAAGATAATGCTTTAGATGAGAATATAACTACTAATAAAAAAAATAACACTATATTTAAGATAAAGCAATTTATTGATAAAATTTTAAATATTAAAAATAAGTTAAAAGCCTTTGTACAAAACTTTATTAATAAAGCAAAGCATTTTTTAGAAAAGCTTAGAAACATAAATAATAAAAAAAATGAATATATTGAGTTTTTGACAGACGAAAGGTCAAAGACAGCAATTAAGGAAATTAAAAGATTATCAGGTGTAACCTTTAAGCACATAAGACCAACAAAGGTAAAAGGTCACATTAGGTTTGGTACTGGCTCGCCTGATACAACAGGCCAGTTATTAGGTTTAATATCAATATTTACTTCAGATTATTTTAAAAAGCTAAGCCTGGAGGCTGATTTTAATAATGAAGTAACAGATATAGATATAAAATTTAAGGGAAGAATAAGAATAATAAATTTGGTTATTGTTGCAATTAAATTATATAAAATTGATAGATTGAAGGAATTTATAAGCTTTGTAAAGCAATAGGAGGATTAAGAAATGGCAGAAAACAAAAATTTTAGTTCAAATGTAAACGCATTATTTGAGGGAATGTCAGGCTTTGTTACTACAAAAACGGTAGTAGGTGACGCAGTTCATATCGGTGACACAATTATTTTGCCACTTGTTGATGTGTCCTTTGGTATGGGTGCTGGCAGCAATGGAGGAGGAATGGGTGGAAAAATGACGCCTTCAGCAGTTTTAGTAATAAACAATGGTTCAAGCAAGGTTGTTAATATTAAAAATCAGGATAGCTTATCAAAAATTCTCGATATGGTACCCGATATTGTAAATAAACTATTAAAGAAGGACGGAAAAGAAAACAGTGACACAAAATTGTCAGATGAAGAAATAATCGAGGCAGCTACTAATCAAAATAATTAGTACGAAAAACTGACCGTATATCATATAATATATAAAAAGAGGTGTTATATGAAACGAATATGCGGTTTTATACTATTCTGGCTGGGGATAGGCATTGTTATTGGCTTATATTTAGAAGCCTCCTTTATTTTAATATGTATATTAATATTATTAATTTTAATAGGGTACAATTTATTTTCGTCATGTAAATAAGGAGAAAAAATGGACAGTAGGAAAAAACAAATCTTTTCCTTTGAGGTATTCCCACCAAAAAAGGAAGGAAGTATTGAAACAATATATAGCACCTTAGAAGGTTTGAAGGACTTAAAACCAGATTTTATCAGTGTTACCTATGGTGCAGGTGGAAGAACAGCAGGTAATAGTAAAACCTGTGAAATTGCATCAATAATTAAAGAAAAATATAATATCACTCCTATAGCACATCTTACCTGTGTAAATTCCTGCAAAAGTGAGGTAAATGCAGAACTTGTTAATTTAAAAAATCATGGCATAAAAAATATTTTGGCCTTAAGAGGTGATATTGTACCTGATATTGAAAGAAAAAATGATTTTGCACACGCTTCAGATTTAATAGAATATATAAACAAATTTGCACCAGGAGAATTTGAGTTGTATGGTGCCTGCTATCCGGAGGTACATTGCGATAGTCCGGATATGATTTCAGATATTGCAAATCTTAAGAAAAAGGTAGAAGTAGGTGCAAAACATCTTATTTCCCAATTATTTTTTGAAAATCAGAAGTTTTATGATTTTTATGAAAAGACTAGAATTGCAGGTATTGATGTTCCTATCGAAGCTGGAATTATGCCTGTTACAAACAAAAAACAGATAGAAAGAATGGTAACTATGTGTGGTGCCAGTCTTCCTTCTAAATTTGTAAAGGTTTTACAGCGTTATGAAAATTCCCCAGAGGCACTTAGAGATGCAGGAATAGCATATGCTATAGACCAGATTGTAGATTTGGTATCAAATGGTGTTGACGGTATTCATTTATATACTATGAATAATCCTTATATTGCAAAAAAGATTAATGAAGCAGTAAGAAGCCTGTTTATGTAGGAAAACTATGGATAAAATTGAAATAACAAAGCTTAACTTTGAGGAGGCTGCCAGATACTTAGGGTATAAGGGTAATACTCCTGAGAGTCAGGTGTTGGATATAATGAACTGGGCTGCAAAGAAAATAATTGATAATGCCATACCAAGATATTTATACAAAAAATTTCCTATTAATACCGTAGATAAAGGCATAGAGGTTGCCGGGACAAGTATTGTACTAACAGGAAATTCTGCTAAGCTGCACCTAAAGGGATGTAATTATGTTTATCTTATATGTGCAACACTATCTGGCGAAATAGACCGGCTTATTAGAATAACAGAATTAAAGGATATGGCAAGGGCTTTAATAGTAGATACGATGGCAAGTGTTGCTATTGAA
The DNA here is from genome assembly GCA_900539455.1 of uncultured Eubacteriales bacterium. GTDB lineage: Bacteria > Bacillota > Clostridia > Lachnospirales > Lachnospiraceae > SVEL01. Next base: position 14,318 of record UQCD01000024.1, read on the forward strand.
AATGTTATGGAGCAGGTAGAAGAAATTATACATAAAGAAAATATGGGAAAATTTCTTACATATAGATTTGGAATTGGCTATGGTGATTTGCCTATAAGCCTGGAACCGGATTTTCTCAAGGTTTTGAATGCTGAAAAGCTGATTGGGCTTTGTTCTACTGACAATTTTATTTTATCTCCCAGAAAATCAGTTGTATGTGTTATGGGTGTAAGTGATAATGAAATCTTAAAAAGAAAGCAAAGCTGCAGCATATGTAATATGCAGAATAGATGCGAATACAGAAAAAGAGGTGATCGCTGTGGATTTTAAAGAATTGCTACAGAAAAAATATGTTTTATTAGATGGTGCTATGGGTACAATGCTTCAAAAAAGTGGGTTAAAATTAGGTGCAATTCCAGAAGAAATGAATATTAATGAGCCAGAGGTCATCCGGAAAATTCATAGAGCATATGTAGAGGCTGGCTCTGATGTTATATATGCAAATACCTTTGGTGCTAATGGTTATAAACTAAAAAATAGCAAATATTCCGTAGAAGAAATCATTAGTACAGGTGTAGCTATTGCAAAAAAGGCTACAGAAGGCTATTCTGCCTTGGTGGCATTAGATTTGGGACCAATAGGCCAGCTCCTTGAGCCTACAGGAAGTCTTGCTTTTGAGGAGGCTTATGATATATATAAGGAACAGATATTGGCTGGAAAGGCTGCTGATGTTATTGTACTTGAAACACAGACAGATTTATTAGAGGTTAAGGCTGCGGTTTTAGCAGCTAAGGAAAACAGCAATTTACCTATAATAGTAACTATGACCTTTGAACAAAACCATAGAACCTTTACTGGCTGCAGCATTAAATCTATGGCTAGAACACTTAGTCTGTTGGGAGTTGATGCAATAGGTGTTAACTGTTCATTAGGACCTGATGAGCTTGTACCTATTGTTTCAGAGCTTAATAAATGGACAAATCTTCCAATAGTTGTTAAGCCAAATGCAGGTTTGCCAGACCCTATGACCAATACCTATAATGTTTCACCAACGGATTTTTCTAACAGTATGAAAAAAATGGCAGACATCGGAGTTAAAGTATATGGTGGCTGCTGTGGTACTACGGCAGAATATATTAGTGTTTTAAAACAAATGTTAGAGGAATATGATATTGCAAAAAATTGTACAAAAATTATTCCTGTAACTGTTTGTAGTGCAACCAGTTCAGTTACTATAGATGAGCCTAGAATTATTGGTGAAAGAATAAATCCAACTGGCAAAAAGAAGTTTAAGGAAGCGCTTTTGAACAATGATATTAATTATATATTAAATCAGGCAATAGAACAGATTGATGCCGGAGCAGATATTCTTGATGTTAATGTGGGTCTGCCTGGAATTGACGAAAAGGATATGATGATTAGAACTATAAAGGCATTACAGGGTGTTGTAGATGTGCCTTTGCAGATTGACTCTACTATTCCGGCAGTATTAGAGGGAGCACTTAGAGTTTATAATGGTGTACCTATTGTAAATTCAGTAAATGGTGAAGAAAAATCAATGAATACAGTGCTTCCATTAGTAAAGAAGTATGGTGCCTGTGTAGTTGGACTTGCATTAGATGAAAATGGTATTCCTAAAACAGCAGAGGGCAGATTTGAGATTGCAAAGAAGATAATGGATAGAGCCACTGAATATGGAATACCGAAGGAGAATGTTTTTATAGATTGTCTTACTCTTACAGCCAGTGCAGAGCAGGCAGGAGTTATGGAAACCTTAAAAGCATTAAAGAGGGTAAAGGACGAGTTGGGCTTAAAGACGGTATTGGGTGTTTCAAATATTTCCTTTGGCCTGCCAAACAGAGAGCTTGTAAATCAGGCGTTTCTTACTATGGCACTTCAAAATGGATTGGATTTACCAATTATTAATCCAAATATTACAGCTATGACAGGTGCTTTTATGTCATATAAAGTGCTTACTAATATTGATAAAAACTCAATGAAGTATATTGAAAAATTTACTGATGTGGTTTTAAAAACTACAGCCACCTCTGACAGCAAAAGAGTAGAACAGACACAGTTAAGCTTTGATACAACTACCGAAATCGGTGAGATTAAAGCAAAGCTGTTCCATGCTATAGATAGTGGTTTAAAGGACGAAGGCTCTCTATATACTAAGGCACTTTTAGACAGAGAAGATTATGATTCTATGTCCTTAGTTAATGAAATACTTATTCCAGCCTTAGATAAAACCGGAGAATTATTTGAAAAGGGAAAAATCTTTCTTCCACAGCTTATATTATCGGCACAGGTTGCACAAAGCTGCTTTGAAGTAATAAAGGAAAAAATGAGTGCCTCTGATAATGAACCTATCAGCAAAGGAAAAATAGTTATATGTACTGTTAAGGGGGATATTCATGATATTGGAAAGAATATTGTAAAGGTTTTGCTGGAAAACTATGGCTATACAGTTATTGATTTAGGAAAAGATGTAGATTATCAGACAGTAGTTGATGCAGCTATTAAGCATAAGGTTAAGCTGGTAGGATTATCAGCACTTATGACAACAACCTTAGTTTCGATGAAGGAAACAATTAAGTTGCTTAGAGAAAATAATGTAGATTGTAAGGTGGTTGTAGGCGGAGCTGTGCTTACACCAGATTATGCTAAGGAAATCGGGGCAGATTACTATGCAAAGGATGCAAAGGAAACTGTAGATATAGCAAAAGAGGTTATAGGTTAATGTTAAAGGAAATTTTAGATAAAAATACTTGTGCAGCCTGTCGTATCTGCTGTTCCTTTGTGGAGGCTGATGCGTGGGAAACGCCAGTTTTCACAAGTGCTAAAATTGATTATAAGAAACCCTGGTTTAAGTGTATTGGCAAGAACAGCCATACACTTAAATTTTTCTTTGAAAATGATAAGGAAATAAAATTATGTCCTTACTTAGATGAAAAGACAGGATGTACCTTAAAGGGAGAGGAAAAGCCGGTGGATTGTAAAATGTGGCCGCTTAGGGTAATGAAAAAACGAGATGGGTTATATATAACCTTAGCACCTATTTGTAAAGGGATTACAGTAGAGCATATTCCAAAGCTGAAAGAAATGCTGGATAATGGATTAAGAGAAGAAATAATGAAAAATCTGGTTGATGATATGGTAAAGGAATATGAAGAAGAGTATATAATAATTGAGAAAATATAGCACAAAGGCCAAAAAAAACTACCTCGGAATGAGGTAGTTTTAATTTCGTCTTAATTAAGCTCTTTCAACTAAACCAGACTTAAGACAAGAAGTACAAACATACATCTTCTTAGCGGCACCGTTTACCTTAACTCTTACAGATTTGATGTTTGATTTCCACATCTTGTTTGATCTTCTATGAGAATGGCTCACAGCATTACCGAAGTGAGCAGATTTACTACAAATTGCACATTTAGCCATAATTGCACCTCCTTAATTCTAATTGGTCAAAATTATGACCACACAACGAATGATATTTTAACAGAAAAAATACCATTTGGCAAGCACTTTTAGAAAAAAATATATATTTATGTTTTCAAAAATATAATTGTATGCTATAATGTGCATTATATGAGAAAATGTCATAGAATAGGAGGTTTTGCTATGAAAGGAAAAATGTCTACAGAGTTAGGTGAAGTCCTTATAGATGAGGCAGTTATAGCAAAATATGCCGGCACTACAGCGGTTGAGTGCTTTGGTATTGTTGGTATGGCGGCAGTAAGTGTTGCGGATGGACTTGTAAAGTTATTAAAAAAAGATAGTCTTACAAAGGGAATAGATGTACAGATTGGTGAAGGAAATGAAATCACTATTGATTTTCATGTTATTGTGTCATATGGTGTAAATATTCCTTCAGTTACAGATAATCTTGTATCTAGTGTAAAATATAAGGTTGAAGAGTTTACTGGATTAAAGGTACAGAAGATTAATATTTTTGTAGAAGGCGTAAGAATCATCGATTAGTGATTCTTAAGTTAGGAGGACATTCTTGTGATAAATACAATAGACGGCGCATTGATGAAAAAAATGTTTTTAGCAGGCGCAGCTAATCTTGATTCTAAAAAGGAATGGATAAATGAGTTAAATGTATTCCCTGTTCCAGATGGAGATACAGGTACAAATATGTCTTTAACCATTATGTCGGCAGCAAAGGAAGTCAACAATTTAACTGATGATTCATTTGAAAGCATATGTAAAGCCATCTCATCTGGTTCATTAAGAGGAGCCAGGGGAAACTCAGGTGTTATTTTGTCGCAGTTATTCAGAGGCTTTACAAAAGAAGTAAAAACAGTTGAGGTTATTGATGCAAAGGTCATTGCTAAATCTTTTGACAGAGCTGTTGAAACAGCTTATAAGGCTGTTATGAAGCCAAAGGAGGGAACAATCCTTACTGTTGCAAAGGGTGTTGCTGAAAAGGCTATGCAGATGGCAGCAAAGACAGATGATCTGGACAAAATATTTAGTGAAGTTATCGCGCATGGTGATTATGTTCTTAGCCAGACACCAGAAATGCTTCCTGTTTTAAAACAGGCTGGAGTTGTTGACTCAGGCGGACAGGGTCTTATGGTTGTATTAAAGGGTGCATATGATGCTTTTTTAGGTAAGGAAATTGACTTTACAAGCCTTGAACAGCCAAAGGCAAATGTAAACAAGAAAGCTGCTGCAAATGAAGCTGAGGTTGACATAAAATTTGGATATTGTACAGAATTTATCATTATGTTAGAAAAACATTTTGATACAAGTGATGAATTAAAGTTTAAGGGATATTTAGAGTCAATAGGAGATTCTATAGTAGTTGTTGCTGATGATGATATTGTCAAAGTACATGTTCATACAAATGACCCGGGACTTGCAATTCAAAAGGCACTTACTTACGGCTCACTTACAAAGATGAAAATTGACAATATGCGTGAAGAACACGAAGAAAAACTTATAAAGGATGCACAAAAACAGGCTGAAGCAAGCAAAAAGAGCGAGCCAGAAATGCCGCATAAGGCAGTTGGATTTATTTCAGTTTCTATAGGTGAAGGCATTAATGAAATCTTCAAGGGACTTGGTGTTGACTACATTATCGAAGGTGGTCAGACTATGAATCCAAGCACTGAGGATATGCTGAACGCTATTGAAAAGGTTAATGCAGACACTATTTATATTCTTCCAAATAACAAAAATATTATTTTGGCTGCAAATCAGGCACAAAGTCTTGTTGAGGACAAAAACATAGTAGTTATTCCTTCAAAAACTGTACCACAGGGAATTACAGCACTTATAAATTATATTACAGAGGATTCTGTTGAAGAGAACACACAGAGAATGATCGAGGAAATGGGCAATGTAAAAACCGGTCAGGTCACATATGCTGTTCGTGATACAGAGCTTGACGGAAAGAAAATCAAGGAAAATGATATAATGGGTATAGGTGATAGTGGTATTTTATCAGTTACAAAGGATATAAAGGAAACTACTATTGAGTTATTAAAGGAATTGATTGATGATGATTCAGAAATAGTTAGCATTTATTATGGAGCAGAGGTTACAGAAGAGGATGCTAATGAAATAGCTGAGGAAATCACAAACATAAACGATGGTATTGATGTAGAAGTAAATTACGGTGGTCAGCCAATTTATTATTATGTTGTATCAGTAGAATAAAACTGTAAGCTGTAAATTTCACAGCTTGCTGTAATATAGCCGGCACTATTATTTATAATTAAAGTTATTAATAATGTGTCGGTTTTTTATTGATAAATATGTTAAAAAGTAAAAAGGTAAATTAATATGAATATTGATGGTATAAAGGGCATTGGAGAAAAAACTAAGGAATTATTTGAAAAGATTAATATATATGATACAAAGGATTTGATTAATTATTATCCTAGAAATTACGATTTTTTTGGAAAACCAGTTCCTATAGATACTATTGATAATGAAAAGGTGGTATCAATTATTGGAAAATTTCATAACAGGCTGGTACCTGCTTCTAAGGGAAAAGTTAAGATTACAAGTGGAATATTTATAGATGAAAATGGAATGAAGCTGCAAATTATTTGGTATAATATGCCATACCTTGCAAAGACAATATTTGTAGATACAGTTTATATTTTGCGAGGAACTTTAAAAAGGGATAAATCAGGCAGAATTGTAAAAATGTTTCAGCCAGAGGTGTATACAACTGAAAAATACAAAGAAAAGCTGGACTCCCTACAGCCTATATATTCCCTGACAAAAGGTCTTACCAATAATATTGTAAAAAAGGCTGTATTAGAAAGCTTTAGAATACATAAGGATATTGTAGAGTTTGAATATTTACCTGAAAATATTAGAAGTAAAAAGGGACTTATTAGCGAGGAGGCTGCTCTGCACCAAATTCATTTTCCTAAAAACAAAGAAGAGGCTGTAAGAGCCAGAAAAAGATTATCCTTTGATGAATTTTTACTTTTTATTTTATCACTTAAAAGACTAAAAAAAACAGATAACAATATACAAAATCAGTTTAATGTTTCAATGAATAAAAAGACAGAAGAATTTATCGAAAAGCTGCCATTTAGTCTGACCAATGCCCAAAAGAAGGTAATAGGAGAGATTAATATTGATATGTCCTCTAGCAAAGTTATGAATCGGCTGATACAGGGAGATGTAGGCAGTGGTAAAACCATAGTTGCACAAATTGCATTAATGAATACTGTTTATGCGGGCTATCAGGGTGGACTAATGGCACCTACAGAGGTCTTGGCAAAGCAGCATTATGATAATTTTGTTGAATGCTTTGAAAAATATAATATAGATATAAAGGTGGTTTTACTTACCGGATCAATGACAGTAAAGGAAAAAAAAGAAGCTTATTACAAAATTGAAAATGGTATTGCAGACATAATAATAGGCACACATGCACTTATTGTAGATAAAGTAAAATATAAAAAATTAGGCTTAGTCATAACTGATGAACAGCATCGTTTTGGTGTGGCACAGAGAAAAAACTTTTTCACAAAAGGAGAAAATCCACATATATTAGTTATGTCAGCAACTCCTATTCCAAGAACCTTAGCTATTATATTATATGGTGATTTGGATATATCTATTATTGATGAATTACCAAGCAACCGTCTGCCTGTTAAAAATTGTGTTGTGACTACAGACTATAGACCGAAGGCATATGATTTTATTAAAAAACAGATAGATTTAGGACATCAGGTTTACATAATTTGCCCTATGGTAGAAGAAAATGATAACATTGAAGCCTGTGATGTAGTAAGCTATGCAGAGCAGCTAAGGGAAGTATTTTCAGAAGAGTATAAGATTGAATATTTACATGGCAAAATGAAGGCAAAGGATAAAAACAGTATAATGGAGAGGTTTGCCAGTGGAGATGTTCATATTTTAGTTTCAACAACAGTTATTGAGGTAGGCGTAAATGTTCCAAATACAACAGTTATGATGGTAGAAAATTCAGAAAGGTTTGGACTTGCGACACTTCACCAGCTAAGAGGAAGAGTAGGACGAGGAGATAGTCAGTCCTATTGTATATTTGTAAGTGGCTCAAAAAACGAAGAAAAATTAAAAAGATTAAAGATTTTAAATGAGTCGAATGATGGCTTTTATATTGCCTCTGAGGATTTAAAGCTTCGTGGCCCGGGAGATTTGTTTGGCATAAAGCAAAGTGGAGATTTAATATTTAAAATTGGTGATATTTATGGTGATGCAGATATGCTTAAGGAGGCATCACAGGTGGCTAAAGAAATAGAAGAAAATTCTAATACCTTTACACCAAAGGATTTAGAGCTTTTAAATGAAAAGATAAATAAATATACCTATGAGGTATTAAGCAGGGTTAATTTGTAAAAGGACTTTAAATTATTAAAGGTATTAATAAACCGAAAGTATATACAGAAGAAATATACATTGATTTTTAACTGTATATTTAGTAAAATATTGTGATAGTATTGGCTTAATATATAATGGGCTTGGATGTTTTAAATTAAAACATAATAAAACATAAAAATTAAATTCATATAAGAAATTATCTTTAGGAGGAAAATTTTGAATATAGTAGTATTATGTGGCGGAATTAGTACAGAAAGAGAGGTTTCTTTATGGTCAGCAGAAAATATCTGCAATGCTCTTAGAAGCAGAGGTCATAAGGCAATTTTATTAGATGTATTTTTAGGCAGAAAAGATATAAATAAGGATAATGCTTTTAACTCATTAATGGAAGTATCTGAGGAACTAGAGCTTATTAAAAAATCAGCAGAAAATATAGAGGAAATAAAGAAAACCAGAAAAGAATTTTTTGGTGACAATGTTATAGAAATATGTAAGGCAAGTGATATAGTTTTCATGGGCTTACATGGTGAAAACGGAGAAAATGGTAAGGTTCAGGCTGCCTTTGATTTGTTTGGAATTAAATATACAGGGGGTGACTATTTAAGCAGTGCAATGGCAATGAATAAATCAGTTACCAGAATGATATTTGAGGCAAATAATGTGCCATTGGCAAAGGGAGCAAAAATGACTATTGATAAAAAGTCAAAATCAGCTAATGAATTAGGCCTTAATTACCCTGTTGTTATTAAGCCTAGCTGTGGCGGCTCAAGTATTGGAGTTTTCTATGCAAATAATGATGACGAGTTTGGTAAAAATACAGAACGGTCCTTTGCATATGAAAGAGAACTTGTAATTGAAGAACAGATTGTAGGCAGAGAGTTTTCTTGTGGTGTGGTTTCCTACGAGCCACTTCCGGTTATTGAAATTATACCTAAAACTGGAACTTATGATTTTAAAAATAAGTACAGTAAGGGTGCTACAGATGAAATATGTCCGGCAGATGTTTCTGATGAATTAAGAGATAAAATTCAGGCGGCTGCAAAAAAAGCTGCTATAGCACTTGGTTTAGACACCTACTGCAGAGTGGATGTTTTAACTGATAAGGCTGAAAATTGTTATTGTCTTGAAGCAAATACCTTGCCGGGAATGACCAGCACCAGCTTACTTCCACAGGAGGCTAAGGTTATAGGTATTGATTTCCCACAGCTTTGCGAAAAGCTTATAGAGATTTCTATGAAGGCAAGATAAAATTATTTTAAATAAAAACTGCATTGTTTTGAAAAGGAATTAATTATGAAAAATATGAGCTTAAAAATCATTGCTGAAAAGCTGGAGGGACAGTTATATTGCAGCGAAGCCTTTTTAGATAAGGAAATAGAGGGAGCTGTGATTGATAGTCGTAAGGTTTTAAAGGATTATTTATTTTTTGCAGTTAAAGGGCAGAAGGTGGACGGTCATGATTTTATTGATAAAGTATTTGAAATGGGCGCATTAGCAGTTGTTTCAGAAAAAAAGCTGGATATTGATAAACCATATATATTGGTTAAATCCTCCTTAGAGGCACTAAAGAAGCTTGCTGCCTATTATAGAAGCACTCTTGAAATTCCAATAGTAGGGATTACAGGAAGTGTTGGAAAAACAAGTACAAAGGAATTTATTGCAAGTGTATTGTCAACCAAGTATAAGGTTTTAAAGACAGAGGGAAATTTAAATAATGAAATTGGTCTGCCACTTACTATAATGAACATCAGACCTGAGCATCAGGTTGCAGTTATTGAGATGGGTATTTCTGACTTTGGAGAAATGACAAGACTTTCAAAAATTGCCAGACCAGATATATGCGTTATTACAAACATTGGAATATGCCATTTGGAAAAATTAAAGGACAGAGATGGTGTATTAAAGGCAAAAACAGAAATGTTTGAATACGCATGCAAAGATTGCGAAATCGTATTAAATGGTGATGATGACAAGCTTATAACTGTAAAGGAATATAAAGGTAAAAAGGTTCATTATTTTGGAAAATCGGATAATTTTGAAATTTATGCTACAGATATTAAAAATAATGGAATTTTAGGTACTAACTGCAATATTCACATTGATGAAGATGTTATAAATGTGGATATTCATATTCCTGGAGTGCATATGGTTTCTAATGCCTTAGCTGCAGCAAAGGTGGGTCTTTTATTAGGAATTACTCCGTTAGAGATAAAACATGGTATAGAATGTTTATACAATGCTGCCGGCAGAGTTAATATTATAAAAAAGGATTATATTATTATTGATGACTGCTACAATGCAAATCCAATTTCCATGAGGGCATCAATCGATTTGTTAAATACTGCTACTGGAAGAAAAATAGCTGTGTTAGGTGATATGTTTGAGCTTGGAAAGGATGAGGCAAAACTGCATTATGAAATAGGCAAGTATATTGCTGATACAAAGGTTGATAATGTTTTTTTGTCAGGAGCTTTGACAAAGAATATATTAGCAGGCTATATTGATGAGAAACAATCATCAAATAATATAAATTGGTTTGAAAATATTGATGAATTGATATATAATTTAAAGCAGTTTGTAAAGTCAGAAGACACTATACTCATTAAGGCTTCACATTCAATGCACTACGAAAATATTGTTAAAGCGTTATCGTAAAGGGAATAAATATGGACGAAAAAAACAACAAAAACAATAAAAGAGAATTAGACGAAGATATTTTAAATGAAAGTGTTTTAGAAACACTAGATAAATATGAAACTGAGCCAGTGAAAGATACTAAGACAGACAAGCCGGGCTTTGTCACTAAGGTTAAGGGTTTGTTTGTGAGAGTTGGAAAATGGGCAAAGGATTCAAAACTCAATATGAGTGTTCTTGTTACAACCTGTGTAATGACTATACTTATACTTATTGTAATAATTATTATTGCAGCTAAAGGCGGAGTTGATAATAAATTACAACAGACTACAGTAGGCGACCCTACAGGAGATAACAATCAGGAAGAAACTACAATGCCGACACCGGCAGAGGATGAATTGTTTACTACCGATGTAAACGAAAATGAAAATGGTAACTATGTATATGAACCTGAGATTTTATCAACTAAGATGACTATTAAAGGTTCTTGGATTTCTGATGGCATATATTATACCCAGTACAATGTTGCTATTACAAATGTATCTAACCAGAAGATTGACGGTTGGGCAGTTGTCGTCAGAGCAGATAATTCATTAGAGATTACAGATAATTGGAATGCACAGTTTTCAGTAAAGGGAACGGGCATTACAATTTTACCATTTCCTGATAATGAAGTTATAGATGCAGATGAAACAATAAATGTTGGCTTTGTTGTGTCATCGTATAGATATGTGTACTTTAATGAAGCAACTGTATTTCAGAATGCAAAACATGAAACATATAAAATAAGTGTTTCACAAATTCAAAATGTAACAAGAAATACAGATTATAGTACCCTTGATAGTGAAACAACCTCTAAAAATGAAATGACAACAAGAGAGCAGGATTCTACAATTAGTGAAACAACCTCATCATATGAGGAAACAACCTCTGAGGAACAGACCACTGAAGAAGAAACAACTACAACCTTTACTCCCGAAGAAACAACAACTGCAACTACTACAGAGGAAACAACTACAGGTGAAATACCAGAAGAAACAACAAGTCAAGAAGCAAATAATGATAATTAAAAATATACTTGTTGTTTCTAGAAATAATGTGTTATAATTAAATTTAGTGAATAACTTAAAATTATTATTTAGGCTTTGAAAAAAACATATTATTTTATATATGGTTTTATACCAGACTACTAATAGTGGTTTGAATATTTGAATATATTGCAAAAAGGAGAGGTATATATGTATTGTCCAGTATGTAAAGCAAAGTTATCGGACAACGCAACTATTTGTATTACTTGTGGAACAAGATTAACAGATTCTTTAAAAGAAAAAGCAAAAACAGTTGTTCCTGAGGAACCTGTTAAGGATACGAAAAAGTTCAAATTGTTTGGTAAAAAAGAAAAGACAAAGGAGTATTCATATAATAGGGCACTTCTCGATTATGCTGACGAAAAGCCTGGCACAAGGGTTGCACCACCACCAAAGAAACCAGAGCCAGTGAAAGAACCACAGATTTCAGAGGAAACACAGAAGAAGTTAAAAGCACTTTATGGTAAAAAAGAAGAGTTTGCAAGTGAGGACGGAATAGGTTCTACAGCATATACTGTTGCTAAACCAAAGAGTGAAAGAGAAGAAGAGGCTAGAAGAGCTGCCGAAGAAGAAGCTAGAAGAAAAGCTGAGGAAGAGGCTAGAAGAATAGCCGAAGAAGAGGCCAGAAGAAAAGCTGAGGAAGAGGCTAGAAGAATAGCCGAAGAAGA
>UQCD01000025.1 GCA_900539455.1 uncultured Eubacteriales bacterium
TCTAGCTTTGCGCCCTTATATTTCTACAAGTTTGCCCATATTTATTTAAATATATAATTATATCGTAGCCACAATCAATTAGAATTTTCACATAGCTACTAACTATCTTCTTCATATTTGTTATATTACTATATTATATCAAATATGTCAAGGATAAATTTGGTAAAAAATACCACTTTATGTTTTTTTATACGGCGTTACCCCAACATCTTCCCCACAGCCTCCTTAAGCCCTGCCTTCTTCACTCCCAATGCCACTACTCTGAATATTGCAAAGTTCACAACAGCCTTTAGTAAAAGTCCTGGTGCTGAGGATAAGCCTGCGGCAACGCCGCCATATAAAATACAGCCAAAGCCTACATATCCAACCACCATAAATAAAAGTGAAGCTGCTGCACCTATAGTAATTTTCATTTTTCTAAATAGCAGGTAGGCAATAATCGGCATAATAGTTTTAATAAGCAAGGTAGGTAATGCCCAAATGGCATAGCCCGTAATAACATCTGCCATAGCTGAGCCTATTCCCCCTGCTAATGCGCCTGCTACTGGTCCACATAAGTATGTAGCAATTAAAATTATACAATCCCCTAAATGTGCATAGCCTAGAGGTATTGGTATCTGAATAAAGGCTGTGGCCATACAGGTAAGTGCCATAAACACAGCGGTCATACACATTTTTTGAATTGTAAATTTTTTCTTCTTTTCATTTTCCATAACATTGTCCTCTTTCGCTTTTTATATCTGCTGCCTTATGAAAAAGCAGGAGTTGACTGCTCAAACTGTGAATTGTATAAATCAGCATAAAATCCATTTGCTGCCAGCAATTCCTCGTGATTGCCCTGTTCTATAATATCTCCATCCTTCATTACCAGAATTAAATCAGCATTTTTAATAGTTGATAATCTGTGAGCAATAATAAAGCTTGTTCTGCCCTTCATTAAGTTATCCATTGCCTTTTGGATACGCACTTCTGTTCTTGTATCGACAGATGAAGTTGCCTCATCAAGAATCATTATCTTATTATCTGCTAAGATAGCTCTGGCAATAGTAAGCAACTGCTTTTGTCCTTGGGAAACATTGCTTGCATCTTCATTTAATTCCATATTATAGCCATCCGGAAGAGTTGTAATAAAATGATGAGCATGAGCTGCCTTAGCTGCTGCAATAACCTCCTCATCAGTTGCATCAAGTCTTCCGTATCTGATATTTTCCATTATGCTGCCCTTAAACAGCCAAGTATCCTGCAAAACCATACCGAAGGCTTCTCTAAGGTCGTGTCTGTTAAAGTCCTTAACATTATATCCGTCTACTAAAATCTCACCTGAATTAACATCATAAAATCTCATCAAAAGCTTAACCATTGTAGTTTTTCCTGCACCCGTTGGTCCTACAATAGCAATCTTCTGACCTGGCTTAACCTTAGCACTAAAATCATTAATAATAATATTGTCTGGATTGTATCCAAAGTGTACATTTCTAAATTCTACGCTGCCCTTTATTTCATCAATAGCAACTGGGTCTTTAGCAAGCTGTTCTTCTTCCTCTTCATTTAAGAACTCAAAAACTCTTTCAGCAGCCGCAGCCATTGACTGAACCTGATTAATAACCTGTGCCATTTGTGTCATTGGCTGTGTAAAGTTCTTTACATACTGAATAAAGGCTTGAATATCACCTATCGTAATAACACCATTAGCAGCAAGAATACCACCGGAAATTGCTACGCCAGCATATCCTAAGTTGCCTACAAAGTTCATTATTGGCTGCATCATACCAGATAAAAACTGGGATTTCCAAGCAGACTCATATAATACGCCATTTGTTTCCACAAAGGTTTTAATAGTTGCAGCCTCTTTATTAAAAGCCTTAACCACCAACTGTCCGCCATAAGTTTCCTCTACCTGACCATTAATATGTCCTAAATATTCCTGCTGGGTTGCAAAATACTTTTGTGATTTCTTTACAACTGTAGAAATCAAAAACAGTGATACCGGAAGTATAATTATTGCAATTAAGGTCATCAGTGGAGATATACTAAGCATCATTACTATTACACCAATAATCGTTGCAACTGAGGTAATAATCTGTGTGACACTCTGGTTAAGTCCCATGCCAAGTGTATCAACATCATTTGTAATTCTTGACAAAACCTCACCATAGGTTCTGCTTTCAAAATACTTCATTGGCATTCTGTTAATTTTCTCAGATATTTCCTTTCTCATTCTGTAGCAGGTTTTCTGAGTAACAGCAGTCATAGTCCAGCCCTGAATAAAGCTAAACACTGCACTTGCTGCATATAAACCTAAGGTAATTAAAAGAATTTTCGCAATGTAGGAGAAATCTATGCCACCAGTTCCGCCTATCTTTTCCATAAGTCCTGTAGCGAGTGCTGTAGTCGCTTTTCCCATTACCTTTGGGCCGGCTACACTAAATACTGTAGAAATAGCTGCAAATATCATTACTATAAAAATAGCAATTTTATACCTACCCATATATTTTAGAAGCTGTCCTATTGAGCCTTTAAAGTTCTTTGCCTTTTCTGTTGGCATCATTCCTCTGCCACCAGGGCCTCTTCGTCTTGGTTTAAATTCTCTCTCTTCACTAGCCATATTAGTTCTCCTCCTTTTCTTCGGAAATTCCCAATTCCTTAGCTGAAAGCTGAGATTTTGCAATCTGTAAATACTCTTCGCAATTCTTAAGAAGCTCCTCATGAGTACCTTTTCCTACAATCTTACCTTCCTCAAGAACTAATATCTGGTCAGCATGGAGAATTGTACTAACTCTTTGTGCTACAATAATAACTGTTGCGTCCTTTATTTTATCATCAAGTGCCTTTCTAAGTGCCGCATCTGTTTTCATATCCAATGCCGAAAAGCTGTCGTCAAATACAAAAATCTTTGGATGCTTTGCTATTGCCCTGGCTATTGCAAGTCTTTGCTTCTGACCACCAGAAACATTTGTACCACCCTGTGCTATGGCACTTTGATACTTTTCTGGCTTTTCTTCAATAAAGGAAGCTGCCTGAGCAATCTGGGCTGCCTGAGCAATTTCTTCCTCTGTTGCATCCTCATTACCAAATCTAAGGTTAGAGTCTATTGTTCCAGAGAAAAGCACTCCCTTTTGAGGTACAAAACCAACAACCTCTCTAAGCTGTTTTAAGGATAAATCTCTAATATCTTCTCCGTCTAAGGAAATCTCACCACCCGTAACATCATAAAATCTAGGAATAAGATTTACCAGAGTAGATTTACCACACCCTGTACTACCTATAATAGCAACTGTTTTTCCCGGCTCTGCCACAAAATCAATATCCTCTAATACATCTCCATTTGCACCCGGATACCTGAAATTTACATGACTGAATTTAAGTATTCCTTTAGGCTTTTCAATATACTTTGTATTTTCCTTTTCCAGTACAGAAGACTTTGTTTTAATAACCTCATCTATACGCTCTGCTGCAACACCTGCTCTTGGAAGCATAATAGACATTGCTGTAAGCATTAAAAATGCCATTATAATCATCATTGAATATGTGATAAAGGCTGTCATCTGTCCAACCTGAAGAGTTCCACCGTCAATATTTTTAGATGCAACCCACACAATCAATAAAGTGACACAATACATTATAAGCATCATTCCCGGCATCATAAAGGTCATTACTCTATTTGTAAACAACTGTGTCTTTGTAAGCTCTCTATTTGCCTTGTCAAACCTTTCCTCTTCAGTTTTTTCTCTTCCAAAGGCCCTGATAACACTTAAGCCTGTAAGTATTTCTCTTGATACAAGGTTCACCTTATCCACCAGTTTCTGCATAAGCTTAAACTTAGGAAGCGCAAGACTCATAAGCACCATTACAAAGCCCAAAATAATGATTACTGCCAACACAATAATCCAGCCCATATTTGCCCCTGTATTTATAACCTTAATAATTCCTCCAATACCTAAAACCGGTGCATATAAAATCATTCTAAGCATCATAGAGGTAACCATCTGTATTTGCTGAATATCATTTGTACTTCTGGTAATAAGTGAAGCTGTAGAAAATTTATCCATTTCAGCATTTGAGAAGCTGACTACCTGCTTAAAGGTCTTTTCTCTTAAATCCCTGCCTACACCAGCACCTACTCTGGATGCCATATATCCTAGTAAAATTGCTGCTGCTCCCATCAGCATAGTCATACCAATCATTTTTGCACCAGCTGCCCATAAATACTTTATCTGTACATTATGTACATCTATTCCTGCATTTGTATCACAATTAACAGCAAAGGCTATACCCATAGACTTCATTTGTGTCGAGCCTATGCTTTCAATGGTTTTCTCCATCGTCTGTCTGGATGAAGACATAAGCTCTGAATCCATTGAACCATTAGCAATAAAACCAGCCATCATAGGTCTAATATCAACATAGGTTTTCATTACTCCGTTTTCATCCTCAGCTTCTTTTGTAGATAGCTGAATATTTAACATTTTTTCTATGTCTTCAATAGTCATACTATCAACCTTAGCTGCTGCCTGTTCAGTTTCCGGATTTTCGGCCAAGGTCTGTGCCACCATCTTTTTAAAGCTGGATTCCTCCATATTCGACATATTATATGTCATAACAATAGGAACAATCAGCTTATCATCTAATTCATCTAATTTTTTCTCATCATCAATAGTAAGAACATAAACATCTCCCTCAAGCTTATAAGCACCCTCAAACTGCTTTTGTTCCTCTTCGGTCATAAACATAGTAGAATATGTGTATTCTTCCTTTGTTATTTTCTCAGGCAGAATATGTTCAATACCACTATTTTGAATACCTGTATCTATCATATCAGAGGTGTACTGTGGTAATGACAAATCACAAAATGCTTGAACTATCAGCAATGCGATTATTATTAATACCTGTTTCCAATATGGTCGAACATTTTTTAACAATTTTCCCATTATAATATTTCCTTTCTGGTTAAATCATATAAAGGTAAACGGAAAGTCAAAACCTTTACCTGGATACCCATCATCAGAATATTTACCATATTAACACTACTTACAAAAAAATACCAATTAAAAATGTATAAATTTTTAATTGGTATCTTATAAACTTAAATGCTGGCGACCGGAATCGAACCGGTATGGATTTTACTCCGCAGGATTTTAAGTCCTGTGCGTCTGCCAGTTCCGCCACGCCAGCAGATGGATGGAGGTGGATTCGAACCACCGAAGCAAGTTGCAGCAGATTTACAGTCTGTCCCCTTTGGCCACTCGGGAATCCATCCATAAATTGTGGTCTGAAACATCAGACCAACAAATTCGCTAATTATTATATCACGCATATTTTTTATATGCAAGTGTTTTTTATTCTTCTACAACCTTCCTATATATAGCAGCACTTCGCTTTGGAATAGTTGCAATAAACTCGCCATTACTAATATGGCTTTTTAGTACCCCTGCATTATAGCCTTCCTCACTGGTAAGCATTAATCTTTCTATTTCTGCCTCGTAGCCCATACCTAAAGGTCTTAGGCTGAATCTAACCTCTTTGTCATAATCATTATTATTAACAATAGTAAATAATATATTATCAAGGTAAAATCTACCAAAGGCAATTACATTGTAATCCTCGTGAAGTGGTCTAAAGGAACCTTTTTTAAGAGCGATATTTCTCTTGTGTATTCTAATAACATCCCTATGGAACTCAATAAGTTCTAAATCCTCATTGCCCCAAGGGTATGTTCTTCTGTTGTCAGGGTCTGTAAAGCCACAGACACCAGCCTCATCACCATAATATATTGTAGGTGCTCCTGGCCAAGTCATCTGTACTACAACAGCCTCTTTAAGAACTGATTTTTTAACATTCTTATTTGCAGCCTCTGGTCCAAGATATGCAGCTCTGCCTACTACGCCATTTGTTCTTGTAAGAAATCTTGAATGGTCGTGATTGGACAGCTCATTCATAGCCACAAGTAATGATGGTGTTTGAAATTTTGCCATATGATAGCTCATATTTCTAAAAAATCCTGTAGCATCACCTAAAAGATTATCCTGTCTGCTGTCAGAATGTTTCTCCATACCCGTAAGGAACCAGGTAAGTGGCTCCATAAAGGCATCATAGTTCATAACCGTATCCCATTGGTCGCCCTGCAGCCAGCTTTCCGGATTGCCATAATGCTCAGCTAAAATAATTGCACCAGGATTTGCCTCTTTAACAGCATTTCTAAACTTTCTCCAGAATTCGTGATTGTATTCACTGCTATGTCCTAAATCTGCTGCTACATCCAGACGCCAGCCGTCTACATTGTAAGGTGCAGATACCCATTTCTTACCAATATGCAGAATATAATCCTCAAGTTCCTTTGAGCCTTCGTAATTTAACTTTGGTAATGTATCATGACCCCACCAGCCATCATAGGTATGGTTGTAAGGCCAATTATTATCTCCGTCCTCATAGAACTTGAAGAAGGAATGATATGGACTATCCTTTGAAATATATGCTCCCGGCTCATAGTCCTCTTGTCCTTCGTATATTCTTTCTCTATCCATCCATTTGTTGAAGGAGCCACAATGGTTAAATACACCATCAATAATAACCTTGATATTTCTTCTATGTGCTTCCTCAACCACCTTTGCAAAGAATTCGTTTGACGCTTCAAGATTTGCCTTATTGGTTACTCTGTTAATGTAACGGGCAGCATCCTTGTTTTCCCACTGACCTTCCTGTAAAAGCTCACCTTCGTCCATAACAATCTTTCCAAAATGAGGGTCAATGTAATCATAATCCTGAATATCATACTTGTGATTTGAAGGTGACACAAATAATGGATTAAAGTAAATAACTTCAATACCCAGCTTTTCAAGATAATCCATTTTATCCAGAACACCCTGCAAATCTCCACCATAAAACTCTCTGACTCCCATAGTTGCCGGATACTTATTCCAATCTGTAACCTTATCCGCATAATCGCCAATATATACATATTCCTTAGACTCAACATCGTTTGTTTTATCTCCGTTGTAAAATCTATCAACATAAATCTGGTACATTACTGCGCCCTTTGCCCATTCAGGAGTAGAAAATCCTGGTGTAAGGACAAATCTATATTCTTCTCTGATATTATCTGCTACTCCGTTTCTGTCATAATAACAGTTTTCAAAGCCGGAAACCACCTTGAAGCAGTATCTTATAGGATTTTTACCTATATTGTAACTTATCTCATATATATCAAAATTACTTCCTGATGCTAATAAAGACAAAGGCAATTCCTTGTCCTCAATACACATCATAACCTTTTCTACATTTGATTTTGCAGTACGGAATCTAATAGAAACTGCATCATCAGGTAATGGCTCACATGGTGTGACAAAATTTTCTGTACAATCACTATAGAGTAACTCCTTGTCAAGTATTGGTTGCACGCTATGGATATATAAAAGCTTCTTCTCGGTATCAGTTAATTTATCTTTGAACGTAAGCATAAAGCAACTCCTTTTCATAAACTATGACTATTGTATTACAATTTTTTTATATGGTAAAGGGCAACACACATTTTTTTTTAAATATTTCCAAATATTGTATACTTTTATGGTCGGTTACCTTTTGTATATTAAGTTTTAATGTTTTGTATAGTATGTATGACCAACTCATTACCAATTTCTCATAGTAAAAAGAGACAGCCAAAGCTGCCTCTTTTTGGAGAAGGTATTTCGTTTTTATGGGGTGTAGCAAAAACTATATAATGTATTGGGGGGTTTTACGGTTTGTAGTATAGCATCTTACTCAAAATAAGTCTGCACAAAATTCACAAATCAAACAATTTGTTTTTGTGCAATTTTACCAACAATTTTAAGCCTCAAAATGAAAATTTAAAAATTTGATATTATATAGTACCTTTTTACTATTTTTTTATACAATTATACACTTTCACCACAGCTGCACCTTATCATATCATAAATAACCTCCCTCATATTCTCCCCTGCCTTTTCAACATTAACATACAATCTTTTTATTTGAAATATTATATAAATTGCCTAAAGCTCTCACACTCTTATACCTAATCCTAACTGGCTTACTATTTGACTAAAACATATTAAACCTTCATCTTCCTAAAGCAGTTAGTCCTGCTAGTTGCAGTTAAAGCTTTAGTCGCAAATCCAGCTTCCTTCCTCCTCTGAAGTAAACAAAGCTTCAAACTCTTCCCTGCCAATCTTCTCCTTCTTTAGTAAGAGCTGTGCTGATTTTTCCAACACATCCTTATGCTGTACAATAATCTCTTTTGCCTTTGCATAGCAATCACTTACAATATTCTGCACTTCTTCATCAATAGTGGCTGCTGTCTTTTCTGCATAAGACTTTGTATGTGCTAAATCCCTGCCAATAAAGACCTCGTCATCATCATCGGCATAGCATACAAGACCAAGCTTGCTAGACATACCATATTTTGTAATCATAGCCTTTGCAAGTGATGTTGCCTGCTTAATGTCCTGTGAAGCACCAGTAGTAATATCATCAAAGGTAAGCTCCTCAGCAATTCTGCCGCCAAGGCTTACCATAATATTCTGCAGCATTTTGCCTCTCGTATTAAACATCTCATCACGCTCTGGCAATGGCATAGTATAACCAGCCGCACCGTTTCCCGTAGGAATAATAGAAACTGTATGAACAGGTCCTACCTCGCTTAAAACATGGAATAATATAGCGTGGCCTGACTCATGGTATGCAGTAATTTTCTTTTCTTTTTCAGAAATAATTCTACTATGCTTTTCAGTACCAATACCAATTTTAATAAAGGATTTATTAATATCCTCCTGTTTAATGTAAGCTCTATCCTGCTTTGCAGCCTGAATTGCAGCTTCATTAAGAAGATTTTCAAGGTCTGCACCTGTAAATCCAGCTGTAGTCTGTGCAACCTCATCTAAATTAACATCATCACCTAATGGCTTGTTCTTTGCGTGTACCTCTAATATTTCTTTTCTGCCCTTAACATCCGGTCTGCCAACCGAAATCTTTCTGTCAAAACGACCTGGTCTTAAAATAGCTGGATCAAGAATATCTACACGGTTTGTAGCTGCTAAAACAATAATGCCTTCATTAACACCAAAGCCATCCATCTCTACAAGCATCTGGTTAAGTGTCTGTTCTCTTTCATCATGTCCGCCACCCATACCAGTACCACGCCTTCTTGCAACAGCATCTATTTCATCTATAAAAATCATACATGGGGCATTTTTCTTTGCTTCCTCAAACAAATCTCTAACTCTCGATGCACCAACACCTACAAACATTTCCACGAAATCAGAACCAGAAATACTATAAAATGGTACACCCGCCTCGCCTGCTATAGCCTTAGCTAATAAGGTTTTACCTGTTCCCGGAGGTCCTACAAGCATAACACCCTTAGGAATTCTGGCACCAAGCTGTGCATACTTTGAAGGCTGCTTTAAGAAATCAACGATTTCTTCCATTTCCTCTTTTTCTTCAGAAAGACCTGCTACATCCTTAAAGGTAATCTTATTAGTTGCAGGGTCTAACATTCTTGCTCTGCTCTTTCCGAAATTCATAAGTTTGCTGTTGGCACCACCTCCACCAGCATTATTTGCACTTGCTGAAAATAGCATAAAAATAAATATAATTATAATAACACCTACCATAATAGGTAATATAATAGTTAAAAATACACTATCTCTTTCAACATCGCCTAAGGTATATAAATATCCACTATCCTCTATATACTTAACAGCCTGGTTTACATCCGGAATATAAACTGTCTTTGTTTCTCCCGAACTGTTCTTAACAGTAATATATCCTGTAGGTACTTCCTTATTCTGACCTACATAAATAGATGTTATTTTCTTGCTGTCAAGGTCCTTCTGGAACTGACTATAAGTATAGCTGCTGCTGCTATCTCCAAGAAATACAGCAAACAAATACCATGCCACCAAAATAACTAATAATATGAGGAATGACCATCCTCCACTACTTTTCTTAGGGTTCACCTTTTTTACCTCCTGCTACTGTTCAATCACTCCAATATATGGAAGATTTCTATAATTTTGGTCATAATCAAGACCGTATCCAACAACAAATTTATCCGGAATATTAAAACCTGTATAATCAACATCTACTGGCACTACTCTTCTATCCGGTTTGTCAAGAAGTGTACATAGCTTTATACTATTTGGCTTTCTTGAGGCAAGTAATGTCATAAGATAATGTAATGTTCTACCTGAATCAATAATATCTTCTATTACAATAATATCTTTTCCCTCTACAGAGTCATCTAAATCCTTTATTATCTTTACTCTTCCTGAGCTTTCTGTGCCAGCACCATAGCTTGAAACTGACATAAAATCAAGCTTTACAGGAATTGTAATTCTCTTAGCAAGCTCACAGGTAAAAAATACACTTCCCTTTAAGATACAAATAAGGGTAACTGTTTTTCCTTCATAATCTTTGCTAATCTTTTCTGCTATCTCTCTGATTTTCTTATCTACATCTTCTTCTGCAATTAATACACTAATTTTGTCGTTCATTTTTCCTCCGTATCATTTAATAATATCTACTTTGATAATATGCTCACTATTTTCACTAACCTTGTATTTTGCTGACAATCTGTATCCTATTATCCACAAAACCTCATGTCCCTTAGTCAGCAGCAGCACCCTGTCACGCTGGTTTTTCGGTATTTTGCTGTCAATAAAAAAGTCCTTTATGGACTTTTTAGAGCCTTTGTCATTTATGACAATATAATCTCCTGTTTGTCTGGTTCTTAAAGACAAACTACCCTCAAGTATATCATAACTTATCCATTTAGTATACATATTTTCCTTAAAAACCTGTTTACTAAACTTATCGCAGGATAAACTAATTTTCTCATTAAGTTCTAAAATATCATATATTCCAAAGTCATTAATTTGTATCTCCTTTATGGGAGCATTGTCAAACTTACAAGCCTCTTTTTTTTCTATTTGCAGCAATATATCCTTATATTCTCTTGTGGCAACCATACCATAAGGAAGGCTTACACTAGCACCCACCTGTTTTTCCTTTAAGGACACAATGCTTTCAATATGCACCCTGGTAATATCCTTTAGCTTTCCAGCCACCTTGTATACTGCCTTTCTAACGACCTGGGATGCAACAATATTTTTATACTGAAATAACTGTTCATCTATAACTGCTGCTATATTTTCATTGCTTTTAAAGGTAACATATTTCTCCAAAAGCCTTTCTGCCTCCTCATCTATATACTCTGATAGTTCAACCATAGACCTTGACAGCTCATTAATATGCAGTACAGCCTTTTCATTAATATTTTCTGTAACATAGGGCAAGATGTTAAGTCTTATTTTATTTCTGGTATATTCCTCTGTAAAATTGCTTTCGTCCACCCTATATTCTATTTTATTTTTTTCAAGATATTCATATATTTCTTCTTTTGAAAGACACATAATAGGCCTGATAATATTATCACGCTTTGGCAATATGCCTGCCATACCCCTTATGCCGCTTCCTCTAAACATATTAAACAGCACTGTTTCCGCATTGTCTGACATATTATGGGCAACTGCAATTTTTGCATTATATTTGCCGGCAATCTCATAAAACTTCTCATATCTTGCAATTCTTCCCGCCTCTTCTGTGGAAATTCTTTTTTCCTTTGCCATAGCATTCACATCTATTTTATATGCAAAACATTCTATATCATTTTCCTTGCAGATTTTTTCCACATACTCCATATCTTTATTGGCATTTTCTCCACGAATACAATGATTTATGTGGACAACATACAGCTTTAAGCTGTATTCACTTTTTAACTCTAACAATATGCTAAACAGGCACATAGAATCAGAGCCACCGGATACACCAATGACTACGGAATCATTTATATTTAGCATATTGTTTTCTTTTATATATTTTATTACTTTTTCTTTCATATCTGTATAGTCCTTTTCTTAACTATACTTGAATGATGTTTTAAAATCAAGCTATTTTATCCCATATGCCTGTAACCAGCACCGTCATATCATCATTTATAAGATTGCCGTTTTTCTCACACACCTTATTAAGTATTTCAAATGCCAATTCCTTTGGCTTTTTTGCCTTTGCCCCTAATATAATATTGCTTATTACCTTATCCTTTTCCTCCTCATTAACAGACTCCAATATTCCGTCTGAAACCATAATAACAAAATCTCCGTCATACAATTTCTTCTTTGTGGTTTCCACATCAACATTTCCAATAACGCCAATAGGTAAAGAGGTAGATTTAATTGCCTCTACCCAGCCCTCTCTTTTAACATAGGTAGTAGCTGCACCCGATTTAACAATGTCACAAACCCCTGAATGCTTGTCTATTATGCTCATATCTACTGTTGCAGGGCTCATATCCCCCTTTGACATAAATAAATTATTAATAAGTGTTAATGTAAGCTCCTCGCTATATCCACATTGAGAAAATTCCTCTATTAATTCCACGACCTGGCTGCTCTCCCAGTTTGCCTTATCTCCACTGCCCATTCCGTCAGAAATACTAAGCAGAGTTTGTCCATTATCCAGATTAATGCAGGAAAAATTGTCCCCACTGCCATTTTCATTAATAGTTTTCTTGGCAATTCCGTGCATAACAAAATAATTAGCATCAGGAACAAAGGTATATGTAGTCATTTTATTTTCAACATATTTTTTATCAAAGCCTGCAACATACTTTTTATTCATAACGGTGCTAATACATTTTTCCACCTGTGACAATTTAATCATTTTACTGCCCTTTGCTTTCATTTTCACCAGTACCTTTTCTCGCCCTTTTTCATTTATTATCATTACATCCATACATTTTAGCTGCATTTCATCTAATGAACAGCCTATCTTTTCCTCTTTTTTTATATCAATATCTATTACTCCTCCCGTTTCCTTTGCCAACGCCTTAATAATATTTCCTGTTTCCTTTAAATACATAGATATAAGTCTTTTATTCTCCATTTTTTCTTTAGCAATTATCATATTTTCTACTACTAATTCCTCGTTAGCACCCGCCTTGCTTATGTACGCATTTTCAGTAATTTTAGATAATTTAATAAAGCTGTTTCCTATTGCCTTTAACCGCTCATCAAGTCCATTTATATCCTCTGCTGCTTTTTTCTTTTTTCTTAAATCAATTTTGTTGCCACTTTCTAAATACAGCTTAATAAATATATTAAGTAATATTCCTACACTAAAGGCAATAAGTACAAGCCCGGTTAAAATTAATAATTCCTCTTTGCCTATGTTTTTTCCTACCATATCAGTCCCCTCCATTACAAGCACTACTACTGCACCTACTATTGATGCTGCTTTTATTTTCATTCTACTGCCTTTTTCCTCTAATAATCTAATTACTATAGAAATTGCCGCCACAATCAAGGCATATTTTATACCATTAAATTTTTCTACATTTAATAGCAGCATTATTATCATTGCAGCAATTCCCGGTATCCTTATACAATAACTACTCATTAGTGCAGCTGTGTAAGCACTGGCAAAGGGATAATATCCCATCAATGGCACAATACTCATAATTGCGCCCACCACACTTACTACTCCTGTTTTAATTACTTTTTCCTTCATAAAAAAATCCCCTTTCCTGCTAGGACCTTTGCCCTGCGAAAGAGGATTATATAGTAACTCTTATTATTTTTTTGTCTAAACAAAGCTATGAAATACAAGATTTTTTTGACATATACTCTCTAAAAAGCTTTTTTGAATCGAATTTTAGTCCTTCACAATATATAAGAAAGTATTATTAATTGTTAGGTTTATATATAATCTCATTTGGATATACAAGTCCTAACTGCTTTGCAACATCTTCTACATACTTTTTGGTTTTTACATAAATACGCTTTTCTTCCAGCTCCTGTGACCTGTTCTGCTCCTCGGTTAGCTGCTGTCTTAGCTGTTCTTCCTTTTGCTGCAGCCCTGCAAGCTCGTCTTTTTTTCCAGATATACGCGAAAACAGCAAAGCTCCCATTAGAACAACTACTGTAACTATTCCTAATACGCCTAATTTATTTGATTTTTTTTGTGTTTTTAATTTTTTTGCCATATAGTTTTCCCTTAACAAGTTTCATTGGATATTTAACTACTTTAACAAGTAGTATTTTAGCCTTTTTTATTGGTTTTTTCAATAGGTTATTAATAACAGTATTTATAATTAATGAGAGGTACTTTACAACAAATCTTCCAATACCTCTATGGTATAATACAGCACCCAAAAGGGCTGAGCCAATTATAAACCACCTAAGTATGCCATTATTACTGTAAAAAATCATTATATATAAAAATACACCCACAAAATTCCAAAATATAAAGTCCTCAATGCTAACCCAAATTCTGCGATGCCTTACAATATTTCTAAAAATCCTTATTACATCATAGATTGCCGATAAAATCATTCCCGCAAACATTGCCATCAGGAACTGTCTTGCCTGTTCTCCTAAAAAATAGCTCATTATTTAAACATTCTCTTTAATAGTGAGTCACTTTTACCTTTGTCCTTTGTATATACTATGCTGTCGAATTTTCCTTCTATATCGGCTTCGCCTCTTTCCAAATTCAGACGCTTTACATGTATATCGTTGCCCTTTACTAAAATTGTCCCCTGACCTGTTTCCAACAAAATTTCCGTTAAATTAAAGGAATCTACATCTATTACATCTGTTACCAACATATTTTTTCTATCAGTCATAACCACCTTATGTCCTCGATTATCTTCCATTATTTACACCTCTCCCATTAGCTATATAATAACATTTATATTTAACAATCAGTCTAAATATACTCATACATCTCTTTTGCTTCGTCCTTTTTTACAGTTTCAGCAATGCTAGTTACCCTAACCACAACATTTCTGGTACCAAATTGAATTTCAATCTTATCATTTACTTTAACCTCAGCTGATGCCTTAGCCACCTTATCATTTATAAGAACTCTGCCTGCATCACAGGCTTCATTTGCAACTGTTCTTCTTTTTATTAATCTGGAAACCTTTAAGTATTTATCTAATCTCATTATTTTTTTCCTTTCTTATCCAGCTCGATGCTTCGCCTCTCGCTGTTTCGTGGTCGTCATATGCACTTTGACACATTCCTCGTCACTATAGCAAAAAAGTCTTATCTTTCGATAAGACTTTTCGTAGTTATCCATTTTTAAGGAAATTAACCTGATTACTTCTTGTTAACTTCATCCTTTAAAGCCTTACCAGCTTTAAACTTAGGAGCCTTTGAAGCAGCAATCTTCATTGACTTACCTGTCTGTGGGTTTCTTCCTTCTCTTGCAGCTCTCTTAGCAACTTCAAAAGTACCAAAGCCAACTAACTGAACTTTGTCACCTTTCTTTAATTCTTCTGTTACTACATCGATGAAAGCTTTTAATGCCTTTTCAGAATCTTTCTTTGATAATTCTGTCTTTGCAGCCATAGCTGCTACTAATTCAGACTTGTTCATGGATAAACTCCTCCTCTGCGTTATAGTTTTTTATTTTGAACTCACTTATGCGAGTTATTCACGGGTATTCATGTATGTATTGCTACCCATCTCCTTATTTATAATCTTTTTCAAAGATTTTGTCAAGAAAAATAGAAACATTTCAGCACAAAGTACCTGTTTTTCGGCATTTCTTACGAATTTAAGCTTGTTTTTTAGTTAAATTATATAATGACTTTTTCATATTATTTGTTCTAAAGCATAGATTTAACTATTGACTCACCAATTCGTTGATAAAATCAAAGTTCCATACTGTTTTATCTGCATACTCTATACTTCCTATATAGTAGTATCCATAATCACTATAAAATGCGTTATAATATCCCGTATTAATTTGTATTCACTCCATATTGCTTTAATACTTCAAGATTATGCTCCTTTCGTCTTTCCAATTCTTCCATAACTTCTCTATATTTCTCTGGACTATTACTAATTTCTGTAAAAACCTCAATCTCCTCTTCCATTCCTTTCCATCTCCATTCCTTATCATATTGGTATTGTTCCATAGTAAAACCATTCAATCCTGTTTTCATTTCATTTAAAATCCTATTATTACATTCTTCATATAAATTTTTTATATAGCTAATATACTCATCCTGCGTATATACAAGTACATTTAACAAACCCTCATTATATTCATAACCACTCTGTCCTCTTCCAAAATTTCTGTATATTGCTAGTAATGTAGTATTATATTCCTTAAAGAAATCCACACCTTCTTTCACATTTGTTGTTTTATCCAATCTTGGGATTACATATTTTTCTGTCATCTCCAGCGAATATTCTATGCTTTTATCCATTGACTGTTCATTATCCTTTTCATATGAAAATCGTCCTATTTCCTCATAACTTTTTTTCTCACTTCCATCATTGCATTTTCTATAAAAACGATACACTTTACTTAGCCATACAGCATTATCTCTTGGTGTTTTATCTAAATCTATATTTGCTCTATATACTGTTGCAATCCCTCCATATACTTCATATACCTTATATCCATATCTGAATACATTTTTAGGTTTATATGTAATTATATGAATTATTTCATCTCCTATCATTCTTACAAAATATGGCTGTCTACCCTTTATTTTTTTAAAACCATATTTTTTTAATCCTTCTCCGTAAATCCTTTTGAATGTTGTCCCAAATGTTGCCATCTCTTTTTCTCCTTTTTTGTTCTCTTAATCTTATATTTTTAATCCGTATAATTTTTAATTAACAATGCTTTTACCTTTTTCTAAACCATTAACATACCCTATTAAATTTTTCGTTATATAAAAAATGCAACCAAAGAAAACTCTTTGATTGCAACTGAACTATCATAGTATTTAATAACACCTTAGACTTCTAGCTTTGTGCCCCTATATTTCTATAAGTTTACCTAGGTGGATTATATCATTAAGAAGGCTGGTGAACAACTATTTTTTCTTTATTCTACAATATTATTCATTTTATATTTGTTATAAATCATATTTATCTCTTCTTTTTGCTGCTCCCTTGTAAACCTGTTCGTCGGTTCTTGCAGAAACAACTATAATCCTCATTACACCTTCTACTCGAACAATTTTATAAACAACCCGAATACCTAAATCTTTAAACTTTATCTTCATAAGATTTGTAAGGTTTGTCCCTTTTTTATTACCTAGTGGTTTTCCATATCCACCCTCTTTAACAGGTAAAGGATTTTTACTAACCTTTGTAATACCCTTCAACACCTGTACCTGAACTGAATGGTCAAGCTTTCTCATATCCTTTTCTGCTTCTTCCAAAAACTCAATACTCCATGTCATTCGATATCTATATCCTCCGTATCTAAAAGTTCCTCTTTTTCAATTCCTAAATTTTTAATCACTGCGTCAAATGGAATTGTTTTGCTATCTCCATTATCCTCCATACGCTTATTAGCTTCTAATAAAAGAAAATAGTCCTCTTCTATTTCAGTTAATCTAGTATATTCCTCTGGTGATAAAATAATTGCTGAGGGTTGATTGTTTTTTAAAACAATTAATTCCTTTTCAGAATGAAGTCTATCAAATATCTTTGCTGCCTGACCTTTATTAAATTGTGAAATAGGAATAAGGCTTTGTAAAAGATTTGCTGTTGTTACCATAGTAAACACCTCCGTTGCATTACTCTACTTATATTATATGAAAAAATAATTAGAAAATCAACATTGATGTTAGAATATTTACTAATTTATTTTAATTACAATTTATTGTTTTATATTAATTTATCTTATCTGATTTGCAATAAATAATGCCGCAACATTTAACAGCTTTTTTTCCACCTCTGTTATAACCATTCTCTCTGTCAGCAGCATTATTACTGCTCCTACTGCCTCTCCGTCCCTGATAATAGGCTGGATAATTTGTTGATAAGCAGCCTCGTCCCTTTCATTGCCTAGAATATTAACTGCCCTGCTTGCATTTGAATTAACATACATAGCTCTCTCGTTAATGATTTTTAACAAATTATTTGAAATGCCCTTATTAATAATATCCTTTTTCAATGCACCAGAAGCCGCAACTATTTGGTCCTTGTCCACAATTATTACTGCTGCCTTTGATACAGTTGCTAATGAATTTGCATACTCCTGTGCATATGGTAAAAACTCATCTATAGGGGAATATTTTTTTATTATGACGGATTGATCATTATCTGTGAAAATTTCTACTGAATCACCCTCATTTATTCTAAGGGTCTTTCTTATCTCTTTAGGAATTACAATTCTTCCAAGCTCATCTAACCTTCTAATAATCCCTGTAGCCTTCATTGTTTTTCCTCCAATTTCATATTTCTAAGTAATACTCCTGTTTCTCTTGTATACAAGGGTATCATATTTTGCTGTGTTTAGCTTTGGAATTATTATGTGGAAAATATGTGAAATTATACATATAATAAAAAAAGATAGCAGCAAACTTATTTACAGCTCTATCCTTTACTGCCATTTTTCTTTGCTCTATCTTTTCTTTTCTATTACTTAATCTACTCCATAATAACACATTTCATTGTATATTGCTTCATATCCCGCATTAGTAAAGTGTATTCCGTCCCCACAATCATATTTGCTTGCTAATCTGTTATTTTCATCCTTCAAAACATTAGACAGGTCAAGATAATATATTTCCTTTATATTGGCAAGACTTAAAAGCTCTCTATTCATATCATCAACATTGATATTATTCATATTAGGATTGCCTCTGTTGTAGGTTTCCTCATTAACAGGCAGAATGCTCTCTATAATTATTTTGCTGTTTGGCGATGCCTTCATAAGTCTTTCTATCATTTCTATATAGGTTTCCAAGAAGGTTGCTTTTTGCATAAATGCAACACCATTTACACCTAATGCCACATAAATTTTTTCTGGCTGTCTTTGAGCAACAATATCGAAAATTGTTCCATTAACACCTGTAACCTCATCATAAAACTGCTGCGACATATAGTCTACATGGTTTATTCCATTAACTGCAAAGGTATCCTCTGGTGCAACTAAATTAAGTGCCTGCATAGCAACTGTTCTGGAATCCCCCATAAATACTGTGTTGTCAAAGTAATCATCATCTACTCTCTGTGTCTTGTTTAATTTTCCACTTGCAACATTGTTATACTCTTTGTTTGCAAAATCATTGTCATTAACATTTCCGTGAAGTCCATTGTCGTACATTCCCATACCATAACTGCTGCCATGCACACCATTGTCATTGGCAGCAACCTCTCCTACAACAAGATTATTATTTGAAACAGTTGTTTCTTCCTCTACATCTTTATCTGTCGCTTCTGTATTTGTACTATCTGTTGTATTTTCTTCTTTATTTCCACTAATACCTTCAGTTTCTCTATTAATGTACAGAACATCATTGTTTACATATTCATTAGTTTCCTCTGTTTTGTATGCTTCCTGAAACTCATCATTATCTATTGTTGTATTAAAATTTGCTATGACAAGTATCACAGCCACAATAATAAGTGCTATTGTTGTCACATTTATAAAGAAAACCTGCACCTTATCATTACTTTTTCTATTTATCTCCTTCATTTTTCCACCCTCTCTTCGATTTGTATTACAATCTAGTTTTCAGGTAACTTCTGTGTGTTTCCTTACTCTATAACTGCTATCATAAAAATAGTATATTATAAAGCATAAAAAACACCTCAACTTTTAGTTTACTATAAAATAATAAATATGTCAAAATTTACTAGGTATAAACTGAAACTAGGGCTTTCTATTTTTTTTGTAAAATGTTTAGGAAAATATCTACTGATTTTCTATCCAAATAAAACTCTATTTCATTTCTTAGCTTAATTGGAATTTCTTCTTTTTTATATCTTCTTATACCTTCTCCTACAAGCTTTCCTGCCCAGTATGGGTCTAACACATCTGTTTGCTGTCTTATTTCGGCTCTGTGTTTTTCTATTTCCGTACTTAATTTTTTTATCCAATCTACTTTTTGTTGTTTTTTTATTCTATTCGACAATAAAATTTTAATGTTCCCCTCATTGTCTTCAATAACTTTACGCAACATATTTGCATCATTAAAACAACTCTGTTTCAAATACCGTTTTCGTCCATTTTTCTGTAATCCTCTCAACCTCATTTTTAACATATAATTCTGCTTCTTTTCTATTAATACATTCCAACAAACAATCCGTACACTTATCCTTTATCTCCAATTTTGATACCTTAAAACAACTCTTAGCTCGTTCAATAAATTTATTTTCAAAGCTTCCTTCGGTTATCAAAAGTGTTCTTGCAAAATATGGTCTTCCTGTTTTATAGGTGTCAATTCCCAGATGTAACTTTTTTCCATCTAAACTTTTCAGCAATAAATATGTAACTAGTATATCTGTATTGGGGATTTTTCCATTTGAATAATATAACCACTCACAATTCTTTATAATAGCGTCTATACAAAACATACTCCGTATTCTCATCGCATAATCTTTATATACCGGTAAATTAACCTCTTTTAAAGTATTAATATCCATATTCATATTTTTAACTTCTTCAACAAATCTACTTCCGTCCATAGGCACATCTTAATATATGTGGTCAATTCCTGAAATGTGAAATATTTCTGATGTTTTCCTGAAGAATAATTTTACCTTTTCATTATTTTCTAAAGTAAAAATAAAAACTCTCTTACTTAAATACTGCTCGTAGAAATCAATTAATAGGGATAATGATATTTCATCCTCCTTAGGTATATAATTGATGTTTATTA
This sequence comes from uncultured Eubacteriales bacterium, assembly GCA_900539455.1. Classification (GTDB taxonomy): domain Bacteria; phylum Bacillota; class Clostridia; order Lachnospirales; family Lachnospiraceae; genus SVEL01. The sequence continues at coordinate 20,717 of UQCD01000025.1, forward strand.
AATCATTTACTTTTAACACTTTATCCTCCTATGTATGAATAAAGGCTTGATTCCTTCCAGAACCAAGCCTCATAAATTCTTATGAAAGGATAGCTGACAACATATCACCTATTGCCGAGCGTTCATGGTATATTTTATGTCCCCCACTAGGGA
>UQCD01000026.1 GCA_900539455.1 uncultured Eubacteriales bacterium
ACAAGGATTCGAACCTTGAAAATGACGGAGTCAGAGTCCGTTGCCTTACCATTTGGCGATGGGCCATCGTCTAGCGACAGATGACATTATACATTAATATAATACATATTGCAAGCATTTTTTAATTTTTTTGAAATATTTCTTAATATACTGATGTAAAAAGCATATTTTCTATGCTACATCTTTCTTACAACAGAGCCATCATCTGTAGAAATGTTGCCTACAAAATATTGATACTGATGTAAGATACTATCCTGCTGCATATTTGAAACTGCCTTCTGAACATCTAGTCCATTTATATCACTATCTACACCAATAAGACTTTTGTCTACATCTAAGGCTTCTATTGCAAAGTCTAAAACATCCTTTGTAGGAAGTGTTTCTCTGCTGCTATATGCTTCCTTCTCATCAGGTAATGTATTTTGGAGCTGCACATTTTCTTCTGGCTTTGTGACAGCTTCGCTTATCTTAAGCTCTGGTCTTATATGTGTTGACTGACTATAATTAAATATATCCACAGCACTTAAGCTTGAAATAATCATGTGCTTCTCCTTTCCATTAGTTTTCTCATCTGACTTGTACTATTAATATCGACAGCTTAGTCCAATTTAATAATAGCCTACAAATATATTTTCTAATCAAAAATAGTAATTTTGTCAAGTATTTTTTATTTCTAGGATTATTTTCCTATTTCACTCCATTTAATAATTCTGTCGCACACCTGATTAAGCACCTGTATATCGTGTGAAATCATTAATATACTTATATTTGTTTCCTTTTGTACCTTTAAAAACAGCTCTAATATTTGTTTTTGAACAGTCACATCAAGTGCTGACACGGGTTCGTCTGCAATTATCAGCTTAGGCTTGGCTATTAATGCAATACCAATACTTACCCTTTGTCTTTGTCCTCCACTTAATTCATGTGGATACCTGTTGTAAAATTCCTCCGGCAGCTCCACCTGTTTAAGTATGTTTAGTACCTCCTTTTTCATTTCCTCTCTTGTTAATTTTCCTTGATTTTTCAAAGGCTCTGCCAGTATAAAGCCAATGGTTTTACTAGGATTTAATGAGGAATATGGGTCTTGAAATACCATTTGTATTTTCTCTTCGTCTTCACCATAATATTTTATTTCTCCCTTGTACCTTTTGTTAAGTCCTGCTATTGCTCTTGATAATGTACTTTTTCCACAGCCACTTTTTCCTAAAAGTCCTAATATTTCACCCTTCTTAATAGAAAAGTTTAAACTTTCTGCAATTACATTTATACCTTTTTTCTCTCTGTAAAATAAAGAAACCTCTTTAACCTCTAATATATTTTCCGTTCCCTTTACCTTAATCTGCTTTTCTCTCTTTTGTACAGCTTCTATTAAGGATTTTGTATACTGATTTTTTGGAGCTTCAAATATCTCTTTTGTAGTTCCATTTTCCACTAGCTCTCCATCTTTCATTACATATACATAGCTGCACATGCTTTTAATTACATTTAAGTCGTGAGATATAATAAGCACCTTACTGCCATATTTTTCATTAATGTCTTTTATAAGCTTTAATATAGCCCTGCCTGTATCAGCGTCGAGGGCAGTAGTCGGCTCGTCTGCAATTATTAAAGAAGGCTTTAAAACTGCTGCCATAGCAATAACCACCCTTTGTCGCATTCCACCAGAAAGCTCACTTGGGTATTTGTCATATAATTTTGAAGGCTCTGCCAGTTCTACCTCTTTCATAATCTCAAGCACCCTTGCCTTTCTGTCGTCCTTACTTATATCATTATGTAACTTTAAAACCTCCTCTATCTGCTTTCCTACCTTCATTAAAGGATTAAGACTGGTCATTGGCTCTTGAAAAATAAATGCTATTTTGCTTCCATTAAATCTTCGTCTTTCCTTATAATTAAGATTTGAAATTTCAGTACCCTCTAATATAATTTGTCCTGAGGTTTTCATCTGGCTATCTAATAAGCCAGCTATTGCCATTGCACTAATAGTCTTTCCAGAGCCGGATTCTCCCACCAAGCCAACTATAGCCTTATGAGGAACCTTTAAAGCAATGCCATTTACAATATTTTTATTTCCAAGGGCAACAAATAAATCTTTAACCTCTAACATCCCTTGCTCCTTTTTTCAGTATTAAACATCAAAACTAATCCTATAATTAACAATACTATTGTCATTCCCGGAAACAATCCATACCAGGGTGCAGTAGATAAATATATCTGGGAATCCTTCAGCATTGAGCCAAGACTTGCCTTAGGCGGCATTACGCCTATTCCTAAGAAGCTTAGACTTGCCTCTGCCAGTATCGCATTATTAAAGCCTACTATAAGTGACGAAATAATTGTATTTTTACAATTAGGTAATATATGAACGAATATGATTCTAAGGCTTCCTGCACCTGACAGCTTTGCACACATAACATATTCCCTTGTTCTCTCTTTAATAAATTCACTTCTTATCATTCTTGCGAAGCTAGGTATAAAAACTATACCTAAGGATATAATCAAAGTAGCCGTTCCACTTCCAAAAGCTCCTATCATTACAATAGCCAGCAAAACACTTGGTATCGAGCTAAGAGTATCGTTTATCCTCATTAAAGCTTCATCTAAAAATCCTCCAAAATAGCCTGTAAAACTGCCAACTAACAGACCTATAACAAAACCAATGGCTATAGTTGCTCCAGAAATAAATATCGTATCCCCAAGTCCAACCATTACTCTGGAGAAAATATCTCTTCCAAAATTGTCTGTTCCCATAATATGCGATAGATTTGGAGCTTGAAATTTTTCTCTTATGTTCATTGATTCTGGGTCATATGGAGTATAAAACAAACTGATTATTGCAATTAAAACTAATATTCCTACAATTACCAGACCTATAATAAATTTTGGACTTTTCTTATTCATAGGACGCTCCAATTCTAGGGTCTATAAGTCTATAAATTATATCCACTAATAAATTCACAATAATTATCATAGCTGCTATATATATTACAATATCCATAACTACCGGATAATCTCTTGTACCTATTGAAGAAACAAGAAGCCTGCCTAATCCGGGCAGATTAAACACCTGCTCCACTACTACACTGCCAGCAAAAATTTCTGCCATAATCACTGATAATACTGTCACAGATGTAACTATTACATTTTTAAATACATGCCTGAATAAAATAGCCAAATCCTTCATCCCCTTTGATTTAGCTGTCCTTACATAATCCTTCTCCATTTCCTCCTTAACTGATCCTTTAACAAACCTAACCAGCATAGCTATTTTAGGTATTGCTACAGAAATGGCTGCCGGGACTAAATATATAAGAAAGCCTACGAAGTCCTCTTCATAGTTTACATATCGTCCCACAACAAACCATTTTAAAATAAGTCCAAAGACTACACTAATCAATATACCTATAAAGAAGGAAGGAACAGCCATAAAGGTCTGATTTATTCCATCAAAAATTCCGTCAAAAATCTTAGCCCTTTTAGTTTTTCTGCTTGACAAATATCCTGTTGCAAAGCCTATTGGCATTGCTATACATATAATCAGCACAAGGCTCATTAATGCAAGAGAAATAGTAACCACCAGATTATTTCCCATTAATTGGCCTATAGGAATATCCTTACTATAAGAAATTCCCAGCTGTCCCGTTAAAATTCCACCCACCCAGCGAAAATACTGCTCAGCTAGCGGCTTATCAAGACCATATTGTGCCTTCATTGCTAACACTCTTTCAGGTGTAGCATCCTTTCCAAGCTTTGCAGTAACTACATCACCTGGAATTAATTGAAACATAGCAAATACAATTATAGATACAATAAACAGCGTAACAACTGCCATTCCTATTCTTTTAAGTATATATTTCATAATCTTCCTGTTCTTATTTGAATTTAACCTTACTCATATCCTGTACATAAATAGGGTAAAAGGTGTAGCCCTCTAAATCTTTTGAAACTGCCACCAAAGTTGCTGCATCGGCAATAAATAGGCTTGCCGCATCATCTGACAATATCTTTTGCATTTCTTTATAGGTGGCAATTTTCACTTCATCATCTGTAGTTGAAACTGCCTTTTTGTAAAGCTTATCATATTCTGTATTATTGTAATTACACATATTCTTTGAATTATCTGAAACAAATCTACGCATAATGTCCTTTGGTGCAAGGTTTGAATCAAAGCCGATAATTGTTGCTTCAAATTCTCTGTTCTGGTAAACATCTGTCAGCCAGCTTGTCCATTCAATACCCTCAATATTCATTGTGATACCAATTTCCTTTAACTGCTCCTTTATTACAAGTGCAGTATCCATATGAACCTGATAATTTGAAGGAACCTTTACACTAAAGGTAAAGCCATTTTCATAGCCAGCCTCCTTTAACAGCTCCTTTGCCTTATCAATATCCTTTGAATATTCCTTGCTTAAATCATTATAATATCTGCCATAGCCCGGATACATAAAACTGCCAACAATAGTACCATGTCCACCTGCTACAATATCAAGGATTTCCTGTCTGTCTAAGGCATAATACATTGCCTGACGAACCAGCTTATTTTTAAACATTTCTACATCATTGTTTAAATAAAGTCCCTGAACTAAATTAGTGTTACCATATAAAATGTCAAAATTGTCGCCTATCTGGTCTGCCTGATCCATTGTTAAATAAGGATATATATCTATTGTACCAGCCTTTAATTCAACAACTGCTGTTGCAGCATTAGTAATTACCTTGAAGGTAACCTTATTAAGATATGCCTTATTGCCCCAGTAATCATTATTTTTCTCGATTACAAGACTCTCCTGTGATTTGTACGAAACAAATTTAAAAGGGCCCGTTCCTACAGGCTGTGTACTAATGTTTTCGTAGTTCTTTGGTACAATAGCTACAGTTAAATAACTTATAAGCTCTGTATCTGGCTCGCTTAGTACAACCTCCACAGTAGAAGGGTCCAGTATATTAACGCTTTCAATAACACTAAATGCAGAAACTATTAATTCTGTATCTGGTAATAAGCCTGCGTTTCTTTCAATGCTATATTTTACATCTTCTGCTGTAACTGCTTCTCCATTGTGGAATTTAACGCCATCTCTTAATGTGAATGTGTACTTGCTTCCATCCTCTGAAATCTTGTACTCGCTGGCTACAGCTGGAACTAATTCGCCCTGTTCGTTTACCTTAACAAGGCCTTCATAAATGTTGAATAAAACCTCTTTAGTTCCTGCCGCTGTTGCTAAATGTGGGTCAAGACTGTCAAGATCCTGTTGTATTCCTACAACAATTTCATCTTTATCTTCAGATTTGTTGCTGTTGTTACCGTCTTTGCATCCTGCAAGTACAGTACAAAGCAATGCTACAAGTAACACACTTAAAATTGATTTTTTCATTGTGTTCTCCTTGATTTTTAATTTTTGAAGATATTTAATTTATAATTTTATGTTTAAGTCACTAATTACATTTTAGTTTCCAATGTAATTTAATGCTTCTCCTGTAGGAACATATAAGTCACCAAATACCTGCCTGCAGGTGTTTACTAAATAGCTCATTGAAAAGCCTGGGTCTTTATCAAGAATACGATTCTGGCTGGCAAGCTGTGCTGTGTAGTCAGATAATTTGTAGGTGGTTATTTCCTGAGTTCCCCATAGCTTCTGGGTAACTAATGGCTCAACAGAATAGTCCTTTATGAATACATTTCCGTCCTTGTCATTGGTAATTGTTACCTTTGCCATTGCTCCAAGCATATTTGATGCTTCATTTTGTGTTGAAACAAAATTACCTAGTGAATAGTAACAAAGTGCCTTGTTTCCATTTTCACTTTCTACCCATGCTACAGGCTCAATTACATGAGGGTGGGCACCGATAATAAGGTTTGCACCATTCTCCACAAATAAGTTTGCCCAATAGTGCTGTTCTTCTGTTTCAACAAGTGTGTATTCTGTTCCCCAATGAGGGCATACAATTATAAAATCAGCCAATTCCTTTGCTTTTGCAAGATCGTTTTTGACTGTATCTTCATCTAATAAATTTACAAGATATGGTCTGTCCTGTGGAAGCGGAATTCCATTTGTACCATAGGTGTAATTAAGGACAGCTATCTTTACACCGTCTTGCTCATATACATATATATTATTCTTATCCTCTGCTGTTTTATTTATTCCTAAATATGCAATATCCGGATGCTTCGTTTTCCAAAAATTAATACAATTATCTACACCTACGCCACCTTTATCTACTGTGTGATTAGTAGCGTGTAATACTACATTAAAGCCAGCCTTTGCTATTGCATCACCAACCTCGTAGGCACAGTTAAAGGTAGGGTAACCAGATAAGCCTAATTCCTCTCCGCCAATAATAACCTCCTGATTGACAATAGCTATGTCTGCCTCGTCTATATCACTTTTAATATGTGCAAATAAATGATCATAATTTAATGAACCATCTGCTAATCTTCCACTGTTTTGTACTCCCATGTGCATAAGCATATCACCAATCATCATTACATTAATTGACACTGGCTCAAAGGGTGGCTCTGTAACAGGCTCAGTAGTAGTTTCCTTTTCCGTTGTTGCTGCATTGTCAGAGGTTTTCTTGTCCTCATCAATAGCACCACAGCCCATGACAATACTCATAGTGAACACTGCAGCCATTAATATCGAAGCTAATTTTCTCTTTTTCATAAAATTTCCTTTCATATGTATTATTAACCTGATACACATTGTTTTACTGTATATATTTTCTAAACCCTTCTCTCTGGTCCAGATAACCCTCTACAGTTCCAACATACAAAATCTTCTTATCCGGCATTTCATAAAAATCCCTTGGTGTCATAAGAGAATAATGTTTATCAAACTTTCTAACACCATAATCCTCTAATGTTCTTGCCACAAATTGTGAGCAGGCGTACCTTCTTTTCTGATGAAAAGGCTTATTCATCAGCATAAAAGGCAGACCTAAAACTGTATAATGGTATCTTTTGGCATTTTTCTTGTAATAATTAATTCTTCCCCAAATCTGCTCCTTTTGCTCCTTTGTACACTCAATTTCTGTAACCATACAAAGTGCCTTTGGGAATTTTTCAATTACCTTGTCCATTCTTTCATGTTCAAAGCCTGACAATATAGGCACCTTTGGATTTCTTCGTCCAAAGCTGTAACATTCCTTTAAATCCTCGTCCATACCTAAAACGATATGAATATATTTAAGCTTTGTTACCCACCTTATAATAGTGGCAAATATACCCGGTGTTCCAATTAGCACCAAATACAATTTTTCCATATCCCTCTCTTTTTTTTCTTCATTTATCATAAAAATCAAAATCCTCTATTTTTTAATAGCTGATTATTCCTTAGCTATACCAGCTTATACAGGCAAAAACATATTTATCCTGCCTGCACTTACACCATTCTAATATGAAAGAAAATATAAATCAACTCTTTTATGCTTACACCTTAATAATTTTTTCTGCTTTTATATATTAACAAGCCTGCAATATCTGCAAGTAACCAGCCTATTGGTATAGACCACCATATTGCTGTAACCCCAAAAGGCACACTTAAAATATATGCCAATAATACTCTGATGCCTAAGGATATAATAGTCAGTATAAGTGATACTATTGGCTTGTTTATTCCTCTAAAATATCCATAAAGTAAAAATAATATTCCTATTAGAATATAGAAGGTTCCTTCTATTCTTAAATATTTAACTCCAATGGCTATTATTTCTGTTTCCCTGCCTGAAACAAATATTTTTATAAAGGCTGGTGCAAATACAAAAACTATAATTGATACTGCCAGACACAATACAGTGGTTGCCACAATGGAAAGTCTTGTACTTTTCTTTATCCTGTCTTTTTTTGCAGCTCCGTAATTTTGTGATATAAAAATTGAGTAAGCATTGCCAAACTCCTGTGCCGGCATATATGCCAGCGTGTCTATTTTCACTCCTGCTGCAAAAGCAGCCATTACACTTACTCCAAAACTATTTACAAGTCCTTGTATCATTAATATTCCAAAGTTCATAACTGATTGCTGTATAGATGACAGGGCTGAAAATTTAAAAATTTCCCCAGCTCTTTTTTTGCCAGCAGCAAAGCTTTTTAAATCTATGCGTAAATGTGTATATTCTCCCCAGGTATATATCATAATGCCTATGGCTAAAACTACCTGTGCAATTAATGTTGCCCAGGCTGCACCTGCAATTTCCATATTAAACTTAACTACAAATAGAAAATCTAAAGCTATGTTTAGCAGTGATGAGGCACCTAGAAATACAAGTGGAACAACTGACCTGCCCTCGGCACGAAGCAAAAAGGCAAAATAATTATATAAATAAACAAATACTATTCCTGCAAATATAATTATTAAATATTCTTTCATCATAAAGAATATTTCCTTAGGTGTCTGCAACGCCTTTAAAATAGGAGTGGCAAATATTTCTGTACATACAAATATAAAAACAGCAATTACTCCAAGTAAAATAAAAGAAACTGAAATGCTCTCCTTTAGCTTTTTGTAATCCCTGCTGCCCTTATGGAAGGCAAATAATGCACCTGCACCCATACACATTCCTATTAAAATTGAATTTAAAAATGTCATAAGTGAATAAGCTGAACCAACCGCTGAAAGTGCATTTGCCCCAACATATTTACCTACAATCCATGTATCTACTAAATTGTAGCATTGCTGCAATAGATTTCCAGCAATCATTGGCATAGAAAAGAGAAAAAGATTTTTTCCCACTGAGCCACTTGTTAAATCTTTATTGTTTTTCATATCTACCATTCAACTATCCTTTTGTACTTATGACTGATTGTATTATGCCTTCAGCATTAAAAGTGTACCCACCACTATAGTTCTAATGGCTGTTGCCACATTTGAATCTGTGTTTTTAATTCCACACTTAGCCAAAATTGATGTTAGTCCTGCAAATATAGCTGAACCAAACGCAAAAAATATCCACATACTATCTCTTCTTTTTATATTTGTTTCGGAAGCCACTTACCCTTCCATGCGTACAAAATCATTAATACAAGTCCAACTGCCCACGATACCGGATATAATACAAATATTCCGTCAATAGCAGAAAAATGTGGCAATACAAGTATTATCCAGATAACCCTGAATACACATAGGGAGGTAAGAAGAATAATCATAGGCGGAATACTCTTTCCTGTTCCCCTTATTGTACCTGCCAGAGCGTGCATAATACTCAGCATAAAATAGAAGGGGCAAAAGTAATACATAGCCTGTCTGCCATATTCTATTACCTCTTTATCCTGTGTAAACAATCTCATAATAGGCTCGGAAAATATCAGTAAAAGACATCCTGTAGTTATTGTGTACACAACACCCATTGCCATAGTAATCCACATACCTTTTTTTACTCTGTCAATTTTTCCGGCTCCAATATTTTGTCCTGTAAAGGTAGTCACCGCCATACTAAAGCTCATAACCGGCAAAATATTAAAGCCGTCTACCTTTGTATATGCACCAAAGCCTGCTACTGCTGATGAGCCATAGCCATTAACACTAGACTGAACTAAAACATTGGAAAAGGATATTACCATATTCTGTATTCCCGTAGGTAGTCCAACCTTAATAATGCCATATGCCATATTTTTATGTATTTTCAGTTTCTTAAGCTGTATTTTGTAGTCCTCCCTTGTCCTCATTAAATAAGCAACTACAAATACACTAGAAGCAATCTGGCTTATGTCCGTGGCAATAGCCGCACCCTCTACACCCATTTTAAATACTCTTATTAATAGTAAATCTAAAACTATATTAATAACTGAGGCATAGCACAAATATATTAAGGAGCGTTTTGAATTGCCTGCTGCATTTAATATACCTGCACCCATATTATAAATAACATTAAAAACAACACCTGCAAAATATATTTTCAAATACAAATTTGATTGTTCAATAACATCGCCAGGTGTATCCATTAATCTTAAAATAGTTCCACTTAAAGCAATGCCCAGTACCGTAAGTATCATTCCGAGGGCAATAGCTATTCCCATAGCAGTATGTACTGCCTCCTCCACCTTTTGTTTTTCCTTTGCACCTAAATATTGTGCTATAACAACGCCAGCTCCTACTGCTGCACCCTGACTAAAGGCAATAAGCAGATTAATTGTAGAGGTACTAGAGCCTACTGCTGCCAATGCACCCTTTCCAACATAATTTCCAACAATTATTGAATCTACAGTATTGTAGAGCTGTTGAAACAAATTTCCTAATATTAATGGTACAGAAAAGAAAAATATTTTTTTCAAAATATTTCCCTCTGTCATAAGATTTGTTTGTTTATCCATAAAACGCCTCCTATTCTTTGTACCTATAATATCCCTTTTATTTAAAAAAATCCAGCTTCTTTAGTTGCTATTTTTTTCTTTAACAGCCTCATATGCCTGCTCATTAAAATATTCCTGACTATTAATTTTTTCGCCCTCTGCTTTTTGTAATCTATATATACCATCTGCTCCCTCTATTCTTGCTAATTCATTATCCATCAGCATTACCTTAAACATATTTCTAATTCTATCCTTGATTTTTTCATCATAAATAGGTGCTGCCACCTCTACTCTTCTAAGTGTATTTCTAGTCATAAAGTCAGCAGAGGCTATATACATTTTGTCCCTGCTCTCCGGTCCAAATATATAAATTCTGGAATGTTCCAGGTATCTTCCTACAATACTTCTAATGTGTATATTCTCTGTTTCTCCCTCTACGCCTGCCTTTAGACAGCAGATGCCTCTGACTACCATATCAATTTTCACGCCAGCCTTTGAGGCCTCTACCAGCTTATCAATGATTTTCTTATCTGTAAGGGAATTAACCTTAACTCCAATATATGCTTCCTTTCCAAGTCTGGCTTCTTCGATTTCATAATCTATCATATCTAAAATTGGTTTTTGTAAGCATTTTGGTGCGACTAATAAATGCTGTGTTTTTTCAACTGTATTACCAATAAGAATTTCCTGAAATACCTCTCTGGCTTCAATACCAATATCCTCTCTTGAGGTTATAAGTGATAAATCTGTATATAATCTGGCAGTTTTTTCATTATAATTGCCTGTGCCTATCTGAGTAATATATTCTACCTTATCATCAGTTTTTCTTGTAATAAGACATAGCTTTGAATGTACCTTTAATCCGTCAACTCCATACACTACATGACAGCCAGCGTCCTCTAGTGTTCTGCTCCAGTCAATATTATTTGCCTCGTCAAATCTGGCCTTCAATTCGACTAATACATCTACCTGTTTTCCGTTTTCGGCAGCCTCCACCAATGCCTCTACTACCTTTGAATTCTTAGCAAGACGATAAAGTGTCATTCTGATAGATTGAACCTTTGGATCTCTTGCAGCTTCATGCAGCATCTGTAAAAATGGTCTAATACTTTCATATGGATATGACAATAAAACATCCCTTTCTAGTATTTGTGGAATAATTGCCTTATTCATATCTAAGCTTGGCGATGGCTGTGGCACCTTCTTTTCATAGAATAGTTCTGTTTTTCCTCTAAGAATATCCTCTATTTTGAATACAAAGGATAAATCCAGTGGTGATTTAGAATATAATACATGATTTTTCTCCAGCTCCAGATATTCACACATTTTTTCCACCATTTCCGGCTCTATATCTCTGGTCAGCTCAAGTCTTACCGGTGCAAGCTTTTTTCTAAGCTTGACAAGCTGTGCCATCTGGTCACGATAATCCAAATCCTCATCATACACCTTTGATACATCAATATCCGCATTTCTTGTAACTCTCATTACTGATTTTTGTTTTATTTTATATCCATTAAAAACATCATTCATATAATGGAGTATTACTTCCTCTCTAAGCATATATGTATGTTCTCTTCCGGGTACGCTAATCATTCTTGGAATCATTTCACTATTGCAGGGTATTATTCCAATTCTTTCTTTTCCACTTTTCTTGTCTAATATAGCCATTGCATATATTTCCTCGCCCTTAAGGAATGGAAACGGCTGTTTTCTGCCTACTATCATTACAGATAATAATGGTAATATGTTGTTATTGAAATAATTTCTCATTTGAGCATTTTCTGACTTTGATAACTCCTTAAAGCTAATAATATCCACTCCGTATTCCTCTATTTTTTTCATTAATTCCTTGTAGATTTTATCCTTAACCTGATTTAACTCATTTACTCTCTCCAAAATAGCCACCAGCTGCTCATCCGGAGTCATATTTGTTTTATTTTCCCTGTCATTGTTGTTTAATAATTTCTGATCCTCTAAAGAACCTACTCTTACCATAAAAAACTCGTCTAAATTAGATTGGAATATAGATAAAAAGGTAAGCCTTTCGCATAATGGCACCTGTCCCATTTTAGCCTGTTCTAATACTCTTTCATTAAACTTTAACCAAGAAAGCTCTCTATTAACAAATATCGTGTTTTTCGTTTCTTCCATATGATATTTTCCTCTCTTTCTGTTTTTACTATTTCCAAACAATATTTTTCCTACTTTACTTAGCAACTTCTATCTCCTTAGTTTTTAATGCTGCAACTATGAGAACTTATCATACTGTTTTTCTGTTAAATTCATTACCAGCTTATGTTAAATAGAAGTTAAATTTTTTTCTCACATTTATACCTTATTATATATTTTATCACACCTTTTTATCAATAAAATAAAATCTTACTAAAATCTTAGTTTTTTTGTTGATTTTGCAAAGTAATTATGTATAATATTATCTGTGAAGTTAGATTTTTAATTTCTAAAACAATACTGCTCATTATTTATATAAATATCGGGTAGTCTTTCACTAAAAATAAAAGAAAAGGAGTCAGTTAAAATGGCAACAATTGATTTAAGCAAGTATGGAATTACTGGAACAACTGAGATTGTACACAACCCTTCTTATGAAACATTATTTGCAGAAGAAACAAAGGCAGACCTTGAAGGTTATGAAAAAGGTCAGGAAAGTGAACTTGGTGCAGTAAATGTTATGACCGGTGTTTACACAGGTCGTTCTCCAAAAGACAAATACATCGTTATGGATGAAAACTCAAAGGACACAGTTTGGTGGACTTCTGATGAATACAAGAACGACAACCATCCACTTTCAGAGGATAACTGGGCAATCTTAAAGGACATTGCTAAGAAAGAGCTTTCAAACAAAAGACTTTTCGTAGTAGATGCTTTCTGTGGTGCAAACAAGGATACTCGTATGGCTATCCGTTTCATCGTTGAGGTTGCTTGGCAGGCTCACTTTGTTACAAATATGTTTATCAAGCCTTCTGCTGAAGAACTTGAAAACTTCGAGCCAGACTTCGTAGTATACAATGCTTCAAAGGCTAAGGTTGAAAACTACAAGGAGCTTGGTCTTAACTCTGAAACAGCAGTAGCATTCAATATTACAAGCCGTGAACAGGTTATTATTAATACATGGTACGGTGGAGAAATGAAGAAGGGTATGTTCTCTATGATGAACTACTACTTACCACTTAAGGGTATGGCTTCAATGCACTGTTCAGCAAATACAGACTTAAACGGTGAAAATACAGCTATCTTCTTCGGTCTTTCTGGTACAGGTAAGACAACATTATCAACAGATCCTAAGCGTTTATTAATCGGTGATGATGAGCACGGCTGGGATGACAACGGTGTATTCAACTTTGAAGGTGGTTGCTACGCAAAGGTTATCGACTTAGACAAGGATTCTGAGCCAGACATCTACAATGCAATCAGACGCGATGCACTTCTTGAAAATGTTACTCTTGATGAGAATGGAAAGATTGATTTCGCAGATAAGAGTGTTACAGAAAATACCCGTGTATCTTACCCAATCAACCATATTGAAAACATTGTACGCCCTATATCTTCTGCACCTGCTGCAAAGAATGTTATCTTCCTTTCAGCAGACGCATTTGGTGTACTTCCTCCAGTATCTATTCTTACACCAGAACAGACACAGTACTACTTCCTTTCAGGATTTACAGCTAAGTTAGCTGGTACAGAGCGTGGAATTACAGAGCCAACACCTACATTCTCAGCTTGCTTCGGACAGGCATTCCTTGAGTTACATCCTACAAAGTATGCTGAAGAGCTTGTTAAGAAGATGGAAAAGAGTGGTGCTAAGGCTTACCTTGTAAACACAGGCTGGAACGGAACAGGAAAGCGTATCTCTATTAAGGATACCCGTGGAATTATCGATGCAATCTTAAGTGGAGATATTAACAAAGCTCCTACAAAGAAGATTCCATTCTTCAACTTTGAAGTTCCAACAGAATTACCAGGAGTTGATTCAGGTATTCTTGATCCTCGTGATACTTACGCAGATGCTGCTGAATGGGAAACAAGAGCAAAAGACCTTTCAGACAGATTTGTTAAGAACTTTGCAAAATATGAAGGAAATGAAGCTGGTAAGGCACTTGTTGCAGCAGGTCCTCAGGCTTAATAAGTTTTCATATTTAACCTAAAAACTGGCTAGAGTTTTTATAAAAAACTGCCATATGATATTTCAATAGTTTAACTATTGCTAATCATATGGCAGTTATTTTTATTGTTTTATATAAACTTATCCAGTTCCTTCTCTACCTGTTTTCTCTTTTTTATTTTTGGATTTTTTATAATATTATTGCCCTTTACAACTATCTCCACATTTCTAAGAGCTCTTAAATCCTCTAAAGGATTTTTTCTGGTTACAATCATTTCAGCCAGTTTTCCTTTTTCTATTGTACCGGTTTTGTCACCTATTCCCGCAATGGCTGCACTTCTTGAGGTAGCTGTATATAATGCAAATTTGTTTGACACACCTACATATTTGTGGAAGTAAAATAATTCTCTCCAAAAATCATATTGTGTTATCCAAGGACAGCCAACATCATTACCTAAGACTACAGGTATATTATTTTCAATGGCTGCCTTAGAGCATTGTACTATGCCTTCAAAAACTACATTTCCATTATACTGCTCCACCTCAGTAGCATTTGTTATGCTTCTGTCAAACAGGGCATAAGGTAAAGCTGGTGAAATGGTTGTACAAAGGAAAGCATTTTTTTCCTTAAATAAATTGATTATTTCTTCATCTGTTCTAGCACCATGCTCAATAGAATCTACACCATTTTCCAATGCCACCTTTACTCCCTCATATGACTCAACATGGGCTGCCACAGTATAGCCTGCTTTGTGTGCTGCGTCACATACAGCCTTTACCATTTCCGGCTTCATTTTCAATTCTCCCGGTACACCCTTTTCCTTTGCGTCCATAACTCCACCTGTAATCATCAATTTTATTAAATCAACCTTTTGTCCCTCTACCTTTTTCAAATGTGCCAATGCCTCGTCAATATTATTTGCAGCTATTGCTACTGAGCCTGCCATATGACCACCTGGTACAGATATTCCTTCATTTGCCGCTAATATTCTAGGTCCAAGCTTGGTTCCCTCATTTATTTCATCACGAAGGGTTGTATCAAAATTTCCTAAGCCACCCACAGTTCTTATAGTTGTTACGCCACTAAGAAGCTCATCCTTTGCAAAACCACAAACCATTTTATATGCAATTTTTCTGGTAAGTGAACTGCTCATTATTCGCTTTACCAGCTTTTCATTATCCCTCTGCTTTTTTTGAGGTTTTCCACTTCCCGCCAGATGTACATGCATATTAATAAGCCCCGGCATAATATAGCCTCCTGCCAAATCCACCAGCTCATAGCCCTCATAATCACCAGACTTGTCTACTATAGCTTCAATTATACCATTATTTACTAATATACTTTTTCCCTCAACAACCTCCATGTTTTCTGTTCCGTCAAGAATTTTTCCATTAATAAATGCACACTTCATAGACATTTCCTTTCTAACATATGTATTTTGTAAAACCCACAGGATTAACTTATATTAAACCCTCTTGCATTAATATTTCAATCACTCTATTTTCTCTTTTTATCATTATATTATCAGCCTCTATATGATTACAAGCTTTATTTGTAGCAATTATTTCCAAAGGTGTTACATATTCCAATGTGAATTTTTCCTCCTGCTCATAAGCATCTAAATTTCGCTCCCTTAGTTCTTCTTCGACCTCGCATAAATAATAATAATTGTCCTGAATAAATACATCCTCATAATCTCCCTTTTGTATTCTGTGAACCATTCCATATTCCTTTATAGTTTCAGGAATAACCACCAGACCAGTTTCCTCCTGCACCTCTCTTATAAGTGCATTCTTCTTATCCTCACACTTTTCTATTCCACCTCCCGGAAATTTGTAATACTCGTATTTTAAACTGTGTATCATTGCAAGCTTTCCGTCCTTAATAATAATGCCTCTTGCAGAGGGTCTGCTAAAGGTCGTTCCATTAATATCGTAATCCTTCGTATCTATTTCAAACAGCATACGCATTTGATTTTCTTTCATATATAAAATTATCCTTTCATATGTAAGTATTTCTTTTAAAATAAAGGAGAGCCAGGTATTCAAAATTGTTTACCTGACTCTCTTATTATAATGCTTATTAAACGAAAATGCCAAATTAATTAACTAATACTATACATTTTGAGGTGTATTTGTCGTCCTTTGTAGACACAGTAATTGTTGCACTACCTTCTCCAATAGCCTGAATAACACCATTTGATACTGTTGCAACTGAATTATCATCTGATTCCCATTTAATATCATTGCTTTTATATCCTTCTGGAACTTTTACAGTTATTATTTTGCTATCTCCCTTTTGAAGTGATACTGCAAATTCAGATAAATTTAATGCCCCACTATTATCCTGTGTTTCATCTAATCCACTACTTGTTGGTTCTTCTGTGGTTGTTTCATCCTCACCTAACTGCTCTGTTTCATCTGCTATCACCCAATCAACCGACTCATCTATAAAGCTTTTCTTAAACAATGCTCTATCCTTATCCCATACGGTAAATTCAAGGGAAATACCCAAATCATGCACCAATGTATCCTTATCGTCACCAACCTTTATTTTAATAATTGGCAGATATAAATCTCCCTTTGATGATAATGTAACAATATTTGTATAATGCAATGTATTTGTATTTTCATCAAATTCTGTTTTCAATTTCTGCTTAAGCTCTGTTTTCATCTCAATTAGAGCTGATGCTGAAACCGTAACATCTACTAATGAATACCCTAATATACTTGCTAAAATAGCAACCTTAAAACCTCCTTCTAAAGAAACAGATAATTCCAACCCGTGTTTTACACTTTTTTCACATGTATTCTTATATCCCTTACCAGACTCATAGGAAATCTTTGCATTTGCATCTACCTCAACACTATACTTTATTTCCCCATTTACATCAAAAAATAATTTTAATTTTCCATCTACAGAAACTCCACCACCAACAGGAACTTTAAATTTAGCGATTGTAACATCACCCTTAATTGTTCCCTTAAAGTCAATATTTCCCGACAATTTAGCATCCGCAGATACACTATATTCATTTAATTTCCACTTCCAGATACTGAAATCAACATTTGCTTTCACACTTAAATCAACTTTAACTTGACCTGTTATTGAATATCCGGCATCAAAGCTTCCTCTCTTTTCTGTTTTTTCCTTTTTTGTATACTCTCCCTCTAACTTTTTAATTTGATTTTTAAGCTCCGTCTTTGTAATATTTTTATTGCGATAGGATTCAATAAGCTCCTTTACTCGCAATGTAGCAATCTGTGTTGGTTCAACGGTTGTACCCGTTTTTTTCATTAAACTTTTAAATGCTTTGAAGTCTGGATTCTTTTGTCCGGTTTCATTTAATTTTGCACTAACAACTCCTAATGCAGCTTCAAGAGCACTATTCTTTTTTAAATTAGTGGATTTATCACGCAAATTAATATCAAAGGTTATTGTTTCTGTACCACTTAACGAACCTTTTATTGTTTCATCTATCCTACTGTCTGTCCCTGATAAATCATCAATTTGACCATACGCAACATACGCTGTTCCAGTATTACTTGAGATATTATTATCTTTAATTATTTTTACACCCTCTTCAGGGATAAAATTTTCTGCCTTTGCTATTGCTTCTGCATCAATATTAATCTGTTCAAACACTTCCGATATATCTGGTTTTACTGTTTCTATTGAATATGTACCATCCGCATTTAATGTTTTTTTAGATACCTTAAGTGCTAAGCCTGTAGGATATTCACTTGTCGGAGGAGTTATAAAAACATCTCCTACCTCCAGGGAACTGGCTACATTGGCTGAAATTGCTTTTGTAGTACCCACTTTATTGACTTCAAACTTGTCCTCTTTTGAAAAGTCTTTGACATTTTCTACATATACCACTTCATTCTTGCCAGCTTCATCCTTTGCAAGATATTCATGTATTGCCGCATTTAAAATAATACTTGCTTCTATGTCTGTAACACCAGATGTAAGTTTATCTGTATCTTCTGGGTCAACCTCATATATTCCATATTTATTTGCACACTTAATAAGTGCTCCATTTTCTCCGTAATCACTAACAAATTCCTTATAATCAAGCTCTGCTGCCAAAACGGAGGTAGAAATTACAAAACCAAGCGTTGCAACATCATTTGGCTTAAACTTATCTGTATTTGTTGACAATACATTCCACTCATATGCCGCTTGTACATAAGGGAATATACTATTTTCCTTATGTACATCAGCATAATAAGGTTCTTCTGATTGTGGTGAATCCAAACCAAAGCCCATACCTACTAACTGTACCCACTGTGCTCTAGTAAGCAATGGTGCATTATCTGTAGTTACAGCCTTTTTTTCATCACTACAACCTATAATTGTTGTAAATACCATTATAATAGCAAGTCCTAATGCCACTATTCTTTTCATTTTTTCTCTAATACTTTTTTTCATTCTCTGATTTTTCCTTCCCTTTTTCTATTGCCACTTATTATTTATTTTTTTCTCCATTTTTCTTAATCAACCAAACAGAAACAACCACCAAAATTAACACTCCTACCGACAATGCCAATCCAAATATGTAATTCAAAGAGTACCTGAAGCAATATATAGCAGATGTAATTATCCACATAACAGGCCATACAAGCTGCATATATAAGGCTCTCTTTTTTGTAATTCTTCTTATGTAATGTACAAGTAAAAGCACTACAGCCAACATTGAAATAAGCACCAGTACATAACCCGAAATATATGTACCTCCATATAATGGTACATATGTATTTTCAAAGTCAGAGTATGTAGCTATATATCCTATCTCTGGAGCATTAGGATTATATAATATATTAACAATACTTCCTTCTTTCATACCATCTACATCATTATACAAAAATGTGGTTCCTATTGCACTTTCTCTTATCTTATAATTTTGACCATCTACAACATACTTAACCCATATATTGGCTTCCTTGTCACCCTCCGATGTAGGTGCATCAGTAACGGATATATTTGTAACCACACCTTCTACAATTTCAAAGCCCTTGACATCCTTCATAAACTTGTCCTGTGTTATTACCTTATATACTGATAATATAACAACTCCAATAACTAAAAGAGTCATCAATACAGTATACAAATTATTCTCTCTCATTTTTCTGGTACTGTCATCTAAAGGGGTTTCCATTTTACTGAAATAAAGCTTTTGATTATTATATCGATTTAGATAATCTTCATTGCTAATATCCTCTCCTACTATATATACTCGGTTTACAGTAGAATTTTTACTATCAAGCTTACCATTCCCTTTATACACAACATCTACATCAAATATAACATCCTTGTAGTATTCACACCTACTAAATATCTCTTTATTTGTTATAAATGTTGTATCCCTTCCATTCGCCTTGCGTATTTTTACTTTATACTTGTACCCTCCACCACTTTGCTCATAGCCGACCGAATTAACGACTTTTCCACATATCAGCATTCTATTCTCCTTTTCTTATACTAATCAGCCAAATGATTTTCACAAAATCATTAAATCACCTATTACTTTAACATATTACTTTAATTATTTCTATATATAAGAATAATTTTAAAAAAATATTATACAATAATTTAACAAAAAAATTCTTGACTTATAATTAACTTCAAGTTATAAATAATATTGGTCGTAATTTATAGGTGTTGCGACATTAATTTCGTGAAAGCAAAATAGACCAGATGATATTATTTGTCATCAGAGTTCTAAGAGCGATCTTATGGGGACCACTTCTTTTTGAAGTCAAGGCCATACGGACAGCCGGGTCCACTGCCGATTGGCGGCTTGCCGCCTTATTGATTGAGTTAAAAGCTCA
>UQCD01000027.1 GCA_900539455.1 uncultured Eubacteriales bacterium
CTTTATAGATACCTCTATTTCTTTTTCACAGCCAAAAACAGCTTCTTCAAAATCAATAGTTACACCAACTCTTATGTTTGCACCTCTCATTGGACCATTGCTGTTTCTTCTTCGGCTGCCGCCTCC
This sequence comes from uncultured Eubacteriales bacterium, assembly GCA_900539455.1. Taxonomy (GTDB): domain Bacteria; phylum Bacillota; class Clostridia; order Lachnospirales; family Lachnospiraceae; genus SVEL01. The sequence continues at coordinate 127 of UQCD01000027.1, forward strand.
GAAAAATCCATCAAAAATGTCACCAAAGATGTCGCCCATATCATTGAAATTGAAATCGAAGCCGCCGCCGGATGGACCTCCGGCGCCGCCTTCAAATGCTGCATGGCCAAATTGATCATATTGTTTTCTTTTTTCAGGATCACTTAACACTGCATATGCTTCTGAGGCTTCCTTAAACTTTGCTTCAGCTTCCTTATCTCCCGGATTTGAGTCTGGATGATATTTTTTAGCAAGCTGTCTGTAAGCCTTTTTTATAGCCGCATCATCAGCAGTTTTCTCAACGCCAAGTACCTGATAATAATCTCTTTTTTCTGCCATCTGGAATTACTCCAATCTTATACTTCTTTGTATTCTCCGTCAACAACGCCATCATCATTTGCTGAAGTGTTTGTGCTTTGTGTGTCTGCTGCACCACCCATATTTGAAGCCTGGCCTGCTGCCTGAGCCTGTTCATACATCTTTGTAAATAAGTTCTGAGCACCAGTCATTAATTTTTCTTTTGCAGCCTTAATTTCTTCAACATCTGCTTCTGTCTGAGTATCACTTGTTGTCTTTGCAAGAATATCCTTAAGTGCCTTCAAATCAGCTTCTACATTTGCCTTATCGTTAGCATCTAACTTGTCACCAACTTCATTAATAGCCTTTTCTGTCTGGAATACTAATGAATCAGCTTCATTTCTAGCTTCAATGCCTTCCTTACGCTTCTTATCAGCAGCTTCAAATTCAGCAGCCTCTTTAACAGCCTTATCAATTTCATCATCTGACATATTTGAACCAGAAGTAATTGTAATATGCTGTTCTGCACCTGTTCCTAAATCCTTAGCTGATACATTAACGATACCGTTTGCATCAATATCGAATGTAACTTCAATCTTAGGTATTCCTCTTGGAGCTGGAGCAATTCCGTCAAGTCTGAACTCTCCAAGTAATTTATTGTCCTTAGCGAACTGTCTTTCGCCTTGAACTACCTTAATATCAACTGCTGTCTGATTATCTGCAGCTGTTGAGAATACTTCACTCTTCTTTGCAGGAATTGTTGTATTTCTTTCAATAAGTCTTGTAGCAACACCACCCATTGTTTCAATAGAAAGTGAAAGTGGAGTAACATCAAGAAGAAGAATATCGCCTGCACCTGCATCACCAGCTAATTTACCACCCTGGATAGAAGCACCAATAGCAACACATTCATCTGGGTTTAATGTCTTTGAAGGCTCATGACCTGTCAACTGTTTAACCTTATCCTGAACTGCTGGTATACGAGTTGAACCACCAACTAATAATACCTTGCTAAGATCTGCTGCAACAAGACCAGCATCCTTTAATGCGTTCTGAACAGGTACTGCTGTTCTTTCTACAAGGTCATGTGTCAATTCATCAAATTTAGCTCTTGTTAAATCCATTTCAAAGTGCTTTGGACCATCCTGATTTGCTGTAATGAATGGAAGGTTAATATTTGTTGTTGTAGCTGATGATAATTCCTTTTTAGCCTTTTCAGCAGCTTCTTTAATTCTTTGTAAAGCCATCTTATCTGTTGATAAGTCAATGCCTTCTTTTTTCTTGAATTCTTCGATTAAGTAATCTGTTACTCTCTGGTCAAAATCATCACCACCAAGCTTATTATCACCTGATGTAGATAATACTTCGATAACGCCATCACCGATTTCGATAATAGATACATCAAATGTACCACCACCTAAATCGTATACCATAATCTTCTGCTCTTTTTCATTATCAAGACCATAAGCTAACGCTGCTGCTGTTGGCTCGTTAATAATTCTCTTAACATCAAGACCGGCGATTTTACCAGCATCCTTTGTTGCCTGTCTTTGTGCATCATTGAAATATGCAGGAACTGTAATAACTGCTTCCTTAACGCTTTCACCTAAGTAGCCTTCTGCATCTGCTTTTAATTTTTGTAAAATCATAGCTGAAATTTCCTGTGGTGAATATTTCTTATCATCAATGGTTACACGGTAATCTGTACCCATATGTCTTTTAATAGAAGAAATAGTGTGGTCAGCATTTGTTACTGCCTGACGCTTAGCTGGCTCACCAACTAATCTTTCGCCATCCTTCTTAAAAGCAACTACTGAAGGAGTTGTTCTTATACCCTCTGTATTTGCTATAACTGTTGGTTTACCACCTTCCATAACTGCTACACATGAATTTGTTGTTCCTAAATCAATACCAATAATCTTGCTCATTTCTTTGTCCTCCTAAATTTAATATCTGAATTTTGACTATAAGCTAATTTGCTACCTTTACCATACTGTGTCTTACAACACTGTCATGGTACATATAACCCTTCTGGAACTCTTCAACAATAATGTTTTCGTCCACATTTTCATCCTCTATGTGCATCACTGCATTGTGGAAATCAGGGTTAAACTCTGTATTTAATGCTTCGATTGGTTTTACACCAGCGTCGCTAAGAGTGGTCATAAGCTGTTTGTAAACCTTATCCATACCTTCAACAAAAGGCTCACTCTTTTGTTCTTCTGTTACTGTTGCAAGACCTCTTTCAAAGCTGTCTACGATTGGAAGAATTTTTTCTACGATACTTTTTGCACCAACCTCAAACATGGCTGCTTTTTCTTTTTCTGTTCTTTTACGGAAATTGTCAAACTCTGCAAAAGTACGCATATATTTATCATTTAATTCTTCAATCTTTAAGTCCTTTTTATCTTTTTTTTCGGCTTCCTTATTTTCGTTTTCTAAAGCCTCCTCGCCAGTTTCACCTTGTGCTTCACTTTCTGCAAAGGCTTCTTCACCAGCCTGTGCATTTTCTGTAGTTTCTGTAGTTTCTGTATCTACTGCTTCATTCTCTATATTTTTTTCATCTTTATTCTTCTTCGACACTATCTTCACCTCTTACCTGATTTTCTTTTGGAGCATGATATACACTTTGAAGCTTATCTTTAACTGAGCTGATAGCTTCTAAGGCCTTTTCATAATCCATTCTCTTTGGACCAATAATTCCTATTGTTCCCTTAAGTCCGTCATCCAACTCATAAGTAGCTGTGATAACACTACAATCCTTCATCGTATTCACTGGTGTTTCATCACCAATGTATACCTGAATACCTTCGTTGTGAACGGGTACTAATGAAGTAAGCATTTGCTTTTCTTCAAAGGTACTAATGAGCTTACTGGCATTTTGACTGTCGCTAAGCTCTGGATATTTAAAAATATTTGTTGCGCCGCTGGTGTATATTGGCATTTCTTCATCAGTACCAATAACCTCTGCAACGGTATCCAATATATTTCTAACTAATTCAGTATGCTCACCTGCCTGATTTGTCATTTTTGATATAATACCTAAGTTAATATCTTCTATGGATAAACCATTTAAGGAGCTGTTAAGTAATATATTTAGTTTAAGCAAATTCTCGCTTTCTAAATACTGATTTACTTCTATAATTTTATTTTTAATGATATTGCCTTCCAACACCATTACGCACAACAGCTTTCCTTCATCAACCTGTGATAATTGAATGAATTTGATTTTGTGCTTTTGTATCTGCGGACCAGTAATCATCGTGGCGTAGTTTGTATTTGTAGCAAGTGTTTTTGCCATATTTTGCAATAAAGTTTCTACCCGGTCTACCTTTTCAATGAGAAATTCCTTCATCTCATCTACTTGTTCTTCTTTTTCCTTAAGCCTGTTTTCCTTTTCCTTCATCATATCGTCTACATATAATCTATAGCCCTTATCTGAAGGAATACGGCCAGCCGAGGTATGTGGCTGGATAATATATCCAAGCTCTTCCAGGTCTGCCATTTCATTTCTAATGGTTGCTGAACTAAGATTCAAATCTGTGTATTTTGAAATAGTTCTTGAACCAACTGGCTCGCCTGTTTCCAAATAAGTTTTAATGATAGCCTTTAAAATCTTCATTTTTCTATCATCTAAATCCAAACTCTCACTTCCTTTTGTAGATACATTTTCTATAGTAAATCCAGCTTGAGATTTTTTATTGTTAGCACTCATATCTTTGGAGTGCTAACATCTAGGTATAAGATAACACCTAAGTACAACAATGTCAAGTATCTTTATAAAAAATATTTGCGATTTTTTATATAACCCTGTATACTATCTAAAGAATAGTGAAACTATGTCAAATAAACTACTTTTATATAGGAGATAACATATGTCAATCGACCAAAATAAAATAAGAAATTTTTGTATTATCGCCCATATTGACCACGGTAAATCAACACTTGCTGATAGAATAATAGAAAAAACCGGATTACTTACCTCAAGAGAAATGCAGGCTCAGGTTCTTGATAATATGGACCTTGAACGAGAAAGAGGCATAACAATAAAATCACAGGCTGTCCGCACTGTATATCAAGCAAAGGACGGAGAAGAATATATTTTTAATCTTATCGACACTCCAGGTCATGTTGACTTTAATTATGAAGTTTCAAGAAGCTTAGCTGCCTGCGATGGTGCCATATTAGTTGTTGATGCAGCTCAGGGTATTGAGGCTCAAACCTTAGCTAATGTATATCTTGCATTGGACCATGACCTTGATGTTATACCTGTTATCAACAAAATTGACCTTCCTAGTGCAGACCCAGACAGAGTTGTCAACGAAATTGAGGATGTAATTGGACTCGAAGCACATGATGCTCCCCGCATCTCTGCAAAAACCGGATTAAATATAGAAGATGTTTTAGAGGCTATTGTTCATAAAGTACCTGCTCCAAAGGGAGATAAAACTGCTCCTTTATCTGCACTTATTTTTGATAGCTTATATGACTCCTACAAAGGTGTTATTGTTTTTTGCCGTGTAATGGACGGAACAATGAAGGCTGGCACTACAATTAAAATGATGGCAACTGGTGCTACTGCTACTATTGTGGAGGTGGGTTATTTTGGTGCCGGTCAGTTTATACCTTGTGATGAGCTTAGTGCCGGTATGGTTGGTTATATTACTGCCAGCATTAAAAATGTTAAGGATACAGCTGTAGGTGATACTATTACAGAGCTTAACAGACCTTGCAAAAAGCCTCTTGCCGGCTACAAAAAGGTTAATTCTATGGTATATTGTGGTCTTTACCCTGCTGACGGTGCAAAATATCCTGACCTTAGAGATGCTTTAGAAAAACTTCAGTTAAATGATGCTTCTCTCACCTATGAGCCTGAAACCTCTATTGCCCTAGGCTTTGGTTTTAGATGTGGCTTTTTAGGCCTACTGCATCTTGAAATTATTCAGGAAAGGCTTGAACGAGAATATAATTTAGATTTAGTTACTACTGCTCCCGGCGTTATTTATAAGGTACACAAATCAGATGGTACTGTTTTTGATTTAACTAACCCATCTAATCTTCCTGACCCATCTGAAATTGAATATATGGAGGAGCCTGTAGTTACAGCCGAAATTATGGTTACTACAGAATTCATTGGCTCCATTATGGAGCTGTGTCAGGAAAGGCGTGGTGTATATTTAGGAATGGATTATATTGAAGGTCAGCGTGCTCTTATTAAATATGAGCTGCCACTTAACGAGATTATTTATGACTTTTTTGATGCCTTAAAATCCCGCTCAAGAGGTTACGCTTCCTTTGACTATGAGCTTAAAGGCTATGAGCGTTCTGAATTAGTAAAGCTGGATATTCTTATCAATAAGGAAGAGGTTGATGCTTTATCCTTTATTGTTCATGCTGATACAGCATATGAGCGTGGCAGAAAAATGTGTGAAAAGCTTAAGGACGAAATCCCAAGACATTTATTTGAAATACCTATTCAGGCAGCTGTTGGAAGCAAGATTATTGCCAGAGAAACTGTTAAAGCTATGCGTAAGGATGTATTGGCAAAATGCTATGGTGGTGATATTACCAGAAAGAAAAAGCTTCTTGAAAAACAAAAGGAAGGCAAAAAGAGAATGCGTCAGGTCGGTAATGTAGAAATACCTCAAAAGGCATTTATGGCAGTTCTAAAATTAGATCAGGAATAAAGGTTATAATGTATGAATACAGCAGACTCACTAGGATTATATATTCATATTCCATTTTGCGTAAGCAAATGTAAATATTGTGATTTTCTCTCTTTTAATATGAGTGATGACACCAAAGCCCAGTATGTTTTGGCACTTATTTCCGAAATTAACTCTTTAGGAAAAAAATATGGTAAGTCAGGTCTTAACAGACCTGTTCCTACTATATTTATAGGTGGCGGCACTCCTTCCATTTTAAATTCCAAACATATTTGTAAAATATTAACTGCAATTTATGATAATTTTTCCATAAATGAAAATGCAGAAATAACCATTGAATGTAATCCCGGCACTTTAAGCCCTTCAAAGCTTAGTGACTACAAAAATATTGGGATAAACCGACTAAGTATAGGACTTCAAACTGCAAACGCCAAAGAGCTTGCTGCCATTGGAAGAATTCACAGCTTTTCTCAATTTTTAGAAAGCTATAATTACGCAGTCAGACTAGGCTTCAACAACATTAATATTGACCTGATGTCTGCACTTCCCTATCAGACACTTTCTTCTTATGAAGATACTCTAAAAAAAGTCATTGCCTTAAAGCCACAGCATATTTCAGCTTATAGTCTAATTTTAGAGGAGGGTACTCCCCTATTCGATTTTATTAATAACGGTAATGAGAGCTTAGTACCTGATGAGGATACAGAACGGGAAATGTATTATCTTACTGACAATATACTAAAAGACGCCGGCTACCAACGCTATGAAATATCAAATTATTCTAAGACTGGCTATGAATGCAGGCACAACCTTTCTTATTGGAATAGAATTGACTACTTAGGTCTTGGGTTAGGTGCTTCCTCACTGGTTGATAACACTAGATATAAAAATGCTGACAGCCTTTCCTTTTATATGGAAAATTCCCATAATCCCACAGCTATAAAATGTGATATAACTCCTCTGTCCAAAAAGGATATTATGGAGGAGTTTATGTTTTTAGGTTTAAGAAAAATTAATGGAATATCAATTAATGCTTTTAATCAACAGTTTGGAATGGATATATTCGATGTCTATGGTGATGTGATTACCAAATATAGGAATATGAATTTGTTATCTGTAGAAAATGATGTAATTGCCCTAACAAAACAGGGGCTTGATGTAAGCAACAGTATTTTTAGTGATTTCTTAATAGATGAAGATATTTAGAAAGGAGTTTTTTTATGAAGCTTATTAATATAACAGATGTTAAAACATTTATGTACTGCATTTTAATTAAGGATATGTTTGACAATTTTTTGCTGGAGGATGCCTCTATAACCACCTACAATACCTTTAATATTGACGGACATATTGTCAAGTCATATTTTACTGATGAGGAATATTCAAATATACCAGAAGAGCTTTCCTATTGGCATAGTATGAAGCCTATTTGCTATGACTTAATAAAAGGTAAAATAACTCCTGTTAAGTTTAAGTTTATACTAAAGGCTGACAGCAAGCTTACTGCCTCATTATTAGAGGAAAATAGTCTATCATTTTCACTAAAGGATATTGGTGGGCTTTACATAAATATCCGTTACGAAAATAATACACTTGATTGTATATCAGCTACCAATTTGAATTTATTTACCTTAGATAAATCTTTGGAAAATGTCTGGGACGAATATGTAAAAAAATTTCTTGCTCCGTTATCTTAATTATCGAATAATGTCTTTAAAAAAAAGTCATAAGTATAATATTCTTATACCTATGACTTTTTAAATTTTTCTTCCTCCAAGGCTGCCTACTGTACCACAAACTGTTCTGTAAATAGCTCTGACTGTACTGCTGCAATATTATTTTCTGTTGAGTAAATATTATTGCTATCACTTAATGCTGATAATTCCTGTGCCAAAAGATTTGCCT
>UQCD01000028.1 GCA_900539455.1 uncultured Eubacteriales bacterium
GATAAAATTCGCGAAAACCATCAGAGTCCCAAAATGTAAGCACTTTTAAGAAAAGTACCTAGGTGAAGTATATCACTTTTCTTGATTAGTGTAAAGAAAATTAATTAGAAAAGGAGATTAAAAAAATGGAAACAGTTTTAAACAATGGCTTTTGTGAAATGTCATTTGAAGAAATGCTTTTAATTGATGGTGGAGCATGGAGTTGGAAGGAATTCTGGCAGACTACAGGTTCTAGTGCTGTAGGTGGTGCAATCGGTGGTTCTTTGGGAGGCTCCGTTACGGTTCCAGTCGTTGGTTCAGTACCAGGTGCTGTTGCAGGCGGTGTATTAGGTGCAGTCGGCGGTGCAGTAGGGTATGCTCTATTTGGTTGGTGGTAAAATACAATAATATCCAACAGGATATAGTGCGGATTTGAATATTCGCACTATATCTTAAAATTATGAAAGCGAATTGTGTATGATTATATATATTATTTTGAGCGTTGTTATAGCATCTATATTAGTAAAGCAAAATGAGAAAAAAGACAGAGCTATAAAAAAAATAAACATATATCTAAGCTTAAAATTAGTTATAAATTTTTTGGTGGCTCATATATTGGTGTTGGTTTTAGTGAAAATAACAGAAAATAAGTCTTGGTATACGATGTTATTACCAGCCATATTATCATTTGTATTTAGTGTGATTGATTCAATTTCTCTGTATGGTACAATAAAGAAATTAAGAGAACTGAGATGTGAAAGAAAGGAATATTACTTTCAGATTATTGGAGAGAATATCTTATTATATATTACATGGTTTATAACCAGTTTATTGCATGTCAGTGGAACAAATGAAAATAATGATTATGTTTTCTTTTTGGGCTATTTTATGTTTTGGTGCATTTTGAATTTTGCTGTGGTACATATTAGAAAATATGTAATTAAATCTAAAGCTGTATCAAATATAAAGCTATTAAATGTAATTAATAAGCATTATATTGAAGGATATAAGATATATGAGTATGATGGACACATCAGAAAATCTGCGAATGCTATGGTTGATTGTATGTTTGGCAAAGGAAATATATATTTCTCGGATTATTTGTTAGATAATCTGACTGAAGAAGAGGTAGAAGCTATATATTTACATGAAATTGGACATATAAAAAAAAGACATATAACAATAAGAAACATATTATTAGTAATGATTATGCCGCTAATGTATTTTATTGGTGTATTTATGGATGAAATTGAGCAAGTATGGCATATAAATATTTTTTGGGGAATAGCAATAGGAATGGGAATACTCATTGGATATATGGTCTTTTTTTATTTATATGTATCAAGACGACAAGAATATGCAGCTGACACATATGCAGCAAAACACATTAACGATTCAGGAGTATTGTGTCAAGCACTTATAAAATTAAATGAATTGAATGATGTCTTGGAAGCAAAGAATGAAAATGTTGTATTGAAGTCACATCCAACAGTAACCCAGAGAATAAAAAAAATAAAAGAACATGCAAATGGAGGCATCTAAAAATGAAGCTGATTATTTATTTTCTTATAGGATTTTTAATTTCTATTATTTTTATATGGATTAGAAAAAAAAGAGACGAATAGTGATTATGCCTATCAATATAGTTTCAACCTCGATGCTGATTGCATTAGAAGGTGTAAAATAAGTTTATTATAAAAAGGAGATTGATATGAATTTATCGAAATTTATACAAAAAGATTTATTTGTAATTCTTTCTATTATTTTAATTATTTGCATAGTTGATCAATTATATATGATGATGGAATATAAAAATATCTCAAAAGAAACATTTATTTTAACAAGTTTATTAACAGGAATTAGTGTTTTTTTTGGATTTTTTAATAAAAGAGCGAGTGAGAAAGAATGAAATACTATTGTATTAAGCAACATGATATCACGGACTGTGGGGCAGCCTGTCTAGCGACCATCTGTAAACAGAATGGTTATAAGATAGGTATTACCCAAATCCGTGAAGTTGCAGGAACAGATAAGCAGGGAACAAACGCATATGGTGTAATTAAAGCTGCAGAGCAGTTGGGATTCAATGCAAAGGGAGTAAAAGGAAATAAAGAAGCCTTCTTTTCTGAGTTTCCTTTGCCTTGTATTGCCCATGTAATTGTGGATGGAAATTTATTACATTATGTGGTTATACATAAAATTACAAAAAAGCAGGTGATTATAGCTGATCCGGGTATTGGAATTGTTAAATTAACACCGGAAGAGTTTTTTGGAGAAGTCCATGAAGAAGGGAAAACACCAAAGTATCAGTGGAGTGGTGTGTTGATTTTATTAGTAAAAAATGGAACATTCAAGAAGGGCGATGAAACAAAAGGTTTGTTTGGTCGCTTTTTTCATTTATTGCTACCACAGAAAAAATTACTGTTGCATATTTTTGTTGCATCTTTGGTATATACCATTTTAGGAATTGTAGGGGCATTTTATTTTAAGGAGCTGATTGACAGTGTGTTACCGGATGGGCTTAGAAAAACCTTAACGACACTTTCGATAGGAGTGGTATTGCTAAATCTTTTTAAGGTTATTCTGAATGCTTTTCGATCACATTTACTATTGTATTTAAGTCAAAAGCTGGATATTGCCCTGCTTCTTGGTTACTACCGTCATGTCATTGAATTGCCAATGAATTTCTTTGGAACCAGAAAGGTCGGAGAAATCATTTCAAGGTTTAATGATGCAGGAAAAGTGCGAGATGCTATTTCAGGAGCTACTTTAACAATTATGATTGATACCATTATGGCAGTTGCGGGTGCAATAATCCTATATATACAGAATGGAAAGTTGTTTGGAATAACAGTAATAATAGTGCTACTGTATGGAATTATTGTTGCGTGCTTCCATAAGTGGTATGAAAAACTGAACCGAAAACAGATGGAGGATAATGCTCAACTTACATCGTATATGGTGGAATCTTTAAATGGTATTCAGACAGTAAAGGCATATAATGCGGAGAGAAAAGCAAACAGAGAAACAGAGATTAAATTTGTCCGTCTGCTTCGCAGTGTTTTCGATTTGACATGGGTTAGTAACCTACAGTCCTCCTTAAAGATTTTTGTAGAACTGGTCGGTGGAGTTATAATTCTCTGGGTAGGTGGTATCAATGTTATTAATGGAGAAATGACCATTGGTGCCCTTATTACCTTTAACTCTCTGCTTGCCTATTTCCTTGATCCTGTAAAAAATCTGATTAATTTGCAGCCTCAGATGCAGACTGCTGTTGTTGCGACAGACCGTTTAGGAGAAATACTGGATTTAGAGGTAGAAAAAACAGAGGCAGAATATCGAAAGCTTTCACTAAGCAGCCTTGCAGGAGATATTGAGATTAAGAAATTAAACTTCCGTTACGGAACAAGAAAACTGGTGCTTGAGGATATTAATTTAAAGATAGAAAAGGGGCAAAAAATAGCGTTTGTAGGAGAAAGTGGTTCCGGTAAGACAACACTCTCCAAACTACTGCTCCGCCTCTATGCACCAGAAAACGGTGATATATTAATTAATGGAAATAATATCAAAGATATTCAGTTAGAAATGTTAAGAGAAAAAATTGCATATATTCCACAGGAAACCTTTTTGTTTAGTGGTTCCATTTTTGAGAATTTAACTTTGGGACTGGATGGGGCAACTATGGAGGAAATCATAGAAGCCTCCAAGATGTCACAGGCACATGATTTTATCAATGAGCTTCCGCTTCGTTACGAAACAAGGCTGGAAGAGAATGGAACTAACCTTTCAGGAGGACAAAGACAGAGGCTTGCCATTGCAAGGGCAATGCTTAAGAAACCAGATATTCTGATATTGGATGAAGCAACCAGCAATCTGGATGCTATTACAGAGCGAGCGTTGGACAAAACTATTCATGAGTTTGCAAAAGATATGACTACTATATTTATTGCACACCGATTAAGTACTATAAAGAACTGTGACAGGATTTATGTGATGGATAAAGGAAGAATTGTAGAACAAGGAACCCATCGGGAGCTGATTGAATTAGGTGGAAAATATGCATACCTTGTAAAGCAGCAGTCTTTAGAAGAATATACCGTAATGGAAGGCGGTGATAATGTATGAAACCGATTATTGTAGATATGAAGGATATGAGCGACAGCACTGAAGTCTATGAATCAAAACCAAACCGCTTTCTGGTATATACCATATATCTCATTTTAATTATACTGGCAGTTGCTGTATTGTGGATGGCATTCTTTAAGGTGGATATTGTAGTAAAGAGTAACGGAATATTCAAAGGAAGCAACGCCATTTATGAAATCAGTAGTGGTGTCACAGGAAGTGTAAAGGAAATTCATATAGAAAACGGACAGTATGTAACAGAAGGTGATGTTCTTTATGTCCTTTCCATAGACGAGCTTTCAGATACAATTTTACATTATCAGAATGAATTAGAAGCGGCAAAAGCCCGGCTTGAAATCTTATCAGCATACGAAAAAAGCCTTGATGGAAATAAAGCAGAATTAGAAGCATTATCGAACAATGCATATTATGACGAGTTTATAAACAGAAGGGAATTATTATATGCCAATGTAAATTTAAGCGATAGTGATACAGCTGGACAGGTTGCTTTGTATCAGTGTAATGTAGATTCAGTATCCAAAACTATTGCGAAGTATAATGAAAAGATTGAGAAGCTTAACACTGTAAAACAATGTATTATAGCTCGTAATAATACATTTGATTCGAACGAAGGCATTTATTATAGTATGGTAAGCAGTTATCTTGCGTCATACAGTTACACAGCCTTACAATATGATAATCAGATAAATGACTATCAAAGGCAAATTGACGAGTACGAGGAACAAATTAAAAATGCTGAAGTTGAAATTCCAAAGGGAGATGAAACAGTAAGCGGAAATGATTCGGCTGCTGCCCCAGAATCTGATATTGCTTCTAGTGTAAAGAAACTGAAAGAACAAAGAGATACTCTGATTGCTACAAGGAATGCTATACAAAAAGAAAAAGCACAGGCTTTAATGAATCTCGAATTGCAACAATTTACAACTATTGAACAACAGATTTTGGGGTATAATGATACAATTCTGTCATTGGAGACAAATCTGACATCTGCGAGATTACAGTTAAATGCCATAAATGATGTAGATAACGAAGCAAAAAAAACGATAGCAATTCTTACAGAAAAAGGAAATATAGCAGCAGAAATTTTAACTTATGAAGATAAGGTGAAGGAATGCGAAACCTATTTAAAGAGCTATGATATTCAGAATGATAATTGCATCATAAAAGCAAATGAGTCCGGATATTTTTATATTTCACAGGAATTGAAAACTGGAAGCTTTGTACAGGAGGGAACAGCTATTGGTACCATCTATCCTGAAGCAGAGTCAAAGTATTATGCAGAAATCTATGTAGAAAATACGGATATAGCCAAAATAAAAGAAGGACAAGAAGTAAAGTTTGAAGTTGCTGCTTATCCATCCGGTGAATACGGATATTTTGAAGGAATCGTAGAAAATATAGCTAAGGATATATCAGTAGACAAAAATACAGGATATGCTTACTATTTAGTGAGAGTAAAATGTGAAAATATGACTTTAAAAGGAAAAGATGGCGAAGAAGCAACTCTTATGAATGGTATGGCTTGTCAGGCAAAAATAGTCGTAGATGAGAAGAATGTATTGACATATCTTCTGGAAAAAATTGATTTACTGGATTAGCATATTCGTATACAAAATGTGGTAAGTAAGTGCCTGATTTTATATGTTTACGATTTTTATAAAAGAATAGAGAAGTGGCGAGATTTGATGAATCTTGCCACTTCTCTATTTATCCTTGGACGGCTTATATGCGCCAGCTCGATAACGCCCTGCACCAGCACGATAACGCCCTGCGCCAGCTCGATAACGCTGCGCTATATCTCGCTGGACGGCTGTCGCCGTATAAAATA
>UQCD01000029.1 GCA_900539455.1 uncultured Eubacteriales bacterium
CAAATGGTAAGGCAACGGACTCTGACTCCGTCATTTTCAAGGTTCGAATCCTTGTGGGCCAGCTATGAAGCACCTGTATATCGGGTGCTTTTTTTGTAGCAAAAGCCCACGGAGCGAAAGCCGTGCTTGCACGGACTTTCATTCAGTGGGCGTAAGAACAGCGAGGTGCGAAGCAGCGAGCGTTCGTTTGCTATGAGTAGGCGAAGCCTACTCGTTAATACTAATTAAGGTAGGAATGTGCTTGCACAAAAATATGAAGCGAAAAACAGATATTTGACATCAAACACAGCGAGCAGCGAAGCAGCGAGCTGGTGAAGATGTCAAATAAAGGAGCATAAAGCGAAGCTTTATGCGAGCTTGCCAGGAAAGAGCGAAAGCCGTGCTTGCACGAGCTTTCATTCAGTGGGCGTAAGAACAGCGAGGTGCGAAGCAGCGAAGTGTTGAGGCTTTTTAGGAGCTTCTCAAGGAAAGGAAAAGAAATGTATATTTTTGAAAGCATAGTTAGATACAGCGAAGCCTCTAACAATGGCAAGCTGGATATTGGAGCGTTGGTGGATTACTTTCAGGACTGCTCGACCTTCCAATCTGAAGCATTAGGTGTAGGAATTGAGCATTTAAGAGAAAAGGAAATTGCATGGGTTCTTAATTCATGGCAAATTGTTATTGAAGAATATCCTAAGCTGGGCGAAAAAATAAAGATAGGAACAAAGGCATATGATTTTAAAGGATTATATGGATATAGAAATTTCTGTATAATGGATGCGAAGGACAATATGCTTGTTAAGGCAAACTCTTTATGGGTGCTTATTAATGCAAAAACCGGTATGCCTGTAAAAGCACCAATAGAGGAAACAGATCCATATGGAAAAGAAGAAAAAATTGATATGGAGTACACAGACAGAAAAATAAAGGTTGAAGGAGAGCCAGAGGAAAGAGAAGGATTCCCTGTTAAGAAATATCACATTGATACAAATGGACATGTTAATAATGCCTGGTACATTAAGTTTGCAAAGGAATATTTACCTGATGATTTTTTAGTGAAAACCATAAGAACTGAATACAAAATAGCAGCAAAGTATGGTAATAAAATTTATCCTGTGGTATATTCTAATTCAGATAAGCAAATTGTAGCTCTTAATAATGAAATGGGAAAGCCATTTGCCATAGTAGAGTTTACACGATAATAAAAACAAATAAATAAAGGACGGCAGACAATGATTCAATTAGGAAAAATTCAGAAATTACACATATTAAAATTTACAGATTTTGGTGCATATCTTGGAGAAAATGATGATGAAAAGATATTATTACCCAAAAAGCAGGTACCTGAGGACGCAAAGCTTGGTACAGTGCTTTCAGTATTTGTGTATAGAGATTCAGAGGATAGATTGATTTGTACCACCTCTGTTCCTAAGCTTACACTAGGAGAAGTAGCTGTACTAAAGGTAAATGATGTCACAAAAATCGGTGCATTTTTAGACTGGGGACTTGAAAAAGACTTATTTTTGTCCTTTAAGGAAATGACAGCCAGAGTCGAAAGTGGCAAGGAATATATAGTTGCCTTATATATTGACAAATCTAACAGACTTGCAGCAACTATGAAGGTATATCCATACTTAAAGCTTGCAGGTGATTACGAAAAGGATGACGAGGTATCAGGTATTGTTTACGAAATTCACCCTGACTTTGGTGCATATGTGGCTATTGACAATGAATATCAGGGTATGATACTTAAAAATGAAGTGCATGATACCTTGAAGGTTGGAGATATAGTTAATTGCAGAGTTGTAAAAGTGCGAGAAGATGGTAAAATTAATTTAAGCCCAAACAAAAAAGCATATTTACAAATGGACGAGGACTCAGAAAAAATTATTTCTGTAATTAAAGAATATGATGGTGTACTGCCATATAATGATAAGGTGTCACCAGCTATTATAGAAAGAGATTTCCATATGAGTAAGGCTGCCTTTAAAAGAGCAGTAGGCAGATTGTATAAAGCAAGAAAGATTGAAATTACAGATAGCTCAATCAGATTATGCGAATAAAATTGTAGATAGCTTGATTAAATTAAGCTGATAAGATATTATGTATAGTTTTTAAACAAAAAATGCTTAGAACTGTAATATGACAAATACACTTAAACAGGTGTAATTTATTAGTCCTACAAATTGTAGAAATATATTACAGCTAAATATAAACATCCATACTAGGAGGTATTAGAAATGAAGAAAATTATTAGTACAGACAAGGCACCAGCAGCAATAGGACCATATTCACAGGCTATTGAAGTAAACGGAATGGTATTTACATCAGGCGTTATACCAGTTGTTCCAGCAACAGGAGAAATTCCAGAGGGCATTGAAGCACAGGCAAAGCAAGCTATTGGCAACTTATGTGCCTTACTTAAGGAATCAGGTGTTGATGTAGAAAATGTAATTAAGACTACAGTATTTATTAAAGATATGAATGATTTTGGTAAAGTGAATGCAGTTTATTCAGAGTTCTTTACCAAGGAGTGTCCTGCTCGTTCCTGTGTAGAGGTAGCAAGACTTCCAAAGGATGTTCTTATTGAGATTGAGGCTATAGGTTTAAAATAAAAGGATTTTTTTGATGAAGAAAGTTACAAAAACAAATGTTATATTTACAGCATTAATTTTGATATACATTATAATGACATTTTCCATAAGGTTAATTCCTAAGAGATTTCTAACCTATAATTTGTTATTGGTTTTGCCAGAAATAGTCATATTACTGGCAGCCTTAGGTGTTGCAAAATTATTAAAGGTGGACACACTAAAAGAGCCGAAATTTACAGCAGTTTCCATTGGTACCTGTGTAAAATCAGTGATATTAGCATTCTTATGCTTACCACTTATAGGTGCTATTAGTGCTATTACCAGTAATATTAGTGGAAATACAGCATCAAATGCTATTTCAAAGGTTATGGATAATCCATTGTGGTTGAATTTACTTTTACTAGCAGTATTACCAGCGTTAGTTGAGGAATATGTATTCCGAGGATTAATATTTTTAGGCTACAAAAAGAGAAATCCATTAAAGGCGGTGCTGTTAAGTGCAGTATTATTTGGATTTATGCACCTTAATATAAACCAGTTCAGTTACGCCTTTGTTTTAGGAATTGTTCTTGCACTTTTAGTATATGCTACAGGAAGTATTATTCCGGGCATATTAGTACACTTTACTATAAATGGCTACAGCGTAGTAGTATCCTATATATTAGCTAATAAAGTGACAGATAGTACAGAGCCTGTTAATGAGGCTGCTACTGGTCAGATTACAGTATTTACGATTTTATTCTTAATAGCTGTGTTAATAATGCTGACCTCCTTTGCAGTCCGTTTATTCCTAAATATATGTAAGCATAATAGAGGTATTAATAGTGTAAAAAACATTTTTAATAAGGATATGTGGAATACATATGCAGATGAGGGAAAGTTTATTGACGGGTATCTTATGACAGGTGTAATTATATGTATTGTATTTATTGTATACTTTGACTTTATAGTTTAAATGTAGATTACATTTATGATTTTTGAGTAATTTATTAATGCTCATATCAAAATATTTATATAGCCGATTTTGAAGGAGGTGAGGTTAATGGATATTGCAGCTTTATCATCAGTAATGAGCCAGACAGCTCTGATGAATCAAGTCAGCACAGCAGTTCTAAGCAAGTCCCTAGACAACATGGAGGTTATGGGAGATGGAATGAAAAAAATTCTTGAAACTTCCGTACAACCTCAGCTTGGACAAAATTTTGATGTTAGCATCTAATTTTTAGTGGTACATTTCTAAGAGATATATTTCTAAAATTAGAGCAACTCAAGGGATTTAGTGAAAGCTAAATCTACAAGGAGCCATACTTTACAGATAATGTATAGTATGGCTTTTTTGCTATATTGACAAAAAAACTTAAAAATAGTAGTATTTTAATTGATTGATACTTGAACTTGAATTGGGAGAGTATTGTATATATAGAAGATTTGGCAAACTATTAGTGATGATAGGACGCAAAGCCTAGGAGTCTATATTGGTAGATAGTCCGGTTGCAGTAAAGTTATTTTATTGCAGCTTTTTTATTGGATTTTGTATAACACATTGAAACAACTGGAGGAAAAATGAGCAAGTTTAAAGAATTAAAAAATTATGTAAAAGAACATATACCACAGGTAATGGGAATTGCAGCAGGAATAATAGTAGTGTTACTTATTGGCGCAATAGTAATACTTAGTATAAGTGGTGACGAGGAAGATAAAAGCAAGGTTACATCAGCGGAAAAATCTGCATCAGAAAATATAACATCAGAGAAAAATACCACACAAAAAAGTACAACGAAAAAAACACCAGAAACAACTATAGAAAATGAAACCAGTGATGAAGAAACAACTGATGGGGAAAAGACAGATAAAGAAACTACAACTAAGGAGAGTACAACTAAAAGCAGTCAGGTAATACAATACACTACATCAAGGGTTTTGGAAACTACAAAAAGTCAGCATACGACAGTGCAACCCACAACAAAGAAGCAGGAGCAAACCACAAAAAAGCCAGAAAAGCCAACAACACCACCAAGAGGAAAAAATGGGGTAATACTGGAGGAGCTAAGTTTTGTAAGAAGGCAGGGAACAACTAATGTACCAAAAACATATACAGAGGCAAAGGAAAATGTCACAGTTCCTGGTTCGATACCAGGTTATACAATATTATATACAAGCCCAAATCTAGTACAAAATAATATATTTAATAATGAAATAACCTTTAAGGAAACAACCGAAAGTCAAGTCGTTTCAATATATGGACAGCCACTTACAAAATATGATTACAAAAGTGGGGGAGGAAAAGAATTAGTGTACCAATATGGATACTATGCTAATGGCAATTCCTATGAGATTATATATATAGGTTTTGGATTTTTTAATAGAAATAATAAATTGCTAAGTTCTATAGCAATAGGAAATGCAGAGGATTTAGGAATAGAAGAATACTTAAAGTAGGAAGGAATAGAAAGAGATGCAAAGGATAGTAAAAAGAATAACAGCAATTATAGTGGCGTTTACCATTGTTTTATTAAATATACCAAATATAGAAGCCTTTGGAGAGGCTATAGGTGATGTTACTATTAGTATATCAGTGTTAGATACAAAAAATGAGTCTGTCAATGATGCTGTCATAAAGATAAATGGAGTAGAGGTAAATACACAGAAAAGTGATGGTAATACCTATGAAATTAATCTTAGTGGATATGATACAGAGAACCTGGATGTAAAAGTATATAGTAGTGATGAAACTGTAAGTAAAAGTGTAACATATACAGAAGGTGTGAGTGACTATGCTGTAGTACTTCCAAAGAGGCTTTCTATAGAAAACAATGAGGTCTATTATGATAAAGAAAGAGGAGTATATGTTATTAATACTCCTTATTCATCTGCCAATGAGTATGTTTTGAATGTATCAGAAGAAAGAAATGATACAGAAAATGGAGAAGCATCTACGGTTAAATTTATAAAGGAAGATGTGGAAGAAGGTACAGAGTGTAATAATGCTAAGGTTGATACAGAGGGAATGACAGATAGTGCAAAAATCAA
>UQCD01000030.1 GCA_900539455.1 uncultured Eubacteriales bacterium
CCATTCATCTGATTGTTATAGTTTGGATCTGTGTATCCACCATTCATCTGATTGTAGTTTGGATCTACATAACCACCATTCATCTGGTTATTAGCTGCCATCTGAGGAGCTTCCTTAGGTGTTTTATTCATCTTTACAATAATAACTACAATAGCTGCTATTAATGCTAATAAACCGATAATTGTCATTATTCTCGCAGTAGTTGCTGACATAGTCTTGATTACATAAATCTCACCCATATCCTTTATTTCTTCTGAAGTATATCCCATATCCTTTAAACCAGATTTGTAGTAGCTGGCCAATTCACTCTTCATAACCTGTACTTTTCCCTCAATAACGGGTCTTGTAGTTGTATCATTAGCTTTGCCGTCTAATACATCATAAGTTTCATTGCTATTCTTCTCAACATCAGATACCAACTTTTTCTTTACCTCTAAACCAGCAAAACCATCACCTGCCGGAATAATGAAATATTCTGCTGTACCTTTTTCTGTATGAGTCGAACCTGTTTTTGACTTTGTAACTGTATCTTCAACAGCAAATACACCAAAGGAATATACGACTTCGCCTTTAATATAATCTCCCTCCTCTAT
Source organism: uncultured Eubacteriales bacterium (assembly GCA_900539455.1). Taxonomy (GTDB): domain Bacteria; phylum Bacillota; class Clostridia; order Lachnospirales; family Lachnospiraceae; genus SVEL01. The sequence goes on from UQCD01000030.1 coordinate 594, forward strand.
ACCGTCATTAAACACATCTTCAAAGGTCTTAGCAGTTTTAAATGATGTAATAGTATCACCAATACTAACTGCAAACAAACCAATACCGATAATAATCAAAATCAATGTTAATCGGCTAAACAAACATTCAAAAAATTTTTTCATCTTCATCCTCTTTCTTTGTTTATTAAACAAGTTTTCTTTCGCATATCAGTTTTTTACAAAACCAATCGCTTCCAAATGCAAACTATAGCTTATTTCTTTTTCTTTGTCAATCAAATAAAAAAAATTGACAACAGCATTTTTAATACAACATATTAAAAATACTGCCGTCAATTATATTTATAAGGCAATATTATCTATTGCGCTTTTTAGCTTATCAAGTGCCAACTGTAAGGTCTTTCTTGGACAGGCAACATTTATCCGCTGAAAGCCCTTTCCTGCCTTTCCAAATACAAGTCCACTATCTAGCCATAGACCTGCCTTATTTATGATTAAATCCTCAAGCTCATCGTCTGATAAGCCAAGACCTTTAAAATCAATCCATACAAGGTATGTACCCTCCGGCTTTGTCATTTTTAATACAGGAAGGTTTTCTTCTAAATACTTTCTGGTATACTCAATATTATCCTTTACATAAGAAAGCATTGCCTGATACCATTCCTCGCCATTTTCATAGGCTGCCTTAGCCGCCACTAAGCCCACAGCATTTAACTGGCTATAGCCTGCCGCTGCTATTTCCTTTTTAAACCTTTGCTTTAATTCTCTATTAGGTATAAAAATATTTGAAAGCTGCAAGCCTGCAATATTAAAGGTTTTGCTAGGTGCCATACAGGTTATGGTTATATCCTTATATTCCTCCTTTATACTGGTAAAAACCGTATGTTTACCTGTATAATCAAAATCTGCATGGATTTCATCACTTACAATTATAACCTTATGCTTTAAGCATATATCTCCTAAGGCAGTAAGCTCCTCCTTTGTCCACACTCTGCCTACCGGATTATGGGGGTTGCAAAGGAAATACAGCTTTACATTATTTTCTACAATTTTCCTTTCAAAATCTTCAAAATCGATTTTGTAGCTTCCGTCCTCCTGTAAAACCAATGTATTATCCACTAAATTTCTTTCATTATCTAAAATTACCTCACTAAAAGGATAATAAACAGGCTGTTGTATAAGCACGCATTCTCCCTTTTTAGAAAAGGCTTTCACTGCCATAGCCAGTGCAAATACTATCCCCGGTGTTTTAACCAGCCATTTTCTTTCGATATTCCAGTTATAATGATTATAATTCCAATTTTTTAAAACCTGAAAATACTCCTCTGCTACCTCACTATAGCCATATATACCATGTCTTGCCTGATTAATAATAGCGTCCTCTATATATGAGGAAACTTTAAAGTCCATATCTGCTACCCAAAGTGGAAGAACATTTTCTGGCTTTCCCCTATAAACTGCAAAATCATATTTTAAACAATTTGTGTTTCTTCTATCGACAACTGTATCAAAATCCAAATTACGCTCTGCCATATATTTCCTCTTCTCCTTTGCTCCATACTTGTTCTAATTCCTTAAGCAAATCATTAACACCCTCTATGCCTACTGATACCCTAAGTATTCTATCTGTAATGCCATTTCTTTCCAGCTCTTCTGCTGGTACATCTGCATGAGTTTGTGTAATAGGATAGGTAATAAGTGTTTCTGTACCTCCTAAACTTTCTGCAAATCTGATTAATCTGACTGATTTTAGGATGTATAAAGCAAATTCCTTACTATCTACCTCAAAGGTAAGCATTGCTCCAAAGCCTCTTGCCTGTTTTTTCATTATTTCGTGGCCCGGATGCTCAGGAAGTCCTGGATAAATTACTTTTGTTATGTGCTTACGGTCTTTTAGCCAATTTGCTATTTTTATGGCATTTTCCTCAGCTCTATCCATTCTTACTGAAAGTGTTTTTATACCTCTTAGTATCAACCAGCTATCAAAGGGTGCAAGCCCTGCTCCTGTAGTCTTAATTAAAAATCTCAGCTTTTCTCTAATGTCCTCTCTATTAGTTACAATAAAGCCTGAAAGTGTATCATTATGACCACCTAAATATTTTGTGCCACTATGTATTACAATATCTGCGCCCAATTTAAGAGGGTTCTGCAAATATGGTGATAAAAATGTATTATCAACAATTAATAAAATATTATTTTTCTTTGTTATTTCTGCAAGCTTTTCTATATCAATTACATTCATCATAGGATTTGTAGGAGTTTCTACAAATACTGCCTTAGTATTTTCTTTTATATATTTTGAAACATCATCATTTACAACATCAACACTTGTAAACTCAATGCCGTTTTTCTTACTTATATTATTAAATAATCTTATGCTTCCACCATACAAGTCATAGTCAACAATTATATGGTCGCCCACCTTAAATAATTCCAAGGCTGTACCAATAGCTGCCATTCCACTGGAAAATGCCAAAGCATCAATTCCTGACTCCAGTGAGGCAACAACCTTTTCTAATCTTTCTCTGGTGGGATTTTGAAGTCTGGAATAATCATAACCTGTGCTTTCACCAACGCCTTTGTGTGCAAAGGTGGCTGTCTGGTAAATTGGAAAGCTCAATGCTCCCGATAAATCACAGGCTGTTAAGTCCTCGTCTAAATGCTGACATCGTGTTTCAATACTATTCTCCATTATATCTACCTACTTTCTGAATTGTATATCTGATTATATTTGTCTAGCTTATACCTTCTATACTCTCTAAAGCCACCTGTTAAATTAAAGGCTTCGTAACCTCTATCCGACAAAATTTCTGCAATCTCAAGGCTAAAATCTCCAGTAGCACAATATACTACCACCGGCTTTTCTTTTGGGATTTCATCAAGCCTTTGCCATATGGCTTCAAAGGTAAGATTAATGGCAGCACCGATTTTTTCCTTATCTGCCTCCTCGCTGCTTCTTAAATCTATAATAGTATATTTTTCTAGGTCCTCATTAAAAAGCTTTTCTATTGTTATATTTTTTACTTGATTTTCCATTAGTTTATATTACAGCTTTTTCTTTCATAATTTTCCACCTGAAGTGTTGTTATGGTTGGATTTTCTCCACATATTTTACAATCCTCCACCACTTTTGGCAGGGATACCTTTCTAAACTCCATTGTAACAGCGTCTACTGTAAGCATATAGCCATTAAGCAGCCCGCCAGTGCCTAGTATATATTTAATAGCCTCTGTTGCCTGAATACTTCCGATAATTCCACACACAGCACCTAATACACCAGCTTCCTTACAGGTAGGCACTTCTCCGTGTACAGGCGGCTCGTCAAATATACATCTGTAGCAAGGACCCTTATCTGGTATATAGGTCATTGCCTGTCCTCTCATACCTAAAACGCCACCATGAGAAAATGGCTTTTTTGCTAAAACACAGGCATCGTTAATCAAAAATTTAGCCTCAAAGTTGTCGGTTGCATCTATTACAAAGTCATAAGGCTCTATAATTTCTTTTATATTATTTGCATCTATAAGCTTTTTATATACATTTACCTTTATGTGCTTATTCATTGAAATTACAGTATTTTTTGCAGACTCTGCCTTGTCTATGCCTAAAGCCTTTTCATTATGAATAATCTGTCTTTGAAGATTTGACAAATCCACCACATCGCCGTCGGCTATTCCTATTGTGCCTACACCAGCAGAGGCTAAATACATAATAGCAGGAGAGCCTAGTCCTCCTGCCCCTATAACAAGTACTCTCGCATTTTTAAGCTTTTTTTGACCCTTATAGCCTATTTCCTTTAAAATAATATGTCTTGAATATCTTTCTAACTCTTCATTTGAAAAATCCATATAAATAGCTCCATTCTTTTTATAATTGAAAACTAATATTTTGTAGATTATACCATAATCTATGAGAATTAGGTTCTACTATTTCAAATTACGAAAATAGATAATTACAATATCTTTTCAGTATAAATACACTTAAAAAAGCCTGAACCATCTACTCGGTCATAATCTGTTTTATCCCCAATTAGGTGTAAAACTCTGCTCGATGGCGGGCGGCGGCGTACAAAAAATCTATATGGTGTTTTTAAGAGAACCGTCCCGGCGGGACAGGTCAGGCAGTGACCTGTTCCACCTCCGGGATGGGTTTGAGATTAAAATGAATTTCGATAGAAATGTGTCTTGTTTTATCTTCGTCAATGCGCTCATGCACGACGATTTCTTTGATTAAGCGGTTGAGGGTGGCTGCGTCCAACTCTGTGATGTTGGCATATTCCTGAATGGCTTCCACCCATTGTTTTGCGTCATTGGCAAGCTGGACTTCATCGGACAGCCGCTTTCTGCCCTCGGACACTTTTG